>CAWCQI010000001.1:0-37996 GCA_963797625.1 uncultured Acidobacteriota bacterium
GGCCCCCTTCAGGCGCGCCCGCTTGATGTCCCAGACGAGGCCGAGCCACTCGAGCGTGCGGATGCCGATCCAGTTGACGTCGACCTCGTACCAGGCGAGCCCATGGCGCGCGCTGGTGGGATGCGCGTGATGGTTGTTGTGCCAGCCCTCGCCGAACGTCAGCGAGCGCGACCCACCAGTTGTTGGTCGAGTCGTCGCGCGTCGCGAAGCGGCGCGAGCCCCACTTGTGGGTCGCGGAGTTGACCAGCCACGTCGCGTGCAGCCCGAGCGTGACCCGCAGAAAAATGCCCCACAGCACGTAGGGAACACCGCCGAAGGCCAGAAGCCCGAGGCCGACGATCACGTTCGACGTCCAATGCCATTTCGACAGCCAGACCTGCACCGGATCGCGCACCAGATCGGGAACGTAGCGCGCCAGGACCGACGCATCGTGATGAAGACCCTGGCCGCTCAGGATCCATCCGGCATGTGCCCACCACGTGCCTTCGCGCGGCGTGTGCGGATCGCCCTCCCGATCCGAGTGCTGGTGGTGGACTCGATGCGTCGCGACCCAGAAAATTGGACCGCCTTCGAGCGCCAGCGTTCCGCACCACGTGAGGAAGTACTCCACTGGCTTATAGGTCTTGTATCCGCGATGGGTCAGCAGGCGGTGATACCCCATGCCAATGCCGAGCATGCCGGCGACGCAGTAGAGGATGAACGCCGGCGAGGATCGCGCCGGCGTCGATGAAGAAGAACGCAAGCGCCGCGCCGACATGAAACCCGAGCATCGCGACCGTGGTCAGGACGTTCAGGCCTTTCTGATGCTTCCGTCCGTACATCAACGACAGGGCGGCCTCCACGAAGAAGGACGGCGGAATCGAGCCGTATGAGTGAGGACGATAGCAGGCGTCCCGGGCCGGCGACTGTAATACTTCTGTATCGAGCGCCGATGGCCGGTGCTACCCTACAGAGATGATGAGGCTCCCCAACCGTCGTTCATTCCTATCGGGTTCAGCGTGTGCGGCGTGCTTGCGTCCGCCGCGTGCCATCCCGGGCCGGTCCTTCCCGTTGCCAAGAGCAATGTCGGCGGCACCATCGCCGGTATCGTGTCCAGCGTCGGCAAGGCCCCAGAGCCAGGCCGCAAGGTCACGGCCACCAATGTCGCGACCGGCGAACGCTTCGAGGCCATCACTGGCGTCAATGGCGGCTATACGATCAAGGTGCCGGAAGGGACCTACAAGGTCGAGGTCGAATTGCGGACCGGCGAAGTGCTGACCCAGCAGCCTGGCGAAACACGGGTGCAGAAATCCGATCTCGATCCGCAACGCAACTTCACCATCACGACGAAGGCGCCAGCGTTCTCATGAGCCGGGACTGACGAGTTGGCCGCACGGGTCCTCGACCAGACGGCGGACGGCCAGCTACAGGCCGCGCGCCACCTGCTCTCCGATCTCAGAGCCGAGCTGGCGGCAGTCCCCGCGACGCCAGACGACGCGGCCACGCTCGGGACCGCCCTCGTCCAGCTCGACGAGCTCTTCCTCCTCGTCGTCGTCGGGGAATTCAATGCCGGCAAGAGCGCGTTCATCAACGCGCTCGTCGGACAGCGTATCCTCGAGGAAGGTGTCACGCCGACGACGGCGCAGATACATGTCGTGCGCTATGGCAAAACGTCCGGAACCGACGTGTCGGCGTCCGGCCTGCGGACGGTGACTGCTCCGGTCGAGTTCCTCAAGGACATCCTCATCGTCGACACGCCCGGGACCAACGCGATCCTGCGCGAGCACGAGCGGCTGACGTCGGAGTTCGTGCCGCGGGCCGATTTCGTCCTGTTCGTGACCTCGGCGGATCGACCCTACACCGAGACCGAACGGGCGTTCATCGATGCGATCCGCGAGTGGGGCAAGAAGATCGTCATCGTCATCAACAAGGTCGACATCTTCGAGCGGCCCGACGATCTGGAGAAAGTGATGGCGTTTGTCGGCGACGCCGCGCAGCAGTCGTTGTCGGTGCGCCCGCCGATTTTCCCCGTCAGCGCGCGGCTGGCCGATCGCGCGAAACACGGCGAGCCGTCAGTGTGGGAGGCCAGCGGGTTCGCGGCGCTCGAGCGCTATCTCCATGACTCGCTCGACGAGCGGGGCCGCTTCCGGCTGAAGTTGACGAGCCCGCTCGGCGTCGGCGATGTGCTGGCGCGGCGCTACCTGTCGGTCGCCGACGAGCGTCTCGGCGTGCTTGCGAGTGACGTCAGCGCCCTCGACGATATCGAGCGGCAGCTTGCCGAGTACCGCGCCGATCTGGCGAGCGGATTCGAGCTGCGCATGCGCGCGGTCGAGCAGGTCCTGGTGCGGATGGAATCGCGCGGGCACCAGTATTTCGACGACACGCTGCGGCTCGGCCGCGTCTTCGACCTGGTGAATCGCGCCCGCGTCCAGCGCGAATTCGAAGACAAGGTGGTCGCCGACGCGCCGCAGGAGATCGAGCGCCGTGTCTCCGAGCTCATCGACTGGCTGGTCGATCAGGACTACCGGCAGTGGCAGGCGGTCTCGAGCCGCCTTGCCGACCGGCAACGTGAGCACGGTGACCGCATCCTCACCCATCCCGAAGTCGGCAGCTTCAACCAGGACCGGACGCGACTTCTGCAGTCGGTGGGACGCGAGGCGCAGCGGGTCGTCGACGGCTACGATCGGCGCCACGAGTCGCAGCAGATTGCCGACGGCGCGCGCACAGCCGTCGCGGCGACCGCCGCAGTCGGCGCAGGCGCGGTTGGCCTCGGAGCACTCGTCTCGTTGGCCGCGACCACCGCCGCCGCGGATGTGACGGGCCTGCTGATGGCGAGCGTGATGGCGGTCGTCGGGTTCCTGATCATTCCAGCGCGCCGGCGCAAGGCGCGGATCGCGATCCGCGAACGGGTGTCGACGCTGATCGCCGAACTTGGCAGCGCGCTCGGCGGCGAGTTCCGGAAGGCGCAGGAGCGCAGCGCCCAGCGCTTTGCCGACGCCATTGGCCCGTACGCGCGGTTCGTCCGCGGCGAGCGCTCCCGATGGGAGGGGCACCGGGCGAACCTCAGCGGCCTTCGCGGCCGGATCGCCGAGCTGACGGCAACCGTCGAACAGGCCCTCGGCCCGAGACGCTAGCACCTTATCTGAGTCGCCAACCTCGTTAGAGCGGCCCGCCTTCGCGCTCCGCGCTTCGGCGCGGCAGGGCCGTATCGATTCCTGCTCCACGCGTACGAGATACGGACAGCACGCGACACGCGATGGGCCTCGCTCGCCGTCCTTCCAACGACTACCGCCTGAGGAACGTCCATTGCACGCGCGCCCGCGGCGAGTCGACACGGACGACGACCGGGAGCTTCACCGAGCCGGCGGGTGCTCCCCCTCCTCCGCTGCTCGGCAGGACGTGAGTCTGCCGAGCAGTCCTGCCAGCTCGTTGAGCGGTACGCAGTAGTCGATCGGGACGTGACGCGCGGCATCGGCCGGCATCGCAGGGAAGCGCGCGTCGTTCTCATCCTGGACGATGGCGACTCCACCTAGCTGTTTCAAGGCACGAAGCCCCGCCGTCCCATCTCCGAGATTGCCTGTCAGGATGACCCCGATGGCTGCAGGCCCATAGATCTGGGCCGCAGACCGGAACAACGGGTCGATTGCTGGACGAAAGCGATTCTCTCGTGGCCCCGTGGTCAGCCGGAGGCAGCCCGGTTCGACGATCAGATGCCGGTCGGGCGGCGCGACGTAGATTGTTCCGGCCTCGAGGCGCTGCCGGTCGCGTGGATGGATGACTGGCATCCTGGCCACTCTCGACAGGATGTCGGGAACGAGTCCTGGCGATTGGGGCGCAATATGCAGCACAATGCAGATTGGCGCGGGAAAACCGGGCGGCAAATCCCGGGCGAGTTCACGCAGCGCCTCGATGCCACCGGCCGAGGTCCCGATCACGACGACACGGCTAACCGCCATGGGTCAGGAGTGGCCCGCGCGCGGCGCCGCAAGCTCATGCTTATCGCCGTCGGCGTCCGAGCGAGGCAGTGATGTCCAGCACAGGTGAGTCGGCGAGCAAGTCGTCGCAAAATGACGGGCTCGTGGTCGTCGGCCTGGGTGCGTCCGCGGGTGGCATCCCTGCGCTGCGGCAATTCTTTTCTCATGTGTCGGCGAACGGGTCTGTGGCCTACGTGGTCATTCTGCACTTGTCGCCCGACCACGACAGCAGGTTGGCGGAAATCCTGCAAGTGACGCTCCCGTTTCCAGTGACCCAGGTCGCGGCGGCAGCTCCTCTCGAGCCGGATCACGTCTACGTCATCCCGCCGAACAGAAGCCTGGCAATCCTCGACGGACACTTGACCGTCTCGGAGTTCACTCGCGCAGAACAACGTCGATCGCCAGTGGACATCTTTTTTCATGCGCTTGCCGAGGCGTACGGTTCGAGGGCGGTCAGCGTGATTCTGTCCGGTACTGGTACCAACGGTTCGGCTGGACTCAAGCGCATCAAGGAACACGGCGGCTTTGCGATCGCGCAGGACCCCAGCCAGGCCGAATACAGCGATATGCCTGGCCACGCCATCGCGACCGGCCTTGTTGATGTCGTGCTGCCGGTGCAGGAGATGCCGGCGAGGATCGGCGCGTATCTCGCCCGGTTGGCGGAGATGGATCGGGCGCAGCCGCCCGATGACCTCGACGACGCGAGTGCACTGCGCGACATCCTGTTGCTGCTCAAGGTTCGGACCGGCCACGATTTCTCGTCCTACAAGCCGGCGACGCTGTTTCGCCGGATTCACCGGCGGATGACCGTCGTCGGGATGACGACGCTGTCGAGCTACGCGCTGTGGATGCGGGACCAGCCCGAGGAGGCGCTCACGCTGATGAAAGAGCTGCTGATCAGCGTGACACATTTCTTCAGGGACCCCGAGGCCTTCGCACAGCTCGAACAGCAGCTTATTCCGCAACTGTTCGAGTCGAAGACGCCCGAGGATCAGGTACGGATCTGGGTCTCGGGCTGCGCCACGGGCGAGGAGGCGTATTCGATCGCCATGCTACTTGCGGAACAGGCCGCCTCTCGCCTCGACCAGCCGCTCGTGCAGGTTTTTGCCACTGATCTCGACGAGGACGCGATCGCGACGGCGCGCGACGGACTCTACAGTGACAACGAGGTGAGTGACATCCCGGAAGCGCGGCTGGCGCGCTTCTTCCACCGCGAGGCCGCCGGCTACCGGGTCCGACGCGAGTTGCGCGAGCTCATCCTGTTCGCCCACCACAATCTGGTAAAGGATCCGCCCTTCTCGCACCTCGATCTCGTGTCGTGCCGGAACCTCCTGATCTACTTGAATCGCGCCGCCCAGGATCGCGTCATCGAAATCTTTCACTTCGCGCTGCGGCCTGGTGGTTACCTCATGCTCGGCCCGTCCGAATCGCCAGATGGCTCGAGCGACCTGTTCGTCCCAGTCGACCGCTCGAGCCACCTCTACCAGAGCCGGATGGTCTCGAGCCGTGTGACCCTGCCCGAGCTGTCCGGCGCGACACCACGCAGACCGCGAACGGTCGAACCGCGGGTCGCGGAACGATTCGCGCCGCTCGACGCACACCACCGGCTCCTCGAGGAATATGCCGCGCCATCTCTGGTCGTGACCGAGGATCACACCATCGTCCACATGTCGCCGCGGGTGGGCCGCTACCTTCAGATCAGCGCCGGCGAGCCGACACGGGACCTGAACCGGCTGATCCTCCCGGAGCTGCGCACCGATCTCCGCACCGCCCTCTATCAGAGCGCCAGGCAGCGGACAGGCGTCGAAGTCAAGAACGTCCCGGTGACGCTCGACGGCAGCGCGCGTCAGGTCGATCTGGTGGTTCGGCCGGTGCTGCGCGACGACGATCCGGCGCGCGGTTTCTTCCTCGTGCTCTTCACCGATCACGCGGCGGCCGAGGATCCGCGTCGCGACCTGCGGCCGCTCGACTCCGAGCTCGATTCCTGTCGCTCGACAGCTCGAGGAAGAACTGACGCGCATCAAAGACGCAGCTCCGGATGACGGTGGAACAGGTACGAAGCCCAGGTCGAGGAAGCGCAGGCCTCTGCCGAAGAGCAGCAGGCCACCAACGAGGAGCTCCGCTCGTCGGCAGAAGAGCTCGAGACCAGCAAGGAGGAATTGCAGTCGGTCAACGAGGAACTGACCACGGTCAACCAGGAACTGAAAATCAAGATCGAGGAGCTCCGCCTCAGCAACAACGACTTCCAGAATCTGATCAATTCGACCGACATCGCGACGATCTTTCTGGATCGGAACCTGCGCGTGAAGTTCACGACGCCGCGGGCCCGCGACGTGTTCAACCTCTTGCCGTCCGATATCGGCCGGTCGCTGATGGATATCACGAGTCGATTGCGCTACGACCAGCTCGAGCGCGACCTGCACCAGGTCCTCGACGTGCTGCAAGAGCATCGACCGCGAGGTCGAATCGCTCGAAGGCCGCTGGTATCTGGCGCGGATTCGGCCGTATCGCACGACCGACGATCGCATCGACGGGTTGGTCCTGATGTTCCAGGACATCACGCCACGCCGGAGCGCCGAATTGAATGTCGAGCGAAGCGAAGAACGTCTGCGGATTCTCATCGACAGCGCCACCGACTATGCGATCTTCACGATGACCGAGACCGGCCAGATTGATTCCTGGAACACCGGCGCCGAACGGATGTTCGGCTATCGATCCGACCAGATCATCGGCCGCAGCTTCGAGCTGCTGTTCACCGCCGCGGATCGCGCCAACGGCATCGCGGACGCGGAAATCGCGATCGCGCGGCGCGAGGGGCGCGCGCTCGACGAGCGCTTTCACGTCCGGCGCGACGGCAGCCTGTTCTACGCGAGCGGCGTCACGACGCGTCTCGGCGACGGCTCGCTCGGGTTTGCCAAGATCGCTCGCGACCTGACCGGGCAGCAGCAGGCGGCGCAGGCGCTGCGCGACGCGAGTGGAGCGCTCGAAGTTCGTGTCGACGAACGCACGCGCGCGCTGGCCGCCGAAGTGAAGTCCCATCACACAGCGCAGGTGCACATCGTCAATCTGCTGCGGAAGGTCGTCACGGCCCAGGAGGAAGAGCGCGGCCGAATCGCCCGGAACCTGCACGATCAACTCGGCCAGCGGCTGACGGAGCTGCGCTTGTCCCTCGAACGCGCCCAGGCGCGTATCGGATTGCCGGCCGACGCCGACGACGAGCTGAGCCGGACGCTGGCGCTCGTGCAGACAATCGATTCCGAGGTGGGCTTTCTGGCCTGGGAGCTGCGCCCCGCCGTCCTCGATCATCTGGGCCTCGCAGTGGCCCTGCCGCGTTACGTGCGCGAATGGTCGGAACATTACGGCATCGAGGCGAAATACGGTGGGGACGGCTTCCCCTCCGATGGGATCTCGCGCGAAGCGGAAATTGCGCTCTACCGGATCGCCCAGGAGGCCCTGACCAACGTCGCCAAGCACGCCCATGCGAGCCGCGTCGACGTCCTCCTCGAGAGCCGCGACGGCTACCTCGTCCTGGTGGTCGAGGATGACGGCGTCGGCTTTGACCAGGAGCATGCGGCGACGCGCGAACGCGGCATCGGACTGCTGGGCATGCGAGAGCGCGCCGGACTGATTGGCGCGCAGTTCGAGCTGGAATCGAGTTCCGGCGAGGGCACGTCGATCTTCGTTCGCTATGCTCCGGCTGCCGACATCGACGAGCGCGAGCCATGACGCCAATCCGTGTCCTGCTCGCCGAAGATCATGAAACCGTCAGGCAGGGTCTGCGCCTGCTGCTCGAATCACAGGAAGATATCGAGGTCATCGCCGAAGCCGCCAATGGGCTGGACGCCGTCAAGCACTGTCAGACGACGCAGCCGCAGGTCGTGATCCTCGATATCTCGATGCCGGAAATGAATGGCCTGGCCGCCGCCAAAGCGATCCGGCACGTTCTGCCGAAGACGGCAATCGTCGCGCTGACCCGGCACGACGACGAGGCGTTCGTGCAGGAGTTGATGGCCGCCGGCGCGTCCGGTTACGTGCTCAAGCAGAGCCGCTCGACGGAACTCCTCAACGCCGTGCGCGCCGTTGCCGCCGGTGGTCAGTATCTCGATGCCTTGCTGACGCGGCGCGCCAGCGAAGACGAAGAGGCCAAATACAGCCCGCGTCCGGCAACGATCAGCGACCGCGAGAAAGAAGTGCTGCGGATGATGGCGGTTGGCCACAGCAACAAAGGGATTGCCGCGGATCTCAATATCAGCATCAAGACGGTCGAAGTGCACAAGGCGAACGCCATGCGCAAACTCGGCCTGCGCGGGCGCATCGACGTCGTGCGCTTTGCCATCCTGCACGGCTGGCTCCAAGAGCCGGAGGCTCGCTCAAACAATGAGCCGTAGCTCGACTAAACCGTAAGGGTTTTACCCAATTGTGCGGCAGTTTTTGCCGCGTGCCAAGCTCACGACGTGGGCCGCGACGTTCGGGTGCTGCTCGTCAGCGATTCTCGGGACGAACGGGAAATGTACGCCGAGTGGTTCCGCCGGAAGGGGTACTGCACATTGCAGGCGGCCACGGCTTCCGACGGCCTTCGCCTCGCGTTCGAACTCGACCCGGACATCGTCGTCACCGACATCAAGCTGCCCGGTGCAATGGATGGGCTCGACCTCACCGAAGCACTCAAGCAGGACCGATCCACGCATGGCTCTGCCAGTCGTGATTCTGACCGGCTGCGCATTCGAACAGGACCGCGAACAGGCGAATCGGGCTGGTTGCGATCGCTTCCTGACCAAGCCATGCCTTCCGGAAGTGCTGGCGACGAGCATCGAGGAAGTGTTGCGCGAGCACCGGTCTCTCCGTGGCAAGCCGGCCGCCATCGAGGGGGTATGAGATGCCAACGGCCGAACGACGTCGACCTGCCACGCAATTTTGTCCAGGGTGAGCCGCCTCGTGCTCAGCTGACCTCCAACATCATCGGCGCCTACCGCGAGATGCCGGGGCTCAACCTCACGCTCGAACAGGCCGCTCGGCTGTTCGGGCTGCGATCCAGCACGTGCCGGATCGTGCTCGAGGATCTCGTCAGGGATGGTCGGTTGCGGCGCTCAATCGAAGGACGGTACGCGAGGGCGTAGGTTCCGCCCTCGCGACACTGCTCCGTCCCGTGTGATCCGCAGCTATCGACGACCCGGACGCTTCGCTACGGCCGCGGCCGCTCCTCGTCCGCCGCCGCCGCGCATCGCTGGCTCGGCTCTTCCTCCTCGTCCTCTCCATCGCTCTTCTCAGGATGGGCGGCGTCGGCAGCCTCCTGGTTGATGCCGGCTTCGGCAATCGAGGTCAGCTTTTCGTCAGCCGCCTTCTCTTCGTCGAGCGTCTCCTGCAGGAGATTCGCCGCCCGCTCGTGCCCCATCCCGCGGGCCCAGGCGACCAGCGTGCCGTAGGCCGCCATCTCATAGTGCTCGGCCCGCTGCCCGGCGGCAATCAGGCACGCGTCCATCGTCGCCTCATCGAACTCTTCTTCGAGGATTGACTTGCCTTCTTCGATGATGCCGGCCATGCCGTCGCAGTGCTTGCCGCGGACCTTCTCGTCGAGGCTCTCGAAGACCTGTTCGAGACGCTCGACGTGGCCGCGGGTTTCCTCGAGGTGCGATTCGAATGCGGTTCTCAGCTCCGACGACGTCGCCGCTTTCGCAAGCTTCGGCAGCGCCTTGGTGAGCTGTTTTTCGGCGTCGTAGGTATCGCGCAGTTCGTCGATGAACGCGTCGTGTAGTGTTCCGGCCTCAGCCATGGTGTTCTCCTTCGGGGTCTTGTACGGTCGGTTAGTACTGAGTATCTGCCTCAGGACGATGAGGAAGCACGCGAAGTGCCAATCAGCCAGGAGCTGAACAGAGCCGACCGAAGGAGAAACCGTGGAGGGACTTAAACCTTCAGATTCTCGTCGACTGGACTCGAGCAGGCGATCGCGGGCGGCGACGACTCGAGCGATCGCCGGCCCGACTGAGCGTATTGAGTGGCGGTTGTTGGCATCAGGAACCACAACCGGTCGCCAGTGTTGGCGGCGTCGGCAATTACGCCGACCTCAACTTCGATGAGCGCTTTCTCTCGCGGGCGGACGCGGACCTGGACGCGCATCAGGCTCGTGCCGTCGCCGTGCTCGTCGAGCGCATCAAACAAACGCTGCCGATCGATCACGAAATGCAGGAACATCTGGCCCTGCAGGCGGCTGGAGCTGACGTTGAGAAGAAGGGCGCCGGCGCGATTGACGCCGCGCACGATTCCCTGCGCGTCGGTGAGCACGCAGGCGAGCGGCATGACGTCGAACAAGCGCTGCCAATTCTCACGCTCGGCAGTCGCCAACCGTCGCAGGCGATCCGATTCCTCTTCACCCCGGGCGAGCTCCTCGAGCAGGATTTCGCATTTGCTGAGGCACTCCGCCATCATCCGGCTCGCCAACGCGTCGTCTTCGCGAAGGCTGTGATGCGGCTGACGCGACGCCGAATCAATTCCAGGTCCCGCGTCCAGTGACGGATCTGACTCGGTTGATGTGTGTTCATTCCGCACTCGCCTTCCCCGCCTCAGCCGACGCGGAAGTGTCCCGGATGTCGGCGCGCGGATGCTATTGGGGGAAACCCGTATCGACTTGCGGGCCGCTATTTGTCACTGATTTTCGGCAGTTCATCACTGTTTTTTGTCGATTGACCCCTCGCTAGCTCAAGGATAGAATCCGCCCAACTTACCAGTCGAGCTTGGCTCGTCGGTGAGCGGGGACGTGTGCGCGTCCCGGGGTCCTTTTTATCAGGGAGAAAGGTGGATGGGTGATGCGCTCTATTATGCTTGGCGCGCTGCTGTTGGGGACGCTCGCGTGGTCGCCTGCGTCAGCTCAGGAACAGTCCGGCTCGATTCAAGGAGTCGTCAAGGACGCTCAAGGAGCGGTGCTCCCTGGCGCAACGGTTGAGGCGAAAAGCCCAGTCACGGGCGCCACAACGGCGGTCACGGCCGATGCCTCTGGCGTCTATCGCTTCCCCGCGCTCCCGCCGGGAACCTACCAGGTCTCGGCGAGCCTTCAAGGTTTCCAGGCCGGGAGACCATCAGAAGTCGTGGTGGACCTCGGCAAGAACTTCACCGTCGACCTCGTCCTCGCGCTCGCCGGCGTAGCCGAAGCGGTGACGGTCACCGCCGAAGCCTCGCCGCTCATCGACACGAAAGGAAACTCAGCCTCCACGTCGATGTCGAAGGAAACCATCGAGCGCATGCCCAAAGGGCGCGACTTCGCCACGATCCTGCGTCTGGCTCCCGGGGCGCAGCAGGAAACCAAGGCGGGAAACTGCACTGGAAATTCCGCGGGATGCGCCATCCAGATCGACGGCGCGTCCGGTTCTGAGAATCGCTTCATCATCGACGGCATGGACACGACGAACCTGCAGAACGGCACGTCCGGAAAGACGATGCTGCTCGATTTCGTCGACGAGGTGCAGGTCAAGTCCTCGGGCTACAACGCCGAATTCGGCGGCGCCACCGGGGGCGTGGTCAGCGTCCTCACCAAGTCGGGCACCAACCGGTTCCAAGGCCAGATCGGCACCTACTATCAGAGCGACGATTTCTACGGCGACCGGCGGCCGTTCGTGCGCTTCAATCCATTCAACTCGAACGTCGCGGAAACGGGTCTCCTGAACCCGGATGACAAGTGGGAGTACGTCAGTCCACTTGGCGACATTGGCGGCCCGATTCTCAAGGATCGGCTGTGGTTCTACGCCGGCGCCGCGTACACCAAGAACGACATGGCGCGCGACGCCACGTTCACCACCGACGTCACCAAGACCAATCGGCATTTCGAATGGTGGAGCGACTCGAAGTATTACAACTACAACGTGACCGGGCAGGTGACCAACAATATCCGCGTCAAGTTCGCGGGCTCCAACCAGCGCAACGCGAATCGCGGCACTGCGCCGGCGCTGCAACCCGACAACGGCCTTCCGATTCCAGCGAACTCCGTCTACACAAACGGCGTGCCGAGCATCGGCATGACGACCGCGACCTTCGACGCCAACCCCAACGGATCGATCAATCAGGCGGCCTACGACAGCCGCTGGGTGAGGCAGGGCGGCAACCAGCTTAACGATACCTACACGGCAAACTTCGATTGGGTGCTGCGGCCGACGTTCTTCGTCAACGTCTCCGCCGGATCGTACCAGACCGACAACACGACACCGTCCGAGTTCCGGGGTGATCAGATCCGCCATACCTTTGGCAACTCGAACAGTGACGCGACCATGCTGGCGGCCGGCTTCCCGACCGTCCCGTCGCAGTTCCAGCAGCCGAATGGCTATTCGGACAACATCTCGTCCTCCGGTCGCGTCCGCGACATCTTCACCCGCCGGTTCTTCAACGCGAACGCCACGTGGTTCAAGTCGATGGGCGGGCAGCATGTTTTCAAGACCGGCATGCGGTTCGAGCGTTTTGCCAACGATGTGCTCGACGGCGCCGCGAAGCCGGTCGTGACCATCCAGTGGGGCCAGAAATACACGGACACGAGCGGCGTAACGCAGGCTGGCAACTATGGCTACTATTTCGTCAACCAGACCGGCACGATCGGCCAGGTGCACTCGAACAACTACTCGCTCTGGCTCCAGGACACGTGGGACGTCGGCTCGCGGTTGACGCTGAACCTCGGCGTTCGGGTTGAAAACGAGTACATCCCGTCATACAAGAACCAGGAAGAATTCCCGGACGCGCTCGACATCAAGTTCGATTTCAAGGACAAGATCGCGCCGCGCCTCGGCTTTGCCTACGACGTGAAGGGCGACGGCAAGTGGAAGGCGTACGGGAGCTACGGCTGGTATTACGACATCACGAAGCTGGAGCTGCCGCGCGGTTCGTTTGGCGGCGACCACTGGGTGAACTACTACTGGACGCTCGACACCGCCGACTTCAGCAGCATTCAGTGCGGCGAAGGCCCCACGGGCTGCCCGGGCCGCTATATCGAATCAGTGGATTTCCGTCACAGCTCGAACCAGGTCGATCCGGGCTTCGAGGCGTACTTCAATCGCCCCGGCATGACCGGCATCGACCCGGACCTGAAGCCGGTCAAGCAGGGTGAATGGACCGCCGGCCTCGAGCACGAACTGCGGCCGACGATGTCGGTTGGCGTGCGCTACGTGCACAAGTGGCTGTTCCGAACGATCGAGGACGTCGGCGTGTTCTACCAGGGATCGGAAATCTACCTGATCTCGAATCCCGGCGAGGGGCTGGCCGTCCAGATGGAACCGAGCGTGCCGGACATGATCACGCCGAAACCCGTGCGCAAGTACGACGGCATCGAGTTCCGGCTGAACAAGCGGTTCGCCAACAACTGGTCGGGCAGCGCGAGCTATCTCTATAGCCGGCTGTTCGGCAACTACTCGGGTCTCGCGAGCTCGGACGAAAACGGCCGCGTCAGCCCGAACGTCAACCGCTATTACGACAACACCGTCATGAGCTACGACGCGAATGGCGACGTGGTCTACGGCCGGCTGCAGACCGATCGTCCGCACATCTTCAAGCTGACGGGCGTCTATGACTTCAAGTGGGGCACGACGGTCGGCGCCAACTGGTTCGTCGAGAGCGGCATCCCGCAATCGACCGCCTTCCGCTTCAGCGGCTTCCCAGTGTTTCCGTACGGCCGGAACGACCTTGGCCGTACGCCCGTGCTATCTCAGTTGGACCTGAACCTGATCCAGGACTTCAGGCTCCCCGGGCGAAGCCGGATTCAGTTGCAGGCCAATATCGACAACGTCCTCGATCAGATGACTTGGACGAACTACTTCCTGACGACCACGCAAGGGCCGTCGACGTACCGCGACAGCTTGACCGTCGCCAATCCACCGGCGCAATCGCTCTATGGCGCGACCGGCGCGTATGATCTGCAGCAGCGCATTGCCAGCTTACACCGGCACGATGCGGCCGAACCCGTTCTACGAAACGCCCAACGTGTACCAGGGCCGTCGTGAAATTCGGCTGCAGGTGCGCTTCATGTTTTAGAACTGCGACTTCAATCTGAACGTTCTGAACGACCCGCGGGTCTCAAGGCCCGCGGGTCGTTTCTTGTACCGATCACCAAGCCGAGTGCTCCAAATAGCATGGACATAGCCTATTCGAGCTATTGACCCGCTCCGGACGACACCCTAGCATTCCCGCCTCGTGATCGCCGCAGCGTCGCAGCCGCCCCGACCGCCGTACGGCGCCTTGTTGATCGTGGGCCTTGGCGGACTCTTCTTCGGCGTCACCGGCCCGCTCCTCAGCGCCTTCGTCCCTCCGCTCGTGCGCGACGCGCTCGGCGACCACCGCACCGCCATCGGGGCGGTCATGGCCATCGACAACGTGCTCCTGCTCCTGCTCGTGCCATGGGCCGGCGCGGTCTCGGACCGCGCCGTCGCGCGCGGCCGGGGTCGTCTCGCCCTCGTCCTGTCCGGGCTCGTGCTCGCCTCGGCGGGCATGGTCTTCTTTCCGTCGTCGGTGAGGTTCGGGATTACCGGCCTCGTCGGCGCGATCGTCCTGCTCTACTCCGGCATCAACATCCTGCGATCGCCCTTTCAGGCACTGATCGCCGATCTCGTGCCGTCCCGCTACCGCTCGCTCGCAACCGGTTCGGTGATGTTTCAGATGTGCGTCGGCGCGGTGGTGTTTCTGATGCTCGGCCGGTTGCTCGGCATGCGGCCGGCGTTTCTCATCGCCGCGGTCACGATCCTCGCCATTGCGGCGGCCTTCGTCGTCGGACTTCGCGAACCCGGCTCGAAGGAGCCGTCGGCCGAGGCGACGTTTCGATCGCTCGCTGCTGCGGCGTGGGAGGCCACGCGAGGCGCGGTGCCGGGCATGCGCGCCGTCTTCGTCGCAACCTTCCTCGTGCAGTTGACCTTTCAGACGTTCACCACGTGGTTTGCGCTCCACAGCACCGAGCGCTTCGGGATTCGGCCGGAAGACGCGACAGTCGGCTTCATCGCCTGGGCGCTCGGCGGCATCATCGGCGCTCTCCCAGCCGGCGCGATCGGCGTCCGCATCGGCCGGCGAAACGCCATGCTGCTTGGCTTCGCGATGATGGCCGTGTGCCTGCTGGCGCTCGATCGGGTGACGTCGGTCAGCGCTGCGGCGCCGTTGCTTGCGCTCGCGTCAGCGACGTGGACGTTCCCGATGGTCAACGCCTATCCGCTGTTCGTCGAGCCGGTTCCACCGCAGCGCCGCGGGGTTCTCTCCGCGCTCTTCCTGCTGTCGATGGCGCTCGGCGGCGCCATCGGCGATCCGCTGAACGGCCGCATTTTCGATATCTACAACAGCTATCGTCCGCTCTTCCTGATGATGGCCGTCTACACGACGCTGGCGTTCGTGACCGTGCTTTTTATTCCGCGGCGGGCCGGCGAGGCCGAGACCGGCCCTGACTCGATCGATCCGTCGGTCCAGGCCGCAACGACTCAGGCGAGTTGAGGTCGATCTCGGACTTAGCGGAGGCTGGTTAGGCCGGACTTCCGCGGGTCCGCCTGCCCTCCTGCGCCAAGGCTACGGCGCGTCCGCGGAAGCGTTGTTCTAGTGTCGGATCGGCCACGGAAAACACGGACGACACGGATCCAAGAAGACAGTGCTTCCGTGTTGTCCGTGGCTCAAAACCGGTGTTATCCGTCGTAGTGTCCGCCGGACTTCAACCGGATCGCCTGAAGCCGGACACTGATTAATGCGATGGGGCCGATTCCGGATTTAGTTACCGCGGCGGGTCCCGTTGAATCACGAGCGCGATCGGGCCGAGGCCGGCATGCGCTTCGATCTGCGGGGCGGAGAGTATCAGCGCTGGGCCGGTGCCGCCGAGGCGGGCGACGAACCGATAGACGCGACCCTCCCGGGCGTCGACGACGAATCGTCCATCCGGTCCGGACATCGCCCCTCCGGCACCGCGCGCACGAGACGCCGCGTTCCGGCCGACGTCCGACAGGCTGACAGACACGCCGCCGGCCGGGGTGCCGTCCTTCCAGGTGATTGTCCCGGTCAGTTTGACCACCGACAGCGGAGGCGGGATTACCCAGCGCCCGAGATTCACATTCTGACCGAGCGCGAGCTCGATCGTCATCGGTGGCTCGTTGCCGCCAGGAAAGATGGTTCGGGCGTAGGGCCGATACTGGCTGGGAAGGTCCTGGAGGTTGATCCCGGCGATATAGCGGCCTGGCGGCAGATCGCGCAACTCGAAGAAGCCGTCGTTGTCGCTCTGGGTCGACGCGACCTGCAAGAACTCTTGTCGATCGAGCTCGATATCAGCCGCCGTCACTTCCACGTCGACTTTTGAAACGCCACGTCCGCTCTTGTCGACCACCCACCCGCTGATGCGCCCACTCGGGGTGAGGCCGAAATCCGATTCGAAGCACGCCCGCTGGTTCGGGATCTCCACCGGCCGCGTCGGCATCCAGGTGGAGTATCCGTCCGGAACGAGAACACTCAACCCGTAGTTGCCTGCTGCCAGACCTGAGAACTCATAGCGCCCTGCCTTTGCCGTCGTGGTGAGCGTACGGCCGTTGCCCGTCAGGCGAACTTCGAGATCCATCGGCGAGCGGCTCGAGGAATTCGCCGGCTTGAACGACGGCGTGAACGACTGGATCGTCCCAAAGACGCGGCCGCCGGTTTCGGGGGCCGCCGAGCGACGCGAA
Organism: uncultured Acidobacteriota bacterium; assembly: GCA_963797625.1. Classification (GTDB taxonomy): domain Bacteria; phylum Acidobacteriota; class Vicinamibacteria; order Vicinamibacterales; family 2-12-FULL-66-21; genus DATBJJ01. The sequence goes on from CAWCQI010000001.1 coordinate 16,595, forward strand.
GAAGGCTGCAGGTTCTCCGGTGCCGTTGTAGGCGCGGGTGAAGCTGCAGAGCGACACGCGAGGCCGCGAGTCACTGCCGCCGCGACTCGCAAACACCAGGTATCGACTACCCATCTTGAAGTCGAACCCACAGCTCGCGCCTGAGCCGCTCGTGGTGACCTGGACCGTCTCTCCCTCGACGCCCTTCCACGTCTTGTCGAACCTGGAGCGTGACGACGAACTCGGTGACCTGGAATGTCCGGTTGGAGAACGTCTCCTCGCGTGACGTGGGTTCGATTGCTGATGACGGTCCCATCGAAGACCACATCAGTCGTCCAGAACGCCTGGCAGGCCGGGCCGCTCGAGATGCAGGTGCACGCGTCCGCCGAAGGCGCACCCGCCAACTGCGCTAAGACGCAGAGCGCCAACGCGACAACGATGGAGTTGATTCGTGTCGAGAACAATGGCTGGTCGATTACGGCTGGCACGTCGAACATCATACGGTCGTTCCTCACGAACTCATCACTACGGCATCCCTTCCATGCGATGGTTGGTGGCATATCGCCTAGAGTAGCTCAGGTTACACACAGCCGACTCGACCGCGCCAGTTCCGGCGCAATTCCAGCGATCCTCTAAACCTTTGCACCTCAACAACTCACCGCGGACTCGGCGAATAAAATGGCGAAAGTGGCGAGTGGCTTGCACTTCGATCGGGACTGGTGAGCGAACCGTGAATCGCTCTACCGAGCCCGGCGGTATGGAACCGCTGCGCTTAACCAGGAGGTTGTTCATGACGGTTGGCAAAGCCTCAGCTCTCGCAGCCGGTTTCGTCGGAGCGCTCGCGCTTGGAGTGGCGATCGGTCCTACGGTGCACGATAAATTGTCGAAGACGTCGACGCGGGACACGGCCGTGACCGAAAGCGCGCCAGCGCCAACCACGCCGGCGCCGGCGGCGCGCGCCACCAAGCGCGCCGTCGCACCTGCACCAGCCAAGGTCTACGAGATAGCCGCGCGAGCGCATCCGAACCGTTGGTGCCGGCCGGACCTCCAGGGTCGGTCCAGAGCGTTGCAGTCGCGGTCTGGGAACCGGACCTGCGCGAACGCGTGCAGTCGGTTCTCAACAAGGGCACGAAACTGGAACTTGCGGCGGAAGACTTCAGGACTGCGGAAGAGTTCGTGACGGTCGCGCACGCGGCGCGCAACACGAGCGTGCCGTTCGTGGTGCTCAAGCATCGCGTCCTCAACGAAGGACGGACGCTGTCTGACGCCATCCACGAGGCCAAGCCCGATCTCGACGCGAAGGCCGAAGTGGCGCGCGCGCGGGAAGCGGCGCAGGCCGATCTCGCGGACTAGGGCCGCGGATCGTGCCGGATCACGGGACGCGGATCGCACGCGATCACGGGACGCGGATCACGCGGACTTACGGGACGCGGATCACGCGGATTACACGGAAGCGGGGGAATTCTCCCCCGCTTCTTTTTTGCTCAGCGCACCCATCAACCGCTGAACTTCAGCCCCGAACGTCGGGCTTCGGATCGGCCTTTTGGGCGATATCATCGGTAGCATGCCGCTCAGCCCGGGAACCACTCTCGGCGCCTACGAGATCGTCGCCCCCATTGGCGCCGGCGGCATGGGCGAGGTTTATCGAGCGCGGGACGCGCGGCTCGGACGCGAGGTCGCGATCAAAGTCCTGCCGGCAGCCTTCGCGAGCGATCCCGAGGCGCTCGCGCGGTTCGAGCGCGAGATGAAAACGCTCGCCGCCCTCTCGCATCCCCACATCGTTGCCATCTACGACGTCGGCCGCGAAGGCCAAACCGCGTACGCCGTGACCGAGCTCCTCGAAGGCGACACGCTGGCGGAGATCGTCGCGCGCGGGCCGGTGCCGATTCGCAAGGCGATTGAGTACAGCGCGCAGATCGCCCGGGGACTCGCCGCAGCGCACGACCGCGGCATCGTCCATCGCGACCTGAAGCCGGCAAACGTCGTCGTGACGAGCGACGGGCACGTCAAGGTGCTCGATTTCGGACTGGCCCGCACTACGGCCGCCGCCAACGATGCCGCGACGACCGCGAATACATCGCCGGGACTGGTGATGGGGACGGTGGGCTACATGGCGCCCGAGCAGGCACGCGGGCTGCCGGTCGACCACCGCGCCGACGTGTTCGCGTTTGGGTGCGTGATCTACGAGCTCATCGCCGGACGGCGTGCCTTCGACCGCGGCAGCGCGGCCGATACGCTCTCGGCGATCCTGAAAGAGGACCCGGCGCCGCTCTCGAGTCTGAACCTCACGGTGCCACCCGCGCTCGAACGCGTCGTGCAGCGCTGCCTCGAGAAGGATCCGGCCGAGCGGTTCCAGTCGGCGCGCGATCTGGCCTTCGCGCTCGACGCGCTGTCGCTCGGCGCGACCGGCCCAACGAGCGGACAGACGGCCACCGCCCCGCCGCGGCCGTGGCGAGGCGCCGGCGTCGCCGCCGCACTGGCCGCCGCCCTCGCCGCGGCGTTCGTGCTCGGTCGCGCGCTGGCCCCGGGTGGCACGAGTCAGACGCCAACGATCACCCGGCTGACGTTCGAACGCGGCGTCATTCGCACGGCGCGTTTTGCGCCAGACTCCGGAACAATTGTCTACGGCGCGCGCTGGGGCGGCGATCCGTTGAAGGTGTTCGTCGCGCGCGCGGACACGGCTGAGTCGAAGCCGCTCGATCTTCCGAGCGGCGACCTCCTCGCGGTCTCGAAGACTGGCGACATGCTCCTCTCGCTCGGACGGCGGTATCTCACGTCATGGACGTCTGAAGGCACGCTCGCCCGCGCGCGACTATTCGGGTCGAGCGCTCGAGAACTGCTCGAACACGTCCGCGACGCCGATTTCTTGCCCGGCGATCGCCTCGCCATCATCCGGCGCGTCGACGGACGAGACCGGCTTGAAGTCCCTCAGGGGACGGTCGTCTTCGAAACGCCAGGCTACCTCAGCCACGTCCGCGTCTCGCCCGATGGGCAGCGTGTCGGGTTCCTGGAACACCCGTTCTTTGGGGACAACCGCGGCTACGTGGCGGTGTTCGACGGCAAAGGCGCGCGCCGCCTCACGCCGGAATACCGCGGCGTCGAAGCGCTGGCGTGGTCGGCCGATGGCCGTGAGATCTGGTACGGCGGCGCAAACGCCGAGCCGAACTGGCCAATCAAAGCGATCGACCCGGACGTGCGGGAGCCGCGTGAAGGCCGGACGGTGTGGTACGTGCCGACCAATCTGGTCCTGCTCGACATCGACGCGAGCGGCCGGGTCCTGCTGACTGGCAACGAGGCCACCGGCCTCACCGTAGGGTCGACGACCGTCGATTCACGCGAGCGGAAAATCGAAATGCATGGATGGACCGTGCCCAGGCCGCGTCTCGCGCGACGGTCGCACGCTGCTTGCCTCGTCCCAGGACGGAACCGACCCCGACTACGGCGTGCTCATCCGTCGAACGGACGGTTCGGCGCCGATCAAGATCGGCCGAGGGCTTGCGCAGGAGTTGTCGCCTGACGGTAAATGGGCGCTGTCCATCACGCCGTCCGAACCGAACCGGGTTCTGCTACTTCCTACGGGACCCGGCGAACCGCGCCAGCTCGACGTCGGCGATCTCGTGCCGAACGCGGGTGTCTTCGTGCCGCCAGGCCAGACCGTCGCCGTCGTCGGCGCCCGCAACGGCTCTCCGGCGGCCGTCGTCGTCGACATCTCATCAGGCAAGCGGAGCGCGCTCGACCTCACGGAGCTTCGGGGTCGCGAATTAGCCGGGCGTCGATATCTCGGCACGCATGTCGTCGCCCGACGGTTCGCTCCTCGGGATCATGACCGACGATGGCAAAGGTGTTGGCGTGGCCGCTGCCTGGTGGCGGTCCCGCTCGCGAACTGGCGACGCTCGGGCCCCAAGAGGTCTTCGTTGGCTGGTCGGCCGATCCCGCGCGCATCCAGGTCGCCACGTGGAACGGACCGACCGCGCGCATCGACGCGCTGGACGTCACGACCGGCCGCCGCTCGACCATCCGTGACATCACCGTGGATGACCCTGCCGGCCTGCTGACGGTGCCGGCGCTTTACCTCAGCGGGGACGCGCGAACCTACATCTATGGTTCGGCCCGGATGCTTAGCACGTTGTACCTAGTGACGGGACTCCAGTAGCCGTCTCGGTGAGGATCTGTGCAGGTGCCGTGCCGTGCTTGTGACCTGAGCTTTACGCTGTTATCATTCGATTCTTCACGCCTTTCTCGACCCGGTTGGCCTGCAGGTGCCGGGTCGAGCGTCTGCGCTCAATGCACACCATAGGCCGCTATCAGCTCCTCGAAAGACTGGGACAGGGCGGGATGGGTGTCGTGTATCGCGCGCACGACACGCTGCTGGAGCGGACGGTCGCGGTCAAGGTGATCTCGGCGCCGATTGACCAGAGTGCCGACCTGCGCGAACGATTCTTCCGCGAGGCCAGGTCCGCTGGTCAGCTGTCGCACCGAAACATCATCACCATCCACGACCTCGGCGAGCACGAGGGCCAGCCCTACCTCGCAATGGAGTTCCTCGAGGGACAGGATCTGCAGGAGCGCATGGCCAGCCCGCAGAAGCTGAGCGTGCGCCGCAAGCTGGACATCGCGATCGATATCTGCGAAGGGCTCGACTACGCGCACGTCCACGGCGTCATCCACCGCGACATCAAGCCCGCCAACATCTTCGTGACCGACAACGGGACGGTCAAGATTCTCGATTTCGGTCTCGCCCGCCTCGTCACTTCCGAGCTGACCCGCAGCAACATGATGATGGGGACGCTCAACTACATGGCGCCGGAGCAGATCCGCGGCGAGCGCGTCGATCATCGCGTCGATATCTTCTCGACCGGCGTCGTGCTCTACGAGCTGTTCGGCGGAAAGCGGGCGTTCGAGGGCGACTCGTTTGCCTCGACCCTCTACAAGATTCTTCAAGAGTCGCCGACCTCGCTGCGGGAACTCGACCCGACGCTTCCGCTCGAGATGATTCAGATCGTCGAGCGCGCGCTCGCTCAAGCCTCGCGACGACCGCTACCAGCACACGAGCGACATGCTCCGCGAGCTCACGCTCTACCGCCAGCAACTGACCGTGCTCGACTCCCCGGCGGGGGGACGCTCGACGCCATCGGAACTGCGCCGGCCATCCGACGTGCCGACGGCTGTGACGCCGGCGGCGCCTGTGCCGGCCGTTTACACGCCAACGCCACTGCCCGCACCCGTTTCGGCGCCGGCATCCACGCCCGGTGAACGCGCCCTTCCGACCGGCCTCATCGTCGTGGCGGTTCTGGCACTGGGCGTCGCGATTCTCGCCATTTGGATGACGAGTCGCGGCACGCAGCCACCACCTCCACCTACCACTGCAGCGGTGCCCGCTCCAGCTGAGCCCTCGACAAGTGACATCCTGCAGAAAGCGCTGACGGCATTCGAGGGCGAAGACTACGAAAGCGCCGAGCGGCAGGCGGAGTCCGTGCTCGCCCGTGATCCGGGCAACGAGGCAGCGCGAAGTCTTCGCGATCGTGCGCGCGCCTCCAAAGCGGCAGTGGATGGCGGTCTCGAGAAAGCCCGCAAGCTCGTCGCAGCAGGCCGGTTCGAGGAAGCGTCGCGGGCGGCCGGCGAAGTGCTCAGCGTCGCGCCTGGCAACCGCGAAGCGGCGGCGATCATGGCGGATGGCGCCGCGCGCTCGAGAGGCCGAGGCGCCGAGGAGGCCCGCAGCCAGGTGGCCCGCGCGAAGGCGTCGGCGCGATCGGCCGGCGCCCATCAGCTCGCAGCATCGTCGTACAGCGCAGCCCTGGCTGCCGAACGCGACGCGCAGCGCCTCCTGGACGGCGGCCGCCCAGGCGACGCCACCGTCAAGTTCTATGAAGCCAGCGGCCTCTTCCGCAGCGCCGAGATTGCCGCCCAGAACGAGGTCGCGGCGCGCGACGCGCGAGAGCGCGCGGCACGCGAGAAGCCCGAGCGGCCGGCCGTGACGGAACCGGCGCGTCCGGCACCCGCCGCGACACCACCGCCGACGACCGTTCCGGCCGAGAAGACCGAGCCGACGCAGATCCCAGGCGTGCCCACGTCCCCGCCAGTCGTCGTCTTGCCGCCGCCACCTGCGCCGACGCCGCCTGCGCCGACGCCAGCGCCTCCTCCAGCCGGGCGCGCCGAGACACCACCAGCCGCGCCGGCTCCCGAGGTGGCTGTGCGCGAGTTGCTGGCGAAATACAAGGCGGCCCTCGAAGCGCGCAGCCTGGACGCGTTGAAGCGTGTGTGGCCCAGCCTGAGCGGCGCACCGCAGGAAGCCATCCGCGACCAGTTCCGCCAGACGCGCCAGATCAGCGTCGATATCATCGATCCGCAGATCTCTTTGTCAGGTGCCACAGGAACGGTGACCTTCATCCGCCGCTACGAAGTGGTAACGGTCGAGGGACTACGGCCCCCGCGCGTCGATTCGCGGACGACGATGGACATTCGTCGCAATGGGGGTGACTGGCTGATCGAGCGAATCCGTTTCGGTTCCGTACGGTAGCCAGCGAGTTTCTTTCCGCCAAAGGACTGACTCATGCCAAGAATTGCCGTGACGCTCTGCCTCTGCTGGATGCTGTCATCCGTTCAGGCGGCCGCCCAACATCCCGCGACGCTCGCGACACTCTTTCAGGATGTCTACGGTCCGAACGGCCTGGTGTTGAACAGCGACGACGTTCAGCTGGATGGCTCGAACCACGCCGCGCATTTCAACAGCGCGTTTCAGTCGGACTTCCGTCTCGTGAACATCGCGCTGACGAGCCAGCTCACGGCGGTCCCGCTGCCGTCGCCAGCCTCGGGTTTCACCTACAAGTTCGACGCTGCCACTGGAACGTTCGTCAGGTCGACCACCAGCTTCGGGCCGATCCTGGCGGATCGCGCCGAAACGATCGGCCGCGGCCGCGTGGCCTTCGGTTTCACGCAGCAGTTTTTCTCGTTCGATCATCTCGACGGCGTGTCACTGACCGCCATTCCCGCCGTGTTCCGGCACGACAACTTCGAAGCCGGTGGCGGGCGCGCCGACGTGGTGTCGACGATGAACACGGTCGAGGCGACCGTGAGCCAGTTCACCGGGGCGCTGACCTACGGCATCACCGATCGCGTCGACGTGTCGCTGGCCGTGCCGATGGTGCGGACCCGGCTCTCGCTGCTGTCGAACGCGACGATCAACCGGATCGGCACCGGCACCAACCTGCAGGTGCACTACTTCCGCGACGACCTCTCGATCGGCGGATATGGATCGTCCAATCAGTACTTCGTCGAAGGATCGGCGGCGGGCCTCGGCGATCTGCTGCTGCGGACCAAAGCGACGCTGATGAAGGAGAACACGCGAGCCTTTGCGGCCGGGCTGGACCTGCGGCTGCCGACCGGCGACGAACTGAACCTGCTCGGCTCCGGCGCCGCCGGCATCCGGCCGTTTGCGGCGTTCTCCACCACGATCGGCCGGTTCGACCCGCACGCCAACCTCGCGTATCAGTGGAACGGCCGGAGCCTGCTGGCCGGGGACGTCGAGAGCCAGATCGAGGCCGACCTGCCCGACCAGTTCCAGTACGCGATCGGCACCGACCTCCAGGTCAACAATCGCTTCAGCATCGTCTTCGACGTGCTCGGCCAGCGGCTGATGAACGCGTCGAGACTGTCGACCTACGAGTTCCAGGCCACTGGCGTTGCCGGATCGGTTGCTTTGCCGGACATTCGCTTCGCGACCGACTCGTACTGGGTCACCGACGGCGCGATCGGGTTCAAGGCCAACGTCGCGACGCGCGTGCTGGTGAACTTCAACCTGCGTTTCAGCATCGGGCAGACCGGTTTGAGCGACCGGATCGCGCCGCTGCTCGGTGTGGAGTGGGCGTTCTGAGTACTGGGAGTCTGAGGCCGGGACCCTACGGCTCGGCCCGGAATCGCGCGACGCGCCCGGACGGTCACGCCATCCCGCTTCACTCGAACGTCGAGCTCTCGCAGATCCGCCGATCGCCGGACCGGCGGATCGTCAACCGAGATCACGTAGTAGTTCGACGCCTCACTCATGATGCGCTCGACGGCGCCGTTGAAATCATTCGTGTTCAGGAACGCGTGGCCGCCGGTCTCACGCGCGAAGCCGGTCGCGCCGTTGAGAAGCGGCGCCGCGCCGAGCCCGGCCGGATCGATGACATACACGTGTGCGCCCGCCGACGCGGTCGCGCGCATCGCCTCGGTCCATTCTCGCCGGAGACTTCTCGCCACCGTCGGGGGAGGGATGGGCGTGTCGAAGAGCCGCGCTGCGCCGATGCCGACGATAATCTTGCGGCCGCCCTGGCGTTCCACGAGCTGCCGCGACAACGCGGCGATCATCTCGAACACATGTGCCCCGATGTCTTCCAGCCGCTCAACGCCAGCCGATTGGAACAGGTTGGCGTCGTCGATGCTTCTGAGCAGGCGCGCCCGCTCGCCAGAAAACTCCGTGCGCTCGCCGTGCAGCGGCACGATCGCGATCTGATCGCCAGGCGCCATCCGGTTGACGAACAGGCGCGCGATCTCCCTGGCCCGCGGGATGAGGTCGGGGGCAATGGTCCGGTCATCGAGAAGTAGCACGATCGAACGCGCGGCCGGGGCATCGCTGGAGGTGACGACCGTCAGGGTCCTGATTGGGACGCGATACCCGCCGATCCAGACTTCGAGATCCGAGGCCTTGAGGTCGCCTACTGGCCGGCCCTCGCGGTCAAACGCGACCGCGCTGATGTGGAGCTGCGGCCCCGGCGCTCGCCGGTCCGGTACTTCCTGCTCGTGCGCGTCGGCGAGAACGCCAGCCGCAGCGAGCAGCAACAGGGCGACGAGACGCGTCATGCCTCATCCTAATCTCGATACTGCAAGTCCGCAGTCGGCAGTCTTCAGTCGGGAGTCGCAGTCCACAGTCTCAGTCGGCAATCCCAGTCGGCAGTGTCAGTCGACTGCGACTGGGACTACGATTGGCGACTGCCGACTCAGATTGACGACTGCGACTGACGATTGCCGACTGCCGACTGTCGACTGTCTCTATCCATCTCTTCGCAGCGCCACCGTTGGATCCACGCGAGCCGCGCGCCAGGCCGGCAGCGCGCACGCCAGCACGACCGACATCGCCATCACCGCCGCGGCCCCGGCATAACTGACGGGGTCGGCGGCGCCGACGCCGAACAGCAGGCTCTGGAGCCCACGCGCGAGGACGAATGCGCCGCAGATACCGACCAGAGCCCCGGCAGCCGCGAGGAGCACGCCTTCACGCACGACGAGCGTGAGCACGTTCCGTGGACTCGCGCCGAGCGCCATGCGGACTCCGATTTCAGGTGTTCGTCGCACCACGATCTGGGCCATGAGCCCGAAGATGCCGACGGCCGCGAGGAGCACGGCCAGCATCGAGAAGAGCGCGAGCAGCCATGCCTGGAAGCGGCGCATCGCCAGCGATTCGCCGATCAGCGCCTCGACGGTGCTGATGGCCGTCACGGGACTCGACGGGTCGAGGCCGCGGATGGCGGCGCGGACGGCTGGAGCGAGGGCGATCGGATCGGAATTGGTCGCGACGATGAGCTGCATGTTGCGGCCGACGTTCATCGTCGTCGAGAAGAACGCTTCGAGCCTCGCGCCTTGATGCAGACCCCGCCGCCGCATGTCGCCGACGACGCCGACAATCGTCATCCACGGATTGCGCTCGCCCGGCGTGCCGAACACCATGTGCTTGCCCACCGGATTCTGGTCCGGCCAGTACCGCTTCGCGAACGTTTCGTTGATCGCCACCCCGCGCACGCCGCCATCCCGGTCCTCTGCGCCTGGGAACCGGCCGCTGACGAGGCGCACCTGCATCGTCTCGAAGAATCCCGGCGAGACGGCGTCGGTCGTGGCTTCGATCTGCTCGGACGGTGGGAACGGCGGACGATCCTCCAGGGTGAAGGTACCCGAGCTCGGCGTGCTGCTCAGAAACAGGTCCGTGGTTATCGCCGCGCTCTCGACTCCGGGGAGCGCCTGCACACGCTGCAGCACCTGATCGTAGAACTGCCGCAGCTGCGGCGGCTGGGGATACGTCGTGCGCGACGCATTGACGCGCATCGTCAGGAGATTGGCAGTGCGGAAGCCGGTGTCCATGCCGCGCAGCGCGCCGAGCGAGCGCAGGAGGAGGCCCGCTCCGGCAAGCAGCATGATGGCGAGCGCGCACTGCACGACGAGGAGGATCGACCGCGTGCGTGCCGCCGCGTGCGAGCTCGACATGCCGCGGCCGCTCTCGCGCAGGGCTTCCTGCAGATTCACCCGCGACAGCCGCCACGCGGGCCAGAGCCCGAACAAGAGCGCAGTGGCGGTCGTGAGGGCGACGGCGAAGGCCAGCACGGTGCCGTCGAGCCTGATTTCGTCGATGCGCGGGAGATCGGGAGGCGCGAGCCAGAGGATCGCTCGAATCCCCGCGTAGGCGGCGAGCACGCCGGCCGCTCCGGCGGAGGCCGCAAGCGCGCCGGCTTCCATCAGGAGCTGCCAGACGAGACTCCGCCGGCTGGCGCCGATGGCCGCGCGCACGACAATCTCCCGGGCACGAGATTCAGCGCGCGCAAGGAACAGCCCGGCGACGTTCACGCACGCAATCAGCAGCACGAATCCGACCGCGCCGAGCAGAACGAACAGCGGCGTCTTGACGTTGCCGGCGACGTGATTCTCGAGCGGGTTCACGTACACCCCGTACCCGGCGTTCTCGGCCGGGTACTGTTGCTCGAGCTGTTTGCCGGCGATGTCCATCTCGGCCTGGGCCTGCGCCGGCGTGACGCCTGGCTTGAGGCGCGCGACCATCTGCAGCCAGTAGCCGACGCGGCTGTTCGCGCGCCCTCCGACGACAAGGGGCGCCCAGAAATCGCTCGTCTTCGCAGGAAACGCAAAGCCGGCAGGCATGATGCCGATGACCGTCATCCGGCGTCCGTCGAAGTCCAGCGTTTTGCCGATCACGCTGGCGCCATCAGCCTGCCGGACGCCGCCAAAGCGCCGCTGCGCCAGACCCCAGCTGATGACGACGACATTCTCCTTGCCCGCCGTCTCTTCGTCCTTGGTAAACAGGCGGCCTTCGACGGGGGTCACGCCCAGCACGTCAAAAATCGCGGCCTCGGCAAAGACGCCGCGAACTCGCTCCGGTTCGCCGTCGCTGATGAGGTTCAGCGTCGGCTCGGTGAATGCCGCGAACGATTCGAACGAGGTGCCCAGACGCTTGTAGTCCTGGTAGTTCGGGTAGGACGCCCAGTCTTCGCGCATCTGCAGGCGGTGGTTGTCCATCCAGACGCGCGCGAGCCGCTCCGGGTCGTGGTATGGCAGCGGCTTCAGGATGACGTTGCGCACCACGCTGAAGAGCGCCGTGTTCGCGCCGATGCCGAGCGCGAGCGTGACGATGGCCAGGCACGCGAATCCGGGATTGAGGCGCAGCTGGCGGAAGCCATATCGCAGGTCGGTAAGGAGGCGCGGCATGACGGGAGTCTACTGCAGTCTTCAGTCGGCAGTCTTCAGTCGGCAGTCGCAGTCGGCAGTCTGCAGTCGGCAGTCTCAGTCGTCAGTTCCAGTCGTCAGTCCCAGTCCACTTTCTAGTCCCAGTTGGCGTGCAATTCGCAGGCGGTCGGCCTGAGCCCGACTGACGACTCGGACTGACCGACTCGGACTGCCGACTCGGACTGCCGACTGACGACTGAGATTGACGACTGCGACTGCCGACTGTCGACTGCCGACTGACGACTGTCACGTTTCAGTCCCATTTGACAACCCAATGGAACAAATCCGATACTCCATTAGTATGTCTAACAAAGAACAGCCGAAGGCCGACGTCCTTCAGGGCACGCTCGACTTGATGGTGTTGCAGACGGTCGCGGCGCTCGGGCCGCTGCACGGGTACGCGATTGCCGCGCGCCTCGAGCAGGTCTCGAAAGGCGCGCTGCAGCTCAACATGGGCACCCTCTATCCGGGGCTGATGCGCCTCGAGCAGCGCGGCTACCTGCGGGCGGCCTGGGGCGTGACCGACACCAACCGCAAGGCGCGCTTCTACGCGATCACGGCTGCAGGCCGGCGGCAACTCGCAACCGGGAGAGCCGAGTGGGACCGGATGACGAACATCATGCACACCCTCCTGAACGAAGAGGGATGAGCTCGGGAATGACACAGGACAGCAACCCGCTGAGGACCTTGCGCGAGGGGATCGTCCGCGTCTGGGGTCAGCTCCGCCACGCCCGGCGCGATGACGATCTCGAGCAGGAGCTGCGCGCTCATCTCGAGATGGCCGCCGATGATGCGGAACGGCGCACGGATTCCGTCGATGACGCCGAACGCGCGGCGGTGATCCGGCATGGGGCCATCACGCCAGCCATGGACGCGCTGCGCGACCAACGCGGCCTGCCCTGGCTCGAGGGGCTGAGCCGCGATCTGCGCTATGCCGCGCGGGCGCTCAGGCGCACTCCCGGCTTCACGTCAGTGGTCCTCCTCACGCTCGCGATCGGCATCGGCGCCAACACTGCGATCTTCACCGTCGTCAACAGCGTGCTGCTCAAACCGCTGGCCTATCCGGAAGCGGAGAATCTGGTGGCGCTCTGGCACACGGCGCCAGGCGCGTCGGGCATGTCCAACCTCTCGGGAGATCTTCGCCTGTCTCCTTCGATGTACTTCACGTACGCCGAGCACAATCGGACGTTCCAACACATCGGCGTCTGGTTCGCGGGGTCGGCAACCGTCACCGGCATCGCGGAGCCGGAGCAGGTCCGCCGACTTGTTGTCTCCGACGGCACGCTCCAGGCGCTGGGCGTGCAACCGCTGCTGGGGCGAGCGCTCTCGCAGGCCGATCACTCGCCCGACGCGCCGCGAACGGTGATGCTTGGCTATGGCTACTGGCGCCGCCGGTTCGGAGGCGATCGATCGGTCGTCGGACGGTCGATCACGGTCGAATCGCGCGCCTCGGAGGTCGTGGGCGTCATGCCCGAGGGGTTCCGCGTCGTCAACGTGGATCCCGAGTTGATCGTGCCATTTGGCTTCGAACGCAGCAAGCTGACGCTGCCGGGTTTCGGGCTGCAGGCGCTGGCACGGCTCAAGCCGGGCGTGACGATGGCTGACGCGAGCGCCGACATCGCGCGGATGGTGCCGATCTGGATGACCTCGTGGCCGGCCGCTCCGAGCGTGAACCCGCGCGTCTACGAGAGCTGGCGCATCACGCCGGCTCTCCGCCCGCTCAAGCAGGACGTCGTCGGCAGCGTCACGAAGTCGCTGTGGCTGCTGATGGGAACGATTGGCATCGTGATGCTGATCGCCTGCGCGAATATCGCCAGCCTGCTCCTCGTCAGGACTGAAGGCCGGCAGCAGGAATTGGCGGTTCGGGCAGCGCTCGGCGCGGGACGGGCGCGAATCATCCGCGCCTGCTCGTCGAGAGCGCGCTCCTTGGTGTCACCGGCGGCCTCATCGGTCTGGTCCTGGCCCGCATCGGGCTGCACTTCCTCGTGTCGGCAGGTCCGGTCACCTTGCCGCGTCTGAACGAAATCGCCATCGACACGCGCGCTCTGGGATTCACGCTAGCGGTGTCGCTCCTTTCAGGATTGCTCTTTGGCCTGATGCCGGCGTGGAAGTACGCGGGTTCGCGCATCTCTCTGGTCCTTCGCGAGGGCAGCCGAACCTCGACCGACAGCCGGCACCGTCACCGGGCGCGCAACCTCCTGGTCGTCGCCCAGGTCGCCTTGGCACTCATGCTGCTCATCGGATCGGGGCTGATGATACGGACGTTCCAGGCGCTGCGCGCGGTCGAGCCGGGCTTCACGCACCCTGACCAGATCCAGACCGTGGAGATCCCCGTGCCGGCGTCACTCGTTCCCGAGCCCGATCGGGTCGCGCGCCTGCAGAACGATATCGTCGAGAGGATCGCAGCCATTCCGGGCGTCACGTCGGTAGCCTTCGCGACCGTCATGCCGATGGACACGCGCACGCCCGACTGGGACGCCGTCCATGTCGAGGGCAGGACGTACTCGAAGGACGAGGTCCCGCCCCTCCGGTTCTTCAAGTCGGTCTCTCCTCGCTTTTTCGAAACGTCGGGCACTCGACTGGTGTCGGGCCGCGACTTCACCTGGACCGACCTCTACGATCATCGCCCGGTCGTGATGGTCTCGGAGAATCTCGCTCGCGAGCTTTGGGGCTCGGCGGAGGCTGCCATCGGCTCGCGGATCCGCACGATTGATGTCTCGCCCTGGCGCGAGGTGATTGGCGTCGTCGAGGACGTTTTCGACAACGGCGTCAGCGCGCCGGCACCGACGACTGTTTACTGGCCGACGCTCAAGCAGAACTCCTTCGGCCGGATCACCGTCGACCGCATCGTGACATTTGCGATTCGAAGCCCGCAGGCCGGCAGCGAGCGCCTGATGAGCCAGGTGCGCCAGGCCGTGTGGTCCGCCCATGGCAGCCTGTCGCTGGCGTCGGAACGCACGCTGCAGGACACCTACGACCAGTCGATGGCGCGGACGTCGTTCACGCTCGTGATGCTGGCGATTGCTGGAACGATGGCGCTTGCGCTCGGCGTCATCGGCATCTACGGGGTCATCGCGTATGCCGTCTCGCAACGAACCCGCGAGATCGGCATTCGACTCGCGCTTGGAGCGCAGGGTGGCGAGATGAAGCGGATGTTCGTGCGAAACGCGCTGAAGCTGACTCTCGGTGGCATGGCGATCGGCGCGGTGGGTGCCGCAGGGCTGACGCGCCTGATGTCGTCGCTGCTCTTCGGCATCAACGCGCTCGACCCGATGACCTACGTCGTGGTCCCGATGCTGCTCGTCGCGGCGACGGTCGTCGCCAGCTACCTGCCGGCGCGCCGGGCCGCGGCCGTGGACCCCGTCGTAGCGCTGAAAGCCGAATAGCGCGGCCGATCGCCGAGGCATTCACCTCGCCGCAGCGGTGATGACAACCACGCCGATCTTGAGGGTGTTCCGATCGGCGGTCAGACCGTCAAAGATGTGCGGCTCAACGTTCAGTGCCTCGAGTCCCGCGACTGAACCGACCAACGCCTGCGCCTGATCTTCGAACCGCACGGCATCGCCGCGAATCTTTCCCGTCGTCAACAGTTCCAGGCCGAGCGGATCGTGCACCATCTCGACCAGATTCCCCGTCAGCTCGCGATAGGCGCCTGTCCGCCCGCAGATTGGACAGCTTTCGACGTCGGCGTGATTCGGGTTGTAATGCTCGACTTCGTAGTGCGCGCTTGCGGCAAAGCGATAGAACACTCGGTTGCCCGACGCCGTCTTGAGCTCGACCTCCGCGGACTTCTGTCGTGCGAGCGCTGAATAGTAGTAGCGCATGTGAAACGCGTGCGCGTGCTGGAGGCGGGGCGCTGCTCTGTCCAGCCATGGCTGCAAGTGCTCGAGCCCTGCCTCGAAGTCGCATCCTTCGGGATTGCTAAAAGGAGGAAACGACTCGCGGAGCCGCATGGCCGCCCGCAGACGATCGGTCACGAGCTTGACGGCCGCTTCGTGCGCCGGCGCCAGCGACGCGTCGACATAGAACCAGGCGTTCGGGTACCGCGGCATCGAGGCATCGAACATCGATTTCGGGGGCAGCCGGAAGTCGTCGAGCGAGCGGGGGCTAACGCGGCCGGCGACGGCCGCACCCGCTTTGGCGCGTTCCGCAGCCGGCTCGCGCTCCTGCCGGGTCGGCACGACTGCCACGGCCACGCACATGACGGCGATCGCGCTGGAGGTTGCGAGAGATGGCGTCCACGTCATGATCGCGACAGCAGCGTCAGAAATAGAACTTCAGGCCGAACTGGATGATTCTCGCGCTTGACGCCGTGAGAATCTGGCCGAAACCACTGGAATCCCTGGCGATGTTCGGCGGTCCGAAGTTGGGATGATTGAAGGCGTTGAAGAGCTCGGTCCGAAACTGGACGTAGCGCTGGGCCGACACGTGGAAGTTCTTGGCAAACGTGAAATCGAAGTTGACCACCCCTGGTCCACGCATGATACCTACGCCGGCGTTGCCGAACGCCTGAGGCGACGGACTGAATGCCGCAAACGCGTCGGTGTTGAACCAGCGGTCAAGCGTGCGCTCCGACTCGGGGAGCTCCGGATCGCCGACCAGATTGGGACGGGCGCGGCGCTCGCCTCCTAAATTGAGCACGGTCGATCCGCCGAGCGTCGCCGTCAGCGCCAAGCCACTCTGAAGCACGTTGATCCCCGATACCTGCCACCCGCCGAACGCCAGGTCCACCGCCCGGTTCCAGTCACTGCCGAAACGGCGGCCGCGTCCGAACGGCAATTCCCAGACGTAGCTGGCCACGAAGCGGTGCCTCACATCGAACTCGGACGGTCCGATCTCGGCGCGGAGGTTATTGCCATCCTGCGGCTCGCGGAACACTCCGGTGTCGATGCCGGCGCCGCCACCGCTCGTCGAGATGTGATCGGGCGCGCCGCTCAGCGCCTCTCCGAGCGTATAGCTCACGGTTGCGGTGAATCCGTCCGTAAAGCGCTTCTCGAGCTGCATCTGCAGCGACTTGTAGGTCGAGGTGACACGGTTCTCCATCCACTGAATGTCGCCAAAGGCCGGGTACGGACGCGCGCCGGCGGACTGCGAGCCATCCGGGTTGGTGATGACCGCGCGCTGATTGAGGTTGCGGAATCCGGGCAACTTGGTGCCCTTGTTGCCGACATAGGCGACGTCGAGCACGAGGTCCTGCATCAGCTCGTACTGCACGCCGACGTTGTACTGCTGGATGTAGGGCGTCCGCTGGTTGGGGTCCTGGCCTCGGCGCCCGACGGTTGGCGAGAGCGTGTTGGCATCGAGCAGGCCCGGACGGGTATCCGTTGACCAGCTGAAACGGCGCTGCTGAGGCGACGGCTGCGGCCCCGGTCACGCCCGTCTGCAGAAGATTGTCCACGAGATAGGGTGGGTTGAAACCGAGCAGGCCTTCGCGGCCCTGACGCACCGTGTGCGTGTAGAACACGCCGTAGCCAGCGCGAACGACCCATTTGTCGACCGGGCGTATACGCAAAGCCGATGCGCGGCGCAAAGTTATTCCGATCGGGATGGATCAGCGCCCGCTCGTAAACGCCGCCGTCCGTGGCAAACACCATGGTTCCAGTCGCGGGATCGAAGTTCGCAAACTGGTTGTCTCGTTCGATCGGCGGATTGGCGTACTCGTAGCGGAGACCGAGGTTGGCGGTCAGCTTGGACGTGACTCGGTAGTCGTCCTGGACGAAGTAGAACTGCATGTTCTGTCCCTGGTCCATGACGGTATAGCTCGTGAGCGCGAGCTGCGATGGCAGACCGAGCAGCAGATCGCCGACCGCCCTGTTGGTGAACCGGTTCTCGAAGTTCATCCGGCCGATCGTGGCGTTCAAATCGTTGATGCGGGTCTGAACGTTGAGAAACTCCCCGCCAAACTTGATGAAATGCGCGCCGCGGGTCAGGCTGAAGGTCGCGCGCGGATTCCAGGATCGCGGTGTCTGGAACTGCGGCGTCGAGGTGTGCCGTCCAACCGCGTCGAAGCCCTGGATGTTCACCTTGGGCACGCCGCCGACGATTGACGGATCGTTTGGCACCCCACGCAAGCCGATCTCGGCCGCGCCATCGATGCCGAAATTTGGCGGATACGTGTAGTAGTCTCCCTGCGCGTAACCGAAGCGAAAGTCCCCGACCAGCGTCGGCGAAGCGATCCACGTCAAGCCGATCGCCAGGCCCTGCGACCGATTGTCGTTCGACCCGAACGCGTCGTTGAACGAGCCTTCGCCGAGGCCTGGCAGCGGGGACGGCCGGAACGTCAGCGTATCGACGAAGCTGTAGCGCCCGAACAGCGTGAGTGCCTGCCCGATCTGGTGGTCGATGCGGACATCGAACTGGTCCTGCCGCGTATCGGTCACCGGCGTCGAGGCGTAGATGGTCGAGCCCGCGACGTTCGGATCGGGGATCAACGCGACGATCGCCGCCCCGACAGGATCCCAACGGTCGCGTGGAATCTGCCACAGTCCCAGCGCATTGCGACTGAACTCTGGACGCCCGGCCGCAAACGGATCGACGACCGCGGTGGCGAAGAGGCCCGCCTTCTCCGCCGCCGTCGGCACCTGGCGCACGCGCGGAACGCCTTCTTGATCGCGCAGGCCTTCGTAGTCCGCGAACCAGAACGTCCGGTTCTTCACTATCGGACCGCCGGCAGCCCCGCCGAATTGATTGCGGTCGCGCTTCGGCTTCGGTGCGCCGAGCGCGTTCGAGAAGAAATTGTTCGCGTCGAGATTGTCATCGCGAAGAAACTCGTAGACGCTTCCCCGAATCGTATTGGTTCCTGACTTGATCGTCGCGTTGACGACCGCGCCGGAGCTGCGGCCGAATTCAGCCGAGTAAGCATTGGTCTGAATCTTGAATTCCTGCAGCGCCTCGATCGAGGGCTGCACCAGCTGGACGTTCTCGCCGCGAAACGAGTTCGAGTAGGAAATATTGTCTACGCCATCAAGCAGGAAGACGTTATTGAAGGTGCGGTTCCCGTTCACATTGAGCACACCCTTGAAGTTCACGCTGGCCAGCCGCGGCGTGCCCGACAGGACGCCTGGCGAGAGCAGCGCGAGCTGGTTGTAATCGCGTCCGTTCAGCGGCAGCTCGACGATCTGCTTCTCGCCGATGACCGACCCGCGCGACGACGTCATCGTGTCGAGCAGCGGCGTCCCGCCGACTACTTCCACGGCTTCGGTAATCTGGCCGGCCTGCAGCGCGATGTCGACGCGCGCGACCTGGGCCACCTGCAGCGTGATCCCGGTGCGCACCATCTTCTGAAAACCGGCGTTCTCGACGGTGAGGGTGTAGTCGCCCGGCCGTAAGCTGGGGATCACGTAGCCGCCATCGTCGCCGGACTGCGTGCGCGTGGCAATGTTCGTCCGAATGTTCGTGACGGTGACCGCGGCGCCAGGCACAACCGCGCCCGACGCGTCCCTGACCGTGCCGGTGATGGTTGCCGTTTCCTGTTGAGCGAGCGCAGCCGACGGCTGCAGCCCGCACGCAATCGTCAGTGTCAGAACGAGGAGTAAATGTTTTTTGGACATCGCAAGGCTCTCATAAGCAGCTAGAGGAGGGACGATTCCGCCGTGCGGGGGGTTGGGTTCCCGCTGTACCGCACGGGGCGAGTGTGAAAGGCCGTCGTAACATTGCGGTGACAGCCGCCGTTCGATTTCGTAACGAGTCTTATCCGAGGGGCTTCGCCCCTCGGACTCCCTACACGCTCCCTCGCGCGCCGCTTCGCCGGCGCGCTCCGGTCGCGTGGCTCGCTCGCCGCGCTCGCTCGCAGTTGAAACGAGCAGCAGGTTTATGAGGCAGCTTCTGGCGTTACACGTTCACGCTTCTCGCGTGACTCATATCACTTCGCGCCAGGGACCGCAAACGCCATGATGCTGTCGTCGGTCAGCGGCGCGCCGAAAAACCCGCCGCCGGCCGAGGTGATGACGACGTACTGCTTGCCATCCTTGCCGAGATAGGTACTCGGAGTCGCATTGGCGGCGCCGCCAAGTTTGACGGTCCAGAGTTCCTTGCCGGTCTTCGCATCGAAGGCGCGGAAGCGCGCGTCATCGGTCGCGCGCGACAAACACGAGTCCTCCCGCGGTCGCGATCGGCCCGCCGTTTCCCGGCCGGCCAGTCTTCTGCTTCTCTGGCGGCAGGCTCTCGGTGATGCCGAGCGGCACCTGCCAGGCGAACTCGCCGGTGTGAACGTTTACCGCCGTCAACTGACCCCACGGCGGCTGCTGACACATCATGTTCGATGCCTCGTCCTTGAAGCGTCCGCCGCCGGGAATCCCTACATACGGACCGTCTGGATGAACGCGGTTGCCTTGACCGGCGCCCTGCGCCGAACCGGTCGCAGCTGGCATCGCGATCCGTGACGCCAGCCAGCTGCCCGAGCTCGTTCGTGTTGACGAACAGGTAGCCCAGCTCGGGATTGAATGACGTGCCGCCCCAGTTGACGCCGCCATGATTGCCGGGAAACTGCACGCGCAGGCGTTTGTATCCCTGCGGGAGGTAGGGACCGCCCAGTTGCAGGCCCTCCATGAGCTTCCGGCACGCCGCCTCGAGCTCGGGCGTCACGGTGGCCACGTCCGCTGCCGTCATCGTCATGCGCGAGAGCGGCGGAGGTTTGAGCGGGAAGGGTTGTGTCTTCGCGGCTCGCTCGAGCGGCACCTCACTCGGCGGCACCGGCCGCTCCTCGACCCCGTAGATCGGCTTCCCCGTCACGCGGTCGAACAGGAACAGCAGTCCCGGCTTGTTGATCACCGCGACGGCCGGAATGGTCTTGCCTCCCTGCTTCACGTCGATCAGGGCCGGCGCCGCTGTCAGGTCGGCATCCCAGATGTCGTGATGCACCACCTGGAAGTGCCACAGGTATTTGCCGGTGTTCGCATCCGCGGCAACGATGCTGGAGCCGAAGAGGTTGTCGCCGGCGCGGTCGCCGCCGTACTGGTCAACCGATGGCGCGCCGAATGGCATGTAGACGATGCCGCGCTTGTCGTCGACGGTAAGAATCCCCAGACATTCACGCCCGAGCGGTTCTTCCAACTATCGCCCGCCCACGTATCGTTGAACTTTTCGCCCGCGCGAGGAACTGAGCGGAAAGTCCACACGAGTTTGCCGGTGCGCATGTCCCACGCGCGCACATCGCCCGCCGGTCCCTGCGGCGGGTTTTCCTGCGTGGTGCCGCCAGTGATGACCAGGTTCTTGTACATGATCGGCGGCGAGCTCAAGCGAGTTGCGGCCAGGCAGGCCCCGCATGATCTCGGGCGTATTCAGGTTGATGATGCCGTTGTCGCCGAAGTCTCGTTGGGGATTCCGGTCTTGGCGTCGAGCGAGTAGAGCTTGGCGTCGCTGGAGCCGAAGACAATCTGAGCCGGCGTCTTCCCGTCGCCAGCCCAGTACTCGACCCCGCGCGTGGATGGATTGCCCGATGGGAGCTGAAATACCCAGACCTCCTTTCCGGTGGTCGGATCGAGCGCCACGACGCGGTTGTATGGCGTAGGTGAGGTACATGATGCCGTCGACGACGAGCGGCGTGGTCTCGCTCGCAGCGAAGCCAGACCCACCGCGGCCGCGTCCACGACCACGTCCCGCTGCCGCAGCTGGCGCGTCAGCATCCGGCGCCGGCGGCGTCGCCGGTGTTGGGGGCCGCATGTGGTAGGTCCATGCCACCTGTAACTGACCGACATTGTCCGGAGTGATCTGCTTGAGCGGAGAGAACCGCATCCCGCCCGGATCGTGACCGTAGGTCGGCCACTCCGTCGACGGCGCGGCGGGCTTTGCCGTACCCGAGCCAGACTGCGCGCCGATCGGCAGCGTCGACGGAACCGCAAGAGCGACGGCTGCGAGAACGAGCGCGCCGATGGAGCTTTCATTGTCCGCTCCCTCCGGCGGGCACGACTCGGGCGCCCGCGAACGGGAGAAGCATACAACGAGGCT
>CAWCQI010000002.1:0-47212 GCA_963797625.1 uncultured Acidobacteriota bacterium
CCGATGGGCGTGCTGCTGCTGACCTGCACTGCTCGCCAAGGTCGAGCGCCGCTAGCGGGTCGAGGCGGCCTGACGACGGGACGTCGTCCGCCCGCTATATTCGCTTAGGCGAAACCTACGAGCAGATTGCAGCTCAGGCGCAGAACCGTAATTCACCTCCCATAAACCGTCAGCGTCCTCCAGGGGCGTTTGCGACGCGCGCCGCTCGGTACGTCGAGAACGCCCCGTTTTTCGGCAATCGTGCCTGCCGTTCGAAGCGGAATCGAACTTGTTACACGCCCCATCGCCATGAACCTGTTCTCTGGGGCATCGGACGTGGCGGTCGACCTCGGGACGGTCAATACCTGCATCTACGCGCAGGGTGCGATTAGGCTCAACGAGCCTTCGATCGTGGCCTTCAACACTGCACGCGGGGACATTGAGGCGATCGGGGCCGAGGCCCGCGACATGCTGGGACGGACACCGGCGAATATCAATCCGGTCCGACCGATGAATCATGGCGTAATCGCCGATTTCGATGCGGTCGAGAAAATGCTCACGCACTTCGTGCGTAAGGTTAGAGGTCGAACCTTCCCACGAGCGCGACTTATCATCGGCGTTCCCCCGGCGAGCACGGAGGTGGAGCGGCGCGCCGTAAAAGACAGCGCCACCAGAATCAAAGCGAGCGAGGTCCGGCTCGTCGACGAGCCGATGGCGGCCGCGATTGGCGCAGGCCTGCCGGTGACGGAGGCGACCGGAAACATGATCATCGATGTCGGTGGCGGAACGACCGACATCGCAGTCGTCTCACTGGCGGGCGTCGTCTACGGCCGTTCGCTACGCGTGGCCGGCCGCGAGATGGACGAAGCCATCATCCAGTACATGAAGCGGACCCACACCCTGCTGATTGGCGAAAGCACGGCGGAGAAGATCAAGTGTGACATCGGATCGGCTGCGCCGCTCGAGAAGCCGTTGCGGATGGAGGTCAAAGGACGCCACCTGTCCGAGGGCCTGCCGAGAACCGTCACGGTCACCGACGCCGAGATCCGAGAGGCGCTCTCCGAGCCAATCAAGGCGATCGTCAAGGCCGTGCTCGAAGCGCTCGAACGAGTGCCGCCTGAGCTCTCGGGTGATATCTACGACCGTGGTGTCGTGCTGACCGGTGGCGTAGCGCTGCTCCGGAAGATCGACAAGCACCTGGAGAAGCAGACGGGCCTTCGCGTCATCCTGGCCGAAAACCCTCTGGATACCGTTGTTCTGGGCGCGGGTCACCTGCTCGGTAACCGTGAGCTGCTCAACCGCGTCGCGGTCGCGTAGCCAACTCCTACCTCACCACTTTCCTCAGCGTCCTCACTACGCGTCCCGTGGCGCCGTCCTCGAGGCGGATGATGCCGCGCACCACGTAGTCGCCCGGCGCCAGCGCTCCGAGCGGCACCGTTCCCGTCGCGACGACGCGGGTGTCGTCGGCGCGGGTCAAGGCGAGAGGCACGGCCGTGATCGCCGGGCCATCGAGATCGCGCGACAGTTCGAGCGTCGCCGACAGCCGCTGACCGGCAGTCCCTCCGTAGATGTCGAATGACGCCCTCGCGGTCGGCTCGGATCCGAACTCCAGCTGGAGGAACGTGGTTCCGCCGCGCGAGACGCCGAGCAGCAGCGAACCGAGCGAGAGCCCGCCGACCTCGGTGAGGCCGACCTCGATCTCCGCTTCCGCTGCGCCCGCGCGCCCGGTGGTATCGATGGCGGCGGCGCGCACGCGGTAAAAGCCGCCTGGGACGGTCATCGCGCCGAGGAGCGGACGTTCGGTCGCATCCCTGGCGTTCCAGTGCGCGGCAACGCGGCCGTTGCCCTCGATCAGGATGGCGCCGGCCGACGCGAGCCCAACCGAGCCGTCTGCCGGTTCCACCAGGACTCCCACTCGGAGCTTGCCGTCCGCGTCACGCACCGTGAAGCTGCCGACGCGCAAGCGGAGATCCGTGGCGGCCTCCGTCGAGGCGAGGATATCGGTCACGACGAGACGCGTCGATCGGGGCTGCGCCGTGTCTGTGAACGTGATTTCCGGACGTGCGCGGACGATGACGCCGCGGCGCGCGACTCGCACTCCAAGGGCACGGCTGCGCCCGAAGACTTCGCCGCGCACGGGTTCGAGCTCAGCGACGTAATAGGCCGGAGCTTTCCCTCGCGACCCGGAGCAGCGATCCCGTGCCGGTCGCGTCGAGCGGAAGGCGCGCCCCGCCGGTGACGCCTGCGAGGTGCTCGATACCCTCGAGCGGGTTGTCGGAGCCGATGTCGCCGACGCCGCCCGCGCGTCGGCCGCGGCAGCGACGCGCCGATCCCGATGTCGGCCGGCTGCATGACGTAGACGTTCGCGCGCGCGGCGCTGGCGGCCGTGCCGACGTGGCGAAACAGATCGACGACGAGCTCGCACATGCCCGGCAGGATGCCCATCGGCGCGTCGCGCCGCGGGCCGGCGAGGCCTGCGGTGAAGACAATCAGGGTCTGCGGCGAGGCCTGCGTCGCTTGGGTCCGCAGCAGCCCTTCGAGCGATTCGAGGAACCGGCGCGTGCGGCACGCCAGGTCGGATCCGGTCTCAACGCGCGACCCCTGACCCGTCACGCGGCCCGCCGCGAGGCGGATGCGCGCGATGTCCGACGTGAACGGCACCATCACTCCGCCAAACGGGAGCGCGGCGACCATGGTTCGATCGGCCGGCGTGAGCTGCGCGAGCAGGCCCTCGATGGCGTTTCGGAAGAGCTGTTCCCGTCCCGCGACGAACGACTCCTGATCGATGACGAACATGAAGCGGCGGCCGGCCGCAACATCGTCGTTCGTGCCATAGGGCGGCGGCACGCGCGGCGCGCCAGCGGCGATCGGCGACGGCGCGGCCGAGACGCGTCGCAGCGTTCGCACGGCGCGGACGCGTTCGGCGATGCGGACTTCGACTTCAGAGGATTGCAGGTCGGTGACTGGAGAACCGTCGGTATTCAGGGCGATGAAGTCGACGGTCGGGCCAGCCGGACGCTCGCTCGCGATTTGCGACTGGTACGCCGAGACTCGATGTAGCGAATCAATGAGGACAGCCGCGAGCGTGACGACGACCGCGATGGCGAGGGCGACCGATGCGCGGTGAGGCGAGGGCATCAGACGACTCGAGTAGCTATCAGCTATCAGCCGTCAGCTCTCAGCTCGAGGCAGTCGAGCTTGGAGCCGGAAGCTGAGAAGCTGAAAGCTGACAGCTGACTACCAGTTGAATCTGAGCATCAGCTGCCCGATCCGGCCGCCCGGATCGTAGGTGTTGCTCGCGTCGGTGTAGGCGGCCGTCGTGCGGAAGATCGTCGCGGACGTTCCAGCAGCTGTGTTCGTCCCCGCCGCACCAACAGGGTTGTAGTTCGGGGTGTCGAACACGTTCAGCAGGTCGAACCGCAGCTCGACGTTCTTTGTGCCGCCGACGCCGATCTTCTTCATCACGCCGAGGTCGACTCGCTTGAACCAGGGCGTGAGCAGGAGCACGCTGCGCGGCGCGCAGTCGCCCGCCCTCACCTGGATGCAGTCGGCCGAGTTGGCCGGCGCGATGTACCGTCCTTCGGGCGCGCCGAGGCCGGTCGAGTAGCCGCTGACCGTCGCGTTGCTCGTGCTGAATGCCCGTCGCGTGTTGAGGATGACATCGTCGGGCAGCATCCAGATCTCGTCGATGCCGGTAGACGCGTTCTCCTTGCGATAGAACTTGTACATGCCCTGCAGGTCGTCCACCGACATGCCGACCAGCCGGACGTTGCCGAGGTCCGTTACCGTCGTCTGGAATCGGCCGACGCTCGTGATGCTCCAGCCGCTCGCCAACACGTTGAGGACCGGGTTCAAGTCGGTGCCGAACCGCTCGCCGCGGCCGAACGGCAGCATCCAGTCCGCCTGGAACTTGAGCGCGTGGCGGACCGTGGGGTTGCCGGTCACCGGGACGTCGGTCCACGCGCGGCCGTAGCTGAAGCCGTCGAACTGCGATCCGCCCTCGAACGCGTATTGATAGTTCAGGTTCGCGGAGAAGCCCTTCGACAGGCGGCGCCTGAGCTCGAGCTGCAGCGCGTTGTACTTGCTGAACGCGCCGCTGTCGGTCACGTTCGCGAAGTTGACGTCGGGGTTGACGATGAAGAAGTTGGCAGGGTATCCAGCCGCCTGGGCCTGGTTCCGGCGCGTCAGATTGTAGTCAAGATCCGACGCGGCACCGTTGGGGTTCGGGTTCGGCCCGGCGAGCCGGCCCGCAATCGCCGAGTTCGCGTAGGTGGTCGAGGGATTGATGGTTTGCCCGTTCGCCCCCAGGCCGTAGGCGGCCGGGTTGCCGGCATCCGTCCTGCCGTTGAGGTACGCCAGATAGATCGGCAGCGGGCTCGTGCCCGAGCCTTGGCCGAAATACGCAAACGAGCCGGCCCGGTTCGCGACGCCCGAGGCGTTGTTGGCCTGCAGGTTCGTCATGGCCTGCTTGAACTCGTTCAGGAACCCGTTGGCGACCAGGTTCTCTCCGCGGATCCCGGTGCAGTTGTTACCGTTGGTGGTGCCGCAGTTGTAGTTGATCGACGACCACTCGTTGTCGCCGCGGTTGCCGATGTAGCGGATCTCGAAGGCCATCGAGTTGGAGATCGACCGCGCGAAGCCGACCGTCCAGGTCTGCACGCGCGCGATCTGGATGTCCGGCGTGAAGGCGTTGAGGTTGTCGGCCCGGTTCGCGCCGACGGCGATCGGATAGGTCGGATCGGGATTGAACGGCAACGGATACAGGCGATTGGTCTGCGAGAGGAGGACCGGCCACGATTCGCCCGCCGGCACGAGTCCCGTGTTGGCGTTCCGGTTCAGCGAGATCGACGCGCCGCGGTTGTCCCCATAGAGGGTCGTGAAGCGGGTGAGCCCCTCACGGGCGTAAGCCATGGCGTATCCGGCGCGGATTGTCGCCTGAGCGGGGTCGCCGAGGATCTTGTGCAGGAACCCGGACTCCACGTTCGGCTGCCAGGCGATGCCGGCCGACGGCGCGAAGTTGTTCAGGTCCGTCTTGTAGCCCTCGCTTCCCTTCTCGAGCAGGATGTAATTCGGCGTGACGCCGCCCAGGGAACCAGGGTCCAGGAAGTTGCACTTGCTGTAGAGGCCGCCATCGCCGAGGCCCGACCGTCCGCAGACGCTGTCCATCGTCACGGCCGACATGACGCTCGTGAACGGGGTGAACGGCGTCTGGATGTCGTACCGGATACCGCCCGTGAGGGTGAGATTCGGCTTCAGCCTCCACGTATCCTGCGCGAACATGCCGTAGACGTTGTAGCCGCCTTCGAGCGTGCTCGGCGCAAGCTCCTCGTACTGGCCCGTGCTTTGAAGGACGGCCGTACTGCTCACGGTGGTCACACGGCCGGTCAGCACGCCGTAGGTGTTGCGCGCCGCAGTCAGCTGGTCGCTGGATGCGCCGGGAAAATTCGTCGTGTTGAACAAGCCCGCCGCCGGATCGAAGTCCTGGTTGAACCCGAGCGTGATGCCGCGGACCATGGTCTGGCCAGAGGATGACGCGTTCGAGATGAACACGTTGCCACCGGTCAGGATCGTGTGCGCGCCTTTGTTCCACGTCAGCGTGTCTTCCACGCTGTAGGTCGGCGCCTTGCGCCAGCTTGGCGTGTTGGAGGTAAACCAATCGGTCGTGTTGCCCGGCGTGGTGATCGCGAAGCCACCGGAGTCCGCGAACGTGCTGGGATCGTTGCGCGAGGTGATGCTCGATGCGTAGCCGAAATTCGAGCCGCTCGCGTATGCGGTCAACCCGCCGCGCAGCTCGTTGACCATGGTCTTACCGATCACCGACCGCAGGGCCGTGGCGAGGAGCGGCCGTGTGGAGACGAAGTCGCGCTGGTTTGGCGCACCCGGAAACCGCGGATCAGCATTGTTCAGGTAGTCTGGGGTCCGCTTCGCGGTGATCGTCGACCACGAGCCGTTCAGCCGGTGGTTGTCGGTGAGGTTGTAGTCGAGGCGCACCGTCGGCTGGTGCTCGAAGAGCTCCGACGGACTCAGCCAGACGTAGTTGTCGTACAGCGGATCGCTATTTGCCGAGCGCGTGCCGGCCGTCTTCGTCGCGGCGTCGATCTTGGCTTGCAGGCTCATGCTGGTCGGGTCCATGGCGGAGATCTGCCCATTGGCGCCGCCAGCTAAGCAGGTTGACCTCGCGCACTTCGCTGCCGAACTGATAGCGGAACCAGCCGTCGTAGACGCGCGGATTGAAGACCGTGCGGGTGCGGGTGAAGCTGTTCGGGAAGCGGATCTGCTCGTAGTGCGCGAAGAAGAAGGCTTTGTTGCGGCCGTCGTACAAGCCAGGGATCATGATCGGACCGCCGGCGCGCACGCCGAACTGGTTCAGCTTCACGTCGTTCTTCGGCTGATGGTTGATCTCGTTGAAGACGTAGTTCGTGTTGAAATCAGGGTTCCGGTAGTACTCGTAGGCGCTGCCAGTGAATCGGTTGCCGCCCGAGCGCGTCTGGAACGCCATCGTGACGGCACCGGCGCCGCCGCCGACCTGGGCACCGGCCGCCGACAGCGTCACCGACACGGCTTCGACGGCATCCTGCCGCGGCGTGACGGAGGCGAAGAAGCCATCGGTGTTGCGCAGGAAGTTGTCGTTGTTGCTGACGCCGTCGAGCGTGATGCTCAGAAAGTTCTCAGGCAGGCCGTTGATCGTCGAGTCGCGGTTGGTCCCGGTCGTGTTGACGCCGGGCAGGAATGCGACCGCGTTCAGCGCGTTGCGGGTCGCCGTCGGCATGCGTGTGAGCTGGTCGGAGTTCAGCGTCGCGGCGACGGTCCCGTTCTCTGTGTTGATGAGCTCGGAGCTGCTCGTGACCACGACCGTCTCTTCGAGCTGGCCGATCTCGAGCGTGAGCGGGATAGAGACCGGCTGACCGGGCGCGAGGCGGATGTTCTTCGAGGTGGCGACCTTGAAGCCCGACAGCGTCGCCGTGACGGTGTACGACCCGGCTCCAAGCGCAGTGACCTGATATCGCCCCTCGGCGTCGGTCGTTACTTCCTGTGAAGCTCCGGACGCGTCGTTCTTGATGACGACGGACACACCGGGCATCACCGCTCCGTCGGTGTCCTTGACTACGCCTGAAATCGATGCGGCGGATTGTGCGTCGGCTCCTCTCGGGACCGACACGATGAGCAAAACGACGATGAGCGCAGTTCTTGCGCACCAAGCCAAACGCGACATACTCTCCCTCCCCCAAGGCACCCGAATGGATGCCCCTCCCTAAGGCAGTGATGTTTGCCGACTTGCCAGTGCTTGCCTGTTTTTCGTGGTGGAGTCTAAGCGGTGGGACGAGGGACGGTCAATACACAAGTTGGGACGAATTGTTGGACGATCCGACATTTCTGGAGTGTTTTTGACCTCTGCCGCCTGATTTCAGGGACGAGCGAGCCGCCTCGCCACGGTCGTGCGGAATCGGTTGGGACTCGGCCCGCCGACGCGTCATCGCTTGGGGGCGGTGGTAGATCGATCAAGCAGCATCGGATCGAGGCTCACAAGACGTGGATGATTCGTGGCTACGTCGTGACGTTTGCCTTCGTGACCTTCCGCTGGTGGCTGAATTGGCCGTTCTGGTCGGCGCTGGGCTCGGACCGTCTTGCGGTCGTCGCCTGGCTGTCCTGGACGGTGCCGCTGCTGTTGACCGAGTTCGTGGTGCGATCGCGGAGAGCGCTGCTCATGAGCAGGCCCGCCGACTAGGCACGAGATAGACGCGCGGACCGACGATCTTCGCGACGGGAGGCGAGTGGAGATGGAGACAGTTCGAGACACCATGCCGATGGTGCCCGTTGCGGGGCCCGTCCTCGCCGACGAGCGCATCGGTTCGATGGATGTACTCCGTGGCGTCGCCGTCCTCGGCATCCTGTTGATGAACATCCTCGGCTTTGCGCTGCCGTTCGCCGCCAGCTTCGATCCCACCGTAGCCGGCGGCATTACCGGCGCGAATCGATGGATCTGGGCGATCAATACCGTCCTCTTCGAAGGCAAGATGCGCGCGATCTTCTCCATGCTCTTCGGCGCCGGGATGCTGGTGCTGACGTCGCGGCTCGAGCAGCGCGGCGCGGCGGCAGAGTCGGCCGACATCTACTACCGGCGCCTGCTCTGGCTGGTGGCGTTTGGCCTCGCGCATGCCTACTTCGTCTGGTGGGGAGACATCCTGTTCTTCTACGGCGTGCTCGGCTTGTTTCTGTTTCCGCTGCGCCGGCTTGCCGGTCCGACACTGGTCGCCGCCGGTCTGTGCCTGCTGCTCATCGGCGCGGGGCGCAGCCTTCTGGCCGCCGTCGACGTCCGCGGCGTTCGTCACGCGGCGCTCGCGGCCAATGCGGCGGCCGCCTCGGGAGCCACGCTCAGTGAAGAACAGAAGGCCGCGCAAGCGGCTTGGGAAGAGCGCGTGAAGCACTCGAAGCCGCCCGAGGAGGAGATCCGTAAAGAAACAGCCGCCTATCGCGGCAGCTATCTGGACGCACTTCGGCAGCGAGCGGGCTTTCTCGCGCGGGAGCAGCCAACGGTCCTCTATCACTTCTTCATCTTCGACATTGGCGGGATGATGCTGCTTGGGATCGGGCTGCTGAAGCTGGGGGTCTTCTCAGCGAGTCGTTCCGTCCGCGACTACTGGATCCTCGCGACGCTGGGCTTCGGCATCGGCCTGCCGCTGGCCGCCGTCTCGGTTCGGAACGATCTTGTCAGCGGCTTCGATCCGGCGACCACAGCGCTCAGCACCGTAGGGCTGGCGTTGGCGCGAGTACCAATAGCGCTGGGGCATGTCGCCGTGGTGATGCTCATCTGGAAGGCTGGAGCGCTCCGCTGGCTGACGTCGCGCCTGGCTGCCGTCGGCCAGATGGCCTTCAGCTGCTACATCATGCAGAGCCTCATCTGCACGACCATCTTCTACGGCTATGGCTTCGGGCTCTTCGGCCGGCTTCAACGTTATCAGCTCTACTACGTAGTACTAGGTGTATGGGTCGTGCAGTTGATCGCGAGCCCAATCTGGCTCCGTCATTTCCGGTTCGGACCGCTCGAGTGGCTGTGGCGCTCGCTGACCTACGTCGAGATCCAGCCGATGCGCCGTCAACCTCACGCGCCGGCCGAACAGCCGAACGTGGCCTGATCGGCCGAAGACAGACTGGCACTCCATGAGCGTCAAGGGGTACCTCGTCACCCTGCCTGAGCGCGTCGCCCGATCGACGCTCGGATTGAGCGCCGGCGTTGTCCGCGAAGTGGGCGAGCTCGCCCTTCCCGACGGCGTACGGCGGAGCCAGCTCTATCAGAATCTCGTCGACACGACGCTGCGCTTCGTCATCGAACAGGTCGGCGGGGTTGAAGGCGTGTATCGGTCCGACGGAACGCTCCCCGAGGACTTTCTCGCCAGGCGGACCGCCGGCAACGTCGTCGAAGTCCTGGGCGTTGTCGCGTTTCGCGCGTCGCCCGTCTGGGTCCTTGCCGCGCTGGCAGATCTTTGCGGCATGGGCCGGCAGCTGATTCCGGAGATCGCGGAATCGCTGAGGGCGCAAGGACTGCTCGAGCCGGACACCGAGTTCACGACAGTCGACGGGCTCCTGGACGGGTTGGAACGCACCTCGTCGCGTCTGGCGGCGACGATCAACGCGCCGCCGCTCGACGTGGCCGGACTTCGCAGGGAGTGGACGAGCGTCCGGGAAGAAGCACGCGCGCTGCAGCCCGACCATCTGCCGTCGCGCGACACGGTCGTCGCTCTGTGGAGGCAGCTCAAGTCTGAGTCTGAACGCCAGCAGCGATCGATCTTTGAAACGTCGTCGATGATGGCCGTGTCGGCTGCGCGAGCCATCCCGGATGGGATGCGGTGGCTCTCGGCGTCGACGCGTGTCGGCGTGACGAGCACGGGGCGATTCATGGCCGCGGCCCTCCTCGACCACTATCGACAGACGCTCTCCGAGATCCAGACGGTCGGTTACGTGGAGTACGCCCGGCGGCAGTTCAGTCCGTACCTCAGGGCCGCCGTCGTTCAGTTCTCACCGCGCCGGCGGACGTTGACTGAGCGCGCGATCGAACGGCTTCGAGCCTGGCGCAGGGGAGAGCCGGCAAGCTCGACAGACGATCCAGTGTAGAAGCCCATCTCAAAAAGAACTGTTCAAAAGCTTCTCACCGCAGAGTGCGCGGAGCTCGCAGAGAAAGACCACACATCGCTCTGCGTCCTCGGCGCACTCCGCGGTGAAAGGCTTTTTGGCGCTGCAACAGAGTCGTGTATGGCCAGACTAGTGACGCGGGGCAAGCGGATTGTCCACAGAAACGGCTCGCCCACGCCCCGCACTGGTGCGAACCGAGCCGCGAGCGCCGTTCCCCCAAGGTAGAATGCCGGTGACATGGCGAAGAAGAAGAAGGTCGTTCGCCGCAAGCGGGTCAGCGCCAAGTCTGTTGGCCTGAGCGCGCCCGAGACCGCGAACGCGCAGGATGCCGAGGCTCGCGCGCTGGCGGCCCAGATTGCCGAGGACGGAGGAGCCGCGTTGGCTGTCTACCAGGAGCCGTTCGGCGGCACGCCCGCGGTGCTGGCCGCGCTCCCGATCGACCGTGTCGAGCCGACGCCGTATCAGCGCGATCCCTCCCAGCCGCATGTCAAGCGGCTCATGACCGTCATCGAAAAGCTGGGACGCTTTCTGGATCCGATTATCTGCGTCAGGCGGGAGGACGGTCGCGGCCGGAACGGAGCCGGCGACGAAGCGCCGGCGGAGCGGAGGCCGCCAGGCGGGGTGCAGGGGGCCCCGCCGTATTATTGGACACCGAACGGCAATCATCGGCTGCAGGCGATGCGTAAGCTCGGCGCGAAGTCCGTCATCGCGCTGGTCGTGCCGGATCCGGAGGTCGCCTTCAAAATTCTCGCGCTGAATACGGAAAAAGCGCACAACCTCAAGGAGAAGTCGCTCGAGACGATTCGGATGCTCCGAGCGCTCGCGGACGAGCGTCGCGACAGCACCGAGCGCGAGCATGCCTTCGAGTTCGACCAGCCACCGTTTCTGACGCTGGGCGCCGCCTACGAGCAACGGCCGCGCCTGAGCGGCGGCGCCTACAATTCCGTGTTGCGCCGCATCGACGACTTCCTGGACGAGCCTCTGCCGCGCGCGTTGAAGGAGCGGACACGACGCGCCGGCCTCGTCCTCGCGATTGACGATCACGTGACTGCGATCGTCGGCAAGTTGAAGGCCCGCGGGTTCACCAGCCCATACCTTCGGCCGTTTGTCGTCGCCCGCATCAATCCCATCCGTTTCTCGACCTCCACCGAGTTCGACTTCGACGAGGTGCTTGGTCGGATGCAGAAGAGCGCGGCCAAGTTCAACGTCGAGAAGGTGCGCCAGGAAGATGTCGTGCGCGCCGGCGGCGGCCCGGTCGAGGATAGCGAGGAATGAACTGGCGCACGGAGCAGCGAGCAGAGATTGGAAGAAGGGAGGTCTCATGAGCAAGGTCAGACGAAGCAACGGCCACCGACCAGCGATGGTCTTGCTGGCGTTGGCAGTCGTGATCTCGTCTTCGGATCCCGTCCTCGTTCAGGAGCCGGCTGCTCCGATGGCCGGAACGGTCGGGCAGTGGTTCGCGATGATCGAAAAGCAGTTCGTCAGCCTCGCGGACGCGATGCCGGCGGACAAGTTCGACTTCAAGCCGACGACCGGCGCGTTCGCCGATGTGCGGACGTTCGGCGAGCAGGTGAAGCACGTGGCTTGCGCCAATTTTGGCTTCTTCAACGAGATCGAGAAGAAGGAGCCGCCCGCGGGGTGTGGTACTGGCGGCCCGAGTCCCGCAAAGACCAAAGAAGAAATCATGGCGTATCTGCGCGAGTCGTTTGCATACGCCGGGCGCGTGATGCAGACGCTGACGCCGGAGAACGCACTCGAGCCCGCCGGCGGACCCTACGGCGGCAAGAGCACGCGACTGGGCCTGACGACGCTCGCGGTCTGGCACGCCTCCGATCATTACGGCCAGCTGGTTGTGTATCTCCGGCTGAATGGTATCGTGCCGCCGGCGAGCCGGCGATAGCGAGAGCAGCGGTCCGCCGCGTATCGCCACGAAAGCAAGAACACCAGGATCGGAGGAGACCGTGGTGACTCGAAAGTCCGTTCGAACTGGACGAGCAGCCCGCGGCCTGCCGCAGTCGCTCGTAACCGCCATCGACCAGAGCAAGATCCTGGGAATTCGCGCCGGCGCCCGGTCCGATCACCGCTTCATCGGTGTATGGCCGGTCGTGATTGACGGTCGCGTCTACGTTCGTTCCTGGACGTTGAAGCCCGCCGGCTGGTATCGGACGTTTCTCGAGGATCCGCTCGGTACTATTCAGGTGGGTGAACGGCATGTGCGGATCAAGGCCGTGCGAGTCAGAAGCGATCGAATCCGCGACGCCGTCGAGCGCGCCTACGCGCAGAAGTATCCGACACCGGGGTCGCGCAAGTACGTGCGTGGCTTTCGCACGCTGCGACGTCGCGAGAGCACGATGGAGTTTGTCCGCCGGTAAGTCCGGCCTGTAGGCTATCTCGAACCGTACTGTCCGTGCTTCAGCCGTGACTGCTGCTGATCCGGCTAAACCGGACATCCGTGCTGTCCGTGTAGTCCGTGGCTCTAGCCGATCGCAACTCGCACGTGCAGGACGATCGCCCCGGCGCGGGTCGTGATTTGAAGGTCCCTGACGTATTCGAGCCAACTCTCCAGTTTGCGCTCGGCCAGGAGCCGGCGAATATCCAGGCGAATGTGCTCGCCCTCGATGCTGATGCCTGGCGGGAGCGTCAGCATCGAGGGAAGCGTCGAGGCCGCCAGGGCAACGAACCCGGACGCCTGGGCGAGTCTCAACGAGAGGATGGGGTGCTCGGGCAGTCGCGGCTGCTCCTCGATCGCGAGCGTCACCGGAATGGCGGGAAGCAGGGTCGAGGCCGATAGGCGCACACGCGCCGTAAGCCGGTTGTCCGCCTCGGCGCGAATCTCGACCTCGCGGACTTTGCCGCCCGGTGGCAGCAGCGTCGCCACGGCCTCGTTGACGAGTCGCTCCGAGACCGGAATCGTTGCCACGACTTCGCTGCCCCCCAGATCCGGGAACCCGTCGCGCTGCTGCCGTTGGAGGAGGTCGAGCAGTACGGAATTCATGCACGCAGAGTAACACTACGCGTGGATTCCGGCGCCCACATCGCCAGTCGCCGCCGCTTGCGCGTACAATTTGAGCATGCGTGCGTGGAGGCGCGCTCCAGTCCTCATCGCCAGTCTGCTGCTTGGCTGCCTCGCCTGCTCCTCGCAGTCGTCGACGACGTCCACGCCGATGACTCCGTCGGGACCGGCCGGCGCGGCCGTCCGCGTGCTCATGCTGACAGCGACGGCCGGCTTTCGCCACGATTCCATCGCGACGGCCCGTCAGGTGTTAACCAGCCTTGGCGCGTCGAGCGGCCAGTTTACGATTACGGCAACGGAGGACGTGTCCTCAATAAACGCCTCCACACTTGGCAGCTACGATGTCCTGTTCTTCGCGCTGACGAGCGGCGAGCTTGCCTTCACCGCCGCTCAGAAGGCATCGATTCTGGCGTTTGTCTCGAACGGCGGTGGTTTCCTGGGCGCGCACAGCGCGACCGATACGCTCTATGAGTGGCCCGAGTACGGCGCGCTCGTCGGTGCGTATTTCAGGGAGCACCCGTGGACCCAGCTCGCTTCCATCGTCGTCGAGGATCGCGCGCATCC
The DNA here is from genome assembly GCA_963797625.1 of uncultured Acidobacteriota bacterium. Taxonomy (GTDB): domain Bacteria; phylum Acidobacteriota; class Vicinamibacteria; order Vicinamibacterales; family 2-12-FULL-66-21; genus DATBJJ01. The sequence goes on from CAWCQI010000002.1 coordinate 13,685, forward strand.
CGCAACAGCGGGTTTGGGCGACCGCTTCGCCATTCATGAGGAGTTCTACGCGTTTCGCGAGAACCCGCGTCCTCGCGTCCAGGTGTTGCTGCGGCTCGATACCGCGTCGGTTGGCGCGACCGGCGACTATCCGCTCGCCTGGGTGCAGTCCTACGGCAGGGGACGCGTGTACTACAACGCGCTCGGGCACTTTGATTCGACCTGGAACGATCCGCAGTTCCAACGCCAGATCACGGCCGCGATCCGCTGGGCGGCGGGCCGATGAGGGTGATTCACGATTCACGGCCTGACCCCAACCTGTATCATTCCTACAACCATGCCGATGCTGCTCTGCCTCGTTTTTCTTCTGCTGGCCGGCGCTGCGCCACGAGCGCAGCAGGCGACGCTACCTGCCGCCGTGCGCGCCGCCGCCGACAAGATCACCGCCGACGCGCTGGCGCGGGATCTGAACTACCTGGCGTCGGATCCGCTGGAGGGCCGCAATACGCCTTCGCCGGGCTTCGACAAGGCCGCACAGTTCATTGCTGGCCGGCTCAAGAGCGCGGGTCTGAAACCGTTCGGCGACAACGGCACGTTCTTTCAGGCCTACACCATGCGCGAGTCGCGGGTCGATACGGCGGAGGCGTACGTCGAGGTCAACGGCCGGCGATTTCGCTTTGGTGACGACTTTGTCGTGAGGTCGTTTGCGAGTCCGTTGGCGGGCTCGTTTCCGATCGTCTACGTTGGTCACGGGTGGACGGTGCCCGGTCGCGGCATCGATCCGTACGCGGGCGTCGACGTGAAGGGCAAGATCGTGCTGGCGCACGGACCGCGCGCGCTGCCGAAGGGCGTCGACATCCAGCAGATTGGCAGGATCAGCGTCGGGGCCAACACACCCTTTACGGAAGCCGAGCGACGCGGCGCCGCCGGCATCATCTTCATCCCGCAGACGAGCGCGCTGTCGGCGTGGGACCAGATGCGCGGCCAGAACACGACACGCCGCGAGCTCGACCCGAACGTCCCGTCCGCTTACGCGTCGACAGGAGTGTCGTCGGTGCTGTTGTCACGGTCGGCAACCGAAGCGCTTCTCGCCGGCGAACGTGTAGACGGCCCCACGTTGATCGGGCTTGGCGACAGCGCCGATTACCCGCCGTCGTTCCAGCTGACCAGGCAGGTCGTGTTGCATGTGCCCGCTTCGACGGTCGACCACCGCCCCTACAACGTCGTCGCGCTGCTCGAGGGCAGCGATCCGGTGCTCCGTAACGAATACATCACGATCGAGTCGCACCTCGACGGCGCCGTCGGCACGCGCACGGTCGACGGCGACGGCATCTACAATTCCGCCGACGACAACGCATCCGGCAGCGCGGCCAACCTGGCGATCGCCGAGGGGCTCATGACCGCGCCGCGGCCCAAGCGGTCGCTCATCTTCATCTGGGACAGCGGCGAGGAACGCGGCTTGTGGGGAACACGCTACTTCGTGCATCGGCCACCGGTTCCGCTCGAGAGGATCGTCGCGCACTTCAACGTCGACATGATCGGCGCCAACCGTGCTCCAGGGTCACCCGACGCAACCGCCGAGGGCACGACCGGACCAAACGAGGTCTACCTCATCGGACCAGGCGTGCTGAGCGCCCAGGCCGACGCGCTCGTCGAAGCCGTCAACCGTTCATATCTGAATCTGCGATTCAATCGTGACCACGATCGGGCGGATAGTGAGTTTTTCTATCCCCGCACAGATGCGGGTCCGTTCCTCGAGCGAGGGATCCTGACGATCGGCTTCACGACTGGCATTCATGCCAGGTATCACGCGCCGTCGGATGAAGCAAAGTTCCTGGATCCGAAGAAGATGGAAGCGATCACTCGGACAGTGCTCGCGTGCGTCTGGATGCTTGCAGACGCGCCAGACCGCCCGCGCGTCGACAAGAGCATCCCACCCACCGTTCTGCAGTACAAATAACTCACGGCAGACATGTTGACCGCCGACCCGCGAAGGCGACTGCTGGTGCTGGTGCTCCGATTCACCGGCTGCGTTCTCATCACTGCATTCCTGGCCATATTCCTCCCAGTGGAGTGGATGGCCTCAACACATCGCGCCCTTGGGATGGGTGAGTTTCCGCGGGCGCCGGTCGTGGATTACTTGGCCAGATCGGTCGCGGCGTTATATGGCTTCCACGGCGTGCTCGTGCTCATCGTCTCTGGGGATCCGGTCAGGTATCGCGGCATCGTCTCGTACCTCGGGATTATGAACGTCCTGTTTGGAGTCACCGTTCTCGGCATCGACCTCCATGCGGGGCTGCCGATGTGGTGGACCGTTCTTGAAGGTCCTCCCTGGTGATAATCGGGATCGTCCTCACGGCACTGAACAGACCGATGGGCCTCAGCTACGCACCGTCTAGACGCGGGCCGTGATCTGTGGAGCGTGAAAATGGCGAACGGCAAAGTCTGCCCGGCCTGCGGCAAGGACATCGGTGTGTGGGCGATCTTTGCCGCCGGCGGGCCGAGCCGTATCCGTTGTCCACACTGCCGGGCAAGGCTTCAATACGATGGGGCCGTTCGAATTGTCGTGCTGCCGTTCGCCATCGTTGCCGTGGCGGCGCTCGTCGGTCACGAGGCGGCCGTTGACCTGGGCATGGTGAGGCCAGGGTTGCTCATCGCGTTTCTTGCGCTTATCACCTGGGTGCCGATCGAGCTGCTCCTGGCGATCTATCTACGCGACCATCGGACGCTGCGACTTGTCGAGCCGCGACCAGCGCCGCCGCGCCAGCCGTCGTAGCGGGGAACAGGCTGACGGGTTGGGTGAACTTTGAAGTTGGGTGATCGTCGCAGCTCCTGAGCAAGCGCACGTCCGGATCCAGGACCTACGTGATCAGAACACGGAGTACTAGGCGCCAGTTTCAATTCCGTAATCGCGATTACCATCCGGACCCCGGTGTTCCCCGTAACTCGTTGACAGACCTGACGGATCGCCTTCTCTCGACCGGCGCGTTTCTTGTAATTGCCTGAGGCTCCGTGCAATTCCAACGCGCCATCCTGCCGGGCTGTGCCCTGCTCATCGTCCTCTGCTTCGTTACGCTGACCAGGGCCGATCCGGATCTGTGGGGACACGTCCGATTCGGTGGAGACATCATCGACAGCGCGGCGATCCGTCTGCCGGACACCTACTCCTTCACGGCGGACAAGCCGTGGACCAATCACGAGTGGCTGGCGGAGATCATCATGGCCGCGGCCTACCGGACGGCGGGGGCGGCCGGCCTGGTCCTCCTGAAGCTGACGATCGTGGCGTTGTCGCTCGGCTGTATGTGGCGAATTGTCAGGGCCGACACTACCGGGATCCGTCCAGCGGCGATTCTCATGACGCTCGCGCTCGCCGGCATCCTGCCGAGGGTGCAGCAAGTGCGACCTCAGCTCTTCTCGGTGCTGTGTTTCGCGCTGCTGATGACTATATTGCGGCGCGCTGAGAAACGACCGGCCGCGCTCTGGTTCGCGCCTCCGCTTTTTGCTGTCTGGGCGAACCTGCACGGAGGATGGTTGGTTGGATGCGGGACCCTCGCGCTCTGGTGCTCTGCGCGAACGTGGACTCTCAGAACCGAGGGCCAGGCGTCGGTTCGATCGCTCGCTATCCTCTGGAGCGCTTGTGTCGTGGCGGTTGCGGCGACACTGATCAATCCGTATGGCCCCGGCCTGTGGATGTTTCTCGCCGAGACCGTCGGCCTGTCGCGACGGTTCATTTCCGAATGGGGCCCAGTCACCGGCAGCCTGACAACGCTTGCCGTCTGGTCGTTCTTTGCGCTCCTGGTCGTCGTGGCGATCAAGCGGGCCGGCCGAATACCGCCACTGCACGCCGTCATCGTTCCCGTGTTCTGGGGAATCGTCGCATTCAAGGTCAGCCGGCTGGACGCGTTCTTCGCGCTATCGACGATTGCGTTGCTCGCGCCGGAGCTCAGTCGTGTGTTCAACCGGCAGCGCGCGGAAAAACCGGCGCGGTCATCGCCACGGATGCAGGCCGTCATGGGCGTCCTCGCCGTAGTCACGCTCGTGGTCACCGTCCCGCAACTGAAGAGCAATCTTCTTTGCATAGACGTTCACGCGTCGTCGACGATTCCCGAGCCGGAGGCGATGGAATTCGTCAGGAACCATCGGCTCGGAGGACGGATGGTGACGTTCTTCGATTGGGGTCAGTACGCGATCTGGCACAAGCCGGATGATCTCCGAGTGTCGATGGACGGGCGGAGGGAGACGGTCTACTCCGAGCGTAGCGTCGACTTGCACCTCGACATGTACTTGGCGAAACAGGATGGCCTCGCGTATCTGGACGGCTTGCGGGCCGACTACGTGTGGGTACCGAAAGAACTGCCTCTTGCCGGCGGGCTGATGAAGTCCTCTGAATGGGCACCAGTGTATCGAGGCGCGCGGTCGATCATCTTCAGCAGAGCCAGCCTTGTGCCGGCAGGAACGCCAGTGCAGGAAGGCGCTCCCGTGCGGTGCCGGTGCTTCCCCGGCCCCTAGCTCGGTAATTGGGCCGCGGCTCGCCGCTAGCTCCGAAGCTCCTGGCTCCTTTACAATTCCACCACACCGGCTCGTCGTCGGGACCGCGCCGCTCGTCGGCCCGGCAGCGGCCGTTCCATGCCCATGCCACGTTACTTCGCTCCTCATTTCGCTCCTTTCGTCGGGGACGTCGCAGGAACTGACATGAAAGCGCCAGTTACCATCGAAACCGAGCGATTGCTCATCCGGCGGCCGCGGCCCGGCGATGCCGAGTCGATCTTCTCGCGTTATGCCGGAGATCCCGAGGTCACGAAGTTCGTCGGATGGCCGACGCACACGGCGGTCGATGATACCAAAGGGTTCCTCGCCTTCTGCGATGCGGAATGGAATCGTTGGCCCGCCGGCCCCTATCTCATCTTGTCGCGAGCTGATGGCAAGCTGCTTGGCGGCACTGGTCTTGGGTTCGAAACGGCCAGTCGGGCATCGACAGGTTACGTGCTCGCGCGGGACGCGTGGGGACGAGGCGTCGCGACCGAGGCGCTGCAGGCGATGGTCGGCGTTGCCGCCAGCATTGGCGTGCAGCGGCTGTATGCCATTTGTCACGTCGAGCATCGCGCCTCCGCGCGCGTCCTCGAGAAGTGCGGGTTCGAGCGCGAGGGGATCCTGCGGCGTCACGAGCGATTTCCGAACCTGACGCCGCCCGCTGTTGCCGACGTCTTGTGCTACTCGACCATCTTCGACGGCAGGAAATGAGGCGTGTCATGCCAGCAGCCAGGAAACCGCGCAAGCACGTCGATCCGTACCGTGACTACAGTTTCCGCGTCAAATGGGATGGCCGGATTGTCGCGGGCATCACCAAAGTCAGCGCGCTTAGACGCACGACAGAGATCGTGGAGTACCGCGACGGCAGCTCCGGAGAGACACTCAAGCTGCCAGGCGCCATCGGTTTCGACGCCATCACGCTCGAGCGTGGTATTACGCGCGACACGGCGTTCGAGGCCTGGGCACGCCTGGTCTATGGAGTAACCGGGGCGCCGTTGGCGTTTCGGAAGGAAGTGCGGATCGAGGTGTACGACACGCACGGACGCTTGGCTCTGGCCTATGACGTCCACAGATGCTGGCCTTCGGAGTACGTGGCGCTCGGGCCGCTCGAGGCCGGTTCCGGCAGTGGCCTCATTCAGTCTCTGACACTCCAGAACGAGGGGTGGGAGCGCGACCCCTCGATCAAGCCCCCGAAGAAGTCCCGGAAAGCGAAGCCGTCGCGATGAGCTCGCACGCCGAGCTCCGCGCCAGGGCCGCCGCCACCTACAATTCCGCCGCCGATTCGTACGACGCATCCGCCAATACGTTCTGGGAGCGCTTCGGGCGCAGCACGATCTCGCGTCTCAAACTCAGCCCCGGTATGCACGTCATCGATGTCTGTGCCGGCACTGGAGCGTCGGCGATTCCGGCCGCTGAAGCCGTGGGTTCGCAGGGCCGCGTCGTCGCGGTGGACGTCGCCGACGCGTTGCTTGCGCTCTTGAATCGCAAGGCGGACGCGCTAGGGCTCCGACAGATTGAAGTCCGCTCGCAGGACTTGCTGGCGCTCGATCCGGCCCGCGAGCAGTTCGATGCAGTCGTATGTGTCTTCGGCATCTTCTTTCTGGCGGATATGGTGGAGGGGGCTCGACGCCTCTGGAGCCTCGTGCGGCCCGGTGGCCGGATGGCGATCACCACTTGGGGGCCGAATGCGTTCGAGCCCGGTAACTCGGCATTCTGGACAGCGGTTCGTCGCGAACGTCCCGAACTCGATCGTGGATTCGCGCCGTGGGATCTCATCACGGAGCCGGAGGCGTTGAGGCGGCTGCTCCTCGATGCGGGCGTGCCTGCCCCAGCGATCGAACTCGAGCCAGCCATGCATCCACTCGCATCCCCGCAGGCCTGGTGGGCGCTCGTCATGGGGTCCGGCTATCGGGCGACGATCGATCAGCTGGACGAGGAGGGACGCGAGCGCGTCCGGACGGCGAATCTCGAGTTTGTGGCGCAGAACGGCATTGCTGCCATTGAAGCGAACGTACTCTATGCCCTTGCACGAAAGCCCCACGACCGGCACGCAGGAAATCAGGGACAATAGGAACATCTCAGATGTTCACCGGATACATAGAGACGACTCGATGGTGACGCAGATCGGCGCACGACTGGTGCTGGCGGTCGCCATCGCCTTGACGATCAGTTGCGATCGCGCGACGAAGCACCTGGCGTCGACCACGCTCGCGGGAGCCTCGGGCCGGTCGTTTCTGGCAGACACCGTGCGGCTCGAGTACGTTGAGAATGCCGGCGGATTTCTCAGTCTGGGCGCCGATCTGCCGCCGGCGGTGCGCACCGGGTTCTTCACCGTCGGGACGGGGGTCGCACTCGTCGCGGCCGTTGCCGGCGCGATTGTGTTCCGCTGGACCGGATGGCCGCTGGTTGGCCTGAGCCTCTTTGTCGCAGGCGGCGCGTCGAACTGGGTCGATCGCGTGGTTCGCGGCAGCGTCATCGATTTCATCAACGTCGGCTATGGGCCGTTGCGGACGGGGATTTTCAACGTCGCCGACGTCGCGATCATGCTGGGCGTGGGAATTGTCGTGATCGCGGAGTTGCGCCGCAACCAGACATCTGCGCCGGACGGTTCGAAGCCGCCCGAGCACGACCCTGCGTTCGACTAGTGGACAGGCCACTAGCCTACTGCGCCCGCACAATCCTGAGGTTGGTTGGTGCTTGCGGCGGCGTGGCCGTCCCGTTGGCGGGCACGACGAAGAGCGTGATGCTCTGCGCCGGCAGAGTGGCGACGATACTGTTGCCGCTGAACGTGAGGTCGGAGAGGCGCGTAATGGCGTTTGCCGACGTCAACTGCCAGGCTTGCGCTATCCCGCGATGGTTCACGTTCGCGAGGCTGATGGTCGCCTGGGTCGTCGCCGACAAGTATTTGCTGATCACCATGACGGTCAGCGCGCCATCGGCCGAGCGCGCGGCGGCAAAGGCCGCGACGTTGTCTGGATTCGGCACGTTCGCCGCCACGCTCACGTCCCCGAACGTCGATCGGTTGCCGTCGTAGTTGCGATACATCTTCATCGCTTTGTAGGTCGGTGTGCTCGACGCCGGCGTGGCCCAGCGCGCGCCCATGTCGAGCCCCTCGCGACCGAAGATTCCATAGATGTCGGCCTGCGTCGTCGCGCCGTTGATGTGGTTCTCGGCGCCCCAGTTGTATTCCGTGATCCCGATGGCGGTGCCAGGGTAGTAGGTGTTGACCCAGCTCTTCAGCCGTGGCACGAGCTGAACCCGGTCGTTGATCCAGGTCTCGTCGACGTAGCCTGGATCCCACAGCGAACGGGTCGAGCGGTTGCGACGCAGTTGCATGGCTCGTCGAGACGTCGTCGCTGAACTCGCCGCCCTGCGGATAGTAGTGAACGGTGAAGACATCGAGCAGACGCTGGCCAGAGGTCGTCTGCTGCTGCCGCATCTGGTCGAGGAACCACGGTAAGTAGTCGGCGCCGCCGTGGTTGGCGCGATCGGGTAGTGAGCCCCAGCCGTGCAGGCTGCCGTACTGCTGGTCGTAGCCGCTGTAGAAGTAGCCGCTCCAGCCCCATTCCTCGGGTCCGACGAGGAGCGCCGTCGGATCGACGGCCTTGATCTTCTGTGCGAAGTCGATCGTCTTGTCGCGGATCTCGTTCATCGTCGGTGACGTCGGCCTGACGTCGCGATGCGTCGAATGCCAGATGCTCGGCTCGTTGTCGAGAATGTAGTAGCGCAACCCGCCATTGGCGTTGGTGCCCCATCGAGTGACGAGGTGCTGAACCCATCCCTGCTGGAAGAGCGATGTCGACGGGACGTTGGCGTCGTTGGGATCGTTGCCGGTCACGAACTGACCGTTGGTGCGGACGCCATTGCCTGCGTCGGGGAACCACTGCCAGTCGGTTCCAGTCTGCGCGCCATACTTGGCGACCGAAAAGCTGGCAAGCTTGCTGCGATTCGGGCCGACCTTCGCCACCCACTCGATGGTCGGTACCGTCAGCATCGCCTTCGCATTGGCCGCCCGCGCGTTGGCGATGAAAGTGTCGCCGCGTTCACCCGCAGTCGCGCTGCTCTCGGCGATGCTCTCGTAGTACCAATCGTTGCCGCGGTTGTCGGCGTTCAGTTGCCAGTTGTAGCGAGTGGTGTTGTTCCCGCCGTTGCGGTTGAGCGGGCGAGTTGAGGTCGTTCAACTCGGCAGTGCTCGCGTGCGCCACGCCGTAGATGTTTGGATCGATCGGGCGACGGTTGGCGTTCGCGTCAACGGAGATCGTGACTGGCGGATTCTGCGCCCGAGCCGACGTGGTGTGCAGGAACAACACGCACAGGATTGCCGTCAGGCCCACAAACGCAGCGCGCCCGCTCGCGCGGGCCTGAAAACAGACGTAACACCAGCGGGGACGAGCGCTTCCCGGCATTGATCCTGACGCCACTACGCACGATTCATGCCGAGGCACGACGTGCCCAATTGGTCGTTCCTATTGGGTGGGGACGCCAGGACCAGAGCACAGGATTGTGGGGCGGATCACAAGCTCAGATTGGCCGTATGCTCACTGCACAATGATTGATCCCGTTGCCGAGTTCGGCCAGATCGACATCTACCTTTTCGATCAGATCCTTCGCGGCCGGATCGCGCCGGGCCAGCGCATCGTCGACGCAGGGTGCGGCGGCGGGCGCAATCTCGTTTATTTCTTCAAGAACGGATTCGAGATCTTCGGCGTGGACGGCGATCCGCGCGCGATCGCTTCCGTCCGCAGCATCGCCAGGCAGCTCGCGCCGACACTGTCCGAAGCGAACTTCAGGGTCGAGCCTGTCGAGCAGATGACGTTCCCGAACGGGTTTGCTGACGTGGTGCTCGGAAGCGCCGTTCTCCATTTCGCTCGCGACGATCGGCAGTTCTCGGCGATGCTGCGCGAGATGTGGCGCGTGCTGAAGCCGGGAGGATTGCTCTTCTGTCGATTGGCCTCAGACATCGGCATGGAGACCCGAGTGCAGCGGATCGACGGCAGGCGATTTGTGTTGCCCGACGGATCCGAGCGTTATCTCGTCGACGAAGCGATGCTCCTCGACCTGACCCGCGACCTCGGCGGCAGACTCCTGGATCCGCTGAAGACGACGATCGTTCAGGACCAACGGTGTATGACGACGTGGGTGGTCGGAAAGGGCGAGTGAGCTTCTGCTAAGATCGCGGTCCTGCTTCTCAATCGCTCGAGCTGGCCCCATGACCAAGCAATGACCAAGGAACTCTGGACTGACGTCGATCGCTACCTCACCGCTCACCTCGTACCCCCGGACGCGGCACTCGATGCGGCGCTGGCGACGAGCGCGGCCGCGGGGCTTCCAGAGATTGCCGTGTCGCCGAATCACGGCAAACTGCTGCACCTTCTTGCGAAGATTCAGGGCGCGAGGAAGATTCTCGAGATCGGCACGCTCGGGGGCTACAGCACGATCTGGCTGGCTCGGGCGCTCGCTCCCGGTGGCCATCTCATCACGCTCGAGAACGATCCGCGGCACGCCGACGTCGCCCGCGCCAACCTCGGGAACGCTGGCTTGGGACGGATCGTCCAGGTTCGCGTCGGCGCGGCGCTCGACACGCTGCCACAGCTCGTGGCCGAGGGCCGCGGTCCGTTCGACTTGATCTTCATCGATGCGGACAAAGTGAATACTCCGTCGTATTTCACGTGGGCGCTGACACTGTCGCGACCCGGCAGCCTCATCGTGGTCGACAACGTCGTAAGGGACGGTGCCGTCGCCGATGCATCGAGCACCGATCAGGCCGTGCAGGGGATGCGTCAGTTCTTCGAGCTGGTGCGATCGGAGCCGCGGGTGGAAGCGACTGCGGTTCAGACTGTTGGGATCAAAGGCTACGATGGCCTCGCACTCCTGAGAGTAATCGATGCGGCGAAGTGATGGCATGACGCCGCACATCAGAGAGCTCGCCGAGAAGCTCTGGAATTACCACCAGCTCCGTCACACGCTGTCAAAAGCCGACGTGATCCTGGTGCTCTGCAGCCACGACAGGGGCGTCGCCGAGCGGGGCGCGGAGCTCTTTCTCGGCGGTTGGGCGCCGCTGCTCGTGTTCTCCGGGGGCCTTGGCACCATTACCCGACACCTGTGGACCGAGCCCGAGGCGGATCAATTCGCCGCCATTGCCGAACGGATGGGTGTGCCGAGAACAAACATCCTGATCGAGAACCGGTCGACGAACACGGGCGAGAACGTTCGCTTGACGAGGCAGCTTCTGGCCGAGCACGGACTCGATCCAGAGTCGTTCATCCTCGTGCAGAAGCCGTACATGGAACGTCGGAGTTTCGCGACCTTCAGGAAAGTCTGGCCCGAGAAGCGGGTCATTGTGACCTCGCCGCAGGTCTCCTTCGACGACTACCTGAACAAGTACTCGAACGACACGCTGTCGGCTGACGACGTCGTCAGCATCATGGTTGGAGACCTGCAGCGCGTGAAGGTCTACGCGGAGTCTGGCTTTCAGATTCCGCAGGAGATTCCCGGCGATGTGTGGGCGGCGTTCGAGGCGTTGGTCGCGGCCGGCTATGACTCGCGCCTGGTCCCACAGCACGTAGTGATCCGGCTTCAGCGACGGACTACTCAGACCGGAACGAGCGGCAGCGAGTGAGCCACGCGAGCGGCGCGGGACGTCGGGGTCCCCGCGAGCGAGCGTGTAAGGGGGTCCGGGGGACGAAGTCCCCCGGATGAGACGTGCCTACTGCTGCTGAGACGTCGACGTCTTTCTTCCCATCTCGGCTTTCAGGACCTCGACCGCCTTCTCGATCTGTGCGTCTCGACCCTTGATGAAATCGCCGGGGGTATTGTCGATGAGTACGTCCGGCGGCACGCCGTAGTTTTCCATGTTCTGGCCGGTCACGGTCCAGACGCCGCTTCCTGGCGTCCTGATCGCCGCGCCGTTCAGCAAGGTATAAGAGCCAGTGCCGATCACGGCTCCCATCGTCGGGACACCGACGACTTTGCCAAGGCCGAGCGCCTTGAACCCGGCCGGAAACATCTCGGCGTCGGAGGCCGAACGTTCGTTCTGCATCACCACCATCGGGCCGTAGAAGTTCTGCGGCCGCGGCTGCTGGAAGCCGGCATCACGACCGATCGTGTACTGATACTGGCGACCGGCGAGGATGCCGAGCAGCTCCTGATCGATGCCGCCGCCGCCATTGAAGCGCTGGTCGATGACGAGCGCCTTCTTCGTGCGCTGGGCGGCGAGGTCGAGCTGGAACTGCCGGAGTGATGGTGCGTCCATCGCCCGAATGTGAAGGTAGCCGATCTCGCCGTTGCTCAACTTCGTGACCATCTCGCGTCGATCCGTGACCCACCTGGCGTACTGCAAATCGGTAAAGCCGCCGCCGGCAACCGGAGCAATCGTCACCGGCCAGGCGCCCTCTTTGGCCGGCTTGTCGTTCACCATGAAGTGGAACTTGCTGCCGGCCGCGAGGGTGAAGTACTGCCAGTAGTTCTCGCTTGTCTTCAGGTCGCGGTCGTCGACTGAGATGAGGTAGTCGCCCTTTTTGATCTTCAGGTAGTCGTGATCGGCAGGGCCGTCCTTGTAGATGTGAGTGACCTTGTAGAAGCCGGACGGGTCCGCCGCCAGATCGAACCCCGGGTGGCGCGTTTGCAGCACCGTCCGATTGTCGTTCGCCGGTCCGCCACCGGTCACACCCGTATGAGACGCGTTGAGCTGACCGATCATCATCATCATGACCGTATTCAGCTCGTCGTCATCCACGAGATAGTCGAGGAGGGGTTCGTAGGCGGTCTTGGCGGCGTTCCAGTCGGCGCCGTGCATCTTCGGATCGTAGAAGCGGTTCTTCATGATCCGCCAACCTTCGTTGAAGACCTGGGCGCGGAGCGCCTTGCGATCGACCTCGATGTTGACGGTGTAGGTCACCTGCCGCGCCGTAGCATTCGCCGCCGGTTCGGTTACGGTTGGCGCGCCGCCGCCGCGACCGCCCCGTCCACCACCGCGACCCCCGCCAGCACCTTGCGTCAGCCCCAGCGCCGGTCGGCCGTGAGGTTGATTGGGAGCGGCGAAGAGCCCCGTGCCCGACCGGAAGTAGAGGGTCCGCCCGTCGCGAGCGAATGCCATGTTGTTCCCTCCGCCGCCTGGGCCGCCAGCACCGCCGCCGCGTCCGCCACGGCCCGCACCTGCGCCGGCGTTTTCCGGGGCCGGCGGCACACGCGTCAACTGGCCGCTTTCGACATCGATGATGTACATGCCTGCGTTGGCGTCAGGCGCGCCGCCCCGACCGCCGCCAATGCCGGCAGTCGATGCCGTCAGCGCGATCGAGTGGCCTTCAGGTGACGGCGTCAGCCCGCCGATGGCCGTGCCCGGCACCGAGAGCTGCCGCGCCCGTCGCGCCAGCCCGTTCCAGTCGATGCGCACCTCGGGTATCTGCGTGCCGCTCTGGCCTGAGCCGCCTCGACCCGTGTTCTGTCGAGCGGCTGCCTCGGCGGCGAGCCCCTGCGCTTCGTTATCGATGTCGCGGTTGGTTGGATCGCGATCCTGATCGCGCAGCGACAGCGCCCACAACGCCATCGTCGTGTTGATGCCCCCCTGCGAGGCGATGCCGCTCGACGTTCCTTCGAATGAGGTGAACACGAGATAGCGGCCGTCAGCGGTCCAGACGGCGCCCGTTTCGGAATAGAGCAGGCTGTCGTCCGAGATGTGGCGTTCCTCTCCTCCAGCGATGGGGATGATGTAGACGTGGGGCCGCAGCGTGCGGTCCTGTTTGGAGAACGCAATCCACTTGCTGTCGGGAGAGACGTCAACCGAACCGATGCGGCCGACCTCGCTCGACGCGACGACCGCCGTTTTGCCATCGGCAACGTTGTAGCTGTAGAGCTTCTTGTCGGCGGCCGTGTACAAGAGCGCGGCTGAGTCTGGCGTCCACACCAGCGCGCCCTTTTCGTTGTCGAGGTCGGTGATCTTCTTCGGCGCCCGGCCTTCCGGATCGCTAATCCAGATCTCGTCGCGGCCGGAGCGATCCGAGACGAAGGCGACGAGCTTGCCGTCATTTGACCACTTGGGCGCTGAATTCCTGGACGCCATCTTGTCGGGCGCGACGCGAGTGATGTCGCCACGCTCGGTTGCAATCGTGAAGATCTGCCCGCGCGCGGAGATGACGGCGCGCCGTCCCGACGGCGAGAGGTCGAACGCGTCGACTTCGTTGGTGATCGTCTCGAACTCGACCTCGTTCTGCTTGTCGTCCGAGGAAATGTCCACCTTGATTTCGCTGGACTTGCCGGATGCGACGTCCAGCTTCCAAATACCGAAGTTGTCCTCGTAGACGATCACCTTGCCGTCACTCGACATCGACGGCCAGAACAGGCCGCCGTCGGTATGGCGGGTCACTTGTGTCGGGGCGCCGCCCTTCGCGGCAATCTTGTAGATGTTGTTGACGCTCTTGCGCACGTCCAGGCTGCCCGGGCTGACGCTCTTTTCGTTCGGCAGCGGATCACCGACGAAGTAGATGGAGCCGTCGGCGCCCCACATCGGCCAGTAGCGGTTGTACTGCTCGTCGCCGAGCAGCTTCGTGTAGCTCTTCGCCGCGATGTCGGCGATCCAGAGGTCGGCGGCGTAGCTGCCCCGATAGTGGCGGCGCGACCACGTCGCCGGATGTCGATTGAAGACGAGCGACTTGCCGTCCGGAGAGTAACTGCCCCAGTAGCCCCAGTCGAGGTTCAGCGACTGCTCCTGGCCGCCCTTCGCCGCGATTTGATAGAGCGTGGCGACCGAGGGGAAGGCTCCATCACCGCGCGACGCCCGGAAGATGACCTGCTCGGAATCGCGCGTCCAGCCGACGACATCGTCAGCCCCCGTGTGGTAGGTCAGCCGCTTCGGCGTTCCGCCCGTCGCGGCGATGACATACACGTCGTTATTGCCGTACCGGTTCGATGAAAAGGCGATGGAGCGTCCGTCAGGCGAGAATCGCGGATACACCTCGCGCGCGAGGTTGTCGGTCAGGCGATGGACGTTCGAGCCGTCCTCGTTCGCCATCCAGATGTCGCCAAGATAGCTGAAGACGACCTTGCCGCCGTGATAGTCGGGGTGCCGGGCGAGCCGGACGGGGGCAGCAATCGGAGACGCAGTGCCCAGTGCCAACATGAACAGCGCCACGGCGACCGAGGCTCTTCGAAACATACTCATCCTCCCAGATGAACTGCGCGGATAGTACACCAATGCCGGCGGCGATCGCGCGCCTTTCCCGGAGCTATACTGGCTGGATGAAGCCGAATCCTCCAGAAAATCGAGTACAGCTCCCATGAAAGAACGTGAATCACGCGAGGAGTTCTGGCCGGCGCTGCCACTCGAAGGCTGGGCCGATACCTGCGCGACGCTCCACATGTGGACGCAGATCGTCGGGAAGATTCGACTCCGGGAGAGCGCGCCGATCAATCATGGGTGGCACAGCACGCTCTACGTCACCGCGCGAGGACTGACGACCTCGCCGATTCCCCACGGGCACCGAATCTTTCAGATCGACTTCGATTTCATCGATCACGCGCTGGTCATCGAGGTCAGCGATGGACGAAGCGCCCGCGTGCCGCTCGAGCCTCAGACGGTCGCGGTGTTCTATCGCCGCGTGATGGACGCGCTCGCCGGGCTGGACATCGACGTCCGGATTTACGCGAAGCCAAACGAGGTTGCCGATCCGATTCCGTTCGATCGCGATGAAGTGCATCGCGCCTACGACCGCGCAGCGGTCAACCGGTTCTGGCGCGTGCTCGTGCAGAACGACCGGGTGTTCAAGCGGTTTCGCTCGGGCTTCCTCGGCAAGTGCAGCCCAGTGCACCTCTTCTGGGGCGCGCTCGATCTCGCCGTCACGCGATTCTCAGGCCGCCCGGCGCCGCCGCATCCGGGCGGCATTCCCAACCTTCCCGATCGCGTCACGCGCGAGGCCTACTCGCACGAAGTCAGCAGCGCTGGGTTCTGGGCGGGCGGGGGAGCGATTGCGTATCCGGCCTACTACTCATACGCGTACCCGGAACCACCCGGGTTCGCGAGCGCCGCGGTCGGGCCACGCGAGGCTTTCTACAGCACCGATCTGCACGAGTTCATCCTGCCGTACGACGTGGTACGGACCTCGGCCGATCCCGATCGGGTGCTGCTCGAGTTCCTGCAGTCCACTTACGTAGCCGCTGCGGACCTCGCCAGGTGGGATCGCGCAGCGCTCGAGTCTGCGCCGGCCTGAAGCGCACCGTCGGACGCCTCGCGCACGAGTACCCGGCCGTGCCACACGAGCGCGGCGATATTGGCCAGCGACAGCAGGACGCTGAGGTCAATCAGGAGCAGACCCCGCGGCGGCGTCCATCCCAGTCCGAGACCGATGCCGTAGAAAAGGTTCATGTTGAGCGCGACGATCAGGCTGATGGTCCAGAACAGCCGCCTGAGTGCCGGCCTGAGCGCGGCAGCGAGCGCCAACAGCGGAACCGCCAGCATCATGTGATGCTCGTGCACGCCGACCGACAGCACGAAGAACGCGTGGACGATGAACGCGGCGCCGAGCGCGTGCACGGCGAGGTCGCGCGCGTGCCGGATCCGCCAGAGGCCCCAGCCGCTGGCGATCAACACGAGCAGCGTGCCGAACGGGCGGGGATTCGGGAACCCGTAATCCTGGAACGTGCTGATGGCCATGATGCGGCGCACGGGCGCCAGATACGCGCCGGCGACGCCCAACCGCGGAATCTGATTCCACGCTCGCAGCACGTAGTTGGCGACCCACCAGATGTTGGCGGCGTATCCCGAGAGGATGTCTCGGCGCGCGTAGAACGATCCGAACGCCAGCCACATGTTCGGCAGGGCGCCGACGAGCGCGTACGGCAGGACGATGACGCCGGCGGTGACCAGGCCACCGATGGCGGCGGCGACGAGGGCTCGCACTCCGCCGGTGCGCCAGGCGCCGAGCGCAAGAATCGGCGCGAGGAGCAACGCCTGCGGTTTGGTCAGCATCGCGATCGCGAGGCTTGCGCCTGCCCACTCCGGCGCGCCGCGGTGCAGGAGCACCAGCGCGGCAATTGCCGGCAGCATCATCAGCGGATCGAGATAGCCGAGCACCTCGCCGTTGAGAATCGTCGCCGGGTTGGCCCAGTAGGCAAGCGCGACCCACATCGCCCGGTCGCGGCGACCGGTGAATTGGTGGACGGTCCACCACAGCAGACACGTCAGCGCCATGCCGAACAGCAGCCCCGGGATTTTTACCGCGCCGGTGAGGGCGGGCCGGTCGGCGAACCCGGCGTCAAATAGCTGATAGAGCAAACCGGCGGCGCCGAGCTCGTAGAGGGCCATCGGTGGGTAGTCGACGGTCGTTGTGTGGTGCAGCCAGTGGAGCTCACCCCGGACGGGCGGGTGACCGCCGACGCCGTACACCGTGGTGACGTTCTTCGCCGCCGCAATCATCCAGATCTTCCACGTCAGCACATCCTCGGTCCCGCGCAGCGGCAGCGCCGCGAGCCGCAGGACCGTGGCAATGACCATGATCAGGACGAACCGGGTGAGGTGCGCACGACCCGCCGGCGCGGGAGAAGTGGCGTGCATGCAGCCAAGACTCTACACAATCGCGAGGCGTTCGGGCACGGTAAGCTCGCTTCGACCACGGCCACGCCCGAGAAAATCGAGATCTGACCCTGGCGCACGTAGGTGACGCGGTACAATTGCTATTACTGCCGCCAAATCGTGTCAAAACCTTCGCCGACCGCCGTTCGGATGGACGCGAGCCTCGTCGCGCGCCTCTATCAGCAGGCTCAGGCCTCGCGGTGGGGTGTGTCCGAACGGACGTTCACAGCGGCGCTCGAACGCAGCGCCGCCAAGGCGCTCCCGGACCGGCCGCAGGATCGTCAGCGCCTGGAGCGATACCTGACCTCGCTCCACCTCGAGGATCTGGCGCTCGCGTGCGCCTGTGCCGAAGGCCACGACGCTGCCTGGGATCATTTCGTGCGCGAGTACCGTCCGATCTTGTACCGGTCGGCCGACGCTATCGATCCTGCCGGCGGCGCGCGCGAGCTGGCCGACTCGATCTACGCGGACCTTTTCGGCCTCCAGGAGCGCGACGGCGAACGCCGATCGCTCTTCCGATATTTTCACGGCAGAAGCAGCCTCTCGACGTGGCTCCGAGCCGTGCTGGCGCAGCGCCAGGTGGATCGCGTTCGATCGACCCGTCGGCTGACGCCGCTCGATTCGGCCGCCAACGAGGAGAGCCCGCCGCCGGCGCTGGTGAGCGCGCCCGCGGCTGACCCGGACACCCGACGGTTCAGCGCCCTCATCAAGCTTGCTCTCGGACGGGCGCTGGCGCTTCTGCCGGACCGCGATCGTCTCAGGCTCGGCTGTTACTACCGCGAGGACCTGACCCTCGCACAAACCGGCCGGTTGCTCGGAGAACACGAAGCGACGGTGTCGCGCCAGCTGGCGCGTTCGCGCAAGGTCATCCGCGCGGAGGTCGAACGGCACCTGCGCGCGGAATGCGGTTTGACCGACGCCGAAATCGCGCGATGCTTCGAGTGTACGATCGACGATCCGGGGTCGCTCGACGTCGGCGAGCTCTTCAGCCTTGCCGGCGCGCGCAAGGATTCGGAGTCCGGGCGTTCTCAGTAAAAGGTGAGTAGAAGTCCCGAAATGTCTGATCGAGACCGTGACCAGTCGGTAGAGCAGTGGCTCCGCAGGATGCCGGCGGGCGCCACGCCAACCGACGACTGCCTGGACGCGGATACGCTCGCGGCGTGGTCCGAAGGTCTGCTCGAAGGCGCGGAGCGATCCTCCGCCGAATCGCACGCATCGACGTGCGCGCGCTGCCAGGCGATGCTTGCGGTCATGGCCCGGACGACCCCAGTGCCGGCGTCGGGCACAGCTTCGCCGATCCGCAAGTGGCTCATGTTGCTCGGACCGGCGATGGCCGCAGCTGCCGCCGTCGCGCTGTGGTTCGCCGTCGATCCCAGCGAGAGAAGCGCACCGTCGGTCCTCGGCGAACTGAGCAAGGAGCGCGCGGAGTCCGCTCCCGCAACGGTGCCTGCGCCCGCACCCGCCGCGTCGCCCGCGCTTGCGGACAAGGACAGCCCGTCCGAGAAGCCACCAGGATCCTCTCGGTGGCGCTCAAGCGGGCTGCTGCACGAGAGGGCCAGGCCAGCGCTCGACAGCGGGACGAGCGTGTCGGCGCCGAGAAACTGCGGGCGTCGTCCAACGAGAAGAAAGTGGAGTCGGCGAAATCCGTTCCGACTCCGATCGAGGCCGAGAAGGCAGCAGTGACCAGTCCCTCGGCCGCCCCCGTTGCGGGCCTGGCGCCGCCACCGGCAGCGCCAGCGCCCCCGGCGCTGGACCGTCTTCAGGAGGCGCGAGGGTATGCGGCGCGGCGCCGCGGCGCAGAACGCCAACCAGGCGCAGAGTAACCAAGCACAGAGCAATCAGGCCCAGAACAGTCAGGCGCCGCAAGCGAACCAGGCTCAGAGCCCGCCGCCGCCGCGACAGCAGGCACTCGAGGAGCGCGTCGTGGTCGCCGACTCGCCAGGATCTCGCGTGGCCGCGAGGAGAGACGCCGCTGCGCCGGCAGAGTCCGCTAGCTTTCGCCGCGTTGCCGCCGTGCTCGAGATTCGAACGCCGGATCCGGCCGTTCGCTGGCGCGTCGTCGATGGCCGTCTCGTGCAACGGTCGCTCGACGCAGGAGCGACCTGGGTCGATCAGGTACCGTGCCGACGAGGGCGTGACTCTGACGGCCGGCGTGGCGCCGTCGACGACCGCGTGTTGGCTCGTCGGCCGTGCCGGCGCCATCGTTCGCACGATCGATGGACGCGCCTGGCAGCGTGTGCGGTTTCCCGAACCCCTGGACTTCACGGCCGTCGTCGCCGGTGATGCGCGGACGGCCACCGTTACGGCTGCCGACGGCCGGCAGTTCGCGACGACGGACGGCGGGACGACCTGGACGCGACGCTAACGATTCACGGCCGTTCGGAACGCCCCCGCAAGAAACTTCCTGCGACACCGTTCTAAGGACAGCGCCCCAATTACAAGGAGCTGTTCCGATGCGTTCCCGATATCTGCTGGTGGCCCCTCTGGCGGCCGCGATTGCCCTCTGTTCGTCCGGCTCGACGCCCGACGCCGCGCCGACCCACAGCGCCGGACAGGACATGACGACCCTCGACGACCAGGTGGAACTGTCACTGACCGTCTACAACTCGGACATCGCGCTCGTGCGCGATGTGCGTCGCCTCGCGTTGCCGTCAGGCGACTTCGATCTGAAGTTCATGGACATCGCCGCGACCGTCAACCCGGCCACCGTGCACTTCCGCTCGCTGACCGAGCCTTCACGGCTGAACGTCCTCGAGCAGAACTACGAGTACGATCTGCTCGAGCCCGACAAGCTCCTGCGCAAGTATGTCGGCCGCGAGGTCACGCTCGTGCGCACGGTGCAGCAGGACGGAACGACGCGCCAGGAGGAGGTCAAGGCCGAGCTCCTCAGCTACAACAACGCGCCAGTCTGGCGCATCGGCAAGGAGATCGTGACCGGCATGCACGCCGATCACATCCGCTTCCCCGAGCTGCCGGACAATCTTTTCAGCCGCCCGACGCTCATCTGGACGCTGCAGAACGGCGGCGCGCAGGCGCATCGTGTCGAGGCGTCGTACCTGGCCGGGAAGCTGGCGTGGAACGCCGACTACGTGCTGACCGTGTCACGCGACGACAAGAGCGCGGACCTCGACGGTTGGGTCACGCTGCAAAACGGCAGCGGCACGTCGTTCAGGAACGCCAAGCTCCAACTCGTCGCCGGCGATTTGAATCGCGTGACGGCAGGCGGTCGCCGACAAACGATTCGATCAGGCCCGCCGAAGCATGGAGATGGCCGCCGCGGCGCCGATGGCGCAGGAGGCCTTCTCGGAGTACCACCTCTACACGCTCGGCCGGAAGACCACGATCAACAACGCCGAGACCAAGCAAGTGAGCATGCTCGGCGGCACCGGCGTTCCCGTCCAGAAGCGCTTCATCGTCGACGGGCAGGAGTTCTACTATCACAATCAACAGCACCCGGGCGCGCCGATCAAGGATGTGGTGCAGGTGTACTACCAGTTCAAGAACGAGGAGAAGTCCGGGCTCGGGATGCCGATGCCGGCGGGCACGGTGCGCGTCTATCAGGCCGACTCGAAGGGCGGCATCCATCTGGCCGGCGAGGATCGGATTGCCCACACGCCGAAGGACGAAACGCTGAAGCTGAAGATCGGAAACGCCTTCGACGTTGTCTGCGAGCGCAATCAGATCGACTTCCAGAAGATTGCCAGCAACGTCTACGAATTCGAGTACGAGATCACCCTCAGGAATCACAAGGCCATTCCCATCACGGTCGAGGTCAACGAGCCGATCGGCGGCAGCTGGCGGATGGTTCGCTCGACGCATGCCTCGACGAAGACGGCTGCCTGGGCGGCGCAGTTCAACGTCCCGGTTGCGCAAGACGGCGTGACGGTGCTGAAGTATCGGGTGCGGGTGACGTACTGACATGGCCGCGGCTCGCTTCTCGCGGCTGGCTGTTGGCGGTTCGCCGCTCGCGGCTGGCGCGTAGGCTCAAGCGCTAAGGGCTCAAGGCTCAGGCAAGATCTTCGAGTAAGTAATCGAGGGTTTTGCTTGAGCCTTGAGCCTTGAGCCTTGAGCCGAAACATCTCCGGACTGAACGTCGTAGATAGACCTGATCTGGAGGTCCGTTACTCGTCAGGAGGATCCGAGAATGCGCCGTATATCTTTGAAAACATGGGCGTTGACGTTCGTAGCCGCGAGTCTCGCCGTGGCCGTGACGGCCACGCGGACTGTCGTAACCGCTGAGCCCCAGGCCCCCGCGGCCCAGGCGCTTCAATCGATCGGACCGTTGGCGTTTGCTCCCGACGGCGTTCTTTTCGCTGCCGATCGTCAGGCCGCGACGATCTACGCGATCGATCTCGGCGCGAAGGCCACCGGCGGAGCAGCCGGGGCGAAGGATGTGACGGGCGTCGACGCGCAGATTGCGTCGATCCTCGGGACCGATCCCAAGGAGGTCCAGATTACCGACCTCGCCGTGCATCCAAAGACGCGCAACGCGTTCATCTCGGTGATGCGCGGAACCGGAGCGGACGCGAAGCCGGCCCTCGTGCGGGTGGATGGCGCGGGCAAAATCGAAGTCGTCGCGCTCGACGGTCTCAAGATGACCAAGGCGACGCTGCCGAACGCCCCCGCCGCCGTTGCTGGTCAGCGTAACCCGCGGATGGAATCGATCACCGACATGGCGTATGTCGATGGCAAGCTGGTCGTCGCGGGCCTCTCGAACGAAGAGTTCGCGTCGAAGCTTCGCACCGTCCCCTATCCATTCGCCGCGGTCGAGGCTGGCACGAGCGTTGAGATCTACCACGGGAATCACGGGCAGTTCGAGACCCGGTCGCCGGTCATCTCCTTTGTCCCGTACAAGATCGACAACACGGCCAACCTGATTGCCGGCTACACGTGCACGCCGCTCGTGAAATTCCCGGTCGCGAGCCTCACGCCTGGCGCGAAGGTCATGGGCACGACGATCGCCGAGCTCGGCAACCGCAATCGGCCGACCGACATGATCGTCTACAAGAAGGGCGGCAAGGACTATCTGCTCATTGCCAACACCAGCCGCGGCGTGATGAAGGTCCCGACCGACGGGTTTGCGGGTGCGCCGGGGATCACGGCGAAGGTCAACACTGAAACCGGTGGCGTTGGCTTCGAGCCGGTTGCCACACTGAAGGGCGTCGAGCAGCTCGACTTGCTCGACGACCAGCGCGCGATCGTGTTGACGCGAGCTGAGGGCGGCGCGCTCTCGCTGCTGGCAGTCGCCTTGCCGTAAGGGAGATCGACGAGGTTCATAGGGTTCAGAGAGGTTCAAGAGGTTCAGAGGGTTCTGGCAGAGACAGGGGATCGATGGTGAGTGTCGGTGCTCGTCCCGGCTCCGTTTCTGCCAGCTCCTGTTGGTGTCGGCGCTCCTCCTCGCCGGGGCATGCGCCGGTTCGTCCGCGTCGACTACTCCCCCGGCCATACAGCTCAACATTCAATCGAACACGGTCGACGTCACCGGCCTCAGCGCCGGAACTCTCACCGCGCTCTCAACAGGCGGCAATTGGACCGACAGCGACTGGCAGGCGCTGCTCCGCGTTTCCGTCAAAGGCGGTTCGGATGTCAACGCCAGCGGTCGCCGGGAAATACTCGATCGCTGACGGCGCGATCCGATTCACACCGATGTTCCCGTTCGATGAGGGCCGCCAGTACGACGTGGTCCTCGATGCCGGCCGCCTGCCGGCCGTCGCGGACACCGTCCCGTGGCGGACGCAAAAGCTGACCGCGGTCGTCGGCCGGCCGGCCGTTGCCCGCGAGCCGACGACAGTCGTCACGCACCTCTATCCGAGCGGCGCCACAGTTCCGGCCAATCAACTCCGCATGTACCTGCATTTCTCGGCGCCTATGGATTGGCGGAGCGGCTACGACCACGTCACGCTGCTCGACGATCGCGGGCAGGAAGTGTCTGACGCATTCCTTCCACTCGACGCGGACTTCTGGAACGACGATCGCACCCGCTACACAGTGTTCTTCGATCCGGGGCGCGTCAAGCGCGGCATTCTGCCGAACAGGCAGATGGGCAGGGCGCTCGAAGCCGGGAAGCGGTACACGCTGGTCGTCAAACGGGACTGGCGGGACGGGCACGGGCTGCCGCTCAAGGAGGAATTCAGACACGAGTTTCAGGCCACTCCCGCCATCGAGCGTCCGCTCGACATGGCGGCGTGGAAGGTGACACGGCCGGCGGCGGGGACGCGGGAGCCGGTGGTGGTGACGTTCCCGGCTCCGCTGGATCATGGCCTGCTTCGGCGAGCACTCGGCGTCGCGAGGAGCGGCGCGCGTGGCACGCTCGAGGGTGAGGTCGCCATCGAAGACAGCGAAACGCGCTGGCGCTTCACGCCACGCGACGCGTGGCTGGCGGGCGACTACGATTTGGTGGCGTTCGCGTTCCTCGAAGATCTGGCCGGCAACCGCGTCGGCCGCGCGTTCGAGGTCGACAACTTCGAGCGGACCGATATCGGTACCGAACCCGAGCGGCGGACCCTGACCTTCAAGATCGGTACTTGATTTGCGATCGGCTTTTGTCGATCTCGCGCCGCTCACGGCGAACTTCGCGTCTCGAGCAGCGCCAACAGCACCCACGCCGTCGTCGACACTCTCTGCGCGTAACTCGTCTGTCCTGGCGGTCTCGTCGTCTCGTTCCAGGTCCCATCCGCCAACTGCTGTCGGATCAGGTACGCCCGGCCATTCGCGATCGCGTCGGTCAGCGAAGTTCGTGTGAACGTCGGCTCCGCCCGGGACGCCCGTCGCGTCAATCCCTGCAGCGCGAGCGTCGCGATCGCGGTGTCGAATGGCTCGGCCGGAGAAGTGAGGTACGGCCCCCAGCCGCCGTCGCGTCCCTGCCCCTTCTTCAACAGGTCCAGCGCCGCGCGCCAGTTGTCCGGCACGCGAGTGACGGAAGAGTCGGCAAATGCCATGAGGATGGCCGCCGCGTCGGGTACGTTGCTGACCTCGGCGCGCCCGAGCCACCGCTCGGCGCGCGCGATCCGTTCGTCGAACGCCGGCAGTCGGGAAGCGGCGAGCGTACGGCGCGCGAACGCGGTCGCGAGGGCCGTCCCATAGGTGGCGGGCGAGCCGAGACTGTCCGAAGAATCGAGCCGCCACGATCCGTCAGGCTGCTGATCAGCCGCCACGATCGCTGCGGCGGAGTCGACTGCCGCTTTGGGCACGAGCTCTGCCGCGAACGCCGCCGTCGTCGCATGGGCGAACTGGATCCGCGCGAGTTGCTTGTCGTCCGCGCCGCCCTCGCCGCCGCCGTTGCTCTCCCATCGCCCGGGATCGGCCAGCCACGTCAACGTGTCTTTCAACGCCACGCGAACCTCGGGGGCGTTGCCGAGCGCGGCGATGAGCGCCCTCGCCGCATCGCCATTGTTGTGACACGAATAGCAGGGATGCTCCCGGCGCCACGCCGGTACCTCGCGCGCCAAATAGGCCGTGGCCCGGGCTTCGCTCGACTGGAGTTTGCTGGTCTGGGCGGGAGAGGCCCTGAAACTCACGGCCCCCGCCAGCAGGAGCGAGCTGATGAGAAACGCCGTTCGCATCGGGTACCGCTTGATCCGCCACGTCACAGGGCTCTCCGGTAGCGACATGCTACGATCGTAGCGTGAACGACAGCGACGTCGGAGATTTCGTGCGGTTGCTGGGTTTCATCGTTCTCAAGCTCGTGACGCTTGGTGTGTACCGGAGCGGATCAAACGGGCTCTTTCTCGAGGGATGCCTCGGGCTGGCGCTCGTGTCGACGATGTTCTTTCTTCTTTCCAGGTTTGTTCTCTAACGTCCGAGCGAGCGGTATCCCATGAGCACAATCACCGCGAAGAAGAAGGTCTTCAACAACGTCCTCGAAGCGATCGGCGACACGCCGATGATCCGGATCAACCGGATCACGAAGGACCTGGTCAAGGCAACGGTCCTCGCCAAGATCGAGACCGTCAATCCCGGCAATTCGATCAAGGACCGCATGGCCGTGCGGATGATCGAGGACGCCGAGCGAAAGGGCCTGCTCAAGCCAGGTGGAACGATTATCGAAGGCACGTCGGGGAATACCGGCATGGGCCTCGCGATTGCGGCGGTCGTCAAGGGCTACCGCTGCGTGTTTACGACCACCGACAAACAGTCGAAGGAGAAGATCGACGCGCTCAGGGCGTTCGGCGCCGAAGTCATCGTCTGCCCGACCAACGTCGATCCCGAGGATCCGCGATCGTACTACTCGGTGTCGTCGCGGCTCGAGCAGGAGATTCCGAACTCCTGGAAGGCGAATCAGTACGACAATCTGTCGAACACCGCGGCGCACTACGAGGAGACCGGGCCAGAGATCTGGGAGCAGACCGACGGACGCGTGACCCACCTCGTGGTGGGCGTCGGCACCGGCGGCACGATCAGCGGTGTCGGGCGATACCTCAAGGAGCGCAACCCGAAGATCAAAGTGTGGGGTATCGATACTTACGGGTCAGTGTTCAAGAAGTACAAAGAGACCGGCGTCTTCGACAAGAACGAGATCTACCCGTACGTCACCGAAGGCATCGGCGAAGACTTCCTGCCCCGGAACGTGGATTTCAGCGTCATCGATCATTTCGAAAAGGTGACCGACAAGGACGCGGCGCTGATGACGCGGCGAATCGCGCGGGAAGAGGGCATCTTCGCGGGCAACTCGGCCGGCTCGGCGATGGCCGGCGTGCTCCAGCTCCGGGATCGCTTCGCGGCAGACGATCTGGTTGTCGTCATCTTTCACGATCACGGATCGCGTTACCTCGGGAAGATGTTCAACGACGACTGGATGCGCGAAAAGGGTTTCTTCGACAAGAGCGGGCTCACCGCGCGAGATCTTGTCGCCTCGGGAGTCTCTGGCGAGCTCCTGGCGATCGAAGGGACCGAAGCCGTCGAGGTCGCCGTGAAGCTGATGGGCGAGCACGACTTCTCCCAGATCTCGATTACGCGGGACAAGCGGCTCGTCGGCTCGCTCAACGAAGCGCACCTCTACGACACGCTGGTCCGATCGCCGGACGTCAAGTCGCAACCGGTCGAGACAATCATGCAGCCGGCATTTCCGTTCGTCGACATCTCGACGCCGCTCGAGCTCCTCTCGACGATGATCACGCCAGCCAACCCGGCGGTGCTGGTGCGCGATTTCAAGACCGACAAGACCTACATCATCACCCGCTCGGACGTGATTCGAGTGCTCTGCTAGCCGGGGTCAGATCTCGATTTTCTCCGCAGCGTCGATTGTCTGAGTATTCGCCCGCGAGAAAATCGAGATCTGACCCCGGAAGTGGACCTATAATCACCGGCTATGAAAAACATACTTACGCTCTTTATCGGCGCGCTCCTGCTCGCCAGTTCCGCGTACGCTCAGGACGCCACTGGCACGTGGGACCTGAACCTCACCACGCCGAACGGGCCGATGACGGTGGCTTTGACGCTCAAGAAAGACGGCGAGAAGCTGTCGGGTTCGATCGCCGGGCCCCAGGGCGAGGTCGCCGTGCAGGGCACGCCAGAAGGACAAAGCCGTCGTCGTCAACTTCTCGGTCCAGACTCCCAACGGACCATTCGCCATCGTCATGAACGGAAACCAGGACGGCGAAGCCATTGCCGGGATGATGGATTTCAACGGTCAGGGGCAGGCGGAGTGGAACGGAAAGCGCCGTGTGGGCGCGGCTGCCGCGGCGGCGCCTGCGGCTGCCGGTGCTACGGCGCAAACCGACAAGCCTGCCGACGTCAACGGGGCCTGGGCGATTCAGATCGAGATCGGCGGCAACACCGGAACGCCATCGGTGACCTTCAAACAGGATGGCGAAACAATCACCGGCACTTACTCCTCGCAAGTGGTTGGTGAACAGCAAGTTACTGGTACGGTTAAGGGCAACGCGATCACATTTGCCTTTCAGGCGTCGTTTGACGGCAACGCCGTGAAGGTGACGTACTCGGGAACGGTCGATAAGGACACTATGAAGGGAACCGTCGCGTTTGGCGATCTGGGGGAGGGGACCTGGACGGCCAAGAAAAAGTGACCCCGGGACGTCATTAGCTTTGCAATGCAAAGTCCAAACGTGTTATATTATAAGGCGGTTATCCGTTCCTGAATGTCCTTAGCGCCTGTAGAGTTCGACCTCGAGCTCATTCCCCGCGCGCGGGTGGACGTCATCGACGTCCGCCGCTTAGTGTCCCAACGCTACGGGGATGGCCTCGACGCCTATCCGAAGGCGCTCTGCTGCTCCCTCCATACCACCGCCGGGTATCTGGACCAGGGGCTCGCCACGCGGCTGAGCCACAGCCGTGGCGGGGTCATGTCGTACATCAACGTGTTCCGGACGATGTTCCCGGAGGGGGCTGGGTACGAGCACGACAAGATTGACCGGCGGACCGAGCTGAGCGAGGCGCAAAAGCCCGAAGAACCCCGGAACGCCGACTCGCACCTGGCGTTCATGGCTGGAGCGCTGCGGACCTGCGTCACGTATCGGAATCGGCCTAACGAGCCGGTCTGCTTCATCGACCTCGACGGTGTCCACGAAGGGCGGCCGCGAAAGCGTCGGACGAGCGTGCTCGGCTACTCGCACGAGGAGCCCGTGGCGCAGGCCAGGATTGTCGTGCCGGTCTCACGCCACGCCGTCGATTCGGTCAACCTGAAAAACCCGCGGCTGGGCATCTACGAGCAGTGCCGGCAGCTCGTTGCCGAGCACGGCGTGTCGAAGGGACGGATCCGCCTCTCGCTTGCCCCCGGCGAGCGAAATGCGGGGCTCACCGTCAACGAGTATGAAACGCTGCTGATGCGCCACGACCTCTCGGAGGTGCTGCGCGATCCGCTGCGGTTCATGGTCGAGAAGGCTGGCCACATGCTGGGTAATCCCAGGGCGATTCCGGCCAAGACGCTCGATTACGCCAAGTACGACCTGGTCCGGGTTTTCAACCAGCTGCTCGACGCCGTCGGCTTGCACGAATCGATGGTCGAAAGCGTGCTCGCGCGGGCGATCGCGATGCCGGCCTCCCGCTTCCTGCGCATGAAACGATCGGTCAGCCTGTTTGTCTCGGACCGCCAGGGCGATCGCGGGACGATCGTCGAAGGCACCTACCAGAGTCCCATCCTCGTCCAGTGGCACCGCGGCAATCGCCAGGCGCGCGTGCTTGACGTGACGCTGACCCGGTTCGTCTAGATACGGCTCAGGGCTCAAGGCTCAGGGCATCAGGGCTCGGGAATCAGGGATCAGGAGATCGGGGATCAGAAGATCCTCGAGTAAGGGGTCGAGGCTTTCCTGATCCCTGATCCCTGATCCCCGAACCCGTCTGTGGTAAAACCTCCCCGTGCCCGCCCTCCGGCTGATTCTGGCTGTCGTCGTCTCAGTCGGCGTCATCCTCTCGTCGCCCTTCATCCGGGACATCCGGGACTGGATCCGGGCCACGTTCCCTGGCCGGTACGCGACGGTCGTTGCGACGGCAGTGGCGCTGACGATTGGCGCGGCCCTCGTCGTCGCGGTCGTAAGGATCCGCGATCGCCGGATGCTGCGCTACGGCGCGATTGTCGCCGCCCTGGCCCTCGGCACGGCCTACTCGCTCTGGAACGCGCAGGGGATTCCGGAAGTCGACGCCGTCGAGCGCGTTCACTTCGTCGAGTACGGACTCATCACGCTGCTCTTCTATCGCGTCTGGCGCCCCCGCGGGGACGCGTCGATGTTCGTGTTGCCGCTCCTGGCGGGCATCGCCGTCGGCACGCTCGAAGAGTGGCTACAGTGGTTCATACCGGGCCGGGTCGGCGACATGCGGGACGTGTTCCTCAACGTGACCGCGATTGTCTGCGGACTGCTGTTCAGCGTCGGCGTCGACCCTCCCGACGCGGCCGCGTTCGAGCTCCGCCCAGGGTCGCTGCGCCGGATCGGCGTGGTCGCGAGCGTGGTCGCCGTGCTCTTCGCGCTCTTCGTCCATTCGGTGCACCTCGGCGTCGAAACGAGCGACCCGGAGGCAGGAAGGTTCCGCTCGCGCTACGATGCGGCGACACTGCTCAGCATCGGCCAGGACCGGCTCGCGCTCTGGAAGGATCACCCGCCGATCGAGCGGCCGCGCAGCCGGAGCCGGGAAGATCAATACATGAGCGAAGGGCTCCTGCACGTGCAGGAACGGAATCGGCGCTGGGAAGCGGGTGACATGTCGGCGGCCTGGTCAGAGAACCTCATCCTCGAAAAGTACTACGCGCCGGTCCTCGACACGCCGTCGTATATCTCACGCACCGGCCATCGCTGGCCCGCAGATCAGCGCGCGCATGCTGACCAGCGCCGCGGCGCCGCGCCATCGTACGAGAGCCGCGCCGATGCCACCGAGGGACACCACTTCATCCGGACGTGGTCGCCAATCCTGCTTTGGATGGGCGTGGCGCTGGGGGTGTGTGGCATTCTGGGTTTCTGTTTCGTGGTCGATCGGCGTAAGCCGTAACCCGGTGGAGATTCGCGACTACAACGGGACCGGTGATTGGACCGTCGAGGCTGTGTACTCGAAGCGCTACGAGGCCTTGGCGACGGCTGGGCCGACGCGCGCAGTCGGGTTGATGAAGCGAATCCGTACGTGATGCGATATGTGAACTACTTCGAACGCTTTGCTGTCTGACCGTCGTGGAATCGATCGGGCGTTCGCGTAGAAGGGGCAGCCGTGGTCACTATTCGCCAGGAAAAACCTGAAGACGTTGCCGAGGTTCGACGTGTCAACGAGCTGGCGTTCGAACAACCGGCGGAAGCCGATCTCGTCGACAAGCTGCGCCTGGCGTGCGCGGACGCTTTGTCGCTGGTCGCTGTCGACGATGGCGTGGTCGGTCACATCCTCTTCACTCCGGTCGTGGCCGAGAGCGGGGCGAGGCGAGTGTCCGGGATGGGATTGGCGCCGATGGCGGTCGCTCCAGATCACCAGCGACAGGGCATAGGCTCCGAACTCGTGCGGCGCGGCCTGGAGATGCTCCGCCAGCGCGGCTGTCCTTTCGTTGTCGTCGTGGGACATCCGGAGTACTACCCGCGGTTCGGGTTCGAGCCCGCGTCAACGTGCGGCCTCGTGAGCCAGTGGGACGGCATACCTGATGCGGCGTTCATGGTCCTGATTCTGGACGCGAACGCGATGACCGGAGTATCAGGCGTGGCCAGGTATCGCGAGGAGTTCGACGAGGTCGCCTGACGAGCGGCGCGACACAGGTTGAGACATGCTCCGGAGATCGATCGCGCAGTTTACGCTTCATGACTCCACGGGGCGAGAAGTCGTCGCTCGCTTTCGGCTCGCGTCGCTCGACGACGTCCCTGCGATTGAATCGCTGATCGGGATCGCGACCCGCGAGCTCGGTCGCGGCGACTATTCCGAGGAACAGATCGAGGCGGCGCTGGGAACCGCTCTGGGCGTCGACTCGCAACTGGTCCGGGATGGAACCTACTTTGTTGCCGAGGCGGGCAGCAGTCTCGTGGCGTGCGGAGGGTGGAGTTCGAGGAAGACGCTCTTTGGATCGGATGGCAGGGTCGATCGCCAGCCGGAGTTGTTGGATCCAGCCCGCGATGGGGCGCGGATTCGCGCGTTTTTCGTTCACCCTGACTGGGCGCGACAGGGGTTGGGTCGGAGAATGCTCGAACTCTGTGAGGCTGAAGCCCGGGCGAACGGCTTCAGATCGGCTGAGCTCATGGCCACTCTGCCGGGCGAGCGCCTCTACATACGCTGCGGATATGTCGCGGAGCGCGCCATTCAGCACACGCTGCCCGGAGGGATCGTGATCGAGTTCGTGCCCATGAGCAAGCGCTTTGCTCCGGAGTCCGGGACAGATGTGAGTGAATCAGCGGCACAGGAAGGAACGAGCATGGACGTCGGTGTGATCCTCAAGCGGTTCGAATCTCCCGACGAGATCCGCGAGATGACGCTCGGCCGCTTCGAGGTGATCCACCTCGGAGGGATGACGATCGGCCGGGCTACGTATCAACCCGGGTGGAAGTGGTCAGCCCACGTCGGCCCACAAGTCGGAGCCTCGCGCTGCTCCGTTGAGCACCTTGGACTCGTCGTCTCTGGCGTGGCCACCGCCGCGTTCGACAACGGACGAGTCGTCGAACTCCGGCCCGGCGACGTGTTCTACATTCCGCCGGAGCCGCACGACAGCTGGGTCGTCGGCGTCGAGCCCTACGTCTCTCTTCATTTTCTCGGCGCTGACAAGTACGCGGCGAGGTAACGGTAGTTGCGGCCGCTGCTTTGATCGCGGGCCGAATGGCTGATATAACGGCGCGCGAAACCCTACTCTGGAGAGAAACATCATGAAGCGCCTGGCCGTGTATGTCCTGTCGACCTGCGTGTTGATCGGCCTCCTGCAGCAGCGCGAGGTCGCCGGTCAAGTCGGTACCGTCAAGGAGCTCGCGCCAGGCGTGTACTTCCACGAGGGTGATCTGAGCGGGAAGGGTCACTGCAACAACGGCTGGGTGATCTTCGACGACTACGTGCTTGTGCTCGACGCCAACTTCCCCTCGGGTGCGCAGGAGATCATCCCCAAGATTCGCGCGCAGACGACCAAGCCGATCCGGTTCGCCTTCGACACGCACCACCACGGCGATCACGCGTATGGCAACCAGGTCTGGGTCGATAACGGCGCGGTGCCGGTCGCCCACGAGAACGTCATCACCGAGATGCGGAAGTACGAGACGGGCTTCTTCGGCGGCGCTCCCGGGCGATGGGAAGAGGAGGCGAAGCAGCGCGAGGATATGAAGGCGACTCGGCTGAAGCCGCCGACACTGCTCTACCGCGACGTGATGATCTTCGATGACGGCACCCACCGCGTCGAGCTGCGCTACTTCGGCGTCGGCCACACACACGGCGATGGCTTCGCGTGGCTCCCGAAGGAGCGGATTCTCTTCACCGGCGACGCCGCCGTGAACGGTCCGTTCAACTACATGGGTGACGGCGATAGCGGCGCCTGGATCGAGACACTCGGAAACGCGCAGAAGCTTGGCGCAACTGTCGTCGCGCCAGGGCACGGGCCTGCAGGCGATGGCGGCGTGCTCGACGCACAGCGACTCTACTTCGTTGCGCTCCGAGCCGAAGTGTCGAAGAGAAAGGCACTGACGCCCGCACAGGTACAGGCCGACGTGTCTGCGATTCGCGACACCCTCCTCAAGCAGCACTCGACATATATCGATGCGAAGGCCAAATCCATCGACGGATTCAGCTCACAGGTGCAACAGGTGTACAAGGAGTTGACCGGCAACGTGTTTCCGAAGTCGGGTGCACTCGAGGCGGCGCGGCAGGCGCACTTGTATCACCACGGACGTTCACCCGGTCGTTCACACGATCGTCCAATAGAAGTGCCGTGACTTCGACGCCGAACCCAGCCGATCGGAAGCGGCTATGGATCATGGTGGCGGGTCCGTATCGGTCCGGTTCCTCGGACCCGGACGTCTGGGTGAGAAACCTTCAGGCCCTTAACCACGTTGCCCATGCAGTGCTGGAGAAGGGGCACGTCCCGATCATCGGCGTCAACCTGGCGCTGCCGGTGATCGAGATCGCCGGGCAAGAGTCCTACGGATCGATCATGTCAGCGCTGTCGTTGAGCCTGACGGAGCGATGCGATGCGATCCTGCGGATCGGTGGTGCGTCGACCGGCGCCGACGAGGAGGTTGCAACGTTTCGGGCGCGCGGTCTCCCTGTCTTTCGATCGCTCGACGAGGTTCCGGATGCTCGCTGATCCAGCGTAAACGAGTTCAACGAAAGAGGCGCTCGACGAGCGCCTTCGTCCTGACGCCGAAGTCGCGCACTCGCGCTGCATCTTTCGGCGTGTAGCTGACGAGCCAGATCTGAACCCCGGTCTGGCCGCTGGCGCGCCAGGTGCTGAGGCGGAAGACGCCCTGATCGAAGTCATCGACCGTGACGAAGAGATCGCGGCCGGGGTTGTGCCACGCGACGGTTCCCGCCAGTTGATCGCCAGTGGCCGCGCGGATGACCACGCGTCCGCCCTCGACGAGCGCGCCATCTGTCAGGGCGAAGGCGGCTGGGCTCAGGAGTCGCTTCCACACCTCGTCGATGGTGAGTGCGGTGACGGCGTGTGTCGCCGCATGGTGCCGGTCATGACCTCTGTGGTGCTCGAGATAATGCTTGAGCCCGCGCAGCTCGAACTGCCACCCCGCGCTCACCGATTCGAGCTCGTCGTCCCAGCTGCCCCCCTCGCCGAACCCGGAGTGGACGATGCGGAGGGTCGTTTTTCCGGCGTGAGTGTCGAGCGTGAATTCCATTGCCAGCTGCTCCGGCGGACCCGGAAGCGGTTCGCCGTTCGCGTCGAAGGCCGGCCGACTCTCGACAAGTCTCAGACGCGCTCTGGCTCCCACGCGTCAATTTGTGATTCCCAGGCCCAGTGCTCGTCCCATCCCCAGAACACGGAGCCGCCCTTTCCGGGCGTGACGCGCGCCTGCAGCGGAAACCATCGCATCAACTCTCCGGCGTCGGTGAGGGCGCGC
>CAWCQI010000003.1:0-35912 GCA_963797625.1 uncultured Acidobacteriota bacterium
CGAATTTACCTGAGCAAAGGTTGATCCCGGCTTGGGCACACCCGTCATCGCTGGCTGGATCGCGCACGTCGCTTTCTGGATCCTGTTGATTGTGGGCGCCTGGTCGGAAGATCTGGAACCGAGAACGATCGGGGTCTTCCTCGTCCTGTGGCTCTTTGGCATGTTCGGCCTTCCACAGGTATCCTTTGGCGCCGGCCTGTCCACGCCGTTTGTTGCGATGCTGGACGTGGCACTGGTGTTCATGGTCTTCAAGAGCGACATCCAGCTCACGTAGGCAGCCAGGTCAGAATTCACCGAGCCCTCATATGACAAGATTCTCGACCGTCGTCCCGGCGCTCGTGCTCGCCCTCTCGGCGGGAACGATGTTCGCGCAGCAACCGCCCGCGCAACCGCCGGCAACCGCGCAACCGACCGCGACAGCGCCAGCGGCCCCAAATCCTGACGCGCACTATCAGCTCGGCCCGGACTCCTTCGAACGCGAGGGGGTCGCGAAAGGCGAAGTCCGCGGGCCGTTCACACTGCCGAGCCAGGCTTATCCAGGTACGCAGCACACCTATTGGGTGTACGTGCCGGCGCAGTACGACAAATCGATCCCGGCGAGCCTGATGATCTTCAACGACGGCCAGGCGTTCAAGAACATGGAGGGCGACCTGCGCGTCCCGAACGTGCTCGACAACCTGATCGATCGCCGGGAGCTGCCGGTGATGCTGGCGGTGTTCATCAACCCGGGTCGAACGCCGGAGCAGCCTGAACCGACGCCGCAGGAGTGGGGCGACCGGACGACCAACCGGCCCACCGAGTACAACTCGCTCGACGACAAATACGCCCGCGTCATCGTCGATGAGCTCATGCCGGCTCTCTACAAGGAGTACAACATCTCCAAGGATCCCGAGCGCCACGGCATCGGCGGCGCCAGCTCCGGCGCGATCGCGGCATTCACAGTTGCCTGGGAGCGACCGAACGATTTCCGCAAGGTCCTCAGCCTGATCGGCAGCTTCACCAATCTTCGCGGCGGCCACGCCTACGCCGACATCGTCCGCAAGAGCGAGAAGAAGCCGATTCGCATCTTCATGCAGGACGGCCGCAACGACAATCGAGGCGTCGGGCGAGGCGGTACTTACGATCCGTTGCGGGACTGGTTCCTGCAGAACGTCCGCCTCAAAGAGGCGCTCGTCGAAAAGGGATACGACCTGAACTACCAGTGGGGCATCGGCCGCCACAGCCAGAAGCACGGCGGCTCGATTCTGCCCGACATGATGCGCTGGCTGTGGCGGGATCACCCCGTCTCGACCGACGTGAACGACATGGTCGAGCGGGGGTTCAATGGGGGGAAGAAGTAGCTCCAGCTTCCAGCTTCCGGCTTCCAGCTAAGAGCTTTCAGAGCTTAGCCGTACGACTGGGATCTGAATGTCCTAGCTGGAAGCTGGAAGCTGGTAGCTGGAAGCTATCCCGTCAGCATCCTCAACATCCGCGTCACCGGATCGTAGAACCGATCGACGACCCGTTCCTTGAGCGGGATGATCGCGTTCTCGGTGATGGTGATGTGCTCGGGGCACACCTTCGTGCAGCACCGCGTGATGTTGCAATAGCCGACGCCGTCTCGATCCTTCAAGTCCGACAGGCGATCCTCCGTATCGAGCGGGTGCATCTCGAGCGCCGCGCTGTAGAGCAAGAAGCGCGGACCGATGAATCCGTCGTGCAGGTGGTGATCACGCAGGATGTGGCAGACGTCCTGGCAGAGAAAGCACTCGATACACTTGCGGAACTCCTGCACGCGGTCGACTTCGCGCTGCCCCATCCTCCACGTTCCATCGGGCGCGTCCGGTTTGCGCGGCTTGAATGGCTTGATCGATTTCTTGACCTTGTAGTTCCAGGACACGTCGGTCACGAGGTCCCGAATGATCGGGAAGGCCTTCATCGGTTCGACCGTGACCGGCTGGGTCAGATCAATCGTGTCGAGCCGGGTCATGCACATCAGCTTCGGATTGCCGTTGATTTCAGCCGAGCACGAGCCGCACTTTCCCGCCTTGCAGTTCCAGCGTACCGCCAGGTCCCCCGCCTGCTCTGCTTGGACGCGGTGCACGGCGTCGAGGACGACCATCCCCTCGCTGACCTCGGTCGGGTAGTCATGAAAGGCGCCCTGCGACTTATCACCGCGCCAGATGCGAAAGGTAGCTTTAGACATGGCTCCCAGCTTCCCGCTGCCAGCTTCCAGCTAAGACCATTCCGATCCTCAGATCACGAATCTCGCGGCGTAAGCTCCGTCAAGCCCTCAGCTGAAAGCTGAGAGCTGGAAGCCGAGAGCAGCTACTTGTTCTCCTCAATCACCTGCTTCAACTCTTCAGGCATCGGTGGCAGCGGCGCGCGAGAGACTTGCATCTCACCGTCCGGACCCCGCTTTACCACGATGTTGAAAGTGGCGTACGCGGGATCCTTGTCAGGATAGTCCGCTCGAAAGTGCCCGCCGCGGCTCTCCTCGCGCTCGATCGCCGAGCGCGTAATGGCCTCCGAGACCATCAACAGGTTGCCGAGATCCAGCGCGGCATGCCAGCCGGTGTTGAACTCCCTGTGTCCCGTCACGCCGACCTGCCCAGCGCGCCTCTTCAAGGCGTCGAGCACGGTCAGCCCGCGCTCCATTTCATCTCCCACGCGCACGATGCCGACGAGGTCCTGCATCATGCCCTGCAAATCCTGCTGGACCTTGAACGGATTCTCGGGCGCATCGGCACGCTCGAACGGCTCGAGCGACCGCTTGGTCGCCGCCTCGACCTGCCGCTCGTCAATCGACACCGCCCCGTTCTCCTTGGCAAAAATCGCGGCGTATTCGCCGGCGCGTTTGCCGAAGACGAGCAGGTCGGAGAGCGAGTTGCCGCCGAGGCGGTTGGCGCCGTTGATCCCCGCGGCGCACTCGCCCGCGGCGAAGAGACCCGGCAACGACGACATCTGCGTGTCCGCATCGACTCTCACGCCGCCCATCACGTAGTGCGTCGTCGGACCGACTTCCATCGGCTCGACGGTGATGTCGAGTCCGGCCAGCTCTTTGAACTGGTGGTACATGCTCGGGAGCTTCTTGCGAATGTGCTCGGGCGCGTTCGGGATGTGCTCCTTGATCCACGCGATGTCGAGGAAAACGCCGCCGTGCGGGCTGCCCCGCCTCGCCTTCACTTCACGCATAATGCACCGCGCTACGTGGTCACGGGTCAGCAGCTCCGGCGGCCGGCGTGCGTTCTTGTCGCCCTGTGTGTAGCGCCAGCCCTCTTCCGGACTGTCGGCCGTCTGGCTCCGGTAGTTGTCGGGGATATCGTCGAACATGAAGCGGCGGCCTTCGCTGTTGCGCAGCACGCCGCCCTCGCCGCGGACACCTTCGGTGACGAGAATCCCCTGCACGCTTGGCGGCCACACCATGCCGGTCGGATGGAACTGGACGAACTCCATGTCCATCAGCTCGGCGCCGGCGAGATAGGCGAGGGCATGGCCGTCGCCGGTGCCTTCCCAGCTGTTGCTGGTAATCCGGTAAGCGCGGCCGATACCGCCGGTCGCGAGCACCGTCGCTTTGGCCTTGAAGACCCGGAAACGTCCGCGCTCCCGGTCGTAGCCGAGCGCGCCGGCGATGCGCCCGCCGTCGCTCAGGAGCGACACGACGGTGAATTCCATGTGGACGTCGAGGCCACGGTGGATGCCGTGGTCCTGCAGCGTCCGGATCATCTCGAGGCCCGTCCGATCGCCGACGTGAGCCAGTCGCGGATACTTGTGACCGCCGAAATTGCGCTGGAGGATGCGGCCGTCGGCCGTGCGATCGAAGAGGGCGCCCCATGCCTCGAGCTCGCGGACGCGATCCGGCGCTTCCTTGGCGTGGAGCTCGGCCATCCGCCAGTTGTTCACGTACTGGCCGCCGCGCATCGTGTCGGCGAAATGCACCTTCCAGCTGTCGCGGTCGTCGACATTGGCCAGCGCCGCCGCGACGCCGCCTTCCGCCATCACGGTGTGCGCCTTGCCGAGAAGTGACTTGCAGAGCAGCCCGACTTTGACCCCAGCCGCCGATGCTTCGATCGCGGCGCGGAGCCCGGCTCCGCCCGCCCCAATAACGAGCACATCGTGCTCGTGAATCTCGTAGCTCAGAGCAGCCTCCAGTCCGTGAGGACGCCCATCGAGCACAGTCGGACGTAGAGGTCCGCCAACGCGACGGAGAACAGGCTGGCCCAGGCAAACTTCATGTGGCGGCAGTTGAGGCAGTTGGCGGCGTCGTACATCTTCAGCCGCGCGGGATGCTTCGAGAACTGATCGAGAACGCCGCCGACGAGGTGCCGGAACGAGTGGCACCCGAGCGTGTAGCAGCTGAGGAGCACCGTGTTCGTGGCGAGGACCAGTGTGCCGACGCCGATCCCGAATGTCACCTGCCCGGCCGCATCAGTGAACCACAACGCCTTCCAGACGTCGTAGGTCAACACGAACAGAAACAGGATCGCCAGATACAGGAAGTAGCGGTGGATGTTCTGAAGGATGAGCGGAAACGACTGCTCGCCGAGATACTTCTTGCGCGGCTCGCCGACAGCGCACGACGGCGGATCGGCCCAGAACGCCTTGTAGTAGGCGCCGCGGTAGTAGTAGCAGGTGAAGCGGAAACCGCCGGGCGCCCAGAGAATCAGGAGCGCCGCGGAAAACGGCAGCGCGGCCGGCCACCAGCCAGGCTTCGGGCCAAACCAGCTGTGGGCGCCTTCACCGAAGAGCAGCGGCGAATAGAACGGCGACAGATAGGGTCCGAACTCGTAATGCTCCCCTTGAAACGCTGCCCACGTCGCATAGACGACGAACGCTCCGAGAACCGTAAACGTCAGCAGCGGCTGCGCCCACCAGGCATCCCGCCGCATCGTCTGTCCGAACCCACGCCGCTCCAACGGGATAACCACCTGGTGCATGAAGACGAATCCTCCCGCCTGATGAATTCAAGAAACCCCCTGATATGACCGCAGAGCTTTGCCATCAACATATTACATTGGCCACCAGCTTCCAGCTTCCAGCAGACATCCAGAGCCAGTCGACAGCCGACTACTCTCCCGGCGGGTGGGACCGTAGGCCGGGCGGCTGGAAGCTGGAAGCTGATAGCGGGAAGCGGTCTTTATTCGACGTGAACCTTGCCGCGGATTGACGCACCGTCGGCGATGGCGAGGCGCGGAGAGCTGACATTGCCAGACACCGAGCCGGTCGTCTGGATCTCGACTTTCTCGCGGGCCGTGACGTTGCCGGTCACCGCGCCCTGGATGACGACCGCTTTGGCGTCGATCGCGGCCCTGATGTCGGCGTGACGGCCGATCGTGAGCGTGTGGCCGCCGTGGAGCGTCACACTGCCTTCCATCTTTCCGTAGATCGTGAGGTCCTCGGACGCGATCAGGTCACCCTTGATGACGATCGACGTCCCGAGATTCATGATCAGCCGACCCGCGGACCCGTTGCCGGCCGCCGCGCGACGCACTGGCGACTGCGAGGCCGGCGCTCCGAGATCCGCCGGCCCGTTGGGTTTCGACATCGTCCGCGCCTCCGGCGCCCGTGACGAATCGATTTCGGCCACGGGACGCGATGTTGGACGTTCGCAGCGTCTGAAAGAATCTACTCCGGGCCAGCGGTTGAGGTCCAGCTCAGGCGGGCCACTTTGTATGAGAATGTCGACGTCACGTGGATCTCTGACGGAGCGCCGAACGATTCGCGCACCGGATTGCTGCGCACGACTCATCGCCGCTGTGAAGCCAGACGAGCGTGACCGGCGACTTGAGACCGACGACTTCGTACTTCGCGAGCGTCGGATCGACCTTGTCGATCCACGCGACAATCCCGCCCTTGAGGTTCTTCGCCTCGATGCCGTTCTCTTTCAGGATGGCAACGGCCTTGGCGCTGCGCACGCCGGTCTTGCAGTGAACGATGATTTCCTGACCTGACGGCAGCTCGCTCGTGCGGGTCGGCAACTGGCCGAGCGGAATCAGCGTCGAGCCGGCGATGCGGCTGATCTGGAACTCGTGCGGCTCGCGAACGTCGAGCAGGAAGAATGGCTTCTTCGCGTCGA
This sequence comes from uncultured Acidobacteriota bacterium, assembly GCA_963797625.1. Taxonomy (GTDB): domain Bacteria; phylum Acidobacteriota; class Vicinamibacteria; order Vicinamibacterales; family 2-12-FULL-66-21; genus DATBJJ01. The sequence continues at coordinate 6,056 of CAWCQI010000003.1, forward strand.
CCCTCGCCTTGAGCTCTTCGACCGTCGTTTCAGGAACCGAGGGACCGGCAGCAGCGGCCGTCTGCGCCGGACGCACGCCGCAGAACTCCTCGTAGTCGATCAATCCCTTGATCGAGGGGTGATCGCCGCAGATCGGGCACGCGGGATCGCGCCGCAGCTTGAGCTCCCGGAACTTCATCGTCCAGGCGTCGTAGAGCAGCAGGCGTCCGACCAGCGTCGAGCCCGCGCCGAGAACCAGCTTGAGCGCCTCGGTCGCCTGGATCGTGCCGATGACTCCGGGCAGTACGCCGAGCACGCCGCCTTCGGCGCAGCTCGGTACCAGTCCTGGCGGCGGCGGCTCGGGATACAGGCAGCGGTAGCACGGCCCGCCAACCGTCGCGAACACGGACGCCTGCCCCTCGAACCTGAAGATGCTGCCGTAGGCGTTGGCCTTCTTGAGGAGCACGCACGCGTCGTTGACGAGGTAGCGCGTCGCGAAATTGTCGGTGCCGTCGAGGATGACGTCGTAGTCCCTGAACAGTTCGATCGCGTTAGCCGACGTCAGCCGCGTCTCGTAGGTTTCGACGTGGACCTCGGGGTTGATGGCGGTCAGGCGGTCGCGAGCGGACTGCAGCTTCGAGCGGCCGACGTCTGGCGTGCCATGCAGAATCTGTCGTTGAAGATTGCTCTCGTCGACGGCGTCGAAGTCGATGACGCCGAGAGTCCCGATGCCTGCCGCGGCGAGGTAGAGCGCGGCCGGCGATCCGAGGCCTCCAGCGCCCACGCACAACACGCGCCCGCCCTTGATCCGCTTCTGACCGTCGATGCCGACCTCCGGCAGGATGAGGTGGCGGCTGTAGCGTTGAATTTCAGCGTTGCTCAACTCCGTCGAGCGGCTGGTCGGCGGCGCCGCCGGGCCGGGGGCTCCCCCGGCAACCGACGGCACGATGCTGATGACATCACCCGGCTTGAGCTTCGTGGCATCTCGCTCGAGATACCGGATGTCGTCGTCGTTCACATAGACGTTGACGAAATGACGCAGCTTCCCGTCGTCGGCGTAGAGGTGCCGCTTGAGATCGGAGAACTGCGTGGTCAGCGACGACAACACCTCTCCGACGGTGCCGCCTTCCGCGTCCACCGTTTCCTGCTGGCTGGTGTACGGACGAAGCGGCGTCGGAATCAGGACCCTGTGGGCCATATCAACTCTCCCTCGTCGAATCCGGACCGGTCATCGCGCAGATGCCACGCCGTGATGTCACCTGGCGTGCCGGCCCGGACTGAAATGATGACATACGTGAAATTCGGCCAGGCGTGCTCCAGATCGTACGCCGATGGCCGCGCGGGCTCGTTGGGGTGCGAGTGATAGAAACCGACGAGCGTGCCCCCGCGCGCCTGCGCACGCGCCTCCGCCTGCCGGTAACCGTCGGGACCGATCCGGAATCTTCGCGCCGCCCCGCCGCCGGTCGTGTTGTCGAGCCTGAACGCTTCGACGATTCTGCCCTCGACGGCGATGAGCGCGCCGCAGCACTCGTACGGGAACGTCTCGGCGCCGTGCGACCGGATTGTCTCGAGCGGCGCGCCATCGATGAACGTCTGCCCCCGAGTTGCCGGGGGCGATTGCGGGGACGCCGAAGCGCTATCGGTACTCATTCAGAACAACACCCGTAGCGTCCGGCTTCGGCCGGACCAAGAAACGTCCGCCTCAAAGGCGGACACTACGACAGACGCAACGAATCACGATCTTTCCCAAAAGTTCTCCGACAGGTAGCGGGTTCCGCTGTCTGGAAACACTGTCACGATCACGCCCTCGCGGATTCGCGCCGCCAGATCGAGCGTTGCCGCCAGCGCCGCCCCGCTCGACACGCCGACGAGCAGCCCTTCCTCGGTTGCCAGCCGCCGCGTCAATGCATACGCCCGCTCCGTGGAAATCCGGACATCTTCGTCCGCGAGCGAATCATCGTAGATGCCGGGGCGAATCGCCGTCTCCATGTGCTTCAACCCCTCGATCCCGTTGAGGGGCGACTCGGGCTGCACCGAAATCAAGCGAATATCGTGACGGAATGCGCGCAGCCGGCGTCCCGTGCCCATGAACGTGCCGCTCGTCCCGAGGCCCGCGACGAAGTGCGTCACGCGGCCGTCGGTCTGCTCGAGGATCTCCACGGCGGTCGTGTCGTAGTGAGCCCGCCAGTTGGAGTCGTTGTTGTACTGATCGGCGTAGAAGTATTTCTCAGGCGCTTCCGCATGCAGCCGACGCGCTTCACGGATCGCGCCGTCGGTGCCCTCCATCGGGTTCGTGATGACGACGTCGGCGCCATAGGCGCGGAGCGTGCGCATCCGCTCGGCAGTGACATTGCCCGGCACGCACAGCTTCAACCGGTAGCCACGCGCCGCCGCAATCATCGCATACGCGATCCCGGTGTTGCCCGAGGTGGCGTCGAGGATGGTCCCTCCCGGCTGAAGCCGTCCCGATCGTTCGGCATCGCGAACGATCGCCGCCGCCGCGCGGTCCTTCACCGAACCGCCAGGGTTCTGGAACTCCGCCTTCGCGTAGATCTCGACCGCGGGCGAGTTTCCGGCCAGACGCTCGAGCCGCAGCAACGGCGTGCGGCCGATGGTGTCCAGCAACGAAACGGGCGTGAGAGTCGGTGTCGGCATAACTACTCGTTCGCTACTCGCGGTTCGCTGCTCGCAGCTCGCTAGGCGCTGCACTCACCTTCCATGACTTCTGGATTGAACGCACTCACCTCGGCAAGATCGATGAAGTCCTGTGGCTCCGCGTCTTCTGGATTCAGGCGCTCGAGATCGCCGAGCACGGCCTTCACTGCGCCGAGATCGACGCGGCGAAAAAACGTCAGCGGCGATTCCTGCTCGCTGCGCTGGTCCTGATACAGCTTGACCAGGCGTTCGAGCGCGTGGACGCAACGTCGCGCCGGAATCTTCGCGGCGAGTCGCCCGAACGTCGTGATGCCCTCGCCAACGCCGCCGCCGACCATCACGAAGTACTGCGGCGCCGGCTGCGACCCGACCTTTTTCAGGCTGCCCTGGAAGCCGATGCCGGCGATGTGGTGCTGGCCGCAGCCGTTCGGGCAGCCGCTGATCTTGATGTCCATCCCTGGCAGGGCGGCGACGATATCCTGGCGCTCCATCAGGTGGTCGGCGAGGACCCGCCCGAGGCCGCGCGACTGCGTCACGGCGAGCTTGCACGACTCAGCGCCCGGACAGCTCGTGACGTCGGACAGGGTGCCGGCGCCCGCGCGTGCCAGGCCCGCCGCCGCGAGGCTCTTGTAGAACGCTTCGACGTTCTCGGTTCGGACCCAGCGAAACACCAGATTCTGGTCCATCGTCACGCGGACGGCGCCGTCGCCGAACACTTCAGAGAGCTCGCCGACGAGGCGCATCTGCGCCGACGTGAGATCGCCAAGCAGCGTCGTGACGACGACGATCGCATAGCCGTCCTGTTTCTGGGATCGGACGTTCGTGCGCGACCACTCGAGGAATTCCGGCGAATGCACCGACAGCTGCGGCTCCACCTTTGGCACGATGCCGGGGCCGATGACGGTCGTGGCGATAGCGCGGACGGCGATCTCGTCGAGCGCCAGCGCGCGGCGCTCGGGCCAGGTCGGCGCTTCTTCGACCGGTGGACGCTCGGGATCGAACGGCAGCGCGGCATGGTCGGCGCCAAGGTCGGCGCGCTCGCGCTCGTATTCGGTGACGAAACCATCCCAGCCAAGCGAACGGACCAGAAACTTCAGCCGGTTCTTCTGCTTGTGCTTGTAGTCGCCAAGACGATGGAAGACGCGGATGATCGCCTCCGCGCAGTCGAACATCTCATCGACGGGCAAGAACTCATGCAGAAGATTCCCGGCCCTGGTCATCGTCGCGGTGCCGCCCGCGACCGTGACCCTGAAGCCGCGAACCGCGCGTCCGCCGACCGTCTGAATCCGCGCGTTCCAGCCGATGTCGTTGATCGACGATCCGATGTGATCTTCGGAGCATCCCTCGAACGCGATCTTGAACTTGCGCGGCAGGACAGAGCTCAGCGGATGGCGCAGGAGATAGCGCGTGAGCGCCTCCGCGTACGGCGTGACGTCGAAGGCTTCGTCCCTGGCGACGCCCGAGTACGGGCACGCGGTGATGTTGCGGACCGAGTTTCCGCACGCCTCGCGCGTGGTCATGCCGGCCGCTGCCAATTCGCGCATCGCCGGCTCGGCGTCGTGCAGCTTGATGAAGTGCAACTGAACGTTCTGCCGTGTCGTGATGTGTCCAAAGCCACGCGAGTAGCGCTCGGCGACGCTCGCGATGGCATCGAGCTGGTTGCGAAGCAGGATGCCCTGAGGGATCTTGATGCGAAGCATCTGCGCATCACCCGTCTGCCGCTGCCCATAGGTGCCGCGGAGCAGCCGGAACGCGCGCCATTCGTCAGGGCTGATATCGCCGCTCTCAAACCGCCCCAGGAGCGACACGAACTCGTCGATGTCCGCCTCTTTGGCGAACGACAAGCGCGCGCGCCCGAACGTTTCGCGATCCTGCATGGTTGCCATTACTGTCCTCCGGCAGCGGCCTCGTCGGCCTCCGCCTGCGCGCCCAACGCCGCGCCCAGCCGGACCACGTCGCCGATCACGACGGTGGCTGGCGCGCTGTCGTCGGTGCGCTTCAGACTGTGTTTCAAATCCAGCAACGTCATCGTCCACACCGTCGACGACGATGTCGACGCTCCAAATAGGACTGCCGCGGGTGTCATCGCGTTCCAGCCGCGGCCGAGGAGCAGTTCGGCAATGTGCTCGATCCGCCCCAGCCCCATCATCACCACTACGGTCGCGCTGTGCGGCGCGAGGCTTTCGAGAATCGGTCGATACGCGTCATCGGCGTGACCGGACACGACCACGAACCCGGACGCGACGCCGCGGTGCGTGACGGGAATGCCCGCGAGCGCGGCCGCGGCGGTCGCCGAGCTGACGCCAGGCACGACCTCGAACGAAATCCCGGCAGCGGCGAGCGCGAGTCCTTCTTCGCCGCCACGCCCGAACACGAAGGGGTCCCCGCCCTTCAGCCTCACGACCTTCTTGCCGGCGCGGGCGGCGCGGATCATCAGCCAGTGAATGAACTCCTGGCGGACTTGCGGCCGGCCGGCGCGCTTGCCCACGAACACCCGCTGCGCGATCGGCGCCAGCGCGAGCGTGGCCGGATCAACGAGCGCGTCGTAGAGCACCAGGTCGGCGTCGGCGAGCCGATCCGCGGCCTTCCGGGTCAGCAGGTCGGGATCGCCCGGTCCGGCGCCCACGAGCGACACGAAACCTCGTTCGGCGGATCGTCTCGTCATAATGTCTGCAGCCGATCCAGAGTTGCCGCTTCCGCCGCGCCTCTCTCCTTAGCCGTGTTCTCCGTGTCGTCCGTGGTCCGCTTCCGCTCGTACAGCTCGTTGAGCGCCTGCAGCAGCAGCGGACGCCGCTCGGGCATCGGCACGCCCTGCGCGAGCCATTCGCGCCGGGCCGACTGCGCGCACGCCATCCACCGGTCGAGCTCGTCTGGCAGCAATGCCTCGAGCGCCTCGCGGACGAGTCCTGCGAGCGCCGGCGCTTCCCCGTCGGTCGACAGCGCGATCGTCACGCCCGCCTTCTGGACGATGGCTCCGGCATAAGCGCTCGCGCTCTCGAGGTCGTCCACCGCGTTCACGAAAAGACACTTCGATTCGGCGGCCTGAGCAACCGCGCGGTTGACCTCCGGCGGTGCCGCCGCGACGACGTACCACACGCCGTCGACGTCGCCTGGCTCGAACGGGCGTCGGACGATCTCAATTCTCGAAGCCATGGCCGCAATCTCGTCGATCTCCCGAAGGACTCGAGGCGCCACGACCGTCACCCGCGCCCCCGCGTCGACGAGCGGGCGCAGCTTGCTGGCCGCGACCGGTCCGGCCCCAACGACCAGGACCCGCCGCCCTTCGAGCTTGAGGAACACAGGGAAAACCGCCATCTAGCTCCTGGGGGTCAGGCGGGGAATCGGCTCAGGGCTCAAGGCTCAAGGCTCAGGCAAGATCTTGAACTCTTACTCGAAGACCTTGCTTGAGCCCTGAGCCCTGAGACTTGAGCCGTCTCACGGCCTGACCCCAAAAACAAAAAGCCCGGAAGGCCATGGGGCCTGCCGGGCTTTGGGGTCTCTTATGATGACCGCTGGCCTACATCGTCAGCGTCGTGTCGTCACCAGTCATAGCAAGACCATGGCCTCGGCGGCCTCCCGGGGTTTCCGGGCGACAACAGGCGCAGGTCAAGCTCAGGGACTTCACAAGGGCAGGGTACTGGCTAGGCTGACGGCCTGTCAAGGGCGCCAGCCCAGCCATGCACGAATACGCATCAAATCAATAGACAACGCCGATGCCAAACGAGGCGACGAACTTCTGGCCGTCCCCGTTGTTGAAGTACTGCGTCGTATCGCCGAAGGCGTAGAAGTCCACCCCGCCGTGGAGGTTCCACGCCCCGTACTTGCTCGTCGGGCTGGTAAACGGGAGCGTGAAGAGCCCCCCGACCTGGAAATAACCGAACTTGCTGTCCTCTCCGGTCTCGGGATCCTCGTAGTAGTCGCTCAGGCTGAATCCGAACTTCACGGGCACTGCGAAGGTGACCTTTCCACCGGCGAGCGGCCAGCTCGGGGCCGCGCCGAGCTCGAGGTAGACACCCTCGCCCGACCCGCCGTCCGCCTGCCCGGACAGCTCGAACGCCAGGATGGCGTACGGCGCAAACTTGCTGGCCTGGGAAGCCTTGAACATCAGCTCCTGCACCGTGCCGAACATGCCGTTCGGGCTGGTATAGGCGGTGTAGGTCGTGCCGAGTGAGAACCCGCCACCGAACCCGAGGTTGAGCGTGGCGTAGAAATCCTCCTCGTAGTGCAGCTTGTCTTCCGGACCATCGAGACCCGACGACCCCGTCAGCAAGGCATTCCACACGCCAAAATTCACCGACGCGCTCTTGAGGCCGCCCTCGCCCGAGTAGAACGCGATGCCGAGATCGCCGTATGGAAACAGCGTCAGCTTGGAGTCGGCCTCCTGGACGATGCCGCGGAACACATACTTGGTCGGCACGTCGAGCCCACCCGTGAACGTCAGCGCGCCGGTATTGGGATCGGCGGGTTCCGGTGGCGGTGGTGGCGCTGGTGGTGCTGGTTTCGGTGGTGGTGGCTGTGGCGGTGGCGGCTGCGTCTGCGCCGACGCGCCGCCTGACATCATGAAGAGCAGCAACGCGCCAGCCAGCGCGACTCCTGGGGCCCTTTTGGACACACGAATCCTGAACTCGGTCATCAGTCACCTCGAGAAGTTGAAGGGCGGCGCCCCGAAGGGCGCCGCGAAATGAGTGCTAGTGGCCTCGGGTCCTCCCAAACCCTCAGCCGGATGTCGGGGACACTCAACCGTTGAGTGTCCCCGCCGAATCAGGAAACCCTCACCGGGGAGCCTGCGTACGACCCTCCGCCCGTCGGACGGAAATCGGTCGATGTCGGAGTCATGCCACGCTCGTGGATGTAGGCCTCCTCGCCGTGCTGCGTGACGTCGAGGCCGGCGGTCTCGTCGGCGGCGTCGGCGCGCAGCGGCAGCACCAGTCCGATCAGCTTCAGCAGCACGAAGCTCATGCCGCCGCTGTAGACGATCGCCGCGGCGACGGCGACCATCTGAATCCAGACCTGCCCGGGATTCCCGAACAGCAACCCGTCGGCGACGCCGTTGAGGCCTTTCTGAGCGAAGACGCCGGTCAGGATGGCGCCGACCGTCCCGCCAACGCCGTGAGCCGCGACGACGTCGAGCGAGTCGTCGAGGCTCGTCTTGGCGCGGATCACCAGCGCGAAGTAGCTCGGGATCGCCGCGATGGCGCCAAGCGCGATCGCGCTCATCGGACCGACGAAGCCGGCCGCCGGCGTAATGGCGACGAGTCCAACGACGATCGCGGTCGCGGCGCCGACCGCCGTCGACTTCTGCTGACGAATCAGGTCGAGGATGGTCCACACGACGAGCGTTCCAGCCGGAGCGAGCATCGTGGTCGTGAACGCGAGCGCTGCGATGCCGTTGGCCGCGAGCGCGCTGCCGGCGTTGAAGCCGAACCACCCGAACCACAGCAGGCCGGCGCCAAGCAGCGTGAACGGCACGTTATGCGGGAGCAGGCCCGAGCCGGGATAGTCCTTCCGTTTGCCGACGACGAGCGCGGCGACGAGCGCGGCCGCACCGGCGTTCACGTGCACGACCGTGCCGCCGGCGAAGTCGAGCGCGCCCATGTCCGCCAGCCAGCCGCCACCCCAGACCCAGTGGCAGAGCGGGCTATAAACCAGCAGCGCCCACAGGGTGATGAACACGACGTAAGCGGAGAAGCGCATCCGCTCGACGATGGCACCGGAGATGAGCGCCGCCGTGATGATCGCGAAGGTGCCCTGGAAGCACATGAACAGGTACTGCGGGATCGTCCCCTGCTCGGCGAGCCCGACGCCGTTCAGAAACAGCTTCGAGGTGTCGCCGATCCAGTTGTTGCCAGGCGCAAACGCCAATGAGTAACCGATGACGGCCCAGAGCACGCCCACGAATCCGAGCGAGATGAAACTCATCATCATCGTGTTGAGGGCGTTCTTGGAGCGGACCAGCCCTCCGTAGAAGAACGCGAGCGCGGGCGTCATCAGCAGCACGAGCGCCGTCGCGATTAACATCCATGCAGTATCGGCTTGGTTCATATCCTCACCTCGAAGAGAACAAAACTAATGAAAGCAACGGCACGTGCTTGACCCGGGCCCGAGCCGCAAGAACGTCGAACGCGGACCCTAACCACGTGCTATCAAGAACAGCGCCATACCGGCCGGCTCACCGCCGTGAACCCGGTGGTGGCGTTTCCGGGCCAAAAACGGCAGCCTCTCGTTCTGCCGCCTGCCCGAGTCATTCAGCAACCCTACATTTTTGTTTCCCACGAATTTCGCTCGTACATCGTTGTCCCGCGCCCGCTCCTAGGTCATGTCCCGTTCGCCGGTGCGGATGTTGTAGCCGTGGTCGACCGGCAGAACGAACACACGCCCGTCGCCGATCTCTCCGGTCCGCGCCGCCTTGATAACCGTCTGAATCACTTCCTCGACGACGTTGTCGGCGACGACGACTTCGATCTGGACCTTCGGCAGCAGCGTGACGCTGTACTCCTTCCCGCGATAGACGGCGGTATGGCCTTTCTGGCGGCCATGTCCCCGCACGTCGGTAACCGTCATGCCCGAGACCTTGATCTTCTCGAGCGCATCCCTGACCTCATCGACCTTGTCCGGCCGGACAATGGCCTTAACGAGCTTCATGTGTGTCCTCCAGCATGCGTTCCAATCCTTCCCTTAATGAGACCTGTTCCGATTCGGTGAGCTTCTTTCCCTGCTTGGTGATGTGCAACACGTCAACGGCCTTCTTGCCTTCTGTCGAGATCAACACGAGATCGACGTCGCACCCGCAACCCGAGATGACGCGGCTGGTCCGATACAGGAGCCCCGGCGCATCGTCGGCAATCAGCTCCATGACGGTGTACTTGCGCGAGTGCTCGTTGTCGAAGCGAACGACCGGCGGCCCGTGCCGCCGGTTGCGGTAGACCAGGCTCTGCAACTTGCCGCGAAGCAACGTCGGCACGTCGATCGATCCTGCGACGACGCTCTCGAGCATCCGCGAGATCTCGGCGGGCGCGTCGGCATTCAGCCGCAGGAACCCGGCCTCGTCGGCGAACTGGAACACGTCGAGGACGAGACCCTCGGCCGTCGTCATCGCCTGGCCGCGATGGATGTCCATCCCGAAATAGGACAAGACGCCCGAGATATTCGAGAAGAGATACGGCTTGTCGAGCGTGACGAGCGTCAATTCCCATACGTCGCCGTGGCGCTCGAGAAACGCGTGCACCTCGTCTTTGTGGATGCCGCGCGCCAGGCGCACGTGCCGGTAAATGGAGGCGAGCCCGAAGAGCGTCAGGTAGCGGCGCGGCAGGCCCTTGAGAAAAGCGGTGAGCTCGGCCTCGCTGATGTCGTCGGGACGGCCGGCGACGACGACTGACAGCCCGGCCGGATCCTTCTGCAGCAGCTCGTCGGCGTAACCGAGCGTGAGGCGGTTGTAGGCGTGGACGTAGAGCCGCCAGAGCAGGTCTTCCTTCCAGGGCGTCAGCACGTCGGGATTGACGGCGCCGACGTCGGCGAGGGTCATCAGGCACAGCAGTTTGAGCCGCTCCTCCGAGCCGATCAGGTCGGCGAACTGCTTGACGACGTGCGGGTCGTCGAAGTCGCGGCGGAATGCGACCTGCGACATCAACAGGTGATTGCGGATCAGGAATTCGACGGTCCGCCGCGCGTCGGTCGGCAGCTCGAGGCGGTCGAGCATGCTCTGCGCGAGCTGCACGCTTTCCTGCGCGTGCTCGGTCTCGCGCCACTTGCCGACGTCGTGGAAGAGCAGCGCGAGCGTCAGGAGCTCGGGCGTGTGGAGCTCCTGCAGAATCGAGTTGAAGCGCTGCTGGCTCGGATTGACCGGGTTCCACAGCGATTCGACGCCGCGAATCGCCAGCAGCGTGTGCTCGTCGACCGTGTATTTGTGGTAGAAGTCGCGGATCACGCGGCCGTGAATCCGCGCGAACTCCGGAAACACGCGGTCGAGCAGCCCGCAGTCGTGCATTTCGGTCAGGCGGGCATAGAGGCCGGGACGCGGGTAGAGCATGCTGCGCACGAGCTGCCGGTCGCCGTCGGTGGCCATGAAGTCGTCCGGCGCGTAGCGCTCGATGTTCTGCTCGATACAGGTCAGCGCCTGCTCGGAGACGGCGCAGCCGTTCGACAGCGCGATCCGGAAGAGTTCGAGCCATAGCGACGGGCGCGATGCCGCGCGGGTCAGATCCAGGAAGCGCACGCCCTCGGCGGTGATCTCGAAGTGCCGCCCGACATGGCGCGAGACACTCATCCCGCCTTGCGGCGTGGCGGCGCGACGGACCCGGACGAGCGCCCGCGCCGACGCCCGGGCGTGGCGGAAGTACTCCCCCATCAGCGCCTCGACGCGCTGCTGCGACTGCCGGCCCTCGCAGCCGAACATCTCGGCGACTTTCTCCTGCAGCTCGTGGGTCAGCAGGTTGACGTCGCGGCCGCTTTCGAGGTGCAGAATCGAGCGGATGCGCTGAAGGAAATCCTCGGCCTCATGCAGCTGCCGCGAGGCGCGCTCGAGTTCGATGTCGGTGCCGCCCGGTTTCAGCAGCCGGATGTGCCGGGTCGCCGCGATGTCCCGCAGACCGCCGGGAGCGCTCTTGATGTCCGGCTCCAGCTGGTAGACGGTGTCGTTGAACGGCGCGTGGCGCTCATCGACGAGCTGCAGCAGCGCGTCGAGCAGGCGCCGCCGGTTGTCGGCGCCAAGACCCTGGAGCCAGCCCTCCAGCCGCTGAAACAGCCGCTCGTCGCCGGCAATGAACCGCACGTCGAGCAGCGCCAGCAGGAACTCGGCGTTGCTCATGTCGAGCGCATGCCGCGTCGACAATCTCGGGGAGCTCGCGGACGTGCTGACCGACGGTCAGGCCGAGGTCCCAGAGCGGCTGGAGCAACGAGCCGACGAAGCGTTCGTCGCTCGACGACATCGGGTGCTCGAACAGGATCAACGAGATCGATGTCCGAGTGCAGGCAGAGCGACCGGCGGCCATAGCCGCCGAGCGCGCAGACCGAGAGCGCGGCGCCTGAGTGGGCGCGGGCATTCTCGGCCAATTGCTGAATGAGGGCGTCGATCCGGCCGGAATATCTGGCCTGGACCTCCCGGCCGGCCCGGCCATGCCGGGCGGCGGCGATGTATTCCTGACGAGCGTCGCCAAGCACCGTGCTCGGCGACGGTTTGTTCCCTTCGGTGCGTGACACGGGTTCTGCCAATCCCAATCGATTCGAGGCCGGGGTTTCCATGGAGTATCCCCGACCCTGAGCAAGTTGGACGCCAGATGGGCCGGCGAACCCGTTTACCCCGGTTTGAACGCCATTGCCGCCGCGCCGGTTGCGCGCTCAGAAACCACCGGGGTCTGACGCGCAACGTTTTACGACATTTTTGTCGGAGATTTTTTGCACTCCAGACATTTACGTCTGTTGTCCAGGGCGCAGAATCGCCGCCGACGGTCAGGACGTTTTGCCGCTCAAAAAACTGTCGACCGAACGCGCGGCATTGCGGCCGTCGGCGATCGCCCAGACGATGAGCGACTGCCCTCGCTGCATGTCTCCGGCGGTGAACACGCCCGGCTCGGTCGTCATCCACGCCTCGTCGCGCCAGACGTTGCCGCGCTCGGTCAGGCGGACGCCCAGCTGCGACAGCAGGCTGCCCCGCTCGGGTCCGAGGAAGCCCATGGCCAGCAGCACCAGGTCCGCCTCGAGCTCGAACTCGGTGCCGGGGACGCGCGTGACCTGCATCCGTCCGCCGTCGCGGCGGATCTCGACGCTGACCGCCTGCAGCGCGCGGACGCGGCCCTCGTCGTTGCCGAGGAACCGCTCGGTCGAGACCGCATAGACGCGCTCGCCGCCCTCTTCATGGGCCGACGAGGTCCGGAAGACGTTGGGCCATTGCGGCCAGGGATTGTCTGCGTGCCGCACATCGGGCGGCCGCTCCAGCAGCTCGAACTGGTGCACTGAGCGGGCACCCTGACGGTGGACGGTGCCCAGGCAGTCCGCGCCGGTGTCGCCGCCGCCGATAATCACGACCCGCTTTCCCTCCGCGGAGATGATGTCTGCCGGCGCGACGTGGTCGCCGGCCAGCCGCCGGTTCTGCTGCGTCAGGTATTCGACGGCGAAGTGCACGCCGCCGAGCTCGCGACCCGGAATCTGGAGGTCCCGCGCCCATGGCGTCCCGCAGCAGAGCACGATCGCATCGAACTGCCGGCGCAAGCCGGCGACCGGCAAATCGATGCCGATCTCGACGCCGGTCCGGAACTCGACGCCTTCGGCCGACATGATGGCCAGCCGTCGGTCGATGAAGCGCTTTTCGAGCTTGAACTCGGGAATGCCGTAGCGCAGCAGACCGCCGATGCGGTCGGCGCGCTCGAAAACCGTGACCTGGTGGCCGGCCTTGTTGAGTTCGTCGGCCGCGGCGAGGCCGGCCGGACCAGAGCCGACGACCGCCACGCGCTTTCCGGTTCGCACGGCCGGCGGTCGCGGCTGAATCCATCCGTTGTCGAACGCGTGCTCGACAATCGACAGCTCGATCGACTTGATGGTGACCGGGTCGTCGTTGATGCCGAGCACGCAGGAGCCTTCGCACGGCGCCGGACACAGCCGGCCCGTCCACTCCGGGAAGTTGTTCGTCGCGTGCAGCCGATCGCTCGCCGCCTGCCACCGCTGCCGGTAGACCAGATCGTTCCAGTCGGGAATGACGTTGCCGAGGGGGCAGCCCTGATGACAGAACGGGATGCCGCAATCCATGCACCTGGCGCCCTGGTCCCGCATCTTCGCGTCCGGCTCGGGCAGGTACACTTCCTGCCAGTCGCGGACCCGCTCGTGCACCGGACGGGCCTGCGGCTTCGCGCGCTTGATCTCGATGAAACCGGTGGGCTTACCCATTGGCGACCGCTCCCACCAGCTCGTTGAACGCGGGCTCGCGTGACTCGGCGCGGGCGCGCGCTTCGGCCAGCAGGACGCGCTTGTAGTCGCGAGGAATCACTTTGACGAACTGGCTCTTGGCGCGGTCCCAATCGGCCAGCAGCCCCGCCGCGACGGCGCTTCCCGTGAACTGCCGGTGATTCCTGAGCATCGTCAGCACGGTCCCGAGATCGTCGGGCTCGCCGTCCGCGCGATCGTCCGAGTCGGGCAGCTGTTCGAGCTCGACCATGTCGCGGTTGCAGCGGCTTCGGAAGTTGTCGTCCGGGTCGTAGACATACGCAACGCCGCCGCTCATCCCGGCGGCGAAGTTGCGCCCGGTTCGGCCGAGGACGAGCACGCGTCCGCCGGTCATGTACTCGCACGCGTGATCGCCGACGCCCTCGACAACGGTCAGCGCGCCGCTGTTGCGGACGGCAAACCGCTCGCCGGCAATGCCGCGGACATACGCCTCGCCGCTCGTCGCGCCGTAGAGCGCGACGTTCCCGATGATGACGTTCTCCTCGGCCGAGAACGTCGCCTGGCGCGGCGGATACACGACGAGCTTGCCTCCCGACAGGCCCTTGCCAAAGTAGTCGTTCGAGTCGCCCTCGAGACGCATGGTGACACCGCGAGGAACAAACGCGCCGAAGCTCTGGCCGGCCGTGCCGGTGAATTGGATCCGGACCGTATCGTCGGGCAATCCGGCGCCGCCGTACCGGCGCGTAATCTCATAGCCCAGCATCGTGCCGACCGTGCGGTTGACGTTGCGGATCGGGATATCGATGTCGACCGGGTCCCCCGCGTCGAGCGCTCGCGACGCGCGAGCGATGAGCTCGACGTCGAGCGCTCGCCCGAGCCCGTGGTCTTGGCTGACCACCGCGCGACGCGACGCGCCATCCGCCAGTTCAGGCTGATAGAGGATCTTCGAGAGATCGACACCCTTCGCCTTCCAGTGGTCGACGGCCGGCCTGGTCTCGAGCCGATCGGCCCGGCCAATCATCTCGTTCATGGTGCGGAATCCGAGCTGGGCCATCAACTGCCGGACGTCCTCGGCGACGAAGCGGAAATAGTTCTCGACGAACTCCGGCTTGCCGGTGAATTTCTTTCGGAGCTCCGGGTCCTGGGTGGCCACGCCGACCGGGCAGGTGTTCAGGTGGCAGACGCGCATCATGATGCAGCCCGACACGACCAGCGCCGCGGTCGCAAAGCCGAATTCCTCGGCGCCGAGAAGCGCGGCGATGACCACGTCGCGGCCGGTCTTGAGCTGACCATCCACCTGGACGACGATGCGATCGCGGAGGCGGTTGAGGAGCAGGACCTGCTGGGTCTCGGCGAGCCCGAGCTCCCAGGGGATGCCGGCGTGCTTGATCGAGGTCAACGGCGAGGCGCCGGTACCGCCGTCGTGACCGGAGATCAGCACGACGTCCGCGTGCGCCTTCGACACGCCAGCGGCGACAGTGCCAACGCCGACCTCGGCGACCAGCTTGACGTGAACGCGCGCGACCGGGTTGGCGTTCTTGAGGTCGTGAATCAGCTGCGCCAGGTCTTCAATCGAGTAGATGTCGTGATGCGGCGGCGGTGAAATCAGCGACACGCCTGGCGTCGAGTGCCGGACCTTGGCAATCCAGGGATACACCTTGTGCCCTGGCAGCTGGCCGCCCTCGCCTGGCTTGGCCCCCTGCGCCATCTTGATCTGAAGGTCGTCGGCGTTGACGAGGTATTCGCTGGTGACGCCGAATCGCGCCGACGCCACCTGCTTGATGGCGCTGCGCCTCGAATCGCCGTTCCCATCGAGCTTGTAGCGCGCCGGATCCTCGCCGCCTTCGCCAGTGTTCGACTTGCCGCCCAGGCGATTCATCGCGATCGCAATCGTCTCGTGCGCTTCCTGGCTGATCGAGCCGTACGACATGGCGCCGGTCGCGAAGCGCTTGAGGATCGCTTCGGCCGGCTCGACTTCATCGATCGGCACGGGTGTGCGATCGGACTTGAAATCGAGCAGGCCGCGCAGCGTGCCGAGGGCCCGGCTCTGGTCGTTGACGACCTCGGTGAACTCCCGATAGACCGAGTACTGCCCGGTTCGCGTCGCGTGCTGCAGCTTCTGGACGGTTTCGGGGTTGAAGAGGTGCAACTCGCCGTCACGCCGCCAGCGGTATTCACCGCCGCTGTCGAGATCTCCCGACGCCGGCAGCCGCGCCGGGAACGCGCGCGTGTGCCGCTGCTTGACCTCGTCGGCGATGACGTCGATGCCGACGCCGCCGATGCGCGAGGCCGTCCACGTGAAATACCGGTCGACGAACCCTGGTTCAAGGCCAATGGCCTCGAAGATCTGCGCGCCGCAATAACTCTGCAGCGTCGAGATGCCCATTTTCGACATCACCTTGAGGATGCCCTTGTTGAGCGCCTTGATGTAGTTCAGCCGGGCCTTCTCGCGCGCCACGCCATCGACAATCCCCTGCGCGATCATGTCGTCGAGCGTCTCGAAGGCGAGGTACGGGTTGACCGCGCCGGCGCCGTAGCCGATGAGGAGCGCCACGTGATGGACTTCACGCGCATCGCCCGACTCGAGGAGCAGCGCGCAACGCGTCCGCGTGCCTTCGCGCACGAGGTGGTGGTGAACGCCCGCGGTCGCGAGCAGGCTCGGAATCGGGGCGCATTTCTCGGTGACGCCGCGGTCCGAGAGAATCAGGATGGTATTGCCCGCGCGTACGGCGGCGCTCGCCTGCGCCTGCAAACGCTCCATCGCCCGCTCGAGCGCGGCGCCGCCCTCACGCGGGTCGTAGATCATCGGCAGCGTGACCGAGCGGAACCCATGGAGGTGCGGGTGATCCTGGATATGGCGGAGCTTGGCGAGCTGGTCGTTGTCGATGATCGGATAGCGGATGTTGATCTGCCGGCACGACTCCGGTTCGGGCAGGAGAAGATTGCGTTCGGGTCCCGACCGTCGATTCCATCGACGTCACGAGTTCTTCGCGGATGGCATCGAGGGGCGGATTGGTGACTTGCGCGAACAACTGCTTGAAGTAGTCGTAGAGCAGCCGCGGCCGTTCCGACAATGCCGCGAGCGGCGTGTCGGTCCCCATCGACCCGAGCGGCTCCTCGCCGGCCCGCGCCATGTGCGCGAGAAGCAGCGACACGTCTTCCTGCGTATAGCCAAACGCCTGCTGCCGCCTGAGCACGGTCTGGTGATCGGGAGGCGGCAGGAACGGCGCGTCCGGCACGTCCTCAATCGCGATGAGGTGCTGTTGAAGCCACTCGGCGTAGGGAAACTCCCCGGCGAGCTGTTCCTTGATCTCCTCGTCGGCGATGATTCGTCCCTGCGCGGTGTCGACGAGGAAAATCTTGCCCGGGTGCAACCGTTCCTTGACGAGGATGTTCTCGGCGGGGATGTCGAGCACGCCCACTTCCGACGCCATGACGACCAGGTCGTCCTTGGTCACGTAGTAGCGTGAGGGCCGCAGCCCGTTGCGGTCGAGGACGGCGCCAACCACCGTTCCGTCGGTAAACGCGATCGACGCCGGGCCGTCCCACGGCTCCATCAGCGACGAGTGGTACTCGTAGAACGCGCGCCGGGCGGGGCTCATCCCCTCGTGGTTCTGCCACGGCTCGGGGATCATCATCAGCACGGCGTGAGGCAGCGACCGCCCGGCCATCACCAGCAGCTCGAGGACGTTGTCGAAGATCGCCGTGTCGCTGCCGCCCTCGCGGATGATCGGCAGAATCCGCTCGAGCTCGTGGCCGAGCACGTCGGAGCGCAGGAGTGCCTCGCGCGCCTTCATCCAGTTGATATTGCCGCGCAGCGTATTGATCTCGCCGTTGTGGGCGACAAAACGGTAGGGGTGGGCGAGCGGCCACGACGGAAATGTATTGGTGCTGAATCGCTGGTGCACGAGCGCCAGCGCCGACTCCATCGCCGGATCGGTCAGGTCGGGGAACATCGTCCCGATCTGGTCGGCGGTCAGCATTCCCTTGTAAATCATCGTGTTCGAGGAGAGGCTGACGACATAGAAGTAGCGCTTCTCTTCGAGCGGCAGGTCGGCCGCGTCGATCGCGTGCTCGATTCGCTTCCGGATCACGTAGAGCTTGCGCTCGAACTGGGCGTCGCTTTCGATTGAAGCGCCAGGCGCGGGCGATCCCGGAGCGCGACCGATGAAGATCTGCTTGAACACTGGTTCAACGGCGACCGCGCTCGGACCAACCTCATGGTCATCCGTTGGCACGTCGCGCCAGCCAAGGACGAGCTGGCCCTCGTCGATGACGATCTCCTCGAAGATCGTCTCGACCCGCTCGCGGACCGCCGGGTCGCGCGGAAGGAACACCAGGCCGGCCCCGTAGCCGCGCTCGGGCGGCAGGTTGATCCCGAGACGGCCGGTTTCTCTTCGAAGGAATCGATCCGGCATCTGCATCAGGATGCCGGCGCCGTCGCCGGTGTTCACCTCGCAGCCGCACGCCCCGCGGTGGAGCAGATTCACGAGCAACTGCAGCGCCTGCTTGACGATGCTGTGACTCTTCTGGCCCTTGATGTGGACGACAAAGCCGACCCCGCAGGCGTCGTGCTCGTGCCGCGGATCGTAGAGCCCCTGCGCCGGGACCGGTTGGTAGCTGGACGCTGGCGTATGTTGCACAGTTTCTTATCGACGATATCCATCCAGAAGCAAAACGGGATTTAACGATTGGGTGCATGCGTTTCGCTCATGTACGACCTATGAGAAAAACTGCTGGCGCCCATCCCTGTGGCGAGGGTAGCGAGCCGGCGTGGGATGACGAAAACCGATGCGAGCGGACAGGAGATTCTATGTTTGCGGTGGAAAGAGCGGCAGATATCATCCGCGGTCAGGAGGGCTCAAGGCTCTAGGGCTCAAGGCTCAAGCAAAACCTTCTAGCACTTACTCGAAGATCTTGCCTGAGCCCTGAGCCCTGAGCCTGAGCCTGCGTCACTCCAGATGTCGCGCGAGCTGGTGCAGGAAGAGGCCGACGTCCGTGACAAGGCCGATGGTCTGCGACGACCCGCGGTCGGCGAGTTTGGTGACGACAGCGGGGTTGATATCCACGCACACGACCGGTACCCAGGCGGGGAGCATGTTCCCCACACCGATCCCATGCAGCATCGTCGACAGCACGATCACCATGCCGGCCGAGGCGAGCGCCTCCGCGTAACGATCCTGCGCGGCGCTGATGTCGGTGATCGTATCGAGGAGCGGCCCATCGTCGCGGATGCTGCCGGCGAGGACGACATCGACGCCGGCGCGGACGCATTCGAACATCACGCCGCCCGTCAGCACGCCCGACTCGACGGCGCCGCGAATCCCGCCGGCGCGGTTGATCGCGTTGATCGCCCGCATGTGATGGCGGTGGCCGCCGAGCACCGGGATGCCCGCCTCGATGTCCACGCCGAGCGACGTGCCAAAGAGGGTTTGCTCGGCATCGTGGACCGCAAGGGCATTGCCCGACAGCAGCGTATCGACAAATCCTCGACGGATGAGCTCGATGAAGTAGGCGGCACCGCCGGTGTGGATGACGACCGGGCCGGCCACGAACACGACGCGCTCGCCGCGTGCCTTGGTCTGACGGATCATCGCCGCGATCCGCGACACGCTGACTTCGACGCGGCGCTCGGACGACACCTCGTTCGACATGAACGCGAAGTCGCCGCGCTCACGATCGCGGAACTCGGGGGTGACCCGAAGGCCGTGCAGCCCGCACACCACGCGGTCGCCGACTTTGACTTCCCGCAGCTTGCGGCACACGGCGCCATCGTCACCGACGACGATCACCGCGTCCATGCGCTGGCGCGACACTGGCGTCCATTTGCCGCCGATGCGCACGTCGGTCCGCATGTTGGTGGTCGAGTAGAAATCGTCGGGGACCGATCCGTCCCGGTCCGCCACTCTCAGGAGCGCGTCCTGTTCCTCGACGGCGTGGCAGCCAAGCGGAATCAACTCCTCGACGAGGTGGCGCAGGCCGGCGTCGGTCGGCGCCGAGACCTTGAGCTTGATTTGCGAAAACTCGTCGTTCGTGCGCCCGATCTCGAACTGGAGCACTTCGAACTGCCCGCCTCGCTCGATGACCGCATCAAAGATGAGGTTGAGGAGTTGCGAGTCGATGAGGTGGCCCCGGGCCTGGACGACGACTGCGTGAAGTGGTGGAGTGGACATGATCAGGACGCTGGATTATAGCGTCGCGTCTGGTGACTCATGATAACGAGCGCGGCTGAGAGCTCTGTCGACCCGCACCGGGCGTTGCGCGACGACGTGCGTTTGCTCGGCGAACTGCTCGGCGAGACGCTGCGTCGCCAGGAAGGACAGCCGCTCTTCGAGCGCGTGGAGCGCGTACGGGCGCTCGCCAAGCGGACCCGTGTGTCGTCGGCGGACGGGTTCGAGACGCTCGCCGCCGAGCTGCGGGCGATGCCCGTCGAATCGGTGCTGCCGATCGCGCGCAGCTTCGCGCACTTCCTGAACCTCGCCAACGTCGCCGAACAGCATCATCGCGTTCGCCGGCGCCGGGCGTATCAACGTGATCCGCGCGCCCGTCCTCAGCCGGCCTCGATCGAAGAGGCGCTCCCGAGGCTTCTGTCGAGCGGCGTGTCGAGAGATGCCCTGCACCGCGCCGTCTGCAGCCTCGGCATCGAGCTGGTGGTCACGGCCCACCCCACCGAAATCATGCGGCGCTCGCTCCAGCACAAGTACCGTCGGATCGCCGATGCCCTGGCCGATCTCGATCACAGCGACGTGACGTGTCTCGAGCGAGAAACGCTGATCGAGACGCTGCGTCGCGAGATCACGGCCGCCTGGGAGACGGAAGAAGTGCGACGGGAACGGCCGTCGCCGCTCGACGAAGTCCGGTCGGCGCTGGCGGTCTTCGAGGAAACGCTCTGGGATGCCCTTCCGCTCTATTGCCGATCGCTCGACCGCACCCTGCGTCAGAGCACCGGCCGCGGACTGCCGATCGAGGCCGCTCCGATCCGGTTCGGCTCGTGGATCGGTGGTGATCGTGACGGCAATCCGTTCGTCACGCCGGAAGTCACGCGCAGCGCGTGCCTGATGGCTCGCTGGACGGGCCTCTCGCTCTACGCGAAGGAGATCGAGCAGCTGCGCTTCGATCTGTCGATGTCGGACGCCACGCCGGAACTGCTGTCGCACGTCGACGGGGCCCACGAGCCGTACCGCGCGCTGCTGCGGTCGCTCCAGCAACGCGTCGAGGCGTCTCGACGGCTGATCGAGGAGCTCCTGCGAGCCACGCCAGTCTCGGGCGGGACGGTCGCGCCGATCGAGCATGCCGGGCGGCCGGGGTTCACCTGGGAGCCGGAAACCTTCGAGCCGGTCTCGGAGTTCATGGAGCCGCTCCTGCTCTGCCACCGCTCGCTGCACGCCACCGGCAACGGCATCATCGCCGACGGCCGGCTGACCGACGTCCTCCGCCGAATGGCGGCATTTGGGCTGACGCTCGTGCGGCTCGACGTCCGTCAGGAAGCCGAGCGGCACACCGAGGCCGTCGATGCGATCACGCGCGCGCTCGGGCTGGGCGAATACCGGCTCTGGACCGAAGAACGGCGCGTCGACTTCCTGGTCAACGTGCTGTCGCAGGGCCGCAAGCTGACGCCAGCGCGAGTGCCGACGACCGCGCGCGTCGCGGAAGTGCTCGACACGTTTCGGATGATGGCGGCCGTGCATCCCGAGTCGCTCGGCGCCTACATCATCACGATGGCCGGGAAGCCGTCCGACGTGCTGGCGGTCGAGCTCCTGCAGCGCGAGGCCGGCGTGACGCCGCCGCGCCGGGTGGTTCCACTCTTCGAGACTGCGCGCGACCTTCGCGCCGCCGCGGGCATGATCGATGCGCTGCTGTCGATCCCGTGGTACCGCGATCGCGTCATGCAGAACGAGGGTCGACTGGAAGTGATGGTCGGCTACTCCGACTCGGCGAAGGACGTCGGGCGGCTCGCCGCGGCGTGGGAGCTCTACAAGGCGCAGGAATCGATCGTCGAAACCAGCCGCGCGCACGGCGTGCCGGTGACGCTTTTCCACGGCCGCGGCGGCAGCGTCGGCCGCGGCGGCGGTCCGACACACCTGGCGATCCGCTCGCAGCCCCCGGGATCCATCGACGGCACGCTCCGAGTCACCGAGCAGGGCGAGATGATTCAGGCCAAGTTCGGCCTTCCGGGAATCGCGCTGCGCACGCTCGAGGTCTACACGACGGCAACGCTCGAGGCGACGCTCGGCGAGCCGGCGCCGGTCGAGCCGGCGTGGCGAGCCGCGATGGAGCGGTTGTCGGCAAACGCGCGCGACGCGTTTCGCCGCACCGTCTACGACGACCCGCGTTTCCTCGACTACTTCCGCGCCGCGACGCCCGAAGCCGAGCTCGATGCGATGCACATTGGTAGCAGGCCGGTCAGCCGGCCGGGCAGCCCGCCAGGCAGCCGGGAGCGCCAGGGCGCGTTGCACGCGCTTCGCGCGATCCCATGGCAATTCGCCTGGATGCAGACGCGGCTGCTGCTGCCGTCATGGCTCGGCATCGAAGAAGCGATCACCGACGAGGATCGCGAGATCAGCCACGAGATGTACCGTGCCTGGCCGTTCTTCCGATCGACGCTCGAGCTGATGGAGATGGCGCTCGCCAAGGCCGATGCCGGCATCGCCGCCCACTACGATCGGCACCTCGTTCCCCCCGATCAGCAGGACCTCGGCGCGATGCTCCGCGCGCGCCTGCAGCGGGCGATCGACGTCGTCATCGAGGTGACAGGCCATCAGCCTCTGCTCGCCAACAATCCCGTGCTTCGCCGTTCGATCGACGTGCGGAATCCCTATGTCGATCCGATCAACCTCTTGCAGGTCGAGCTGCTGCGGCGGTTGCGCGGTGCCCGCGACGCGCAGGCCCACGAGACGACCTGGCTCCGCCGGGCGCTGCTCGTCACGATCAACGGTGTCGCGGCGGGGATGAGGAATACGGGCTGACGAGGCGTCACGCCGACTACATTCACCAGCTATTCCCAAAGCCGACGCGAATCGTCAGCCCGACGGTCCGTCGCGATCGCCGGGCTGCCCGACGTACAGACCGGTGTTGCCCGGCGCGGCGGTGAGGAGCTCGAAATAGTTCTGGTCGAGCACGTTGCGTGACCAAAGGAAGAGCGCCCACCCTTCCGACCAGCGGAAGCCGAGGCGGGCATTGAGCAGCGGGTAGCCGGCGACGACGAGGTAACGCGACACGCTGGCGCTCGACGAGAACGACGATCGATAGCTCGCGTCGAGCCAGCGAAGAACTGGCCCGACGCCCGACGAGATGTGCAGGGACAGCTGCACTCGCCGCCGAACGCAAACGCCCACTTCGAGATGCCCGGGCAGAACCGAGCCCGAGATGTCTTTGACCTGTGGTCCGCCGGTATCCTCGAGCGGCGGCGGCGCGTCCGGGAACGAGACGTAGATGCCGTCGGTGTAGGCGACGGCGCCATAGATCGTCAGGTCCGCGGTGAGTCGCGCGGTGGCGTCGAACTCGGCGCCTCGCACGCGCACCTTCTCCGCGTTCGCGAGATAGCCGCGCAGAACGCCGACGCCGGCATTGACGACCTGCGCCTGGAAGTCCTTGACCCGGTGTGGTAGATCGTGAGGTTCGCAGTCACTCCCGGGGCGGCGTTGGTTTTGACTCCGGCCTCCACGTGGCGGACGTCCTCTGGTCGAACGGTTGCCGCTGAGAGCACCGGCCGGTCGAGCGCGTCGGTCGGCAAGCCGTTGAGATTGAGGCCCACCGACTTGAAGCCCGTGGCGTAGGTCGCGTAGGTGTTGACGTCGTCGGTCAAGCTTGTAGGCCGCGCGTCAGCTGGCCCGACAGATTGGTGTCATCGACGTCCGCGGTGTAGGACTGCGGCGCGAGGATCGACCGCTGCAGCGCGACGAGCGCGGGATCGTCGTCTGCAGGCCGCCGTACACGTGCTGGTCGAAGTCGACGTCTTTCTGGTCGTAGTTGAGGCGAAGTCCGGGCAGCAGACGCAGCCGATCGGTCACCGACCACGTCAGCTGGCCGAAGAGCGCGGCGCTGACGTTCTCGAAGGCGACGTACTGGTCGAAGCCATAGCCGTCGAGCAGGCCGGGCGTCGCCGCCGCGGGCGTCGGCGCCAGGAGAAAGCGCGCGGCCGCCGAGCCCTGCTCCTGCTTGAACGACGGCGCGGAGTCGATCGTCTGCCGGAACGCGAAGCGCCGGCGACGAAGTCGAGGCGCGGCGACAGGACCCTGCGTAGCGAACTTCCTGCGTCCACTGACGCTGTTTCGATGGCGCGGCCGAGATCGTTGTCACCGGCAAGCCGAGGAAGTCCCGATCGTTCGAGGGATTCCAGTCCCAATACCGCCAGGCCGTGCTCGACGTGAGCAGCCCGGAGCCTACTTTCCAGTCGATCGTTCAGCGAGGCGCCGCCGAGATCCTGATAGGACCGCGGCGGCGTGTCGATGTCGGTCACGCGATCGAACGCATTGAAGCTGGGCGCGGTGTAGCCAAGATCGGCGGCGATCTGCGGGTACTGGCGGTTCGGGGCGCAGCGTCGGCGCGACGCCGGCGACGACCTGGGTGTAGCCTTCGGGCCGCTGACGGGTGTGATCGACGGTCGCGAGGATGGCGACCGAGTCCGAAGGCGCAAACAGCAGCCTGGCCGCGGACGCCCAGGTTGCTCGAGATCGTTGACCACGGCGTCCGGTTGCCAGGTTGGCGACGGTGCCATCGCGCTCTGTGCCGGAGAACGACACGCGTCCAGCGACCTTGCTGAAGAGCCGACCCGAGATCGACGCCTTCGCCTGCACGAACCCGAAGTTGCCGTAGTTGAGCTCGAAGTCGCTCTGCGTCGTGAAGGTCGGCTGCGCGTCGTCACGTTGATGGCGCCGGCCGTCGTGTTCTTGCCGAAGAGCGTTCCCTGCGGTCCACGCAACACCTCGATGCGCTCGACGTCGAGGAAGTCGAGCGTCGCCGCGGCGGGCCGCGCGTAAAAGACTCCGTCGATGTACAGGCCGACACCCGGCTCGATGCCGTCGTTGGTCAGCCCGAACGGGGCGCCGAGACCGCGAATGTTGATCGCGGAGTTGCGGGGATTGGTCGAGTAGAACTGCACCGTCGGGATCAGATCCTTCACGCGATTGACGTTAAAGGCGCCCACCGTTTCAACGAATTCACCGCTCACGACCGACACCGGTATCGGCACGTCCTGCGCGGCCTCTTCGACCCGCCGCGCGGTCACGACGACGGCTTCGCTCACTCGGGATGGCGTGAGCGTGACGTCGAGCGACAGGTCCTGACCTGGCTCGAGGGAGATTCGGCGTGCCGCGGTCTCGAAGCCCTCAATGACCGTCTCGACGCGATAGCGGCCGGGCCGCAACTCGTCGGCCCTGAACGGTCCCTGCTCGTCGTGACACCCGTTCGAGGGTGCCGCCGGCTGGCTCTGCTATCAGCCGGACGAGCGCGCCAGGGACCGACGCTCCTGAGGAGTCGCGGACGTGACCTGAAACGGTGCCGGAGGCACTCTGCGCCGCGACAAGGGCCGGCCTCAGTGCCGCAATCGTGACAATGGCTGCGACGAACAACGCGCGGGACATCGACAACTTCCACTCCTTGTGCCGGCCCGCAATCGGGCGCCGGCGAGACGACGCGGCAGTAGCGCCGCGACAGGGTGCGTTCAGGTTCGAGTCGGGATGACCGATCGGCGAGAGGTGAAGGCGCGAAGTTCAGCCATCGGTCGGAGCCCGGTTATCCGCGGCAACAGCGCGGGCGACGACAGCGGCGACAGACGGAGACAGACATGCGCCGGATGGGAGTGCATGGGACGGACCAACCGAATTCGAGCCAAATCTGGCGAAATGTTTTGAGCGGTGCAAATTACGTGATATATGATAGTTTTTCTAGTTTATAAAGTACTACTAACTAGCATATGTCACACAAACAGCGTCAACGGTCATTGGGCGGAAGCGAGGCGCCGAGCCTGATCGAGGGCAACTCGCGCGCCGGCGAGGAACGTCTGATTGGCGGCGACACGGGACTGGCGGCGGTGATGGCGCGCGCGCGGCTAGTGTCGCGGAGCAACGCCCCGGTGCTGCTCTTCGGCGAAACGGGCACCGGCAAGGAGATCGTGGCACGCGCGATCCACGAGCACTCGCCGTTTCGCGGCGGTCCGTTCCGCCGCGTCAACTGCGGCGCGATCGCCTCCGAGTTGATCGACTCGGAACTGTTCGGCCACGAGGCCGGGCGCCTTCACCGGCGCGCAGGCGCGGCGCAAGGGCTGGTTCGAGCAGGCCGACGGCGGCACGCTGTTCCTCGACGAAGTCGGCGAGCTCGCGCTCGCCGCGCAAGTTCGTCTGCTCCGCGTCGTGCAGGACGGTGAAGTCGTCCGCGTCGGAGGTGAGCGGGCAGTCCGCGTCAAGGTCCGCATCGTCGCCGCCACGCATCGCGATCTCCCGGCGATGGTCGAGACGCAGGCGTTCCGCGAGGACTTGTATTACCGCCTCTCGGTGTATCCGATAGTCATCCCGCCGCTGCGCGACCGCCGAGCGACATTCGCGTGTTCGCCGAGTACTTCGCCGAGCGGGCCGCGAACCGGTTCGGACTTCGAGCGGTGCCGATTTCGCAGGACGATGTGCGGCTGCTCGCCGAGTATCGATGGCCGGGAAACGTGCGGGAGATGGCGGCGGTGATGGATCGCGCGGTGCTCATCGGCCAGGGGCGCGAACTCGATGTCGTCGCCGCGCTCGGCCAGAGGCCGCGCACGCGCCCGGCCGACACTCCCGCGAATCCGGCTTCGGCGACCGCTATCGAGCCTCTCGACGTGGTGATGCGACGGCACATCGAAGCGGCGCTACTGCACACGCACGGCCGCGTCGACGGACCGCATGGGGTCGCGCGGCTCCTCCGCGTCAATCCGCACACTTTGCGCTCACGCATGCGGAAGCTCGGCATCGAGTGGAAAGGATTTCGGGCGCGATGACGATCGACGTCGCGACACACCGACCTGTGGTTACGAGGCGCCGGCGGCGCCGGCGCGGCGCTGGCCGCACCCGCCGATTGACGTCGCCAAGCGTCAAGTGATCGAGGATCCTGGCGGTCGCGTCACGCACGTCTTTCATCGCCAGCCGGACGCCACACGTGCGTTCGTCGACGCACTCGACGCATTTCATATAAGCGGTCCGGCTGACGCACGGGACCAGCGCCAGCGGCCCCTCGAGGATGCGAATTACTTCACCGACAGTAATGCTGTCCGGCCGGCGCCGCAGGAAATAGCCTCCGCCCTTCCCTTTTCTGCTCTCCACCAACCCGTGCCGTTTGAGGTCGAGGAGGATCGCCTCGAGAAACTTCCTCGGCATGGCGTCGCGGGCGGCCAGATCGGCAATCAGCACGGGTTGGTCGCCGGCGTTGTTGGCCAGCAGCAGTAGCGCCTTGAGACCGTACTTCGACTTTCTTGACAGCATGGCTATTAGTCTACTATGACTATAGACTAAGATGTCTAGTCGCCTGGCCGGACCGGCCGCAACCGCGATGATGTCCTGACTGCCAGACTCGTTCGAGACGGCGGCCACGGCGTGGTCCCTCCTCACTCGCGGCCGTCAGCGCCGTCCTTCTCGTCTGCGCGGTTGCCAGCACCGTCGCCGCGCAGACGCCGGCGCAGCCCGCACCGGCACCGGCGGCGCCGCCCGTGGTCGCGGGATGGAATGAAGGCTTCTTCATCCAGACACCAAACGGCGACAACCGCTTGCAGATCGGCCTCGTCCTCCAGGTTGACGGGCGCTTCTCGATCGACGACCCGCTGCCGATCACGAACACGTTCGTCATGCGCAAGGCCCGCCCGACGTTTACCGGGCGCGTGGGGAAGTACGTCGACTTCAAGGTCATGCCAGAGCTCGCCGGATCGGTGGTGCTCCTCGACGCCTACTTCGATATTCGGTTCTCACCGAAGCTTCGCCTTCGCAGCGGCAAGGACAAGGTTCCGGTGGGCTATGAGCTGTTGATCGGCGACGCGTATCTCATCTTTCCCGAACGCTCGGTGGTCTCGCTTCTGGTGCCGAATCGCGATGTCGGCTTTCAAGCGCAGGGCGACTTCGCCGGCGGCAAGTTCAGCTACGCGGGCGGCATCTTCAACGGCAACCCGCCGGACGGCACGAACGCCATCACCGACGTCGACAACAACAACGGCAAAGACCTCGCCGGGCGCGTGGTCGTCATGCCGTTCAGGTCGAGCAAGACCGCGCACCCTCTGAGTAACTTCGGCATCCACGTGGGCGGCTCGACCGGCGATCAGAGCGGACCGCTGCCCTCGTACCGGACGTCGGCGGGTCAGACCTACTTCTCGTTCCCGGCGACGACGACGGCGGACGGACGAAGGAACCGGGTGTCGCCGGCGGTCTTCCTCTACGCCAAGAGCTTCGGCGGCTTCGCCGAATACGCGCGCACCAGCATGGACATCGTCAGCGGCGGCGTGGCGCGAACCGTCACCAACCAGGCCTGGGGCGTGACCGGATCGTACGTGCTGACGGGAGAGCCGACGTCGGATCGCGGTGTCCGACCCCGGGCGCCCTTCGATCCGGCCGCCGGCACCTGGGGCGCGGTCCAGGTCGCGGCGCGTTATGCGGAGATCTCGCTCGATCGTGACCTGTTCACGTCAGGTGGCGCGACCGCCAATTCGAGCCGGAAAGCGCAGCAGATGACATTCGACACCAACTGGTTCCTGAACAACTACGTGAAGATCTACGCGACCTACGAGCGGTTTTCGTTTCCGGGCAGTTCGCGCGCCAACGAAAACCTCATTCTGTTCAGGATGCAGCTCGCATTCTGACCTCCGAGGCCACGGATCACACGGATCACACCGACCAGACGGATCAATCACTGACGTAATCGCAGTTTCATTTGCATACACGGAGATCATCGTGACGATATCGAATCACTCTCGAATGTGGGCGCTCGGCGCGGCGGTGCTGGCGCTGGCGCTCGGTGCCGCAGCGGCCATGCCCCGCGCGCAGGGCGGCGCGGTAACGATCCTCAACGTCTCGTACGATCCGACGCGGGAGCTCTACCGGGAGTTCAACGCCGCGTTTGCAAAGTACTGGAAGAACAAGACGGGTCAGACCGTGACGGTCCGGGCCTCGCACGGCGGTTCGGGCAGTCAGGCACGCGCCGTCATCGACGGCCTCGAAGCCGACGTCGTCACGCTGGCGCTCGCGTTCGACATCGACGCGATTGCCAACGCCGGACTGACCGACAAGGGCTGGCAGAAGCGGCTTCCGAACAACAGCACGCCCTACACCTCGACGATTGTGTTCCTGGTCCGGAAGGGCAATCCGAAGAACATCAAGGACTGGGGCGATCTCGTCAAGCCGGGCGTCCAGGTGATTACGCCCAACCCCAAGACGTCCGGCGGAGCGCAGTGGAACTACCTTGCCGCGTGGCACTACGCGCGGACGCTGCCGGGAGGCAACGACACGACCGCCCGGGCGTTCGTCACGCAGCTCTACAAGAACGTGCCGGTCCTCGACGCCGGCGCCCGCGGCTCGACCAACACGTTCGCGCAGCGCGGCATCGGCGACGTGCTCCTGGCCTGGGAGAACGAGGCCTACCTCGCGGTCGACGAGTCGAAAGGGTCGTCTCGACATCGTCGCGCCGCCGACCAGCATCCTCGCCGAGCCGCCGGTCGCAGTCGTCGATCGGATTACGAACAAGCGCGGGACCACGGCGGTGGCGCAGGCTTACCTGGAGTACCTCGCCAGCCCGGAAGGCCAGGAGCTCGCGGCCAAGCATCACTACAGGCCGCGCGATCCCAACGTCCTCAAGAAATATCGAGCGTCGTTCGCCGAGCTCAAGCTGTTTACCATCGGGGACGCGTTCGGCGGGTGGCAAGCGGCCAGCAAGACGCACTTCGCGAGCGGCGCCATCTTCGATCAGATTTATCAGCCGGGTACAAAGTAGCGGTCGTGCGTGGAGGACGCCGATTGACGATCCATGCTTCGCGACGCTCGAGCCTGCCGGGATTCCGGCTCACGATGGCGTTCACCGTGCTGTACCTGGCGGCGATCGTGCTCGTGCCGCTGCTGACGCTGCCGATCAAGTCGTTCAGCGACGGCTGGGACTTTTTCTGGACGACCGTCCGCGATCCGCGAGTGATCGCGTCCTATCGGCTGACGATCGGCGCCTCGTTCGTTGCCGCGTGCGTCAATGGCGTGCTCGGGATCATCGTGGCGTGGGTGCTCGTCAGGTATGACTTTCCAGGCCGCCGCATCGTCGATGCGATGATCGATCTTCCGTTCGCCCTGCCGACGGCCGTCGCGGGCATCACGCTGACCAGCCTGTATGCGCCAAACGGCTGGTTCGGCCAGTATCTGGAGCC
>CAWCQI010000004.1:0-224454 GCA_963797625.1 uncultured Acidobacteriota bacterium
TTTGTGGCGCTGTCAACCACCAGGCCTAACCTCGACAGCTGGGAACCTTCCTATCTGGGACATGCCAAAGCCCGCGTGACACTAGAGGTTCACGTGGCGGAGATCTCGAAGGAGCTCCTGGAGACGCTCGGTTTCCGCGCCGCCAACGGGCATCGACTTTACGCCGCAAGGGCGGAGGCCGGCTTCTTCCGCTGAAGGCAAGCTGACGAACCAGCAGGTGGCTGACATCGTCACTTATCTGAGCTCGTTGAAGGGAACCTGACCACCTGCCGGATCCACTCCACCACGCGCGGCTTGTACGTCAGTCCACTCCGGGTGTCCTTCCCAGTTCTCCAGTCCGTGAGGCGCTCCCTCGAGCGCGATCACGTCGTGCCTGGCCCCAAGCTCGGTGAGTCGCCGCGCGAACACTTCTGCCTGGGCCCACAACCGCTCTCCCGTGCCGTTGACCAGGAGCAGCGGCGGCATGCCCTTGTGGGCCTGATACAGCGGCGAGTACTGGCGCAGGAGCGCTCGCGAGTCCTCATCCAGAATGTGGCGGCCGAACAACCGCACGAGCAGCGATCGGGGCGACGTGTCAGTCACCATCGAGAGCAAGTCGTACACGCCGTAGAACGAAATCACGCCGGCCAGCGACGAGTCCTCGGTCGCGATTTGCGACACGATCTGGCCGCTGGCGGACTCTCCCACGAGGACGATGCGGGTGGGATCGATGTTGAAGCGCGCATGCTCGTCGCGAACGAAACGGATCGCCTGACGCACATCAGCGAGCTGATCCTGGTGTGCCGATGCTGGCGTGAGCCGATAGTCGATTGAAAACCACGCCAGGCCGGCGCGCGCGAGCGGCTCGAAGAGCGGCGTGACATACGTCGTCTTGTCGCCAGCTTCCCAGCCACCGCCGTGCACGAGAATGACTGCGGGAACAGGCGTGCTCGCACGCGGAACGAAGGCGTCCAGCTTCAGGTTCGCGGACTTGCTGTAGACGACGTCCTTCAGGAGAGTCGTTGTCGGGTGCGGCCGATAGGGCCCCGGCGGGAGCGGCAGAGAGAGTTGAGAGCCACGCGACGATCTCGCGTTTATAGCCCCACTGACTCGGCCACCAGTTCTCGCTGCGATGACTGGCGCCCTCGACTTCGAGAAGCCGGCAGCGCCCCTTTGGCCGCACTACGGCATCGCAGTACCGCCGCGCCTGATCGATGGGCGCTTCGCCGTCCGCGCTCCCGTGCACCACGAGGAGCGGCGGCATCGCCGGGACAACGCGTGTGTTGGGAGACGCGCGCGCGAGCAGCGCGGCATCATGGTCTTTCGAGACAGCGGGTGTTGTGGTGAGGTCGTAGAATCCGCCAACGAGCACGGCCCCAATGACGCCCGGAGGGCGCTCGGCGGCCAATAGAGCCGCCAGGTGTGCGCCAGAATCCTCGCCGAGCAGCACGAGCCGATTGGGATCGATGCCGAGCTCACGGGCACGACAACGGATGAAGGCCAGCGCGGCGCGGAGATCGGCAAGCGCTTCTTCGAAGCGTGGCAACCCGCCGAGGCGATAGTCCACCGAGAACCAGTGATAACCCGCCTGTGTCAGCACGTCGAGCAGCTGTCCCACGTGCGCGACACGGCTGCCGGACGACCACGTGCCGCCGTGAATCACGACGACAGCCGGGCGTCGGCCGGGGCCCTGCTGCACGTAGGCGTCGAGCGCACGATCGCCGGAGTAGGGGATGTCTCCCTTGACTCCGGGAACGATGTAGTTGCCGCCGGGATTGCGGATGTGCAGTGGAGGGCACGGTTCGGCGAACCCCGGTGTGGTGAGCGCGAGTGCGATCGCGGCCGGACCAATCGCGCGTGTGACGGAGGTCACGCCCACCATTCTGGTGTTGTCAAGCGGCGACGGCAAGTCTTGGGGCGAAGTTGGTCATGGGCCGCTTTCGCCGCGGATAGCGCGTAAGGGGTTGACGCCCCAGTCTGGACGGCGCAAGGAGACCTTATGCGACCCAGTTGGAGGCCATCTGATGGAGGTCAGTCTCGACGGTTCGCGACGCGACGCCAAAGCGATCTGCGGACGCGCCGGATCCTGGACAGGGCGGCGGATACATCTTGGTCAAGCGCTCGGCATAGTAGTGTAAGCTATCGAACCTCGGAGCCTCAGTAAGGTGAAGCGCTACCACGACATCGTCGGCGACGGAGGCTCCCGAGTCCTCGAGCAGGTTGCCGAACAGCGCACCCGCATCACCGACGGGCTCGCCGGCGTGCGTCATCTCGTCGCCGTGGGCTCCGGCAAGGGGGGAGTCGGCAAGAGCACCTTGACGCTGCATCTCGCGGGCGCTCTGCGCGCCCGGGGGCTCCGGATTGCGATCCTCGACGCGGACTTCAACGGCCCCTCCCAGGCGCGCATGGCAGGTGTCCAGGGGGCGCTGTTCGTTCCCGGCAGCGACAAGGTCGCGCTCCCGCGAACCAAGAACGGGATCGGGGTTTTCTCGATGGGCTCACTTGTCCCGGAGTCGGAGGCACTCGAGTTCGAGAGCGCCGCGCAAGGAGAGTCTCAGACGTGGCGCGCCACGAGGGAGTTCGCTCTCCTCGGCGAGATCCTCGGGTCCTTCGAGTGGGGAACGCTCGATCTGCTGATGTTCGATCTGCCGCCGGGAGCCGAGCGGACCGTGCAGTACGCCGATTTTCTCGGGCCGCGGACCTCGTTCCTGCTCGTGACGATCCCTTCCGAAGTGGCGCGGGGCGTGGTCGCGCGCTCGGTGGCAGCCCTGTCGAAGGGACCCAATCGCCTCCTCGGTTACGTCGAGAACATGAGCGGCTACTACTGCCGCGACTGCAACGCCATCAAGCCGCTCTTTGATTCACCCGAATCCTCGGGCGTCTCAGCCGAACCATCGGGCCTGGAGATCCCCTGCCTCGGGACCGTCCCATTCGATCCCGAGCTCGCCCGGCACTGCGATCGGGGAATCCCTCTCGCGGATCTGCCCGAAACACCCGTTGGCCAGGCCCTGGAGCATGTCGCGCAGCAACTTCTGGACAGCCTCGAATCGACAAGCCAGGGAGCCAACCGATGAAGTTCCTCTGCGTCCCCTGCGACAGCCCGATGAAGCTGCAAACCGTCGGCCCGCCCGAGCGCGGCTCGCTCTCGGTCGTCTACTCCTGTCCTGAGTGCGGCTACGAGATGGCGATGCTGACCAATGCGTACGAAACACAGGTCGTCCAGTCACTCGGCGTGCGGATCGGCCCCGCCGAGCTTCAGCGGAGGCGGGCGCGTCGAGCGGCGCGAGTTCCAAGTGCCCGTTCCCCGCGATGATTCCTGGCATGGAAGGAACAGTCGAGGGTGCGGGACGCGCAGAACCAATCCCGGTCCGGTGGACTGCCGCCGCCGAAGCGCGGCTCGCGAACATCCCCGAGTTCGTCCGCCCCATGGCGCGGACCGGCATCGAGAGATTCGCTCGCGAGAAGGGGGCACTGGAAGTGGACGAGAAGATGCTCGACGCGGCCCGCGAGTTTTTCGGCATGTGAGGCCCGACCGAATCCCGAACCCCGAGCCCCGACGCGATGAACCCATTCGCCCGACCCTACGTCGTCTCCTGGAACCTCACCTACCGCTGCAACCTCGCCTGCGAGCACTGCTATCTCGACGCCGGCGGCACGCCTCAGGTCGGCACGGAGAACTTCGCCGATCGGAGCGAGCTCGGCACCGAGGAGTGCTTCAGGGTCATCGACGAAATCGCCGCGTTCGCGCCTGAATGCGTGACGATCCTGACGGGCGGCGAGCCGCTCTTGCGGCGCGACATCCTCGAGATTGTCCAGCGCGCGGCGGAGCGTGAACTCTGGGTCGTCGTCGGCACCAACGGCGTGCGCATCACCGAGAACGTGGCGCGGCGCCTGGCGGAGGCCGGAGCGCGGGGGCTCTCGCTTTCTCTCGATGCGCTCGATCCCGATCGTCACGACCGCTTCAGGAAGGTGCGGGGCGCCTGGCGAAACACGGTGGAGGGAGCGGAGATCCTGGACCGGACCGGACTCCCCTTCATCGTGCAGACGACCGCGGGCTCGCACAATCTCGGCGAGCTCGAAGCGATCGCCGACTTCGCGCACGATCGCCTCGCCGCCAAGGTCTGGAACCTCTACTTCCTGGTGCCGACGGGGCGCGGGCAGTTCGTGTCGGACATCACCCCCGCGCAGTACGACGAGGTGCTCGCCTCGCTCTACCGAATCCAGAGGAAGTACGACCGCCGGATGCTCGTGAACGCGAAGTGCGCTCCGCACTACATCAAGACCGTTCTGGAGAATGCCGGCGCGCAGGCCGATCCGATCCCAGCGGAGCCGAATCGGCGAAGGCGCCCTCGACGCGGCTCAGGGCAGGCCCTCCGACGTGGCTCAGGGCAGGTCCTCGTGGCCGGTTCATCTCCGATCAGGACCTACTCCGGAGGGGCCGGCGGGTGCCCGGCGGGGACGCACTACATGGGGATACGTCCGAACGGAGATGTCACGCCTTGCCCCTACCTCCCGGTCTTCGCGGGGACTCTTCGCAGCTCGAGTCTCGCGGACCTCTGGACGTCCTCGGAGCTGTTCACCGACATTCGCCGCCGCACCTCGCTCGGCGGGCGATGCGGCGAGTGCGAGATGAACGGCCACTGCGGGGGCTGCCGCGCCCGGGCCTACGGGATGACCGGCGATCTGATGGCCGAAGATCCCCTCTGCACCCACACCCCCGGCAAGTTTGCCGGCTCTCCCCTGCTCGCCATCCAGAGCCGTCGCGTCCGGGTCCGGGACTTCCGCAATCCAATACGGCGCCGAATCGACGACGACGATCGCGTGGGACGATGCGGCCGCCGCGCGCATGAAGAAGATCCCGGCGTTCGTCCGGGGCATGGTCGTCAGGGCCGTCGAGGAGTCGTGCCGCAAGGGCGGCCTCGACCGCGTGACCGTCGAAGAGCTCGAGCGCATCCGCGCGCGGATGCCGACGCCGAAGATGTTCGGAGGCGTAGCTGCTCAGCTATCAGCTCGTCAGCTACCAGATGGAACGGCGTCAAGCCGTGCGACGGTTCGATAGCTGCAGCTCGCTGTAGAGGCCTGATTAGCCGGCTAAGAGCTGATCGCTCATTTGAACGGGTCCGCTGCGGCCTCAGCCACTTC
Organism: uncultured Acidobacteriota bacterium; assembly: GCA_963797625.1. Lineage (GTDB taxonomy): Bacteria > Acidobacteriota > Vicinamibacteria > Vicinamibacterales > 2-12-FULL-66-21 > DATBJJ01. Next base: position 5,122 of record CAWCQI010000004.1, read on the forward strand.
CTTGATCCTGTCATCCATCCACTTCTGGAACTCCTCGGCGGTCTGGACAGTGACGAATCCCCGCATCCGGGCATGGCCCAAACCACAGAGCTGCGCGCAGGCAATCTGGTACTGAAACTCGGGCTTCCCCATCCGGGTCCGCATCTCCTCGGTCGTGACGGTGGGGACGAACCAGATGGGGATCGTGAGGCCGGGCACGGCATCCTGCTTCACGCGAAGCTCGGGCACGCCGAAGCTGTGGATGACGTCCTTGCTCCTGAGCCTGACGATGATCGGCTTGTTCACCGGGAGATAGAGCTGATTGAGAGTCGTGACGTCGTCTTTCGCGGCAGGATCGGAGCGATCGAGTCCCAGGGGGTTCGCCTGGAGGTCGAGCAGCTTGATGTCCGTGCGGCCGAATACCCTGTCGGGCCCGGGATAGTGAACGTTCCAGGCGAACTGCTCGGCGGTGACCTGAACAACCAGCGCTTCGCTGTCCGGGGGCCTGCGATCGACCCTCGCCGCCCACAACGGGATCGCGAATCCGAACAGGAGAACCGCTTCGACCACCGCCACGCCGACCTCGAGATAGGTCGACCTGTGCGACTTGACCCCGGCATAGTCCGCCACCGGATTCCGCGATTGCCGGAAGCGGAACAGGCAGTAGAGGAAGAAGCCTCCCCAGCCGACGAACAGGATGAGCATGAACACGTGCGTCCAGCCGATCATGTTGTCGATCTGTCCGCCGTGAGCCGAGGCGAGCGGCGGGAGTCCGAGCCATTCAGTCATGATTGTTCTCGGCTACCTTTGGAGCTCCGACCATTCGGTGTCGAGCTCGATGTCCGCGATGCGTTTCGCGCGCTTGCGGAGATAGAGAAAGAAGCCCAGGAACCCGCCCTGGACCGCAAACGTGATGGTCAGCATCACGAGGATGCCGAGCCTCGTCCCGTCGACCATCGAGGTCTCCTCCGCCCCGAAGCACACCGGGCAGGCGAGGACGGTCGAGCTTCCGCCGATGATGACGGCCGCAGCCGTCGTGAGAGCCCGCTAGGATCCCCGTTCTTGCTTTCATCGCAGTGTCCTCGTCTTGCGCAGGAACCACGAATCGTAGACGACCAGGCCGAACGACACGGCGAAGGCCGCGACGGCCGCCGAGCAGGCTCGCCATCGCCGTGATCCCGCCCGTACTGGCCCAGGCACCAGACCCCGAACAGCACCGCGAGGGCCGCGGAGAGAAGGATCAGCAGCGCGTGGACCAACCTGAGGTTCATTGATGTGGACTCGTGGCTGGTGCGCTATGCGCCTCGCTCGGTGGTTCGTGAATCCAGTAGCCGTTGTGCACGGTGAGGACGGGAAGCGCCAGCAGCGCGACGAAGAAGGCAACGGTCAGCCCGAGGACCGCGTAGATCAGCTTCTTCTCGGAGATCAGGTGCATGAAGTAGCACGCCACCAGCGATCCCTTGATGGTCGCGACGAGAAGCGCCACCGTCACGGCAATCGGCACGGAAAGGTGGAGCCGGGAGATCGCCACGGTGACGATCGTCAGGACCATCAGCGCGACGAAGACCGTGATGTAGACCTTGACGTGTCTGTCGATGTCAGCCGCGTGGTCGGTCGTCATGAATGCTGCCTACAGAAGGTAGAGGGTCGGAAACAGGAAGATCCAGACCAGATCCACGAAATGCCAGAAGAGGCCCGAGTGCTCGACCCGGTTGGTGAACCACTCCGGGTTCGTCTTCCACTGCTTCGCGCCGGGGCCCCAGAAATAGGCGTTCACCGCCATCCCGCCCATGACGTGGAGCATGTGCAGCCCGGTCAGGGTGAAGTAGATAGCGAGGAAGTTGTTGGTGCTGGGATAGAGATGGTGCTCGAACTTGGCGGTGTATTCGAAGTACTTGACCACGAGAAACACGCCCCCGAGCAGGATCGTCGCCCCCATGTACATCCGATAGGTCCCGAAGCGGCGACGCATCAGCGACGCCCAGGCCATGACCATCGTGACGGAGGACAGAATCAGGACGATCGTGTTGAACGTGGCGAGCGGGACGTTCAGAATCGTGTCTCCCCGCGGCCAGCTCGGCGACCCCGTCCGGATCAGGATGTAGCTCGCGAACAGGGCCCCGAACAGCATGACCTCGGAGGCGAGGAAGAGCCAGATCCCGATCTTGCCGTTGGTGAGGCCGGTGTCCCGGCGCACCTCTACGGTGTATGGAATGTCCATGTCGATCAGGCCTCGTGCTGCGGCAGGAAGTCCTTGGCCGCGCCTGGAACGCTGTACTCGTAGGGCCCGCGGTGCGCTTCCGGAGCCACGGCGAAATTACCGTGCGGCGGAGGCGAGGGAGCCGCCCACTCGATCGTCGTGGCCTGCCACGGGTTATCCCCGACCTTCTCCCCCTTCCAGATGCTCCAGAAGAAATTGAAGATGAAGGGAATCTGGAAGATCGCCATGATCCACGCGCCCCAGGAGGACACGACGTTCCAGTGGAGAACCGGCTGCGCAAAATCGTAGGTCGCCCCACCGTCGAACAGTCGCCGCGAGACGCCCGCCAGTCCCATGAGGAACATCGGCATGAAGACGACGTTCATGCAGACGAACGAGCCGACGAAATGGATCTTGCCAAGCGTCTCGTTCATCTTCCGCCCGGTTGCCTTCGGGAACCAGTAATAGACCCCCGCGAAGAGGGCGAAGATCGTCCCTGGAGCGACGACGTAGTGGAAGTGGCCGATGACGTAGTAGGTGTCGTGCAGCGGGATGTCCGCGATGTTGAAGGCCAGCGGAAGTCCCGTGAGCCCGCCGATGCCGAACATCGGGAGAAAGCCCGTCGCGAAGAGCATCGGCGTATTGAAGCGTATCGATCCGCCCCAGAGCGAGATGATCAGGGCCGTGAGGATCACGACCGATGGGATCGAGATGATCATCGTGGTCGTCTGGAAGAACGCCGCCATCGTCGTCCCCATGCCGGTCATGAACATGTGGTGCGCCCAGACGATGAACGACATGAAGCCGAGGAAAACGAGCGAGTAGACCATCGAACGGTAGCCCCACAGGGGCTTCCGCGTGTTGTTCGCGATGATCTCTGCCACGATTCCCATCGCGGGAAGGATCAGGACGTAGACCTCCGGGTGCGCCAGGAACCAGAACAGGTGCTGCCAGAGGAGCGGGTTGCCTCCGCCGGCCACGTTGACGACCTGGCCGCTGACGACGAGGCCGCTCGGGAGGAAGAAGCTCGTGCCGGCCAGACGATCCATCAGCTGCATGACTCCCGCGGCCTCGAGCGGCGGGAAGGCCAGGAGCAGGAGGAAGGCCGTGACGAACTGCGTCCACACGAAGAAGGGGAATCGCATGAACGTGAGCCCCTTGGCGCGGAGCTGGATGATGGTCGTGATGAAATTGATCGCGCCGAGGAGCGACGACGTGATCAAGAAGATCATCCCGATGAGCCACCACGTCTGGCCAGTGCCAGCGAGGTCGGCGAGCGGCACGTAGGACGTCCACCCGGACTGCGCGGCCCCGCCGGGAACGAAAAAGCTGCCCAGCATGGTGACGCCGCCGAGGAAGAAGAACCAGTAGCTCGCCATGTTCAGCCTCGGGAACGCCATGTCCTGGGCTCCAATCTGGAGCGGGACGACGAAGTTCCCGAATCCTCCGACGGCGAGGGGGACCACCCCCATGAAGACCATGATTGTGCCGTGCATCGCCCCGAGCTCGTTGTAGAACTCAGGGAGCATCGTCCCGCCCGGCATGCGCGCCTCGCCGAGGAGGTTGGCGATGAGCGGCAGCGCGGTTTCGGGGTAGGCGAGCTGCCAGCGCATCAGCATCATCAGCGAAAAGCCGAAGAGCAGAAACAGGAGGCCGGTGATCGCGTACTGGATGCCGATGACCTTGTGGTCGGTCGAGAAGACGTACTTGCGCCAGAAGCCGAGCTCCTCGTGATGGGCTTCGTGCGCGACGTGCGGCTTCGGTGCGACAGCTGCTGGATCAGTCATGCGGCTGTTCTCCGGATCGCTACTTCGCGGCAGGGACGGTGAACTTGAAGTTCTGGGTCTTCGTATCGGTGGCGCCCACCGTGACCGACGCTGTCTGCGTCCCCAGCTTCTCGTGCCAGGCGGTGATCTCGTAGGTCCCAGGGTCGAGGCCAGAGATCGTGAACTTCCCATCCGTGCCCGTCACCGAGAAGAAAGGATGGGTGAAGACGGCGATGTAGGCGCTCATCCATGGGTGGACGTCGCACTTGATGTGGAAGATCGCCTCTTCCTTGTCGAACGTCGTGGTCGCTTCCTTGAGCGTCGCAGGCATCGCCCGGTTGAAGGCCTTGTTGATCTTGGGAAGCGTGTGGACGTTGTGGAGGATGCCGTCGGAGTTGAGGATTTTGTAGGCCTGACCCACCATGATCCCCATCACGTGCGGCTTGTACTGACAGCCGTTCTGATCGAGAACCACCGGAGTCTTGGGAACAGGAAAGGTCTTCCCGGACGGGAGCCCCTTCGAGACCCAAACCATGATGCTCCCCATCGTGTTGCCACTGCCGAGGGTCAGCATCTCGTTGGGCACGGGAGCCGAGTGCTTCTTTGCGCACGCGGGGTCGGCGTCCATGGCGAGCGGCTTGAGGGCGGGGACTTTCCCATCGAAGGTGACGGTTCCGCTTATGGTCGAGGCCGCGAACGCGACGCCCGGCCAGAACGACACCGCAACCACACTAGCCGCCAGCCACAACCTGTTCCCTGTCCGGCGCATGCTCTGCTCCTTAGTTATCAGTTATCCGTGATCCGCTATCGCAAACCTCGTCTCCCCGTGGACTCGTCGACGCTGCCTTCCGCCGATCCTACTTTGGGCCGACTCTACACCGGGCCTTATTGTTTGTGCAACCCTGACACAGCCTCGGCCCACTTACAGCACAGCCGATCCGCCTTCAGACGTTCTCGAACGCCAGCGATTCGGCGAGCCTCGGGTCGCGCAGCGGAACGAGCGCCTGCCGTCGCATCAGCCAGCTCGCCGCCGCCACGAAGCATCCGCCGACGGCGAGAAGCGCGGCAACGTCAAGAAGCGACGGACGGAGCCCCTCGGGATGTAGCGTCGGCATGACTTGCCAGGTACAGATCGACGAAGTGCATGCCGAGGAGCCACGCGCCGCCTACGGCCAGCGTCGCTCCCTTCCGCTTCACGGTCCGCCCCATCAGGAAGAAGAACGGAATAACGAAATGTCCCGCCATGAGAAGGAGCGAGACCGGCAGCCAGGATCCCTCGAGCCGCGCCTTGTACCAGATCGTCTCCTCCGGGAGGTTCGCGTACCACATGAGGAAGAACTGGGAGAAGGCGATATAGGCCCAGAACGCCGTGAACGCGAAGAGGAGCTTTCCGATATCGTGCAGGTGCTCGGCGGTGATGACCGTGTCGAGCAGCCCCACCTGGCGCATCGCCACTACGACGACCGAGAGAAGCGCGATGAACCCGACGAAGGAACCCGCGAAGAAATAGACGCCGAAGATGGTCGAGTACCAGTGCGGCGTGAGCGACATGATCCAGTCGATCGACGCAAACGTCTGGGTCAGCGCGAGGACGATGATGGCGGGCCCGGCGAAGCGGCGCAGGCGGGCCGACACTCCGGGGTCCCCCGTCACGTCCTGACCGCTCGAGCCGCGGTAGTAGAGGAGGGCAATGACGGACCAGCTTCCGAAGTAGAGCGCCGCCCGGATCAGGAAAAACGGCACGTTGAGGTATGGCGCCTTCCATTGAAGCAGCGCATCGTGCTCGGCTGCCCCGGGGACGGCCCACGAGTAAAGATCGCGCAGGCCGAGGAGCACCGGCAGGAAGAGGACCGCCATCACGGGAAGCGTCGCGAAGATCGTTTCCCCGACTCGTCGCACGACGATCCCCCATCCTCCCTGGACCGCGTACTGGATCAGCACGAAAAAGAGCGCGCCGAGGGCCAGGCTCAGAAAGAACAAGAACGACACGAGCCACGAGAAGAAGAATTGCTTCGGATTCGCCGGCCCCAGGATGGCGCATGCCACCACGCCCAAGAGCGCGCAGACGGCGCCAATGAGCGGAATGCGATTCCACACATGCCCCGGCGGGATGGTGACTTCCTCGGGCCGCAACGCCCGGTGATCGTGTTCGTGAATCATTCAGGACTCCACGAGCTCGACGCTTCGTGCGCCCAGGGACTCGAGCAGCTTCCGGGTGGCCGACGGATCGAACCGGGGATCCCACGATTCAATCGAGATGAAGAATGCGTCGTCGGTCACCCGCTCGAAGACCTTGGACTCGAAGAGCGGATGGTAGTGCATTGGGAGCCGGTTCAGGCCGAGCATGCCGAAGACGGCGCCGAGCGCGCCGAAGAGCACTGCGACCTCGAAGGTAATCGGAATGAAGGCGGGCCAGGTGAAGAACGGTTTGCCGCTAATCACGAGCGGGTAGGCGGTGGTGTGGACCCACCACTGCAGGACGAACCCGGCCGCGGCCCCCAGCAGTCCCATGCCGAGGACGATCCACGGAAGCGGAGAACGTCGGAGCCCCATCGCTTTCTCGAGGCCGTGGACGGGGAACGGGCTGTGGGCGTCCCACCGGGTGAAGCCCGCGTCTCGCACCCGCGCGCACGCGTGCTGGAGGTCCGCCGGCGTAGCGAATTCACCGAGGATGCCGAAGTAGGGCCCCTTCGGGAGCCGCGTGACGAGCGGCATCAAGGAAGCTCCTTCGGGACTGTGCGTCGGCGACCAACGGAGCCTCGGCGCGGCTCGGTGGTTCTTGATTCCGGATCTCGCGTTCGGAGTGCGGCTGCGAATGCGGATCGGCCTGCGGCAGGACGGTCTTGACCTCGGCGGTTGCGACCATCGGCAGAAAGCGCACGAACAGGCAGAACATCGTGAAGAAGAGCCCGAAGCTTCCGAGCAGGCACGCGATGTCCCACATCGTAGGAGTGAAGTAGCCCCAGGCCGAGGGAAGGAAGTCACGGTGCAGCGACGTCACGATAATCACGAACCGCTCGAACCACATGCCGATGTTGATGACGATCGACAGGACGAACAGGATGGGTATGCTCGTGCGCGCCTTCTTGAACCAGAAGATCTGGGGGCTGATCACGTTGCAGCTGACCATGATCCAGTAGGCCCAGGCGTACGGTCCAAGCGCGCGGTTCAGGAACGTGAAGAGCTCGTAAGGGTTCCCGCTGTACCAGGCGGTGAAAAACTCCGTGGCATAGGCGTAGCCGACCATCGTCCCGGTCACGAGCATGATCTTCGCCATGTAGTCGAAGTGGCGGAGGGTGACGATGTGCTCGAGGCGGAACGCCTTCCGGCAGATCACCATGAGCGTCAGCACCATGGCGAACCCGGAGAAGATCGCGCCGGCGACGAAGTACGGCGGGAAGACCGTCGTGTGCCATCCAGGGAGGATGGAGACCGCGAAATCCATCGAGACGATCGAATGAACTGATAGGACCAGCGGCGTCGCGAGGGCTGCGAGAATGAGGTAGGCGGTTTCGTAATTCTGCCATTGGCGCACGGAGCCCCGCCATCCGAGGGCCAGGAACCCGTAAATGAGCTTGCCGGTTGCGGGTTTTCGCCCGATCGCGAATCGTCGCCAGGTCCGGAATCAGCCCGACGTACCAGAACAGGAGCGAGACGGTTCCGTAGATGCTGACCGCGAAGACGTCCCAGAGAAGAGGGCTCCTGAAGTTGGGCCAGATGCCCATCTGGTTCGGGATTGGGAACATCCAGTAGGCGACCCAGACGCGTCCCACGTGGATCCCCGGGAACGTCATGGCGCACATGACCGCGAAGATGGTCATCGCCTCGGCAGAGCGGTTGATCGAGGTGCGCCATTTCTGGCGGAAGAGGAAAAGGATCGCCGAGATGAGCGTCCCGGCGTGGCCGATCCCGACCCAGAACACGAAGTTCGTGATGTCCCACGCCCAGCCGACGGGGACGTTGAGGCCCCAGATGCCGATCCCTTCCCAGAACAGCCACGAGACCGCCACGCCGAGAAGGCCGAGGAGCGCGAGCGAAGGAATGAAGAACAGCCACCAGCCAATCGGCGTCCGCCGCTCGACTGGCTCCGCGACGACTTCGGTGATTGAGTGGAAATCCGGCGAGCGCAGGATGAGCGTCGGACGGCCCGCAACAGGGTTGTCGAGCAGCTCTGCTTCCGTCTGGGCCAAGCCGTCTCCCTGCGTTTGAGTTTGAAGGGTGGCCGTTTTGTACCATCGCGCATCGCGGGAGTCAAGCGCCTCCGCGCGCACGATCGTCAGGCGCGCTCCGGCCCGGCGACGGGATTGGAAAAGTTCGCCTCAGACGCGGCGTCGCTAATTCACTGTTCGCCACCGTACCCAACCTTGACCGACGAGCGTGATAGTACTTGCCGTCGAAGTGGTCGGCCCATGGCCCTCATGGATCGATGTGCGGTTCGAACTGCACGAGGCTCGCGCGGCCAGACTTTGAAACGACGTCGTGGAGAATCGACCGTGTGATGGAGTGATCGCCTGACACGATGAACGGGATCGTTCTGTCGCCGGGAAGCGGCGCATGGCCCGTTCAATCACCTCGAAAGGCCGAGCTCTCAAGACCAGTAACATGCTGATAATTAACGGCTTGTTGTCGAATCGCGGGTTCGGCACGTGCCGCGTTTGATATTTTGTGAAAGATTTCACATTATAGGAGCGGGCCACCGCCGGCACGCGTCGTCCGGCCGAGGCGAATCGACTCGAGCGATGTCCATCCCGCAGCTACTTCATCTCGGAAACGTGCAACACTTGTCCGCTGCGGGGCGCCCAGCACAGGGGCCGGTGACGGAGAAGCAGCGCTGCAATTGATCGCGCAGGTGCGATCGCTCGGCGAGCAGGCCGCAAAGTAAGCCTATGGATACTCTGAACTACCTCAACAACGGCCATGGCATCGCGTCCTGGCTGTTGACGAAAGACCACAAGCGGATCGCGCTGCTCTACCTCATCTCCGTGACAGCGTTCTTCGCCGTGGGCGGGTTCTTCGCGTTGCTCGTTCGTCTGGAGCTGTTGACGCCCGCGGGGGATCTCCTCACCTCCGAGAGCTACAACAAGATGTTCACCATGCACGGCGTGGTGATGGTGTTCTTCTTCCTCATCCCCTCGATTCCCGCGACGCTCGGCAACTTCCTGATCCCGATCATGATCGGCGCGAAGGACCTGGCGTTTCCGCGCATCAACCTCCTGAGCTGGTACATCTACATCCTCGGCGGCCTTTTCACACTGACCGCGGCGCTCAGCGGCGGCGTCGACACGGGCTGGACCTTCTATACCCCTTACAGCACGGCGGCGGCGAATTCGCACGTCATCCTGGCCGCGCTCGGCGTCTTCATCACCGGATTTTCCTCAATCCTGACCGGGCTCAACTTCATCGTCACCGTGCACCGCATGCGCGCGCCGGGGCTGACCTGGTTCCGCCTGCCGCTCTTCGTGTGGGCGCACTACGCGACCAGCCTGATCATGATCCTCGGCACGCCGGTCGTCGCGATCACGATCCTGCTGGTGGCCGCCGAACGGGTATTGCACATGGGGATCTTCGATCCCTCCCTCGGTGGCGATCCGGTGCTCTTCCAGCACCTGTTCTGGTTCTACTCGCACCCGGCCGTCTACATCATGATCCTGCCGGCGATGGGGGTCATCAGCGAGATCGTGCAGGCGTTCTCGCGCAAGAACATCTTCGGCTACTCGTTCATCGCCTTTTCATCGCTCGCCATTGCGGTCATCGGGTTCCTCGTGTGGGGCCACCACCTGTTTATCGCCGGTCAATCGGTCTACGCGGGGCTGATTTTCTCGTTCATCAGCTTCCTCGTCGCGATCCCGTCGGCGATCAAGGTCTTCAACTGGTCCGCGACGATCTACAAGGGCTCGGTTTCGCTCGATTCGCCGATGCTCTACGCGTTCGGCTTCATCGGGCTCTTCACGATTGGCGGGTTGACGGGCCTTTTCCTCGCCGCGATGGGCCTCGACATTCACATGCACGACACCTACTTCGTGGTCGCGCATTTCCACTACATCATGGTCGGCGGCGCGATCATGGGCTATCTCGGGGGCCTGCACTACTGGTGGCCAAAGATCACAGGCCGGTTGTACTCGGAGCCGTGGTCGAAGCTGGCGGCGGGAATCATATTCATCGGATTCAACCTGACGTTCTTCCCGCAATTCGTGGCCGGCTACATCGGAATGCCTCGGCGCTACCATGAATATCCCCCCGAGCTGCAGGTCTGGAACGTGATGTCATCGGCCGGGGCGTCGATCCTCGCGGTCGGCTACCTCATCCCGCTGATCTACCTGACGGCTTCGCTCTTCAGGGGCGAGAGGGCCGCAGCAGATCCATGGGGTGCGCAAGGGCTCGAGTGGGAGATCCCCTCGCCGCCTCCGACGGAGAACTTTGCTGTGACGCCGATCGTCACCCACGGGACGCATCAGTACGCGCCCAGCGAGGAGGTCGGCATTGTCTGACGGCCACTTGCACGCGGAGCACTATCCGGGGCCGCTCCATTCGCCGCCAGTCGGCGAGACCCAGCAGCCGCATCCGCCGCACCCGCATCATCCCAAGCTGCAGCACCACTTCGACGACATGTCGCAGCAGCTCGAGGCCTCGACCCTCGGGATGTGGGTGTTCCTGGTCACCGAAATCATGTTCTTCGGCGGTCTGTTCATGGCCTACCTGCTCTACCGGTGGGCCAATCCGACCGCCTTCCAGGAGGCGAGCGCGCACCTCAACAAGTTCTGGGGCGCGGTCAACACCATCGTCCTGATCGTCAGTTCGCTGACGATGGCGATGGCGGTCCGGTCGGCGCAGACGAGCGCCAAGCCGAAGACGCAGGTGTTCTGGCTGGTCTCGACGATGATCTTCGGAACGGCCTTCCTCGGGGTCAAGGTCGTCGAATACACCGACAAGTTCACGCACAACCTGGTGCCTGGACCGCACTTCGAGTGGACCGGCCAGTATCCCGCGGGCGCCGAGATTTTCTACTCGCTCTACTTCTGCATGACGGGCCTGCACGCCGTCCACATGATCATCGGTCTCGGCATGATGTCCGTCATCGCGATCATGGCCTGGCGCGGCAAGTTCGACGCCGACTACTACACGCCGGTCGAGGTCTCGGGTCTCTACTGGCACTTCGTCGACATCGTCTGGATCTTCCTGTTCCCGCTGCTCTACCTCATCGGGGCGCATTACGGAGCAGGTCACTAAAGGGCACTCATGTCTGGTCATATCGCGCCGGTCCGCATCTACTACGCCGTCTTCGTCGCGCTGATCGTCGGCACGGTGCTGACGTATCTCGCGGCGCTCGTCGACTTCGGCTTCATGAACAACATCGTGATGCTCACGATCGCGCTGACCAAGGCCGCGCTCGTGATCCTCTTCTTCATGGGTGTCCGCTGGAGCTCGCGGCTCACCTGGGTCGTCGCCGCCTCGGGGTTCGTCTGGCTGCTCATCCTGTTCGGCATCACGATGTCGGACTACATGTCCCGGGGCTGGATGGTGGGGAGCCTTCGCTAGTTGGTTCAGGGTTCAGGGTTCAAGGTTCAAGGTTCAGGGTTCAGCGTTCGAACGCGTCTGAACCTTGAACCCTGAACCCTGAACCTGAACCCTGACCCCGTTCACCGTCAGTCCGCCTCCACTCGCCGCTTTACCCTGACCTCGTTCGGGGTTCCCAACGTAGAAAATAGCTATACTCAAGACCGGTGGTTCGTTGAATTTTCGCCGGTCTGAGATTTGGTGTATTCTTCGAGGCTTCGCAACCTCCTTTCTGAGTAATCCGTGGCGACCCTAAAAGACGAACTGGCCTCTCTCAAGATCGATCACGACGCGCGCGCCGGCGGCAAACGGCGCGGCGGCTGGATCTTCGCGATCGCCATTGTGGTGCTCGCGGGCGCGGCTGCCGGCTGGTTCTGGAGCCAGGGCGCGCAGGCTGCGACCGTGAAGACCACGGTCGTCACAGCAGTCTCGGGTGGAGCGACGCCAGGCGCGGTCCTCAACGCGTCGGGATACGTCACGGCCCGCCGGCGCGCCACGGTGTCGTCAAAAGTGACCGGCAAGGTCCTCGAGGTCTTCGTCGAGGAAGGCAAGGCCGTCAAGAAGGGGCAGGTTCTGGCGCGGCTGGACGACTCGCAGGTCCGCGCGGCGCGAGCCACCGCCCAAGCCCAGCTGATCGCCGCGCGCGGCGCCGCGGCCGAGGATGAAGCGCGGCTGCGCGAAGCCGAGCGCCAGTTCAACCGCCTGAACGCAGCTGGTGCAGGAGAAGGTCGTGGGACGCGCGGAGGTCGACACGGCTGAAGCAGCCGTTGAGTCGCTGAAGGCACGGATCGCGCTCGCGCGGCAGCAGGTCGACGTGGCAGAGTCGCGGGTCGCCTCGCTCGACGTCGACCTCAGCGACATGGTCGTGCGCGCGCCGTTTGACGGCGTCGCCATCTCGAAGGACGCACAGCCTGGCGAGATGATCTCGCCGGTATCGGCCGGGGGCGGGTTCACACGCACTGGCATCTGCACGATCGTCGACATGTCGTCGCTCGAAATCGAGGTCGACGTCAGCGAGAGCTACATCAACCGGGTCAAGCCGAACCAGCCGGTGGAAGCGATCCTCGATGCGTATCCCGACTGGCGGATTCCCGCGCACGTGATCACGACGGTTCCGACGGCCGACCGGCAGAAGGCCACGGTTCGGGTACGGATCGGCTTCGAATCGCTCGAGCCACGGATTCTTCCCGACATGGGCGTCAAGGTCTCGTTCTTCAACGAGCGGGAAACCCAAGTGCCGGACACGCCGGCCAAACCGCGGCTCCTGGTGCCGAAGAACGCGGTTCGCAGCGAAGCCGGACAGAGCGTCGTGTTCGTCGTCCGCGACGATCGGGCCGAACGACGCGCCGTCACGACCGGCGCGACCGAGGGCGATCAGGTCGAAGTTGTCTCGGGATTGAACTCGGGCGAGCGGATCGTCGTCGAGGGTGTCGGCACCCTCGCCGACGGCGCGCGCGTTCGGGAACGGTAACAAGGCGGGTCAAAGGAGCGCTGATGGACACGCTGGTCAAAGTCAGGGATTTGCACAAGGTCTACTATCGCGGGAGCGAGCAGATCGACGTGCTTCAGGGAATCACGCTCGACATTCCCACGGGTGACTTCCTTGCGCTGATGGGTCCCTCAGGCTCGGGCAAGACGACGCTGCTCAACCTGATCGGCGGGCTCGATACGCCGACCAAGGGATCGATCGAAGTGGCCGGCGATCGCATCGACACGCTCTCGGGCGGGCGGCTCGCGGCCTGGAGGGCTCGCCATGTCGGGTTCGTCTTCCAGATGTACAACCTGCTGCCGGTATTGACCGCGGCGCGCAACGTCGAGCTGCCGCTGCTGCTCACCAAGCTCGGTTCCGCCGATCGCAAGAAGCGCGTCCAGACGGCGCTCTCCGTCGTCGGTCTCGCGGAGCGGGCCAACCACTACCCCCGGCAGCTCTCCGGTGGTCAGGAACAGCGCGTCGGCATTGCCCGGGCGATCGTCACCGACCCGACGGTGCTGCTCTGCGACGAGCCGACCGGCGACCTCGATCGCAAGTCTGGAGACGAAGATCCTCAACCTGCTGCAGACTCTCAACCGGGACTACAACAAGACGATCGTGATGGTCACGCACGACCCGCACGCCGCCGACCGCGCGCGGCGGACGCTCCACCTCGAGAAAGGCCTCCTCGTCGAGGAAACGGTGAACGCATGAAATTCCTTCCCCTGGTCTGGCGCAACCTCATGCGGCGCAAGATCCGCACGTTCATGACCGCCATGAGCATCGTCGTGGCGTTCGTGCTGTTCGCCGCTTTGATGGCAATCCGCGCCGCCTTCAGCATGGGCGTGGACGTCGCAGGCGCCGATCGCCTGATGATGATCCACAAGGTCTCGATCATTCAGTCCCTGCCGCGAAGCTACGAAGACCGGATCCGGGCCACGGAGGGTGTGAAGCAGGTGACCCACGCGAACTGGTTCGGTGGCTACTACCAGGAACCGACCAACTTCGTCCAGAGCATGGCCGTCGATCCGGAGAGCTGGCTGCAGATGTATCCGGAGTTCGAGGTGCCGGCGGAGCAGAAAAAGACGTGGTTCGCCGACCGCACCGGCGCGGTCATCGGCGCCGATCTCGCCAAGAAGTACGGGTGGAAAGTCGGCGACCGGGTCCCCCTGCTCGCACCGATTTATTCGCGCGTGCACGAAGGGGCCTGGGAGTTCACCATCGACGGCATCTACGATTCGGCGAAGCAGGGCGTCGACAAGACGCAGTTCTTCTTCCATTTCGATTATCTCAACGAAGTGATGCGGAAGCTACCCGGGCTGGGCGATCAGGTCGGGTGGTACATCTTCCGGGTCGCCGATCCATCGACTTCGGATCAGCTCGCCAAGAAGATCGATGCGATGTTCGCCAACTCGCCCACGGAAACCAAGACGGCGACGGAAAAGGCGTTCATCTCCGATTGGGCCAAACAGGTCGGCGACATCGGCAGCATCATGATGGCGATCACCGGCGTCGTCATGTTCTTCATCCTCTTCGTCGCGGGCAATGCCATGGCACAATCGGTTCGCGAGCGGATCAACGAGCTGGGCGTGCTCAAGACGCTCGGCTTCGGTGACGGCCGGATCCTCTCGCTGGTGCTGCTCGAATCCTGCACCATCGCGTTCCTGGGGGGAGGGCTCGGGTTGCTCATCGGGTGGACGATCATCACCGTTGGTGGCGATCCGACGGGGGGGATGCTGCCCATCTTCCATTTCCCGCCGCGCGATCTGGTCCTCGGGGCGATCCTCGTGCTCGTGCTCGGCATCGGCACCGGCATGCTGCCGGCGTTTCAGGCCAGCCGGTTGAAGATCGTTGACGCGCTCCGGAGAATCTAATCTGGAGGCCTCTGGCCTCTTTGACAGGACGTTCACATGAACTGGTTGTCTCAGATTTTTGCGGTCACTGGCGTGACCCTCCGATCGATCCCTCAGCGTCTCGGGTCTTCGATCGTGGCGATCATCGGCATCGGGGGCGTGGTCATCGTCTTCACGGCCGTCCTCTCGATCGCCGAGGGATTCCAGGCGACCATGAAGGGAACCGGTGACCCTCAGACGGTGATCGTGCTGCACCAGGGCAGCGACACCGAGATGACGAGCGGTTTCAGCGGCGAGGAAGCACGTCTGATCTCGGAAGCGCCGGCGATCGAAAAAGGTCCCGAAGGCCCACACGCCTCCCCCGAGCTCTTCGTCATCGTCGGACATCCGCTCAAGCGGTCGGGCACCGACGCGAACGTGCCGCTTCGTGGCTTGACGCCGATCGCATTGAAAGTACGGCCGCAGGTGAAGATCGTCGAAGGGCGGATGTTCACGCCAGGAACGAACGAGATCGTCGTCGGCCGCTCCGCGTCACGGCAGTTCGTGGGATTGTCGATCGGCACGTCGGTGCGCTGGGGTGAATCGTCGTGGCAGGTCGTCGGCATCTTCGACGCCGGCGGAAGCGTCGCCGAATCGGAGATATGGTGCGACGCGAAGGTGTTGCAGCCGGCGTATCGACGAGGCAACTCGTATCAGTCGGTCATCGCCCGCCTCGAGTCTGTCGATAGTTTTCAAACGTTCAAGGATGCGCTCACGACGAACCCGAGGCTGCAGGTCACGGTGATTCGTGAGCCGGACTATTACGCGCAGCAGTCCCAAGTGCTGCAGACGATCGTCCGATCCATCGGTTTCGGCATCGCGGGGCTCATGGGCCTCGGCGCGATCTTCGGCGCCATCAACACGATGTACTCGGCGGTGGCCAACCGCACGCGCGAGATCGCGACGCTCCGCGCCCTCGGGTTCGGCAGCAGTCCGGTCGTGGTGTCCGTCATGGTCGAGGCCGTTCTCCTCAGTCTCGTCGGCGGCCTGATCGGCGGACTCCTGGCCTGGGCGGCTTTCGACGGCTATCAGACGGCGACGATGAACTTTCAGTCCTTCAGCCAGGTGGCGTTCGCCTTCAAGGTGTCGCCATCGCTACTGGCGCGGGGGATGTTCTTCGCGCTCATCATGGGCCTCGTCGGCGGGTTGTTCCCGGCGATCCGCGCCGCCCGCATGCCGGTCGTCACCGCGCTCAGGCAACTCTAAACGAATCGAGCGAATGCTGAAGTGTGCTGAAGTCTGTTCCCTTGCGAAGTTCGAACAAGTCGAATTTTGGAAGTGGTAGCATCTTCGAAGGTCCAGCACTTGATTGCAAGGGCGGCGAAGACGTCGTTGTTGTTGGGCTGCTGAGGGATCTCGTAGACCTTCGCCCAGGCGATCCGGCCATTGATGTCGACGACGAAGATCGCGCGTTCGGAGATGCCGTCGTTCGCCCGGTAGACGCCGAACTTCTCGGCGACGGCCCCGTGGGGATGGAAGTCGCTTAACAGATCGAACGATATCGGGCCGAGAGCCTTGGCCCAGGCGGCCTTCGCAGGCTGGGCGTCGACGCTGATCCCGAGCACGGCGGCATTGGCGGCCTCGAATCGGCTCAGATCCGACTCGTAGCCGCACATCTGGGCCGCGCAGACAGGCGTGAATGCGAGCGGATGAAACGCCACCACGACCTGCCGCTTGCCGCGAAAGTCGGACAGTTTCACCGTGCCGCCGCGGTGGCTCCGCAGCTCGAAATCAGGGGCCTCATCTCCAACCTTCAACGCCATCGCGGTCAATCTCCTCTTTACTCGTCTGAGAGCGCTACTTTTCCAACGTGTCGACGGCGCGCACGCGGGCGATCTGCCAGTCGGCCCCGACGCGTCGCATGCCAATCGTGAACTCGCGCGCATCGAGCGACTGGTCGCCGGTCCCGATGCTGCGCTTGATGAACGCGGCGGTCAGGTGGACGTCGGCCGCCTCACCGCCAGGCGCCATCGCAACCGAGACATCCTCGAACTGCAACCGGAACGCCGCCGTGCGCGGTTGGAGGCGCTCGGCCATCCCGACGACCGTGTCCCGACCCCGAATCGGCGCCGCGCCCTGACCGAGGTCGACATCGACGTCTTCCGCGAAAAACGCGCCTATCTGCTTGCTACGCAGTTCGGGACCCTGACCATCGACCGGACTTCCGTTGACCAGGTTCGCGAACGCCAGGAGCCGCGCGCGCACGGCCGACCCTTCGTCTGCCGGCTTCAGCAAAAACCAGGCACCCAGGGCGATCGCCGTCACCGCCAGGCCAATTGCCGCGTGGCGCCGCATCAGAAGACGACCTTGCCGAGAATGCGATCCGCGTGCGCCCGGCCGAAGTCATGTTCGCCGGCTGACATGCCGCGATTGTCGCCCATCACGAAGTACTCATCCGGCCCGAGTGTCACTTCCTCGAAGTCCCAAGGCCGCCGGTGCTGAACGTACGGCTCGGCGAGCGTCGTGCCGTTGATGCGCACCTGGCCAGCTGTGATGGCGACTCGCTCTCCTGGTAACCCGATGATGCGCTTGACATAAACCACGTGCGGCCCGGCCATCTGGATCGCGACCACGTCGCCACGCGACGGCGCTGTCGTTCCATAGGCCAAGCGATTGACGAAGTGCAGCCGGTCCGGCGCGAACGTCGGCAGCATGCTGCTGCCCTCGGTGCGGATCGGAATCAGTACCCACCTGAAGAGGATGAAACTAATGGTCCCCAGGACGAGCACCCGGACCGCAGTGCGCCGAGGGTTCTGGCCGAAAACGAATCGCCGGATGGCGCTGGAGCCCCTAGAGTCCGAATTCAATTGTCGTGACCAACCCCACGAGCGTTCGCAGCTGTCGGAGGTATACAGGACCGAGTATACGGCTCATCCGCGCTTTGACCGCCAATACCTGGCGAGCCCCTGCCAGGAGTAGTCGAGACGGCCGGCCCGCCCATACTGTTCAGCTTCGGCCTCCCCAACCGTTCTTCGGATGTCCTGGCGCGCCTCCTCGACAAACCGCCGCTCGCGCTCCTGATCGTCGATCGTCGAATCGGCCAGGAGCCGCCGGACGATGGCGCTCCAGGTGTCCAGACGCTCGAAGAGCTCCTGAAAATGAGGGCGAGCGCCACGAAACGGACCGAAATGTGTCAGAAACAGTGTGTCGGGGTCCCACGACAGTATTCGGTCGGCGCTGGTGCGCCAGGCTTCGAGGTCAATATCGGGAGGCGGCGTTGGCGGCATGATGTAGGATCCGGCCCCCCGCCGAATGCCAGCCGTATCGCCCACGAAGGCGATGCCGCTGGAGCGATCGAAATAACTCACGTGGTGCGAGGCGTGTCCAGGCGTGTCTGCTACCTCGAGCTCGCGGCCACCAGCCGATAGCCGTTCGTTGCCCGATAGCGTCCTGACGCGCGCCGCAGGCACCGGCAGGACGGCCCCCCACAATCGATCCATGTCCTCGCCGTAGAGCCGCGTGGCGCTCGCAACGAGCTTTGACGGATCGATGAGGTGACGTGCGCCGCGCTCGTGCACGAACACCTCGATGTCGGGATTCGCCCTCAGGAGCAGCCCGGCGGCGCCCGCATGATCCAGATGGATGTGCGTCAGCAGCAGTTGCCGGACGTCTCGAACCGCTATCCCCTGCGCTTCGAGAGCCTTGAGCAGCCCGTCAAGCGTGGTCGACGGGCCAGGATCGACAAGCGCCACCCCGTTGGCGCCCTTCAGCACGGCCGCAGCGATGATGCCGGGCCGCCCCAGGAAATTCAGATCGAGATAGTCCATGCCGCCCGTAAGAACGCTCATGTCGGAACCAGCCGTAAGATGCGGATTCTATCGTAAGCCTGTTAAGATCATGGGGATAGGCATGGGTGACATTGAACGGCACACCGACGGCCAGGTGCTCGAGCGGACACGACAGGAGACCAAGAAACCGGAGCTCTTCAAGGTGCTCCTGATCAACGACGACTACACGACCATGGAGTTCGTCATTGAGATTCTCGAGAACGTGTTTCACAAGCAGCCGGCCGAGGCGTACCGCATCATGATGGCCGTGCATACCCAGGGCAAGGGCCTCTGCGGCGTCTATCCGCATGAAGTGGCCGAAACAAAGGTCGCGACGGTCATCGACCTCGCGCGCGAGAGCGGGTTTCCGCTGTTGGCTGCGATGGAACCGGAATAGGGCCACGGACAACACGGAAAACACGGAAAACACAGACGGACGGAACCTGAAGTGGTGCTGAGGAGTCGTACGAGATAGAGCCCACGACAGAGTCACAACTAAAAGCACCCCAATGCTGGTAGTACCGTCGCGAGCGAGAGCGAAGCGACGACAGGTCGTGGGGGTGGGGCCCCACGACAAAACTAAAAAATGTTCAGTCCTGCCCTAGAAATCGTCCTGACCGTCGCCTACCGCGAGGCCACCGCGCGGCGTCATACGCACCTCACGCTCGAGCACTTGTTGTACGCCCTGGCGCACGACCCCGACGGCGAGCGAATCCTCTCGGCCTGCGGCGCCGACATGCCGCAGCTGCGGCGGGATCTCGACAAGTACCTTCAGGACTCGGTCGAGCAGTTCGCTCGCGGTCAGCAGAAGGAACCCGAGCAGACGTTGGCGTTCCGCCGTGTGCTCCAGACGGCGGTCCTGCACGTCCAGAGCGCCGGCCGCCAGGAAGTTCATTCGGGCGACGTGATCGCGGCGACCTTGCAGCAAAACCGATCGCACGCGGCGCAGCTGCTCGCCGGACAGGGCATCACCCGGCTCGACGTCCTCGAGTACATCACCCACGGCAAGACCAAAATCCCTCCCACGGCGCCTGGCGGTCCGGACACCGGCGAGGCTGCCGCCGATGCCGAATCGGGGATTGGCGATCGCGGCGGCGCGACCTCGCGCGACCCGCTGGCCGCGTACGCCACCGACCTGACGGCCCGCGCCAGGGCCGGCGAGCTCGACCCGCTGATTGGCCGGACCGACGAGCTCCAGCGGACGATGGAAATCCTCTGCCGGCGGCGCAAGAACAATCCCGTGTTCGTCGGCGACGCGGGGGTGGGCAAGACTGCGCTGGCCGAAGGCCTCGCCGCGCGGCTGCTCGGGGAGGACGTCCCGGATATCCTCGAGGGCGCCGAGGTCTTCTCGCTCGACACGGGCGCGCTCCTCGCCGGCACGCGGTTCCGCGGCGACTTCGAAGAGCGCTTCAAGGCAGTGATCCATGCGCTGTCGAAGCGTCCCCTGCCGATCCTCTTCATCGACGAGATTCATTCGACGGTCGGCGCCGGCGCGACGACCGGCGGAACGATGGATCTGGCGACGCTCATCAAGCCAATCCTGACGAGCGGCCAGCTGCGGCTGGTGGGTTCGACCACGCACGAAGAGTTCAAGCACATCGAGAAGGACCGCGCCCTGGCGCGGCGGCTGCAAAAAATCGTGATCGACGAGCCGTCGATTCAGGAAACCGTCAAGATCCTCCAAGGGCTGCAGTCACGCTACGAAGGCCACCACCGCGTTCGCTACGCCGATGACGCGATCGAAGCGGCGGCAAAGCTCGCGGCACGCCACCTGCGCGACTACAAGCTGCCAGACAGCGCTATCGACGTGTTGGACGAAGCGGGCGCGAAGAGCCGCATGAAGCGCAGCCTCGAGGCCGGTCAGCAGCAGGTCGCCGATTCACGATCGCCCGCGACCGACGCTTCGCCTGAGGCCATCGAGATCACGGCCGCGAACATCGAGGAAGTCGTCGCGCGGATGGCGCGGATTCCAGCCAAGCAAGCCACCTCCTCCGATCGCGATCGCCTGCGGTCGCTCGAAGAGTCGCTCGGGCGCGTCGTCTTCGGGCAGGAAGAGGCCGTCGCCACAGTCGCGCGGGCAATCAAGCGCGCGCGAGCCGGCCTCGGACAGCCCGAACGGCCGGCGGGCAGTTTTCTCTTCACCGGACCGACCGGTGTCGGCAAGACTGAACTCGCCAAGCAACTGGCGATGCACCTCGGCAACGAGTTCCTTCGCTTCGACATGAGCGAGTACATGGAGAAGCACGCCGTCGCGCGGCTGATCGGCGCGCCTCCGGGCTACGTCGGGTTCGAGCAGGGCGGCCTGCTCGTCGACGCGGTCCGCCAACATCCGTATGCGGTCGTCCTGCTCGACGAGATCGAGAAGGCGCACGCCGACATCTTCAACATCCTGTTGCAGGTGATGGACCACGCGACGCTGACCGACAACAACGGCCGAAAGGCGGACTTCCGTCAGGTCGTGCTGATCATGACGTCGAACGCCGGCTCACGCGAGATGAGCGCCGGCAGCATTGGGTTTGCCGAGTCCGGCACGACCGTGCACGTCCAGGGAGTGCGTCAGAAGGCGTCGCAGCAGCGGTCGAAACAGGCCATCGAGCGGGTCTTCAGCCCGGAGTTCCGGAACCGTCTCGACGCGATCGTGTCATTCGGACCGCTGACGCCCGCGGTCATGGAAACCATCGTCGAAAAGTTCATCCTGCAGCTCGAGGCGCAGCTCGCCGAGCGGCGCGTCGCCATCAACCTCGAGCCGGAAGCTCGAGCCTGGCTGGCCGAGAAAGGGTTCGATCCCGTCTACGGCGCGCGTCCGCTCGCCCGCGTGATCCAGACCGAGGTCCGCGATCCGCTGACCGACGAGATTCTCTTCGGGCGGCTCGAAGGCGGCGGAACGGTGACGATCACGATGAAAGACGGCAAGCTCGACTTCAGGTTCGAAGCGTCGGCTCCGCCGAGGACGCCGGTGACCGCGTAGCAGCGGCGAGCGCTGAATGACTGCGGACCGAATCTCCACGCTAGCCACCATGTCAGATTCAGACAAAGAACACGAGATTCCCGTCAAGGTCGTCGACCGCCGCTGGTGGGCGAATGCCGACGCCGCGTCTTCCATCATCAGGAAGCGCCGCGACCTCCCTCAAGCCGACCTACGTCGAGGAACTCGAGCAGAAGGTCGCCGAGAAGGACAAGCAGATTCAGGAGTACCTGACCAAGTATCGTCAGGCGTCGTCCGAGTTCGACGAGATGCGCCTGCGGCTGCGGCGCGAGATCTCGAAGGACGTCGAGCGTGCCCGGCGTGACGTCATCTCGGAGCTGCTCGAAGTGCTCGACAACCTCGAACGCGCCGTCGATGCGGCGCGCATCATCGACTTCCGGCGAGACGCTGCTTCAGGGAGTCGACATGGTGCGGCGGCAGTTCCTCAGCAAGCTCGAGGGTCTCGGTGTCAAGCCAATCGACTCGGCCGACGCACGCTTCGATCCCGCGCTCCATGAAGCCGTCAGCACCGTACCGGCCGCGACGCCTGAACAGGATGGAAAAGTGATTGGCGTCGTCCGGCAGGGCTACCGGATTGGCGACGAGGTCCTCAGACCGGCCGCGGTCGCGGTCGCCAAGTCGTAACGCGCGGCGCCAGGCCGCGCTCCTTTTGTTCCCCTTGCGCTTCTGCAGGAGAGGTGGTAGCCTCCTGTAGAAGCGCAAAGGGGAGCCATGACTGAACCACGCCTCGACCTGCCGCAAGGCACTCTCGATCTCCTCATCCTCAAGGCCGTCTCGCTCGGCCCCATGCATGGCTGGTCCATCTCCGAGCGAATTCGTCAGGTCTCGCGGGAAGCGCTGCAGATTCCGCAGGGCTCGCTCTATCCCGCTCTTCATCGGCTCGAGCGACGCGGCTGGATCGCCGCGAGCTGGGGCACCTCTGAAAACAATCGCAAGGCGAAGTACTACGAGCTCACGCGCGCCGGCCGGAAACAGCTCTCGTCGGGGGCCGACGACTGGGCCCGGCTCACCGCCGCGGTCGGCTTCGTGCTCGACATGAATTGAGGTGGTGCGATGCTCGCCGAGCTCTGGAACGACCTCCGGTATCGCCTCCGGGCGCTCACCCGGGGCGCCGACCTCGATCGTGAGATGGAGGCCGAGATCGAGGCGCATCTCGAACGTGAGGCGGAGGCGCTGGAGCGGCAGGGTCTGCCGGCGGCCGAAGCTCGGCGTCAAGCGCGCCTCGCCTTCGGCGGCCTCGAGGGCCTGAAAGAACGAAGCCGAGACCAACGCGGAACCAGACGGCTCGAAGACTATCTTCAGGATGCCGGCTACGCGTGGCGGCGCATCCGGCGGTCGCCGGCGCTGTCGCTCACGATCGTCGCGCTCCTCGCGCTGACGATCGGCAGCGCGACCGTGGTTTTCAGCGTCGTCAACGCCGTGCTGTTGCGACCGTTGCCCTTCGGCGAGCCCGATCGCATCGCGCTCGTCTGGGAAACGCGCGCGAACACGGCGCAGAACGTCGTCGGCGGACACGAGTTCCCGGAGTGGGCGCGGAGCAACCGCACCTTCGACGCCCTGTCGCCGATGATTTACGACGAAGGCATCCACTTGACGGGCAGCGGCGAGCCGATGGCGCTCCTCGGTGTTCGCGTGGCCGCGCCGTTTTTCGAGGTGATGGGCGTTGCGCCGGCGATCGGCCGCGCTTTCTCGGCCGAAGAAGATACCGAGGGCCGCGGCGGCGTGGTGATCCTGAGCGATCGCCTCTGGCGATCGCGGTTTGCCGCCGACCCCGGCGTCGTCGGGCGCACGGTGCGCCTCAACGATCAGCCGCTCCAGGTCGTCGGCGTGATGCCGGCGTCGTTCACGTTTCCTCCCGGCAATGCCGGCGCAACACCGGACCTGTGGTTGCCGATCGCCGACAACATCGAACGTTATGTCGGCCGTCACTATCTTTTCGTTGTCGGACGCGTGAAGCCGGGCGTGACGATGGCGCAGGCCCAGGCGGACCTGACGGGGGTCGCAACGGGGCTGGCCGTGCGATATCCCAACGACAGCGGCGGCCACGGCGTGAACGTCGTGCCGCTGCACGCGCACCTGGTCAAGGACGTGCGGCCGTCGCTGATGCTCCTGCTCGGCGCGGTCGGGTGCCTGCTCCTTATCGGCTGCAGCAACGTCGCGAGCCTGTTGATGGCGCGCGGCCTGACACGACGACGCGAGATTGCGCTCGAGCTGGCGCTGGGCGCTACGCGCCGCCGGCTGGTTCGGCAGCTCGTCGCCGAGAGCCTGCTGCTCTCGGGCGCCGGTGGCGCGCTCGGTTTGCTGCTGGCTTCCGTTCTGATCGATCTCGTCCCGGCGCTCCTGCCTCCGGGTTCGCTCACCGTCGATGCAATCACGCTCGATCGCCTGGTGCTGGCCTTTGCCGTCGCGGTCTCAGTGCTGACGGGTCTCGTGTTTGGTGTCGTGCCGGCCTTTCAGATCAGCCATGTCGGTCCGGCCGACACGCTCGCGCAGGGCGGCCGGTGGCTGGTCGGCGGCCGCACTCGCGTGCGGCGTGGGCTCGTGGTCGCGCAAATCGCGCTCGCTGTTCCGCTGGTGCTTGGCGCCAGCCTGATGGCACGCGGACTGGTCGCGCTCCACCGTGTCGATCCTGGGTTCGTCGTCCAGAGCACGCTGGCGGTCGATCTGTCGCTTCGCGGGACGACTTACGCCGCTCCGCACCGGCAACGCGCGTTTTTCGATGCCGTCGAGGAACGTGTGCGGCAGACGCCGGGCGTGCTCTTCGCCGGATCGATCGATTCAGTGCCACTCGGTGGAGGAGCATCGGGGATCGGAGTCGAGATCGAAGGCAAGCCGAATCAGCCCGGACAGGGCGCGAGCGCCCAGTACCGCGTCGTCACGCCAGGCTATTTCAAGACGCTCGGGGTTCCGTTCATCGCCGGCCGCGATTTCGAGCCGTCGGATGCGCGCCTGGCATTGCCGCTCATCCGGTGGTATCCGCAGCAGCCGATGCCACCGGAGTTCGGGCGTCCGCAGGCCGCCCCGATAGCCGTCGTCAACGAGTCGATGGCGCGGCGCTTCTGGCCCGACGGAGCGATCGGCCGCCGATTCAAGGTCCTGTTCAGCCCGTGGATCACGGTCGGCGGCGTTGTTGCCGACATGCACACGGTATCGTTGCGGACGACGACCGGTCCCGAGTTCTATCTGACCGCCTTGCAGGAACCGCAGTCCTCGATGAGCCTGCTCGTGCGGACCGCGGGCGCGCCGCTGGATCTTGCGCCGGCGGTCCGGACGGCAATCGCCGGTGTCGATCCGGCGCTACCGATCGCGTCGGTGCGAACGCTGGAGGCTATCGTTGACGACGTCTTCGGACGTCCGCGCTTCATGTCGGCACTGCTCGGGTCGTTCGCCGGTATTGCCGTCCTGCTGATGACGGTCGGCGTCTACGGACTCCTCGCCTTCACGACCGCGCAGCGTCTGCCAGAGATTGGAGTTCGCGTGGCGCTCGGCGCCACGCGGCGGCAGATTCACAAACTCGTGCTGCGTGAGGCCGCAATGATGACGGCCGTGGGCGTGCTCCTCGGACTTCTGGCGGCGCTGGCGCTCGGGCGCTTCATCGCCGACCAGCTTTACGGCGTGACGCCGACCGATCCCGCGACGCTCGTGGCCGTCACCCTGCTCGTCATCGTCGTCGTTGGCCTCGCCTCCTGGCGGCCAGCGAGAAGGGCGGGCCGAATCGACCCGATCCTGGTGCTTCGGCACGATTGAACGGCGCGGCGCCGAGGCGCGGCGCCATCCGGCCACGAAAATAGGCGCTCTCGGCTACAATCGATCCATGCCGATCTTCGAGTACCTCTGTCAGGACTGCGGGCGGGAGTTCGAAACCTTCGTGACGGGCGAGCGCAAGCCGGCCTGCCCTGGATGTCAGGGCGTCAATCTCGGCAAGCTGCTCTCGCGGCCGGGGATGGTCGGTGTCGGAGAACGCGCCGGCAACGCGTCTTCGCAACCCTCGTTTGGCGGCTGTGGCGCTGGCGGCGCCGGCTGCGCCTGCCGGACCAACAGCGCTGACGGTTCATCGGGTTCAAGCGGTTCAAGGGTTCACATGGTTCGACCCTCTGCGAACCTCCTGAACCTTTTGAACCTGTTGGTATTCTTTCCCCAGCTATGTACTCACGCGAAGAAGTCAAAGCGATCACCGACAAAGTGATCGACATGGCGAAAGCCGATGCGATCGAAGTCGAGTTCAACGGCGGCGAGCGCTCGGCGACGCGTTTTGCGAACTCCAACATCACCGCGAACATGGTCCAGTACGACCGCAACCTGAGCGTGACGGTGTATGTCGGCACGCGCTCGGCGACGGCGTCGACTCGGGACTTCGACGAAGCGTCGCTCAGAACCGCGGTTGAAGATGCGCAGAAGCGCGCGCAGGAAGCGCGCGAGAACCCCGAGGCACTGCCTCTCGTCGAGGGTCCGCAGGACTACGTGCAAGTCGATGCGGCGTTGCCGAGCGGCGTCAACTTCGGGCCGGCCGAGCGCGCCCGCATGGTCAAAGAGAGCCTGGATGTCTGCCAGAAGAAAGGCGTCATCGGCTCTGGGTACGTCCCGAAGGTCCATCAGACGACGTGCACGGCCAATTCCAAGGGGCTCTTCGCGTACTACCAGTACGCCGAGGCGAGCTTCATTCTGACCTGCCGCACGAAGGACGGCGGCGGCTCCGGGTGGGCCGGGTCGACGGGCATCAAGGACGTCAGCCTGATCAACGCGACCGAACTGAGCGAAATCGCCGCGGACAAGGCGCTCAAGAGCCAGAAGCCTCGCGCGATCGAGCCCGGCCGCTATACCACCATCCTCGAGCCTCGGGCCAATGCGCGGTTTCTCTCGTTGATGACTGGCCTTTTCAACGCCCGGACCGCGGAAGGTGCCGTCGGCAACTACTTCACGGGCAAGCAACCAGGCACGACGAAAGTCGGCGAGAAGCTGTTCAGCGAGGCGTTCACGCTCAGGACCGACATCGGAAATCCGGTACTGCGGCAGACGCCGATCGGCATCGACGGGATGGCGGCGAAGCCGACGACATGGATCGAGAAGGGCGTCCTCAAAACTCTCGCCTACGATCGCGCCTGGGCCAAGCGGCAGAAGAAGGACGCGACACCGTCGAGCATCAACCAGAGCCTGGTGATGGACGGCTCGGACATGTCGGTCGAGCAGATGATCAAGACGACCAAGCGTGGCCTGCTCGTGACGTTCTTCTGGTACATCCGCGCTGTCGATCCGCAGACGCTGCTCAACACCGGCATGACGCGCGACGGGCTGTTCCTGATCGAAAACGGCGAGATTGCCGGTCCAGTCCAGAACTTCCGCTGGAACATGTCCCCGCTCGTCGGTTACAACAACATCACCGCGGTCGGGAAGCCCGTTCCAATGCACACCGGCGAGTCGTACGACGGCCCCGGCACGGCGCTGGTGCCGCCAGTGCGGCTCGAAGACTTTTTCATGACGTCGATTTCGCCGGCGGTGTAGATAGAGGCACGGCTCAAGGCTCAAGGCTCAGGGAAGAGCATTCAGATCCTAACGAAGCGACTAAGATCTGAAGCTCTTGCCTGAGCCTTGAGCCCTAAGCCTTGAGCCGACAAGGATCATCACTCATGAAACGCAGAGACTTTGTCAAAACCGTCGCGATGTCTGGCATGGCGGTCGCCGCCAGCGACATCGTCGGTGACCTGATTGCTCAGACGCCGCAGGGCAAGGTCCTCGAATCGAAGTTCAAGGGCCTCTCGGACATCGCCCTTCTCGAAGCCAAGACGCAGGGCTGCAGCTACGCAGACATCCGGTTCACGCGAAACACGAACAGCGGCGTCAACGCGACCGGCGGCAACCGCGACTTCGAAGATTTCGGTGGTGGATTTGGTGGTCGCGGGGGCGGACGCGGCGGACGCGGTGGGGGTCGCGGCGGCGGTGGATTCGGCGGGTTCGGAGGCGGCGGTGCCGCGGGCCCGAGTGGCGCCGCCGGGTTCGGCGTGCGCGTCATCCACAGCGGCGTTTGGGGCTTTGCCAGCAGCCCGATCGTCACCGAGGATGAGATTCGCCGGATCACCAGGATGGCAACCGAAGTCGCCAAGGCGAGCGCGATCGCCAAGCGGATGGACGTGAAGCTTGCGCCGGTGCCGGCGTATACCGAGTATTGGGCGAGCCCGTTCCAGAAAGACCCGCGCAAGGTTGCGCAGGACGAGAAGCAGGCGTTCGTTCAGAAGATTGTCGACGCGGTCATCAAGACCAAAGAAGTCACCAACGTCAATGCGTCGGTGCAGCTCGAGCACGAGTGGAAGTACTTCGCGAGCTCGGAAGGATCGTACATCGAGCAGGAAATCTTCACGACGACACCGTCGTTCACGGTCACGGCCAGGAAGGATGGACAGACGAGGGCGCGCACGTTCAGCGCCGTCCCGATGACCGGCGGCTGGGAAGTCGCCGAGGCCGCGAAAATGCTCGAGAGCGCGGAACGCATCGCCGCCGAGGCGGTAGAGTTCTGCACCGCCAAGCCGGTCGAGATGGGCGTCAAGGACCTCGTGCTCACTCCCTCGCACGCGATGCTGACGATTCACGAGATCGTCGGCCACGCGACCGAGCTCGACCGCATCCTCGGCTACGAGGCGAACTACGCCGGCACGAGCTTCATCAAGCTATCCGACGTCGGCAAGTTGAAATACGGCTCGAAGCTGTTCAACGTGACCGCCGACCGCATCAAGCCCGGTGGCATCGGCACGGTGGGTTTCGACGACGATGGCGTGAAGACACAGGAATGGCCGATCGTGCGCGACGGCATATTGGTCGGCCTGCAGACCAACCGCGAGATGGCGCACCTCGTCGGCGAAAAAGAGAGCCGCGGCTGCACTCAGGCAAACTCGTGGCGCGACTACCCGTTCCTGCGCATGCCCAACGTGCATCTCGACGCGGGGCCGGCGGGATCACCAACGCCTGAGGAGATCATCGCCGACACGAAGGACGGCGTCCTCATCGACGGGCGCGGCAGCTACTCGATCGATCAGCAGCGCTACAACGGCCAGTTCGGCGGCAACGCGTTCTGGGAAATCAAGAACGGCAAGAAGACCCGGATGGTGTCCAACGTCACCTACAACGCGATCACGACCGACTTCTGGGGAAATCTCGACGCGATCTCCGGGAAGGAGTCGTGGGAAATGCACGGCACGGGCGGCGATGCGAAGGGGCAGCCGACCCAGACCAACAGCATCTCGCACGGATCGCCCTACCTGCGGATCCGCAAGATCCTCGTCGGCGCCGCCTACGCGTAGACCGCTTGTCCGCACCAACCGCAACCTTTACTCAGCAGCAGAATTCAGCATTGCACGACGATGATCCCCTTGCGCACCGCGTAGAGGACGATCTCGGCCGTGTTGTGCAGGTTCAGCTTCTGCATCATGTTGCCGCGATGCGTTTCGACCGTCGAGAGCCCGAGATCGAGCAAGGTGGCAACCTCTTTGTTCGAGCGTCCCTCGGCCAGAAGCTGCAGCACTTCTTTCTCACGGTCGGTCAGCAGGTGATAGGTGTCGGAGAGGCCCCGCGCGCGCAGCTGGCGCATGTAGTCCTCGACGAGCACAGCGGTCACGGCCGGGCTGAAATACGGCTTTCCGGCCGACACCGCGCGTACGGCCGGCAGGAGGTCCTCGTCGGTCGCATCCTTCAGGAGATACGCGCGCGCGCCCGCGGCCAGCGCCCGCGTGATGTAGGACTCGTCCGAGTGCATGCTCAAGATGATGACCGCGGGCGGGCGCTCGAGCTTCTGCGTCCGTGACGCGACTTCAATCCCGTTCATCTTCGGCATCCCGATGTCGACGATGAGCATCTCCGGCTCGTGCTCCTCGCAGAGCCGCAGCGCCTCCAGGCCGTCGGAGGCTTCGGCGACGATCGTCAAACCCGCGTCGGTCTCGAGCAAGCTCCGCAAGCCACGTCGGACGATGCCGTGATCGTCAGCCAGCAGCACGCGCACGCACGACCTCCATGGACTCGGTCGGCAGCGGCACCGTCATCGTCAGCGTGGTGCCGGCACCCGCGGCGCTGCGAATGGTCAGAATGCCGTGCAGGTCGCGCACCCGCTCCTCGATGCCGCGCAGACCGAGACCGCCCGCCCGCTGCGCCGGATTGAATCCGACACCATCGTCGGCCACCGTAACGGTGAGACCATCACCTTTCCGGACGACCGACACGTCGATACGGGAAGCGCGCGAATGGCGCACGCAGTTGGTGAGCGCCTCCTGCACTGACCGGTAGACGCAGGTGCGGTGCTGCTCGGGCAGGCGCTCGAGGTCACCGTCGACCGACAGCTCGACCGGGATGCCGAAGCGGCGCCCGAAGTCCCGCACGTGCCATTCGAGCGCGGGCTGAAGGCCGAAGTCATCGAGCATGCTCGGCCTGAGGCCGAGCGCGAGGTCGCGGACGGTGCGCACCATGTCGTCGACGAGCTTCCGGCATTCGGCGACGGCGCCACCGATGCCAGACCGCGGCGACGTCTCGAGGCTGGCGTCGGGCCGAACCCGGTCGCCTGACAATCGCAGTCGATCGATCCGCCCGATCTCCATGCGCAGCGCCGTCAGCATCTGGCCGACGTGATCGTGGAGCTCGCGCGACAGGTTTTTGCGCTCTTCCTCCTGTGCAGCCACCAGCTGCTGCGAGAGTTGCCTCATCAGCTGCTCGGCTTCCTCCGCGACCGCGCGCTCGTTTTCCGAGCGGCGCTCGAGCACGCGCAGACGAATCACGGCGGTCAGGGCGACGAAGAGCCCGAGCGCAAGACTTCCCCACACCAGCCTGAACAACTCGCTGCGGAACTCCGCGTGCCGTCGCGTCACCTCAGCGCGCTGGATCGCATGGTTGGCATTGTTCAGCTCCTCGATTTCCGAGGCAATCGCCAGGACGGCCTCGCGACGCGGCAGCACCTCGCGGCGCAGGAAGCTCGCGCTCTGGCTGATCTTTTCGACGAGCGTCCAGTCGAAGAGCGGATCGAACGCTTGCCAGTAGTCGTCGAGCTTGGCTTCCAGGCTCGAAATACGTTCATCGATGCCGCGACCACTCGCGAGCGCTCGAAGGTCGTCGACCGTCGCCACGTTGTCCTGACGGAATTTGGCCAGCGCCTCTCGGTAGATCGGAGCGTTCTCCCGCTCCGGGTCGAGCAGGTAGTCCCGGATGAAAATCCCCGAAGATTGCACATCTGAGCGCAGCGTCCTCAGCCTCGTCTCGACGTCGCGCTGGTAGGTATTGAGTTGGTCGAGCTGGGTGTAGATCTCCTGAGCGCGGCTCGAGGCTGCCAGAACCGACACGACGACGAGCAGGAGCAACCCCCCGAGGCCGAGCGC
The DNA here is from genome assembly GCA_963797625.1 of uncultured Acidobacteriota bacterium. Taxonomy (GTDB): domain Bacteria; phylum Acidobacteriota; class Vicinamibacteria; order Vicinamibacterales; family 2-12-FULL-66-21; genus DATBJJ01. The sequence goes on from CAWCQI010000004.1 coordinate 36,081, forward strand.
AGCGACCGGCCATGTTCTGAAGCGCATGGTGGTGATTCAGTTCAGGCTCAGGGCTCAGGGCTCAGGCAAGTTCTTCGAACACTTGGTTCAAGGTTTTGCCTGAGCCGCCTGAGCCCTGAGCCCTGTTCCTCAGCCATCGTACTCCCGTTTGTCGGCGGCACGGTATCCCGTCCTCGCCCGATCGGAGGTCCGATATTCGGCGTGCCTACCCTCCCCAGCGAAAGATACGGATCTCCCCCATCCACCGGATACCACGGAAGCACGGGTTCGCGTTTACTGAGAGAGGTCGCTGTGCAAAGCGATCGGTTGCGTTGGCTGGGCGCAATGCCATGGCTGTCGCAGCTTCGTTATGCGGCGTGCCTGCGGCGAGAACGTTGTCAGGGCTGGCTGCCCGCCTGGCCCTCACCGACGGTTCTCGCGCAGGTGCGTCGCGCCATCTCAGCTTGCTTTCCTCGACATAAACAGGCCTACAATGAAGGCTTCTGCAAGGAGCTTTCATGAGCAACATTGAAACCAGAGGTTACGCCCATCCCGAGGTCCTCGTGTCGACCGACTGGGTCGCCGCGCACCTGAACGACCCTTCCATCCGGATTATCGAATCGAACGAGGACACGCTCCTCTACGCCTCCGGACACATCCCGGGGTCGGTCAACGTCGATTGGACTGCTGATCTCAACGACCAGCTCCGCCGCGACTACATCACGCGCGAGGGTTTCGAGGCGCTGATGTCGCGGATCGGCGCAACCAAAGACACGACGGTCGTCTTCTACGGCGACAAGAACAACTGGTGGGCGTGCTACGCGTTCTGGGTGTTCCAGCTCTTCGGCCATACCAATGCCCGAGTGATGGACGGCGGACGCATCAAGTGGGAAAAGGAAAAGCGGCCGGTCACACGCGACGTCCCCTCCTTCCCGAAAACGGCCTACAAGGCCGATGAGCGGGCCGACGCCAAGCACCGCGCCTTTCGCGACGAAGTGCTCGCGCACATGCAGGCAAAGCGGCAGCTGGTCGACGTCCGCAGCCCTGACGAGTACACCGGCGTGCGCATGCACATGCCCGACTATCCGAACGAGGGCGCGATTCGCGGCGGCCACATCCCGGGCGCCAAGAGCATTCCCTGGGCGCGCGCGATCAACCCGGATGACGGGACCTTCAAGAACGCCGATGAGCTCAAGAAGATCTACGTCGAGGAGAAGCAGCTATCACCCGCACAACCGACGATTGCCTACTGCCGCATCGGCGAACGCAGCAGCCACACCTGGTTCGCGCTCAAGTACCTGCTCGGCTTCGAGAACATCCGCAACTACGACGGCTCGTGGACCGAGTGGGGCAACATGGTGAATGTGCCGATTGAAAAGTGAACTGTCAGTCGGCAGTCGTCAGTCGGTAGTCATCAGTCACAGTCGGCAGTCTGAGTCGTCAGTTCCAGTCGTCAGTTCCGGCGAGCTCGATACTCGCAGGACTCGGACTGAGGACTCGGACTGACGACTCCGACTGACGACTCGGGCTGACGACTGCCGACTCAGACTGTCGACTGCGACTGCCGACTGACGACTGCCGACTGACGACTGTCATATGTCCTTACAGAAACTCGAAACGCTCCTGGAAACTTTCGACGAGTTCCCCGACCCTGCGGACCGGACCGATCTGCTCCTGAGCTATGCGGACCAGTTCAAGGAAGTGCCACCGGACGTCGCCACGCGACCGTTTCCTGAAAAGAACCACGTCCCGCAGTGCGAGTCCGACGCGTATGTCTGGGCACTGCGGAAGCCCGACGGCACGCTGAAGCTGCATTTCGCCGTCGAGAACCCATCCGGCATTTCGGCTCGCGCGCTTGCCACCATTCTCGACAAGACGCTCTCGGGCCTGCCGGCGGCAGAGATCGCCACGGTCGACTGCGACATCGTCGAGCGAATCTTCCGGCGCAACATCTCCATGGGGAAAGGCATGGGGCTGATGGCGATGGTCGATGCCGTTCGGACGCTGGCGAGAAAGGCGAGCAACGGGGACTAGCTATCAGCTCATCCAGCTCTTCGCTGAGCAGCCAACAGCGTGAACTCCAAGCACCCAGCCTCGAGCAGAGAGCTCAGGTTTAGCTGAGAGCTGACAGCTGAGAAGCTATCCCTGCCTGAACGTCAGGTTGAAACGGCCGGGACCGGTTCCCGCGGGCGCACTGCCCGGCTCAATCCTCGTGACGCCGTGGAAGCGCAGCCTCGACGGCCCACCCATCACGATGACGTCGCCCGAGGACAGCATGATCGGGCGCATCGGATCCTTTCTCGACAACCCGCCGATCACGAAACGGGCGGTGTCGCCGATCGACACCGAGACGATCGGCACGCCTGATTCGATCGTCTCCCGGCTCTCGTCTTTGTCCTGGTGCACACCCATCCGGCTCTGCTGATCGTAGAAGTTCATGATGCAGATGTCCGGACGCATCGTGAACCCGGCGCGCGTCGCGGCGTTGGTGGCAATCGCTTCGAAGTCGGCCGGAATCGGCGGGACTCGCAGCCCGTCGAAGTCGGTGCGTGCCTCCTCGTATCGATATGTCAACGCGTTCCAATGACGGCCGAGGCACAGCATCCCAACGCTCATCTTCTTTCCGCCGCGGACCGTCGGAGTGTAGATGGGGACGGTCCCGCTGGCCAACGCCTGGCACGCATCCCACACGCGGCGTTGGTCCTCAGCGGCCAGCGCGCGCTGGAAGAGGTGCAGTCCGGGTTCCAGTTGCATCAACCGTCACTCGCTCGTCCAATACTGTCACGGGACACGCCAACTCACGATGAGCACGATGCCACGATGATCACGATGAGCTTTTCGTGGTCGGCCATCGTGTCCATCGTGCCATCGTGACCTTCGTGAGAAGCCGTCAGCGCGTGCGGGACAACTCAACAGAACTTCTTGGGCAAGATCCTCTGCAACGCGATCGAGACAGCCACCACGACATTGAGTGAGTCGCTGCGCGGGTCAACGGGAATCCGGACGGCCGTGTGCGCCGCAGATAGAGCCGCGGCCGTCAGTCCCGATCCTTCCGAACCCGCGAGCAGCGCCAGGTTCGCATCTCCAGACAGGGTGGCAGCGAACTGGTCGACGGTCAACTCCGCCGACGGCGTGAGCGCAACGATGGTGAATCCCATGTCGCCGAGGGCCGCAAGCCCTTGTGGCCACGAATCGATGGTCGCGAACGGCAGCCGCAGGACCGCGCCCATGGATGTGCGCACCGCCTTCCGATAGAACGGATCAGCGCACGTCGGATCGAGAAGGACGCCGTCTGCGCCGAGCGCCGCCGCGCTTCGGAAAATGCCGCCGATGTTGTCTGGGTTCCCGACCGCTTCGAGAAGGATGAGACGTCTCGCGCGCGCAAACGCCGAAAGCGGCAACGGGCGGCTCGGACGGTGAACGAGGGCGAGGCAGCCTCGGTGAAACTTGAACCCGGTGACGCCGTCGACAATCGCTGGGTCCGCGACGAGCACCAACCAGCTCGGATCGAGACGGGGCTCGATCGCGCGGAATGCCCCCTCGGTCAGCAACACCGAGTCGACCGCGAACCGGCCGTACTCGATCAACCTCTCGAGCACGAGTCGTCCTTCGGCGACGAACAGGCCCTGCGACTCGAGCCACGCCGGGTCACCAACGTGGCGATAGTGCTGGAGGCGCGGGTCGTCGGCTCGGGTGACGTGGGCGATCAATCGTCGTTGCGCTGCACCGACCGTCGACTGCGGTGGCTGTCAATCACGTGCTGGCCGAGCCGCTTGCTGAGGAATACCTTGGATTCACCGCTGTCGACGGGGTGGGGAACGAAGCGAATGACGTCGAAGGCCAGCTGCGCGAGAGTACTGCGCATCTCGTAGAAGCGGTTCTTCGTCTTGACGATGATCTCGTCGAAGCCGTTGTCCATCGCCCAGACTTCCTGTTCCTCGGTGAGGGCGCGGAAATGGCCCTGACCGCGCCAGTCCTTCCGCGTGCCGCCAATCCACTGGTAAAGCACGCGCCGGCCGCGGAACCGCACGACGTCTTCGAGCTGGAACACGAGATCGGCGAGCTTCGGGTCGGTCTCCGATGCCTTGAGCTCGTGAGCGACCTTGAACGAGACCGGAACAACCGTCGATCGGTCATCGGGAAGCGCGGCCTCGGCCATCAGAATCTGGTGATCGCGGTCGACGAGGCGCTGGACGACCTCCGCAGCGGACTTCTTGCGGGGGAAGTCGAGGAAGAACTCCTCGATGTACTGGATCTCGAGCGCGCCCTGTTGGAGCCCATACTGCCGAATCAGATATTCCACGGGCATTTATGATACTGCGATTGCCGAGGTGGTCCGCCGCCAAAGCGCCTGAAACGGGCCGAAGCGGTCAGCGGCCCTTGAAGGACCAGCGATCGTTCACGATCGCGTAGATCGCCTGATTCCTGGGTTCCCCGAACTTGACGCAACTCGAGCTCAAGATGCCCTCGGCATGGTAGCCGGCTTTCTCGAGCACGCGAATCGACGCCGCGTTGTCGGCTAGCGGCAGCGCGAAGAGACGCAGCAGGCCGAGATCGTCAAACGCGTGCCGCGTAAAGAGCCGGAGTGCCTCCGTCATGATCCCGCCGCCCCAACGGGCTTCACCGAGCCAGTAGCCGACTTCCGCCGAGTAGCGCTCCACATCCGTTCCAGGCACATAGCCCAGCCCGCCAGCCGCTTCGCCGGCGACTTCGATGGCAAAGTTCGTCTGGGGCTCTTCGTTGGACGCCGCCGTCAGGAAAGCGGACGCGTCTTGCGAAGTGTAAGGATGTGGAAAACGGTCGCGCAGATGCCTGGCGACGTTGAGGCTGTTCGCGTGCCGGACAAGCGATTCCCCATCGCTCGTCCGCCATCGTCGCAACACACAGCGCTCACCAAGGAGTGGCATCGATCCTCTTTGCACTTGCACCTTACCCTGGCACTCTGGCCCCTAGCACCCGAGCACCCTGCTTTTCAGAAGAGCTCCCTCCCGGCGGTTTTCAGCCAGCGCTCGGCGTCGCGGAACTCCGGGCATGCCGCCTCGACCAGTCGCCAGAAGCGACGCGAATGGTTCTGCTGTTTCAGGTGCATCAGCTCGTGGACGAGGACGTAGTCTCGCACCTGCGGCGGCATCTGCACGAGCCTGAAGTTGAGGGCGATATTGCCGTTTCTGGCGCACGATCCCCATCGGGATCGCTGGTTGCGGATCGAGACCGCGCCGACACGGAGGCTGTGCTGGGCCGCCAGATCGTTGAGGCGCGGCAGGAGGACTGACCTTGCCAGCTCGCGCAGATCGCGCTCGACCGCGGCCTTCACGTCCGCGAGCTCGCGAACATGCACCGAACGATCGCCGTAGCCGACTCGCCAGCCGCTCGCGCACGGCTCGACTGACATCCGCACCGCTTCCCCACCGACGAGAATCGTCCGGCCGTCGTGCCAGTCGCGGCCGGGCACCAGCGAAAAACGCTCATCACGGATGCGGCCGCGTTCGCGAATCACCCACTTCTCATGCCGCCGCACGAATTGCTCGGCTTCCCGCCGTGACCCGCCGCGCGGAACGGTCACACGAAGCGTGCCGTCTGGTCGAACGCGCAGGATATAGCGGCGCGCGCGCGGCACACGGACGAACTCGATCGCATACTGCGGCACGACCGGGCTCGCGGGCGCGGGATCTACTGGCGGTTCAGCGGCCTGGAGAAACGGGAGGTGGAGCTGCACCCTGCCGACGATGATAACCGAGGCGTGCCACTGATCACACGGACAACACGGATCAGGTTATGAGCGCGAACGAGCGTAGCGACAAGGCTAGTCGTTGCGGAGGGCGACGATCGGATCGACGCCCATCGCCCTTCTCGCCGGCACGGTAGCTGGCGACGATCGCGACCACCCCAGGAACACGACGACGATGCTGAAGCTGAGCGGATCGGACGCGGTGACGTTGTAAAGGAGTGTCTTGATGAACTGCGTCACGCCGAGCGCGGCGACAATGCCAATGACGACGCCAAGCGCCGCAAGCGTCACGCCCTGACCAACCACGAGGCGCAGCACGTCCCCGCGCGCGGCGCCGAGCGCCATGCGCACGCCGATTCCTGCCGCCGCTGCGAGACCGAGTACGACAGGACGCCGTAAACCCCGATGGCCGCGAGCAGCAGCGCGACGGCACCGAAGGCGGAGAACATCCAACCGAACAGTTTGAAACGCCAGAAACTGAACTGGCGGAGGTCCTCCACGGTCCGTATCTGAAAGACGGGCAGCGCCGGATCCGCGAGCCGGATCTGCTCGCGCACGGCAGTCGTGATGCGCGCAGGATCGCCGGCGACGCGGACGGTCACACCCTGTATTGAGCGTCGGCGCAAAGGAGTACGGCACGTAGGCCGACGGGAAGGTCCGGACCGAGCTTCTGCCAGTACCCGTGTCGAAAGTCCGCGATCACGCCGACGACAGTGAACCACTCAGGGCTCCCATCACCGACGATTCGGAATCTCCGGCCGATGGAATCTTCGCCCCGGCGAGTTGCTTCGCCATTGTCTGATCGATCGGTGAAGTCACGGGCCAAGCGCAGGGGGTGTCCCGAGCAGGCTGAAGAGCGACGACGAAACCGTTGCACCCAGATAGCGTTCCGGCTCACCAGTGCCATCCGAAATGGTCAGCGTCTTCCCTGTGAACGCAGCCAGGGACGAGAGCGTGGTATTCGCCTCCCGCAGATCCAGATAATCCAGCCACGACAGCCGGATCGATTGACCCCGGCGCGCTGGTTGGTTGAGTTCAGGACAACCAGCCGGTCCGGCTCCGGATAGGGAAACGGTTGCAGCAGTATCCCGTCGACGAAGCTGAAAATGGCTGAGTTCAGCCCAATTCCGAGCGACAGGCAGAGAATCGCCGTCATCGCAAAGCCTGGGTTGGCCAGGAGCGTCCGGACCGCGTAGCGCAGATCCTGCAGAAGCATAAGGGCTTAAACGACTTGCCATCGGCTCAAACCAGTTTCACTCCTGGGCTCCTCGTCTCCTGTTCAGGGCCTTCTGAAACCGCGGGAATTAGCGACGTTGTCCCGATCGACCAACGCCGCGGGCCGGAATTCCGTCCAAGTGAGCCGAGGAGCAATTCACATGATGAATCGTGCAGTTCCCGTGTTCTTTTTGATGGCCCTTGCCACCGCGCCACTGCCCGCTGCGCCGCAGCAGCCCGCGACGGACGACTGGTGCCGCAACGAACGCAACAACAACAATGACCGCGAAAGCGTCTGCGACGTCAGGCAGTTCACCGTCGTCGCCGCCGGAACGATGACGGTCAACGCCGAGCCGAACGGCGGCATCCAGGTCGATGGCGAACCACGTCGCGACATTCTCGTGCAGGCTAAGGTCGTAGCGCAGGCCGAGACCGCGGCGCGCGCCAAGCAGATTGCCGACGCCGTCAAGGTATCGGCCGCTCCTGACAACGTCTCCGCCGATGGCCCGTCGGGTCTGGGACGACGCGAGGGGTGGTCGGTGAGCTATCGGCTGACCGTTCCCAACGTGTCGATGCTGTCGCTCAAGACGACCAACGGCGGCATCTCTGTCAGAGACGTCGATGGTCAGGTCGAGTTCAAGACCGTCAACGGCGGTGTGAAGTTGTCGAACGTCGCTGGTGACTTCAAGGGCCGCACGAGTAACGGCGGTGTTGATGTCGACCTCGACGGTCCTGGCTGGAAGGGCGAAGGCCTCGACGTTGAAACCAGCAACGGCGGTGTGCACCTCCGCATTCCTGAAAATTACTCGGCACACCTCGAAACCGGCACTGTGAATGGTGGGCTGAACATCGACTTCCCGGTCACGGTGCAGGGCCGTGTCGACAAGAACATCAGCGCGGACCTTGGCGGCGGTGGCGCGCCAATTCGCGTCAGGACACACAACGGGGGCGTGAAGGTGAGTAAGAAGTAGCTAGCTTCCAGCTGCCGGCTTCCAGCTCCCAGCCAGGAGCACGGAGCACCCGAATCGTGCAGCGGCGTTTTCTGACGTTCTTAGCGGGAAGCCGGGAGCTGGGAGCTGGAAGCTGACCCCCAGAGATACTGATCGAACCATTCGAGGTTGTGCTCCATCAGCGCGCGGCTCGACTTCGGCTTCGAGGGCCCGTGTCCAATGCCCTCGAAGCCTTTGTAGACGATGAGCTTGGTGGGGACGCCGACGTCCTGCAGTCCTTGATAGAGCTCGTAGGCGTTGGGCAGCGGCACGCGCTGATCGGTGGCGCCGTGCTGAATGAGCGTCGGTGCCTTCGCGCTCTTGATGTACGTCATGGGGGAGGTCCTGGCGTAGATCTCGGGATCGTCCCACGGCGTCGCGTTCAGGTACTGGCGCGTGAACGGGTGGATATCCGTGTTCACGTAGTAGGTCATCCAGTTCGAGATTCCGGCACCCACCGAAACGGCCTTGAACATCGCGCTGTCGTGCGTCGTCAGGAAGGCGGAAATGTAGCCGCCCTGGCTCCAGCCCATCGTGCCGACGCGGGCCGCGTCGGCCAACCCTTCCTTGACGAGGTAGTCGATTCCCGACAGGACGTCCCACGCGTCGCCGACGCCGAGATTTCGATAGTTGAGCGATCGAAACTTCTCGCCGTAGCCGGCGCTGCCGCGGTAGTTCGGCTCGAGGACGAGCGCGCCTTTGTTGACCCAGAGATCGATGGGATAGATTGCGGTGCTGCTGTAGGGCGTGGCGCGAGAGATACCGGTCGGGCCGCCGTGGATGACCACGAGCAGCGGGTACCGGGTACCGGGCTTGAAGCCGACAGGTTTGTGGAGGATGCCTTCAATCGTGGCGCCGTCCTGACTCTTCCAGGAGATCACTTCAATCGGCGGGGATGGCCAGGATGCCACTTGATCGCCGGTCGTCGTGAGTCTTTTCGGCGACATCTCCTGATGCGCGGCGGCTTCGCGCCTCGCTCGGGCCGCAGGCGCTCTGACGGACGCGACGTAGATCTCCGGAAACGTCGAGGCATCGCTGGCGGTGAAGGCGACCGTCTGCGCATCGGCGCTGAGGCTGAAGCCGGAGCCAATCCAGCGTTCGGAAGGCGCAAACCGCGTGACGGCTTTCGTCGCCGGGTCCAACCGGTAGAGGTAGGCCCATGTCCTCGCAGCCGCAGCGAAGAAAATGCCGCTCGTCGTCCATCGAACAATGGACGGGTCTTCGTCGAATTCAGCCGACAGATTGCCAATCGCTCCACCGGCGGCAGGAATCACCGCGATCCGACGGTTGCTGAAAAAGAACTTCGGACTGGCCATCGAACTCTCGAACGCGATCTGCGAGCCGTCAGGCGACCACTGGGGGTTGACGTCTGGTCCCTCTTGAGTCACGAGCTTCCGAACTGCGCCGTCCGCGACAGTGACGACCGAGATGTCGGCCGAGCCGCCGTTCGCCGGATCGCCATTGATTCGATGATCGAACGCGATCTGACGGCTGTCGGGTGACCATTCGAACCGGCCGACCGTGAACGCGCCACTGGTCAGCCTGCGGATCGCCTTGGTCTCGACATCGACGACAAAGAGGTGCGACAAGCGATGATCCTGGTCGATGACGTCGAACTCGGCGTACTTTTTCTCACGCTCCTTGATCGCCTCGGCGCGTGGCTCGTTCGACGTGAACGCGATCGAGCGCCCATCTGGTGACCAGCCGAACCCGCCGACCGATTCTTCGGTCGACGTCAGCTTGATCGCCTCGCCGCCGCCGAGATCGATCAGGAAAATCTGCCGCTTGTCGTCGCGGTCCGACCCGAAGGCGAGCCTCTTCCCGTCTGGAGACCAGGCGGGCGCGTTACTCGACTTGCGACCGTTGGTGAGTTGACGCGTCGAACCCGACTCCGCGTCGGCCAGCCAGATCTCGGTCTCGTAGACGTTCTCTTCCCAGTTGGTTTCACGAATCGTGTAGGCCACCCACCTGGCGTCTGGCGAAATAGCCGGCGAGGCGGCACGCTTGAGCGAGATCAGCGCATCGATGGTCGGCGTCGCACGTGATGGCGCCGGAGATTGCGCGAGGGAGGGCCCGCCAGCCGCGAGCGCACACGCGAGAACGGTGACTGTCAGACGCATGGTTCAAGTCCTTCTACGTTTATCGGTCCGGCTAAAGCCGGACACTACGAATGCTCTATAGCCGCCTCAGTCGTAGTGTCCGGCTTTAGCCGGACCATCGATCGCGTCACTCGGCCGGCGGACGCGTATACAACGCCGAGTTGAACAGCACGCGCAGCGTTCCGAACGGCTGACCGCGCCACTGCGGCCGGAACCCGAGCAGCACGACGTGCCCCTGATCCAGCCGTACGTCGAGCGCGGCAGCCTTGCCGTGCAAGTGCTTCTCGCCGATCAAGAAGCCCGATAGAAGCGGAGAGCCTGTCTCCTGGTACTTCGCCAGCACGCGGCCATTGAAACCTTCGAGCGTCTCGAAGATCGGACTCCCGTCAACGAACACGGCCGCCTTCTCCGGCATGCCCGCCATCACCTGGTGCGAGGGGTCGGTCGTCACTTCGACCAGCGAGCCTCGCAGGAAAAACTCCTCAGGCTTCAGCCCGGCGACGACATTTCTGACCGGCAACTTGAATTGCGCGATCGCGAACGTGCTTGCACCCCCGAGACAGACGACCGTGCCTCCGCCGCGCACGAACTGATCGAAACGCGCGAGATCCTCAGGCGTAACAAGATCGGCGTACTCGGGCCGCACGGCCCGAGCGCCCGGCGCGGCGCCACGGCCTCGCCCGCCGTCAGCGTCGCCAGAACCAGCGGGCGCTACCGGTAGACGCCCGTCCTCGGTCAGGATGACGACGTCGACTTTTTCGCGAAGCGGCGCGCGAAAATCGGCTGGCCTGAGCACAACGATCTCAAATCCATACTGTTCGAGCACCCATCGGGTCCACCCCTCGTCCATGCTCGAGCCCCAGGGCCGGACGAGGCCGATGCGCGGGCGGACGATGGTCTGTCGCGCGGTTGCCGGCTCGACGCGCTCCATTTCCTCGGCCCGCTCGGCCCGCTCCGCAATGAGGGCCAGCGAGCTGACCAGCTCTGCCTGCGCCGATTCCGAGAGGCCGCTGATGAAGTAACGCGACTCACTGCCGGTGGTGAGCTGGACGGTGGCGCCGTGCTTCCAGGCGCTATTGATTGCACGAAACGCGTTGTTCTGCGCCGCGGTCACCGAGAAGTCGGGACCGGAACCAGTCAAGCGGCCAGCCGGCGGCAGGATTGCCGCCGCGTTCGGATTGGAGTCGAAGCCGATGCCTGGCACACTGTCGAACGGGGCCGCGTCCTGCGACCCTCGCGAGTTGTAGGGTGCGGGCTTGCGCTTCGGATCCGGTTCAGGCCCAAGCAGTTTCAGCTGTGCCCGCACTTCGTCGGAGAGCGGCGTCAAGGCTGCTGCGACACGAACGCCCATCTGGATCGGCAACGTCCACCCGGCAGCATCGTACGGGCGCAGCGGCGGCCCGCCCGGGTATTGCCGCATGTCGGGATACTTCTGCACGTTCAACACCTGCCGGGCCATCGCGGCGAACTCTTGATCCGTCGGCACGACCCAGGTGCCCGCCGGAAACGCCTGGCCGTCAACCTCCACGGCGGCGTTCAACTGCGAGACGCGCACGCCGCCAAACGCCAGGCGGCGCAGCAACTCGACGGCCGCAACCGGATCGCGCTGATCCTGTGGAATGAAGTAGGCAAACGGCGGCTCTTTCTTACCCCTCGCAATCTGATCGCGGCCAGCCATGTAGCGATTGAAGAGCAGCGAGTCCTTGTACTTCGACGCGTACTCCAGGACCGCCAGCGAGGCCGTGTGCATGTACGACACGGCATCTCCGAGCCGCCACCAGCCGGGACGCCACGGGCTCGGATACAGGCTCTGCGGACGGAAGTCGCGGAAACTGTCAGGAAAGTCCGCAATCGTGTACTCGCGGGGCGTCGCGTACTGGAAGAGTGCCGTCTCGGTCCAGAACGCCGGTACGTTCTTGAAGTTCGGCGCGTAATCGATGTAGCCCGGATACCACGCGTCGAACGACGTCCCCATGTGCGTCGCGCCCACCTGTCCGCGTTCTTCGAGGCTCTTCGCTATAGCCATGCCGATCATGTTCACTTCGCGCGACATCAGGTACGGCGCGTCGGTGCCGATCGGCTCGGAGAAGGGCGGCAGCCAGATGCGGGTCGGAAACGGCGCCGACTGATGGTGGACGTAGACGATGTTGGGCTCCCAGTCGCGCCAGGCGTGTTCGATCACCCGCGATTCGATCATGTTCAGCATGTACGCGTCGCGGTTGTTGTCGTGGCCGACATACTCCTGGTAGAGCCGCGGCAGCGCGGACAGCTCGTACGGCGTGCCGACGTTCGACATGTACCACTCGCTGACCATCTGCTGGCCATCGGGATTGATCGTCGGCCAGAGCATCAGAATCACGTTGTCGAGGATGGCTTTGGCGGATGGATCCTCGGTCTGCGCCCGGCTGACCAGGTCATACGCGAGGAGCGGCGTGTGCTGTGCACCAGCGACCTCGGTCGAATGCAGGCCGCCATCGATGTGGATGAACGGCTTGCCCTCGCGGGCAAGGTCGCGAGCCATCGCGTCTGTCAGCCCCGCCGGATGCGCCAGCCGCTGCGCTATCTGCCGGTAGCGCTCGAGCTGCTCGAGGTTCCTGGGACTCGAGATGAGCGCGAAGTACATCGTGCGGCCCTGACTCGTCTTCCCCGCTTCGACGAGCCGAACGTATTTGGTCGCGGCCGCGAGCTTGCGAAAGTACTCGATCGACTGATCGTAGGTCGCGAGCTTGTAGTCGGCGCCAGGCTTGAACCCAAACGACGCTTCTGGAGAAGGAACAAGGCGAGACTGCGCCGTCAGAACAACCGACGCGGCGAATGCCCAGATCAGAAACACTCGAACCGGAGACTTCATCGACGCCTCGGGGAATGGCTCAGGGCTCATGGCTCAGGGCTCAGGCAAAACCTTCGAGCAAGTAATCAAAGCTCTTGCTTGAGCCCTGAGCCCTGAGCCTTGAGCCCTGATCCTGTCCTGTTACTGACAACCTCTCTGACGATACTCTGCGGCCGCTGGTTGACACTCAGGAACATCCGTCCGAGATACTCGCCGATGAGGCCGAGCATGACGAGCTGCGTGCCCGAGAACACCAGCACCGTCGCCATCACCCAGCCCCACCCGTAGGCAGGACCGCGATCGAAGAGCCACAACCACACGACGAACACGAACGCCAGAAGGCCGGCGAGGGCGGTCACGACACCGACGGCGGTCGCGGCACGCAGCGGCAGCAACGAAAAATTGATCCACGCGCTCAGCCACAGCCGGATCAGCCGTCGCAGCGTGTAGCCGCTCTGCCCGGCGCGCCGTTGGTCGTGCCGCACCGTGATCGAGCCAATCCTCTGCGTCACCTGCAGCAGCAGCCCGTCTATGTACGGATACGGGCCAGCGTAGCCGACGACCTGCCCAGTGACGAATGCGCTGACGCAGCGAAAGCTCGACAGGTAAAACCCATGTGGCTTGTCGAGCGCCCAGTCGGTCATCCGGTTCGTGAACCAACTGCCGGCGTTTCGCCACATCGAATGGCGCTTGACTTCGTAGTGGCCGAATACGACGTCGAGCTCCTCACGCCGCGCGTGCTCCCACAGCCTCACCGCCTCAGACGGCGGATTCTGCCCATCGTCATCGAGGTTGACGACGAAAGCGCCACGGGCATGACGCCAGCCCGTAAGGACGGCGTTGTGCTCGCCGAAGTTCCGGGCATGCTCCACCAGCGTGATCGGAATCCGGGAAGTGCGCACGAGATCGCGGCAGACGATGCCCGTCTGGTCGGCGCTGCCGTCGTTGACCAGGACGACTTCGTGTCCACCCTCGATCGCGAGCGCCTCGATGTCGCGTACCAGGTACACGATGGTCGCGGCGCTGTTGTAGAGGGGGATGACAAAACTCAGCGAAAGCGACATGCCGCCTACCATCGCAGCAGCGGCCGGCCATGCGGTAGCGTCGGCCACGGAATCGAACCCAGGATCAAGATGAGCGCCAGCGTGAAGAAAATCAGCGAGAGTTTGTGGCGCCGGCCATCGTCACCGGTCTTGTGCACGCGCGAACGGCCGATGTGCGCGAGCGCTATCGCGAGAACCATTCCAAAAACGTGCTCGACGGCCCAGAACCTGAGGACGTTGTCACGCATGGCCGCCCCGAAGTCCTGAAAGGCCGCCCGGGTCAGCGGGCTGAGCGCGATGTAGAGGATAAGGCCAAGCAGGAACTGCAGATCGAGGCTGGTGATGAACCAGAAGCCGATCCGCTCGTCGTGCAACGTCCACGGCCGGCGCGATCGCCACCCGGAAAAGGCGCGAGCGACCGCCAGAAGGCCAGTGAGCAGGACCGCCCAGCGGAGCAGCGAGTGGAGGAGCAGAAGTGTCCCGTACATGAGCCAGCATTCTATGCTGGAACATCCGGCGATCAGTGGTGTCCACTAGACCATGCTTGATATGGGGCTTGAAATGGGGCCTGGCAGGGAGCTTGATCCAAGGCTCGATTCCCGCGGCCTGGAGGCCGACGGCCTGACGAAATACTACTCGGCCATTCCCGCCGTGCGCGGAGTGTCCTTCAGCCTTCGACCCGGGGGCGTTCTGGGCCTCCTCGGGCCAAACGGCTCCGGGAAGTCGACGACCGTGTCCATCCTGGCGGGCCTCCTCGAACCGTCGGGCGGCACGGTCCGGCTCGACGGACAAGACGTGCGGGAGGACCTGCTCGGCTACAAAGCGCAGATTGGCTACGTCCCCGAGGAAGCCGTCCTCTACACCTACCTCACGGGTCCCGAGTACCTGACCCTCATCGGCAGCCTCAGGGCCGTCCCGCCAGCAACCCTGCGGGCGCGCATCGACGGTTTCATGGCGCTCTTCGGGCTGACCGACGACATCCATGCGCCTTTGTCGGCCTATTCGAAGGGCATGCGCCAGAAGATCCTGATCTCGGCGGCGCTCCTGCACAACCCGGCAATCGTGATCCTCGACGAGCCCAACTCGGGCCTCGACGTCACGACCACGCTCGTGCTGCGCAGCCTGGTCCAGACCCTCGCCTCCGAGGGACGGATGGTCGTCTACAGCTCCCATGTGCTCGAGAGCATCGAGCGTGTCGCGACCGACGTGATCATCCTCAACGACGGCCGTGTCGTCGCGCACGATTCGGTCTCTCGCTTGCGGGAGCTGATGGAGCTCGCCTCGCTCGAGCAGGTCTTCCGACAACTCGTGATCGAGACCGACATCGACGGCATGGCGAGCGATCTCGTCGCGGTGATGAAGCTCTGACTCGAACGCTGCTCCTCGCCCGGGCGTTTTTTGCCAGGTTCTTCGAGAGCGATCTGATGCCGCCCGGCTTCCCGCAGGCTCAGGTCGTTATCTGGAGCCTGGCGTTTCTCGCGACGCCGGGACTGATCCTGCCGGCGATGTATTTCAGGGCCAATCTCCGAGCCGGGTCCGATCCCCAAGCGATCGTGTGGGCGATGCACGCCTTTCGCTTGTTTTTCATCACCCTGACGATGACGTCGATTGGGATGGTCGCGTTGGTCATCTGGGACGGGATGTTTCCCGATCGGCGCGATGCCCGGATCCTGACCGGGCTGCCGCTGCCCGCCCGCCTGTTGATTGGCGCGCGGCTCCTGGCCTTGTCGGCGCTCTGCGGTATCTTCGTCGTCGGCGTCAATATCGTGCCGACGATCTTCTATGCGCCCACGATCGCGGTCTTCGGAGGCGCAGCAAACCTGCCCCTGGGCGTCCTCGCGTTCGTCGTCGCCAACGGGCTCGCGGGAGCCTTCGTGTTCAGCGCGCTCGTCGCGCTTCAGGGTCTCGTCCTGAATCTTGGCGGGAGGCGCGCGGCCGACCGGCTGTCGCTGGCGCTGCAGGTGTCCTTCGTCATGGTGCTGCTGCAGATGGTCCTGTTCATGCCGCGCGTGGCAGCGATGCTCACGGCCGACCTCAAGACCGGCTGGATTTTGGCGCTTCCGTCGGTCTGGTTCCTCGGGCTCTACGATGTGATCGGCGGCCGGCCTGTTGCCGGATCACCAGCACTGGCCGGCATGGCGCTTATCGCGACCGCGGTGACCGTCGGCGCCGCGATCCTGCTGTTCGTGGCGACCCACGATCGACTGACGCGACGGGCGCTCGAGTCGCGCGAGATCGGCGGCGGTCGCAAGGGACTGACGGTTGAGAACCTGACCCAAGTGCTATGCCGACGGCCGGCCGCGCGCGCAGTCTTCGGGTTCACCGTCAAGACCCTGACGCGCAGCCGGAGCCATCGGCTGCTGATGGCGATCTACGTCGGGGGCGCGCTTGCGCTCGTCGCCTCGGGCATCGTGCCAGTCGCGCTCACAAGACGGGCTGGCAGGCTTCACCACGCCGGGCGTTGTGCTCCTGTCGGCGCCACTCGTCATCGGGTTCCTTACTCTGGTCGGCATGCGCGTCGCCCTGGCCATTCCTTGCGAGCCAAAAGCCAACTGGATCTTCCGGCAATCGGAACCAGGCGACCGCGCCGCAGCGATTGACGGCGTCCGCGCGGCGATGCTCGTCGTCGGAGTGCTGCCGACATCACTGCTCGCCATCATCACCGCCGGCACGCTCTGGGGTACCTGGGCGGCGCTAGCTCACGCGGCGATCTGCACGGTGATGGGGTGGTTGCTCGTCGAGATCCTGCTGATGGACGTCGTCAAGATTCCATTCACGTGCTCGTACTTCCCAGGCAGGTCACGTGTCGGAACGCTTTGGTCGCTCTACCTGACCGGCTTCGCCAACTACTCCTACACGACCGCCAGCGTGGGAGGTCGAGTTCCTCGCGCGCCCGCGTGCCGTGGCGATCTTCATCTTCGTAGTCGCTGTCCGCGATCACGGTCCTCACGATCCGCCGGCACCGCCATCTTGCAAGCCTTCATGGGCTGCGCTTTCATGAAGAGGACCCGGCGGCGATCTTCGAGGGGTTCCACTTGAGCGAGGGTCTGGCCGCGCGCGCGGCCGCTGCCGCGTCAACGACTGCGGATCGCTAGAGACCAAGGAGCGCATGCATGGCAGCCAAAGCGAAGAAGGTTGTCAGAACGATTGACGAGTATCTCGCCGCCCTGAACGAAGAGCAGCGGACCGCCCTCGAGAAGCTTCGCAAGACGATCCGGGCCGCCGCGCCACGAGCTGAAGAGTGCATCAGCTACGGACTGCCGGCCTTCCGCCTCAACGGGCTTCTGGTCGCCTTCGGCGCGAGGCCGAACCACTGCGCTTTCTACCCCATGAGCGCGTCGACCATCAGCGACCACAAGGACTTGCTCGAGGACTACGAAACGAGCAAGGGAACGATCCGCTTTCAGCCAGAGAAGCCTCTACCGGCGGCGCTCGTGCGGAAGCTGGTCAAGGCACGAATCGCGGAGAACAAGGACTGATTACTGCTGCGACGGCGAGGTCCGGGGCGCTCGCTTCTGTTTCTCGACCATCGCCGCCACGTCCGCGAGCAACTGCTTCGCGTCGTAGACGATCCCGTCCTTGATCGTGTACTTCACGCCGCCCACTTGTTCGGGCTTGCCGGTCTTGTCGTTGAGCTTGAGCGCGCCGGTGCCGTACAGCACCTTGAAGTTCTGCAGCGGATTCTGATCGACGATGACCATGTCGGCCAGCATGCCGGCGCGAACGATGCCAAACTCCGGGGCCTTGCCCTTTGGTTCGGCGAGCGTGATCGCGCCGTTCATCGTGGCGGCTTGCATGACCTCGAGCGGGTGGAAGCCGGCCTCCTGAAGCATCTCCAGCTCGTTCACGTAGCCGAATCCATAGGTCTGATAGATGAAGCCCGAGTCGGAGCCGGTCGTCACGCGTCCGCCAATCTTCTTGTAATCGTTCACCAGCTTGAACCAGACCTGGTAGAAGTTGCGCCACTCGACTTCGTCTTCTGTCGTCCAGTAGTACCAATACGAGCCGTGGGCCGCGCGGCTGGGTGTGTAGAAGTCCATCAACGACGGCAGGGTGTACTTGCCGTGCCACTCGGCATTGCGGAACTTCA
Organism: uncultured Acidobacteriota bacterium; assembly: GCA_963797625.1. Taxonomy (GTDB): domain Bacteria; phylum Acidobacteriota; class Vicinamibacteria; order Vicinamibacterales; family 2-12-FULL-66-21; genus DATBJJ01. The sequence continues at coordinate 54,054 of CAWCQI010000004.1, forward strand.
TGAGGTCGCGGCCGGCCGAATAGATCGTCAGCGTCGGATCGAATACCGTGCCGAGCTTGAGGTGCTCGGCAAGGTACGCCTTCCACTCCGGGGAGCCGGGCTCGTAGATCTTGTTCCAGAGTCGCGCGACCTGCCCGAAGCGCCACTGCTCGTCGCTCGCGTTCATGTCGACGGGCCACGGCTGCACGACGTAGTCCTTCAACAGCGACTCGAAGTGACCGTAGAAGTGCGTGACGGTATTGAGACCCAGGCGCGCGGCCTTGATTGCGTTCATCTGGGCCACACCGCCCTGCTGCAGGTGCGCGGTCGAGCCAAAGCCGACCTTCTTCGCCTCGTCCAGCAATGCCGCCATGATCTCCGGACGCTCGGCGCCGAGCTTGAGGCCATCGATGCCGTTGGCGGCCGCCCATCGCACGTACTCGCGCGCCAGCTCGGGCGACGTGATGGCGCCTTTGTCCCACCCACTGCCCGGCCGCTGATAGTTGTAGATGCGGGGCGCGACGATCTCGTTCTTCTCGCTCCTGAGCTTGTCGCCGACGGTGATGCTGTTGCTGCCAAGCGGCACGCCGCGCACCGTCGTCACGCCATGTCCCAGCCAGAGCTTGTACGCATACTCGGCGTCGGCGTTTTTCGGCGCGCCACCCGCGTGCACGTGCATGTCCACGAACCCGGGCATCAAGTACATGCCTGTGGCGTCGAGATTGAGATCGGCAGCCTGCGGAGCGCGGTTCGGTTGGAGCGCCAGGCCGGGCGTGCCTGCACTGCGCACGGAGGCGATGCGGTTGCCGGACACGACAACGTCGACCGGACCCTGGGGAGGCGCGCCACTGCCGTCGATCAACATGACGCCACGGATGACGAGCGTCTTGAACGGTCCGCGCCCTTCGTCGGCCCGCCGGTTCGGCGCCGGCGTGAGGCCGCCTTCGGCGATCGCCGGACGTGCTGTTGGCGTCTGTGCGGCCGCCGTCTGCGTGGCTTCAGGCGCGACCGCGCCGGTGGTCGCCAGGACGGCTGAAGCCGAGACCGTCGCGAAAAGAGCGGCGACAAGCCGAACGAGCATTCTGGGCATCGGGACTCCTTCGAGAGAGGGCGCCGAGTATGTTACTCCGACGCTGTCACGCAGGCCGTAGGTCCGAGCTGAGGCCGGACGCTCCGCCTGCCAAGGCTACGGCGAGCTGCGCCGAAGCGATGCGAAGGCGAGGCCCCGCGAGCATTCGAGCGAATGCCGTCAGAGCCGAAACTATCTCGTAATGATCACATAGACCACGACCGCAACAACCCATCCCGCCAGCGCATCCGCGAGATAGTGGTAGCGCCCGAGCACCGCACCAGCGGAGACAGCCAGGGCGGCAATCAGCATCGCGAAAACGATGCCCGCAGGCGCGGCCAGCACGAGCAGCGCGGCGGCAAGCCCTTCGGCGGCGTGACCGCTCGGGAACGTGTTGACCTGGATGCTGGTGGCGCCAAGCAACCGCAGATTGAAGCGGCGCAGCGACGACGCCCAGGGCTCTGCGTCTTCGAGCGCGCGCGGCGGCCGGGTCTGAACCCACGGCAGGACGCCGAAGCAGACAAAGTCGGTGATGAGCACCACGGACCAGAACGTCCCAGGGTCAGGTGACGGCGAGTACCGCAGATAGATCAGCAGGGCGAGCGGAATCAGCAGGTACACGCCTGCGTAAGCCGCCTCGAGCACTTCGGCGACAGGCTGTGGTGTGCGGCGTGAAATAGCGCGAATGTCCAGCCGATCGTCGAGCCATCGGAGAGCACTTTCCTGCGGAATGCTTGGCTTCACGAAGAGCAGACCGCTCGACCAATAGGCGATGAGCAGCACCATCGGTGGCCAGATCCAGTGATTGAGAGCAGGCGGCTGACTGGCGAACATCGAAACGGCCAGCACGACCAGACCGGCGACGCGCACCGGACAGAACCCGCCGGAGGGCCGCCGGACCCGGCGAACGGACCGCTCCCACGAGGATCACGTACCCGAAGAAGATGACGCCGGCGATCTGCCACGATTCCATACTCGGTCCCTGCTCGACGGTCCTGCGCGGAATGTCGTCAAACGGGCTCATTCATAAGTGGGGCCACCCAGTCGCTCCAACGGTCGCGCTAAGATGAACTCGATGATTCGTCTCGTGGTCTTCGATCTCGATGGCACACTGGTCGACTCCAGCCGCGACCTTGCCGACGCAGTCAATGCTCTCCTGACCGAGCTCGGTGCGCCGGACTCTTTCTCGAGCGCTCGTTACCAGCATGGTTGGCGACGGCGCGGCCGTGCTGGTGAAGCGGGCGCTGACAGCGGCCGGCCTCGACCCCGACACGCCGCACGCGCTCGAACGGTTTCTCGAGCACTACGACGCACGGTTGCTCGACAGCACGCGGCCGTACCCGGAGATGCTCGACACGCTCAACCGCCTGCAGCCGCGGCATCGTCTCGCCGTCCTCACCAACAAGCCGGGCCGCCCGACAGCGGAAATCCTGAAGGGCCTCGAGATCGACCGCCTGTTCAGCGACGTCATCGGCGGCGACTCGGGGCATGGCCGCAAGCCGGATCCAGCCGGCCTTCTCGACCTCGTCCGGCGCGCGGGCGTGACGCCACGCGAGACGCTCCTCGTCGGCGACTCGCCCGTCGATCTCGAAACGTCACGTCGAGCCGGCACCCGCATCTGCCTGGCCCGGTACGGATTCGGCTACCGGTTCGAGGGGAACGGCTTCCGCGGCGACGAATACTTCATCGACGGACCCGCTCAGCTGCCGGCGATTATTGGCGCGATTGGGTGATGACAACGTGACGGCGCCGCCAAAAGCCTTTCACCGCCGAGCACGCAGAGGACGCAGAGCCATACCCTCTTCTTTCTCTGCGACCTCTGCGTTCTCAGCGGTGAGAGGCTTTGGCAAGTGAACACTGCTCGGGTATGCGAATCCGTTAGATTTCGCCTCTGAGATACTTCCGCCGCTCGGCCTCCGGAAACTTCTCGATCGCATACCGCAGCATCGTTCGCGGCATAGCTTTGTAGCGGCTCTTGAGAAACGCGCGCTCCGCGGCAGCGTCGCGATTGCCGACCTCCCGCAGCAGCCAGCCCACGGCCTTGTGAATCAGATCCTGATCGTCGTGCAGGAGAAGGTCCGCGATTCGGAAGGCTTCGTCGAACTCGCCGCGACGGATGCCGTCGAGCGTGGCGATCATCGCGATCCGCCGCTCCCAGAGCGACGACGATCTCGCCAGTTTTGTCAGCGGAGCGTGACTGCGGCCCTGCAGCCAGCCGCCGACGATCTGCCCCGCGGAACAGTCGACGAGATCCCAGTTGTTGATGAAGGCCGTATGGGCGAGGTAGAGCTCGTAGATGCGGCGCTTCGTGGGTTCATCACCCGCCTTGAACGCGTCGACGAGCATCAGCAGCGCGAGGGCGCGCTCCTCGTGGATTGGTGAGCGCAAGAGCTTCCGAATCTCGCCGAGCGTCGCGCCGCGGCACTCGCGGCATACAGTGCGGATGCTGGGCACTTTGACGCCGATGAAGCAATCGCCCTCCCCGTACTGGCCGGGTCCCGTCTTGAAGAAGCGCTGGAGAATTGCCACGTTTTCCGGATGCGCGTGCTCGCGCAGCTTGTGGCTGATGGCAGCGGCGGTCAGCGGCATGGGTCAGCGCTCGTACGATTCGCGCCGGGAAGACGGCGACTGGCGAATCATGTACGCGTCTGGATTGGCCCAGAACATCGAGCGGAGCTCCGCGAGGCTCGAGGCGCCGCCGTAGCTGATCGACGAGCAGAGGTGCTTCATCATCTCGCGCAGGATCGTGCGTGCCGAGCCGCGCGCGGGCACGCTGATCTCCATGCCTTCGGCCCCGATCGCTTCGAGCTCGACGGTGTCGGCATCCTCGACGTCGAGCCGATCCCGGATCGCCTCGATCGAGGCCATGCCGCGCAACACCTTGAAGGGCACCTTCACCGCCTTCTGAGATTCCGGCAACACGACCGACTTATGAACGATTTCTCCCGGCGCCTCTTCCGTGCCGGCAAACGCGCTGCCGAGCATCGCGCAGTCTCCGCCGAAGAGGAGCGCCTCGGCCAGCGCGCCATGACGCTTGATGCCGCCGTCGGCGATGACCGGCACGCCCGACTCCGCGACCGCCAGCCGGCACTCGACGAGCGCCTGGAGCTGCGGAACACCAAAGCTCGTCGTCATGCGAGTGGTGCAGCCGCCGCCTGGTCCGATCCCGACCTTGATGCCGTCGGCGCCTCGCTCGAGCAGGAAGCGCGCACCCTCGGCGGTCGCCACGTTTCCAGCGATCATCTCGACGTCGCCGAACCGCTGGCGGAATTCGCGCATCGCCTTTTCCATGACGATCGAGTGGCCGTGCGCGATGTCGATGACGAGGATGTCGACGCCGGCGCGAACGAGCTCGGCGGCGCGCTCCAGGTAGTCGCCGGTGGCGCCAATGGCCGCACCGACCCGCAGTCGGCCCTGCTCGTCACGCGTGGCAAATGGCAGCCGCCGCTGGTGCATGAGGTCGCGCGAGGTGATGAGCCCGAGGAGACGGCCGTCGTCGTCGATGAGGGGCAGCTTCTTTACCTTCCGCTCGACCATGACGCGCTCGGCTTCAGAGGGCTCGAGCGGGCCGCGATGAACCACCAGCTGATCGAGCGGCGTCATCCGCTCGGATACGCGCGCCGCGCGGTCGTTCACGAACCGCACGTCGCGTTCGGTCAGGAGGCCCTTCAGCCGGCGACGCGCGTCGACGACCACGAGCGTGCCGACGCGCGAGCGGGTCATGACTCCCATCGCTTCGCCGACCGAAGCCGACTCATCGATGCTGTAGGGATCGTTGATGACGCCGTGCTGGGTCCGCTTGACGATCTCCACTTCGCGGACTTGCGGCTCAATCTCACCCGGCCGGAAGCCACGGTCGATGATGCCGATCCCGCCCTCTTCGGCCTGGACGATGGCCATCGGCGCGCGCGTCACCGTGTCCATGTTGGCCGACACAATCGGCCGCTTCAGCGTGATCCGGCGGGAGAGGCGGCCCGAGAGATCGATGATCGAGGGATCGCGGCGCGACAGAACGCTTTGCTTCGGTGCGAGAATGAAGTCATCGAACGTGCAGCCTCGCACGGTGTCGAGCACGCGTCGTCCAATGGCCGGATCGATGACAGGAAACATGTCGTCATCGTACATTGGCAAATCGTCGATTGGAAATCATGCCGTCACCGCTCCGTCGCCTGGAACGCTCGTTGCGCGTCCGTCTGGCCGAAACGCTGCCCGGCGTCCAGGCGCAGCTGAAGTTCGCGCCGACGCCCGCCCGACCGGGCTGGCGCGCCGGCCATTTTCCGCCTGATACGCGGACTGCCGCGGCCCTTCTGCTGCTCTACCCGCGCGCGAACGACGTCGCCATCCCGCTGACGGTTCGCGCCAGTGGGCTGGCCAGGCACGCCGGGCAAATCAGCCTGCCTGGTGGCGCGAGCGACGAAGGTGAAACACTGAGCGACACGGCACTGCGTGAGGCGTCCGAGGAGGTTGGAATCGACCCGGCCTCGGTCCGCATTCTCGGGGAACTCACCCCCGTTCACGTCGTCGTCAGCGGGTTCACCCTGCACCCGATCATCGGCGTGACCGACGAGCGGCCGGACTTCGTGGCCGCTCAGGGCGAGGTCGAGGAGATCCTGGAGGTGTCGCTCGACGATCTGCGCGACGCGTCGCGCATCGGGCGGGACATCCGAATCCGCGAAGGCGTCGCGGTCGAATGGCCCTACTTCGATCTACTCGGGCACCAGGTGTGGGGCGCCACGGCGATGGTGCTCGGCGAGTTCATTTGCTTGATCTAGAGCCGCGGATCACACGGATCACACGGATCCGCTAGGCGGTAGCGTCTGGTCTCTCAGACGTAGTGTCCGGCTTTAGCCGGACTTCTGATCTTCTGTCTAAAGCGGACACTACGATGCCTTACCTACGCCCGAAGCGCCAGCGTTCCGTCAATCCGCAGAGCCCGTGCGGCCGGAATCGCACCCGCGAGGAGCGCAACGACGATGAGCAACGCCGCTACGGACGCGTAGGTCACCGGATCGCTCGCCTCGACACCGTACAGCTGTCCTGACAGCACGCGAGTGAGTCCCGCCGCCGCGCTCAGACCGGCAATCACGCCAATCCCCGATAGCCACAGGCCTTTCATCAGCACGAGCCTGAAGACGTCGCGCTGCTGCGCGCCGAGCGCGCTTCGGATGGCGATCTCCCGAGTGCGCTGCGCGACGGAGTAGGCCATCACGCCGTAGATTCCGACAATCGACAGCAGAAGCGCGACGCCGCCGAACGCCGCCGTCAACGTCGACATGAAGTGCGGGCGCGACAGCGACTTCGCCAGATGCTCGCCCATCGTGCTGACGCGCGAGATCGGCTGCGCCGGGTCCAGGCGCGCGACGGCAGAACGAAGCGACGGGACAATATGAAGTGCGGGGGTTCTCGGATCGCCGGCCGTCCGCACCACGAATGCCATGGACGTGAACGAGTTCTGGGTAAACGGTTGATAGATTTCGGCGCGCGGAGGCGTCGCCGGTCCGAGATGTCGGATGTCGGCCACGAGGCCAACGACCGTCATCCAGGGATCGGCAGGGTTGCGACCAAGTCGGAGGCGACGGCCGATCGGATCCTGGCCGGGCCACTGCCTCCGCGCGAGCGTTTCATTGACCATCACGACCGGCGGCGCCTCGCGAATGTCCGATTCACGGAAATCGCGACCCGACACGAGCGGAATTCCCATCGTCTCGAAGTATCCGGGGGTGACCACCTGATAGCCGGCGACGAGCTCCTGATCCGCGGGCAGCACCGGCTGGCCTTCGACGGTATACGCCGCAGAGAAATCGTCGCCGCCGATGGGCAGCGTGACGGCCGCGCCGGCGCCGCGCACGCCGGGCAACGAGCGTAGCGCCTTCAAGGTCTCGTCGTAGAAGGCGACCTGCGTCCGCTGAAACTCCGCTCTCGCACCGCTCAGGGCCATGTCGAACGTGAGGAGGTTTTTCGTGTCGATCCCGGTATCGACGCGCGTCAAGGCGCTGAAGCTCCGCAGGAGAAGCCCCGCGCCGACGAGCAGCACGATCGCCACCGCAACCTGCGCGACCACAAGCGCGTCCCGGGTTCGACCTGCGCGGGGCCCGACGGAGCCACGTCCATTGCCCTCGCTCAGGTCACCCGTGATCGCGCCAGTCGACACCTGCCAGGCGGGGACGATCCCGAAGAGGATGCCGGTCACGAGCGAGATTGCCAGCGTGAACACGAGAACCGTCGAGTCGATGCCGGTGTCGGCGAGGCGTGGGATCTCGGCCGGAGCCATGGCAATCAGCCACGACCTCGCCCAAAACGCAATGACCACGCCCCCACATGCTCCGCCGACCGCAAGCACGATCGACTCGGTTAACAGCTGCCGGATGATTCTCGAGCGATTGGCGCCGAGGGCCAGCCGAACGGCGATTTCGCGCCGCCGCGCGGTCGCCCGGCCGAGCAGTAAGCTGGCCGCGTTAGCGCAGGCGATCGCCAGCACAAAGGCGACGGCCCCAACGAGCACCAGCAGCGGCTGACGCACGGCACCGAAGAGCTGCTCTCGCATCGACTGAACCGCGACGCCAGCACCGCCGTCGTCGCGCGGATACGCGAGCGCCAGCCGGTTCGAGATCGCTTCGGCCTCACGTTGCGCCTGCGCCAGCGTCGCGCCGTCCTTCAGGCGCCCGACCGCGCGCAGATAGCCGGCGCGGCGATTGGCCGACAGATCCTGATTGGGGTCGTCGCCGGGCGTGCGCGGGATGTCGTGGCCGGCGCCGGGCAGCCAGAGCTCGGGCGGCGTGGCACTGCTGGATCCTCGGCCCGTGATTACAGGCCATGCAAAGTCGGCTGGCATGACCGCGACGACGCGCCGCGATCGGCCGTTGACGGCAATCTCGCGACCGACGAGAGCGCGGTCCGAGCCGAAGCGGCGTGTCCAGAGGCCGTAGCTCAGCACGACATCATTCGGGTCGGCGCGATCGCGATGGAACGTGTCGCCAATGAGCGGTGGCACGCCGAGAACGTCAAAAAACCCCGACGACACGCTCGATGCGGGGAGACGCTCCGCTTCCCCGCCGCCGGTCAGGTTGACCGAGAACTGGCTGATGCCGGCGAGCCCCTCAACCGAGGTCAGCTGCTCGCGGAAGTCGATGAGCCGCCCAGGAGTGAGGGCGGATCGGGCGAACGCGGGCGTGGTTGACCAGACGAAAACAACTCTATCCGCGTCTCGATATGGCAGCGGCCTCAACAGCACCGAGTTGATGACGCTGAAGATCGCGGTGTTCGCGCCGATCCCCAAAGCCAGCGTCACCAGCGCGACGATGGTGAACGCCGGACTCTTGCCGAGGGACCGGAACGCGTACGACAGATCCTGCCGGAGGTCGCTGAGCATGGTGAGGGTTAGACGGAGGCCGGCGACGAGACGTTAGCTGGACGCGCCGACGGCCATGGTTCACGATGGACACGATGACCCGATGAACACGAAGCAACTCTTTGGGGATCCATCGTGAACATCGTGTCATCGTGCGCATCGTGTTGTAACGTGGCGTCGTGACAGCATTTATACGGCCGCTTCCAGTGCCTGGACGTGTCCGCCTCGATCGCGCGCTTTCCAAGCTCGGCCTGGCATCGCGCCTCGAGGCCCAGCGCCTCATCCGGTCCGGCCAGGTCACGGTGGCGGGACACGTCGTCACGGATCCCGCGCAGCTCGTCGTTCCCGAGTCGAGTTCGGTCACCGTCGCTGGCGCCATCGCTCGAGCGACGAAGTGGCGCACCCTCGCGTTCCACAAACCCCGCGGCATCGTCACCACGCGACGCGATCCGCAAGGCCGGAGAACGGTGTTCGATGTCCTCGGGCCGGACGCCGGCTCCCTGGTCGCCGTCGGACGGCTCGACCTGGCCAGCACCGGACTGTTGCTGCTGACGACCGACACGCAGCTTGCCGCGTGGTTGACCGATCCTCGCAATCAGGTGATCCGCCGCTACGTCGTGACCGCGCGAGGAGCGGTGTCGGATGACGCGGCTCGAGCCATGGAACGAGGCCTCGGCGGTCTCCGGGCACGTGCCGTCGAGGTTCGGAAGCGCTCGAACCGCGAGACACATCTCATCATCGAATTGACCGAAGGCCGGAACCGCGAAATCCGCCGCCTGCTCCAGGCGGTCGGGCACGAGGTCACGAGACTGTTGAGGGTCGCCTACGGACCGATCGAGCTCGGAACGCTTCAGCCGGGCGAGTGGCGGGATCTCACGCGTAACGAAGTGATGGCGGCGTTCCCGTTCATTCCGCCTTCAGCGCGACCAGCGGGTCGATCGTCGTCGCGCGTCGGGCGGGGATGAAGCCGGCGACGAGCGCAACCGCCAGCAGAAGCGTCATGGCGCCGGCGAGCGTTGCCGGATCGTGCGGCGAGAGGCCAAAGAGCTGCGATTGGACCTGTCGTGTCAGGTAAAACGCGCCGGCGAGCCCGACGACGACACCGAGCGCAGCCAGAGCGGCGACTTCCTTCAACACCAGCCACATCACGCGTCCCCGCTCGGCGCCGAGCGCCATGCGGATCCCAATCTCACGCGTTCGGCGCGCCACCGCATAGGACATGACGCCGTACAGCCCGATCGCCGCGAGCATCGTGGCAAGGGCGCCGAAGGCCACAGAGAGCGCGGCGACCATCCGCTCGACGTACAGCGACTCGGACACCTGCGCGCTCATCGCCTTCATGTTGAAGATCGGGAGGTTCGGATCGAGCCGCTGCACGGCCTGACGCACGGCCCCGCCGTGACCCCTGCGTCGCCGGTGACGGCGACCACAAATGAAAGCTCGGTGACGCCTTCATCCTGACGATACGGAATATAGACAAAGCGTGGAGCCTTTTCGTTCAACTGAATCGTGCGGAGATCCTTGACGACGCCGACGATTTCGATGTCGTTTGGCTTGCCGCGTCCAAACCCGAACCGCCGGCCGATCGGGTTGGCGTCGCGAAAGAAATACTTCGCCATGGTTTCGTTGATGATCGCGACTTTGGGCGACTCGGCCGTGTCTTTGGCCGTGAACTCGCGCCCGGCGACGAGCGTGACGCCCAGTGTCTCGAAGTAGCGAGGACCGATGCCGTCGACGTTCGGATTCATGTCCTCGTCTTCCTTCTGCTGATATCCGTCGACTTTGACGGTCATGCTCCACGCGTTGCCGGTAAACGCGCCGATCGCTGACATCGACGCGCTCCGGACACCAGGAACCGCGCCAAGGGCGTCTTGCGCCTGCTCGAAGAGCGCGAGCGTGCGCGACGGGTCGTAGCCGCTGAGCGACGGATCCATCGAGAACGTCAGCAGCCTCTCGACCGGAAACCCTGGATCGACGGAGCGCAGGTTAAAGAGGCTCCGCGCAAACAGACCCGCACCGGACAGGAGCAGCATCGACAGCGCCACCTGCGCGACGACGAGCACCCGCCTCGCGCGTGCCTGCTTCCCACCGCCGACGACGCTTCCTGCCTCGTCCTTGAGCGCCGTCACGACGGCAGGTCGGGTCGCGGAGAGCGCCGGGCCGATGCCGAAAAGAAGCGCGGTGACAATCGCCAGGAGCAACGTGAACAAGACGACGCGCGCGTCGGGGTTGGCCGTCAGCGTCTGGGTGGTCGGATCGCCGGGCAGTGCGGCGAGCAGAAATCTCCCCGTCCAGGTCGCCAACACCAGGCCGACGATCGCGCCGGCGCCCGCGAGGAGGAGACTCTCGATGAGGTGCTGGCGCGCGATGCGGCCCCGGCCGGCGCCGAGCGCCAGTCGAACGGCGATCTCTTTCTGCCGGGACGTCGACCGCGCGAGCAGCAGGTTGGCGACGTTCGCGCACGCGATGAGCAGCACCACGCCGACCATGCACATGAGGACAACGAGCGGTGTCGAGAATTGCTGTCGCATGTCCGAGAGGCCGCGCGCTCCCGGCAGAACCTCGAGATGCTTGCTCACGAAACGTTGACGGAACGAGTCGGACACGTTCGAGAGCGCCTGAATCTCCTGCTGGTTGATCTGTTTGTAGACGACATTGAGCTGAACTTCGGCGGCATCGGGCGTGAGACCCGGCTTCAAGCGTCCCATGATCGTCACCCAGCGGCTGCGACGATTGTCGAGATCGTTCCAGGTCGGCGTCATCTGGGCTTTCATCATCATCGGGACCATGACGTCGCTGGTCGACCCGACCTGCATCCCGGTGAAGCCCTGGGCGGCCACGCCGATGATGGTCATCGGATGACCGTTGACGACGAGCGTCTGATCGAGGACCGCCGGGTCGCCGCCAAACCGGCGCTGCCAGTAGCCGTAGCTCAGGACCGCGACAGGATGCGCGCCCGGCGTTCGATCGTCGGACGGGTTGAACACGCGGCCGATGGCGGGGCCGACGCCGAGGACGTCGAAGAAGTTGCCGCTGACGATGTCGCCGCTGGCGCGCTCGGATCGGCCCTGCCAGACGACCGTCATCGCGGTTGGAAACCGGGCGAGCACTCCGGAGAACACTTCGTTCCGATCGCGGAAATCCACGTACATCGGATAAGAGAAGGTCATGCGGTTGAACGTGCGGCCCTGGAACGCGCCCGGACCGTCGAGCAGGACGAGCTGCGACGGATCGCGCACCGGCAGGCTGCGCAGCAGGACCTGATCCATCAGGGAGAAAATCGCGGCGTTGGCCCCCATCCCGAATCCGAGCGTCAGGACGACGACGAGTGCAAAGCCCACGTTCTTGCGCAGGCCGCGCGCCGCATAGCGGATCTCTCGAGTAATGCTCATTGTGACTTCCGACTCCGTGACTGCGGACTCCCGACTTCCGACTCCCGACTACTACGAAGCCTTTAGTACATACCCTTTGACGAACATAATGGCAAGATAGTTGGCCGTGAGACGACTACCAGTTGCCCTCCTGACCTGCGTCCTCGCCGGATCGTGCACCGGGCATCGTCCGAGAATCAGGCATCCCGAGGTTCCCAAAGCCGTCACGAGCCTGACACTCGTGGGCCAGTTCAGCCTCCCGGCAGAATCGCGGTTTCCGCCGGTGATGGGATTGCCATTTGGCGGGTTGTCCGGGCTGACGACCCGCGACGCAGGCCGCGAAATCCTCGGCATCTCGGACGCGCAGCAGGGAGGCCGGGTCTATCAATTCGAACTCGAGGATCCCGCCGGCACGCTTCGGGTTGTAACGCTCAACGCCGTGGCGCTCGGCATGGCACCCGGGGACGAGCATCCGGATCCGGAGGGGATCACCCTCCTGCCCGACGGCAGCTACGCAGTGTCGGCCGAGGGCACGGCCCGTGAACCGCGGCTGCCACCGTCGGTCAACATCTATGGTCGCTACGGCGACTTCGTGCGCAGCCTGAAGATTCCCGACAAGTTCGTTCCCGATCCGACCGGGCAGCAGACCAAGGGCGCACGCGGCAATGCTGGATTCGAGAGCCTGACGCTGACGCCGGATGGCAAACGGCTATTCACGGCCGCCGAAACCGCCCTCGTTCAGGACGGAGAGCCAGCGTCACTCGAGGCGGGGACCGACACGCGGGTCCTCGAGCTCGTCGCGCGGCATGAGACGTTCGAGCCCTCGCGGGAATTCGTCTACCACCTCGAGCCGGTTCAAAGGCCGACTTTCGCGCCGAGCTTTGCCTTCAACGGCCTGGTCGAGTTGCTGGCGATCGACGACACGACGCTGCTCGCGCTCGAACGCGGATTCGTCGCGAGCACGGAGAAGCCGGGCGAGGGCCGCTGCACGATTCGCCTGTTCAGCGTGACGCTATCCGGCGCGACCGACGTGTCGACACTCGAGTCACTCAAGGGACACCCGGAAATCGTGCCGTTGAAGAAAACACTGGTGCTGGATCTCTCGCAGGCACAGGGACTCAGCCGGGAGCTCGCGCCAACGCTCGAGAACTTCGAGGGCATGACGTTTGGTCCGCGGCTACCAGACGGCCGAGCCTCGCTCGTCCTCGTGAGCGACGACAACTTCAGCGCCGTCCAGCGGACCTGGTTCCTGCTGTTTGCGATACAGTAACGGGGTCAGATCAGGATCGGGATCGGAGATCAGGAAAAGCTTCGAACACGTACTCGAAGGTTTCCTGATCCCGATCCTGATCCCTGGATCGACCCAAGGAGAGTTGCGATGAACGTTCCCGTGGTGGAAGCCATCAACCGTCAGATCAATTCCGAGCTCAGCGCGTCGTATTCCTATCTCGCGATGTCGGCCTGGTGTGAAGGTCAGAAGTTCACCGGCGCCGCCCGGTGGCTCCGGCTCCAGAGTCAGGAAGAAAACATGCACGCGATGAAGCTTTTCGACTTCATCCTTGCCCGCGACGCCAAGGTCGAACTGAAGCCGCTCGAGAAGCCGCGCCAGAAATTCAAGTCGCTCGCCGACGTCTTCGAAAAGGCGCTCGAGCAGGAGCAGGAAGTCAGCCGTCAGATTGACGCGCTCTACGAAACGGCCTTCAAAGAGAAGGCGTTCGCGGCCGTTGCCGAACTGCAGTGGTTTCTGACCGAGCAGGTCGAGGAAGAAAAGACCGGCCGGGAAATTGTCGCCAAGTTCAAGCTGATTGGAAACGATCCCGCGTCGATTCTCGACATGGATCGGGAGCTCGGCGCACGAACGGCGGTGGAGGCTGCCGCGGGCGGCGCCGAATGACGCACGGCCTTATGAAACTTATTCCGACTCTCGCGCTGACATCGATCGTCATCAGCGGTTGTGCGCCGAGCGCACCCCCTCCGGCGGCGACGGCGCCGGCGGCCAAGATCCCGCTCTCGGGAATGCCGAAAGTGCAGGCGGCGCCGCTGCTCGACCACATTCGGCAACTGTCGTCCGACGAGTTCGAAGGGCGCGCTCCTGGCTCCGCCGGTGAAGATCGCACAGTCCAGTACCTGACCGCCGAGTTCCAGAAGCTGGGCCTCAAGCCCGGCAACACCGATGGCACCTACGTGCAAAAGGTGCCGCTCGTCGGCATCACGGGCGTCGAGGTAAAACCGCTGACCGTGTCGGGCAAAGCGCGGGCGACGTTCAAATGGCGCGACGAGGTCGTGGCCTGGACCAAACACGTCGCCTCGGGCGCGAGCATCGAGAACTCCGACCTCGTTTTCGTCGGCTACGGCGTCGTCGCGCCCGAGTACGGCTGGGATGACTTCAAGGGGGTCGATCTCAAGGGCAAGACGATGGTCGTCCTCGTCAACGACCCGCAGGTTCCGGATCCGTCGGACCCGTCAAAGCTCGATGCCAGGACATTCAACGGCGCGGCGATGACCTACTACGGCCGGTGGACCTACAAGTTCGAGGAAGCCGCGCGCCGGGGCGCCGCTGGCGCGCTCATCGTCCACGAAACCGGGCCGGCAGGCTATCCGTTCGCTGTTGTGCAGGGGAATCTGAGTGAGAAGTTCGACCTCGTCACGCCCGACAAGAACATGGGCCGCGCCAACATCGAGGGCTGGCTGTCGCTCGAGGCGGCGAAGCGGCTGCTGAAGTTGGGGGGACAGGACTTCGACGCACTGAAGAAGCAGGCCACGACGCGAGATTTCAAGCCGGTTCCGCTCGGGCTGAAGGCGTCGCTGGCGGTCAAGAACACGCTCCGGACGATCGACTCGCGCAACGTGCTGGCCAAACTCGACGGCAGCGATCCGCAACTCAAGGACGAATTCGTCGTCTATACGGCACATTGGGATCACTTCGGGATTGGCGTCCCGGTCAACGGCGACAAAATCTACAATGGCGCCCTCGACAACGCCTCGGGCGTCTCAGCGATGCTCGAGATCGCGCGCGCGTTCACGCAGATAAAACCGGCGCCGAAACGCTCGATTCTCTTCGTCGCGGTCACGGCCGAGGAGCAGGGCCTGCTGGGCTCGCTGTATTACGCCGTGACACCTGTCTATCCGCTGGCGAAAACCCTCGCGAACATCAACATCGACGGCATCAACCAGTGGGGCCGCACCAAGGACATCACGGTCATCGGGCTGGGAGCCTCCGACCTCGACGACTACCTGCGCGATGCCGCCGCCGAGCAAAGCCGGACGCTCCGGCCCGATCCAGAGGCGGAAAAGGGCTTCTATTACCGGTCCGACCACTTCAACTTCGCGAAGCAGGGCGTGCCGGCGCTCTACACCGACACGGGCATCGAGTACATCGGGAAGCCACCCGAGTACGCCACGACCAAGCGCGACGAATACAACAAGGTCGACTATCACCAGCCATCGGACCAGATCAAGCCTGACTGGGATCTCGCTGGAGCCGTGGAAGACGCGGAACTGATGGTTGCCGTCGGCTATCGGGTCGCCAATGCCGACAAGTTCCCCGAGTGGAAGCCGGGCAATGAATTCAGGGCGAAGCGGGAAGAGATGATGAAGAAGTAGCTATCAGCTTTCAGCTGTCAGCTTCAGCTGTCAGCTAAAGAGCATTCAGATCACGATCGATGGATTAGGAACAGAAGGGCTTAGCTGAGAGCTGAGGCTGAGAGCTGGAAGCTACGTTTCTTTCGGGTCCTCGAGATACGTGTAGCCGCCGAGGCCCTCTTCGTAGAACTCGAGCATCCGGCCGGATTCCTCGTAGCTGATTTTCCCCTGGCGTACGGCGAGCTCGACGTCATTCCGCAGCTTGCGGACGAGCTCGTCGGCGCTGAACTCCACGTAGTCCAGAACCTCTTTCACCGTGTCGCCCTTGATGACCGCGTCGAGCACGACGCTCCCGCGATCGTCGAGGCTGACGTGCACGGCATGCGTGTCGCCGAAGAGGTTGTGGAGATCGCCCAGGATCTCCTGGTACGCGCCGACCAGGAACACGCCAAGGTAATAGGGCTCGCCGTTGACGGTGTGGAGTGGCAGAGTCCGCTTGACGTCGCGCCGGTCGATGAACTGGTCGATCTTCCCGTCCGAGTCGCAGGTGATGTCGCCGAGCACCGCGTGGTGCGTGGGCGGCGTGTTCAGCCGGTGAATCGGCATCACCGGGAACAGCTGCTTGATCGCCCAGCTGTCGGGACACGACTGGAAGAGTGAGAAGTTGCAGAAGTAGGTATCCGCCATCGTGTCGTCGAGGCCCTGCAGATCCTCGGGCACGTCTTCCATCTGCGAGACGATCTTTTTCAGCTTGACCAGGATCGCCCAATACAGGTTCTCGGCCTGGCAGCGCTGATCGAGCGGGAGGTAGCCGCCCGTGAAGAGATTGAGCGCCATGTCGAGCGCCTGCTGCGCGTCGTGATAGCTCTCGAGGGCGTTGCGCGGCGACAGGTTCTGATAGGTCTCGAGCAGGTCGACGAGCGGCTGCTCCGCCTCGTCAGGCTTGATCGACTCGGGAATCTTCTCCTCGCCGAAGGCCGAGACGCCCAGCACGTTGAAGATGAGGACGCTGTGGTAGGCGACAATCGCCCGCCCGCTCTCCGACACGATCGTCGGATGCTTGACGCCGGCATCGTCGCACACCGTCTGGATGTGGTAGACGACGTCGTTGGCGTACTCCTCGAGCGTGTAGTTGACGCTCGACTCGAAATTGGTCTGCGAGCCGTCGTAGTCGACACCCAGTCCGCCGCCGACGTCGAGGTACTCGAGACCGGCTCCGGCCTTGACGAGCTCGGTATAGATGCGCGCCGCCTCGTTGAGGGCGCCCTTGACGATGCGGATGTTCGGAATCTGGCTGCCAAGGTGAAAGTGCAGGAGCTTGAAGCAGTCCTGCATCCCGAGCACCTTGAGCTCCTCGAGCCCGCGCAGGACCTCGGTGACGGTCAGTCCGAACTTGGACCGGAAGCCCCCAGACCCCTGCCAGCGACCGCCGCCCCGAGCGGCGAGCTTGACGCGCATCCCAATCTGCGGCCGCACACCAACCTTTTCGGCGTATTTCAGGATCAGTCCAAGCTCGGTGTACTTCTCGACGACCGGGATGACCGTGCGCCCGATTTTCTGGGCGAGCATGGCCATTTCGATGAACTCGGCGTCCTTGAAGCCGTTGCAGATGATCGGCGTGTCGTTATAGGCCTGGGCGGCCACGGCCAGCAGCTCTGGCTTGGAACCGGCCTCGAGACCGAAGCCGTATTCGCGGCCGAAATCGAGCACTTCCTCGACTACCTGGCGCTGCTGGTTGACCTTGATCGGGTAGACGCACATGTAGCGGCCTTCGTACTGGTGTTGCGCGATGGCCGCCTTGAAGGCGTTATGGATGTCTCCAACCCTGTGCCGGAGGATGTCTCGGAAGCGGATGAGCACCGGCAGCTGGATGCCGCGCAGCATCAGATGGTCGGTGAGCTGCTTGAGGTCGATCGCCTGCGCCGGGTCCTTGGTCGGGTGGACGAGGACGTGGCCTGACTGGGAGATTGAAAAGTAGCCCTTGCCCCAGCGGTCGACCTCGTAAAGCTCGGTGGCGTCGCTGAGGGTGAAGGCCTCTCCCGTCTGCCAGTTACGGTGGGCGCGAGTGACAGATGTGCTCACGGTCACATGATACAGACGTTGGTTGAGGGTTTCTAGTAGGTAATAGGACTCTGTCAGTCGGTAGTCGGCAGTCGGCGGTCGTCAGTCGCAGTCCTCAGTCACAGTCGGCAGTCGCAGTCCAGTCGGCCAGTCCGAGTCGTCAGTCCGAGTCGCCAGATCCCAATCGGCCATTTTGAGTGGACGACTATCGAGAGACCACAGCGTCGGCGATCCGACTCCCAGGGTCGGTGAAGCCGCCACGGACTCGCGGGCTGTCGAGCGGCTGTCGGAGTCCGTTGCTGGCGACGCGGACGACCGACGACTCGGACTGGCGACTCGACCGACGACTCGGACGACGACTCGGACCGACGACTCGGACTGGCGACTCGGACTGCCGACTCGGACTGCCGACTCCGACTGACGACTGAGACTGGCGACTCGGACTGCCGACTCCGACTGAGGACTGCGACTGCCGACTGCCGACTGTCGACCGTCGACTGTCATGTTATCGGTCACTGTCCGATTCCGCGCGGTCGGGCCGCCGCGTCGTGGGACGAACAGCACCCGTTGAGGGACGAACGGCGCGTGCCCATGGATGGGCCTGATCACTCGCCGCGCAACGAGCCAACGGCAATCGGTTCCCCCAATGTTTTCGGGCGTGAATCGCACGATTCGACAAGACGAAATCCAGGTTTCTTACGTCTAACAGCAAGTCATGTTCAAACACAGCCGAAGGTTCGTCCGTCCTTCAGGAGAGCCCCTGCGGCCCCGAAGCACAGACCTTCCGGGCTGTGGCCCGAGCTAATCAGCCATGAGACCGCCTGCGGATCGCCAGCTGAACATCCAGGGGACCGGCACTGACGTGCCGGCCGTCGCGCCCCTTCGTTACGGCGTGCACTGGTCGATCATCTTCATTGCGGCATCGCTGCTGGCGCTCTTGTCGTCGTTCCTGGCGTGGCAGTTTACGGCCTCGCTCGGGCATGGCACGACCTACTGGCGCAGGCTCGTCATCCTGAACGCGACCTACTGGTACCTCTGGGCGCTCTTCACACCCGCGATCGTCTGGCTGTCGCAGCATTTCCGGTTCGAGCGCCAGGGCCTGTGGCGCGCCCTGGTCGTTCATCTCCCCTCGGTCGTCGTCTTCTCCCTGACCCACATTCTGGCGATGTCAGGCGTGCAGTGGTGGTTCGCCCGGACGCAGGGGCGCCCGTTCGTCTGGTGGGCAGAAGCGCAGAAGTCGATGCTCCTCAACTTCGACTGGGAGATGATGACTTACTGGACGATCGTCGGCCTCAGCCACGCCGTCCTCTACTATCGCGAGTCGAAGGACCGCGCGCTGCGCACCTCGCAGCTCGAGACGCGCCTCGTTGAGGCCCAACTCAAGACGCTCCAGCAGCAGCTCCACCCGCATTTCCTTTTCAACACGCTCCACGCGATCTCGGCGCTGATGCACCGGGACGTCGAAGCCGCCGACCGCACGCTGATGCGGCTGAGCGACCTGCTGCGGCTGACCCTCGAAAACATCGGCCAGCAGGAGATCCCGCTGCAATCAGAACTCGATTTCCTGGCGAAGTACCTCCAGATCGAGCAGACGCGCTTTGCGGATCGGCTGATCGTCCGTTTCGACGTTCAGCCCGAGACGCTCGACACGCTCGTGCCCAACCTGATCCTCCAGCCGCTCGTCGAGAACGCGATCAAGCACGGCGTGGCCAAGAAGAGCGGGCCCGGCCACATCGACATCTCCGCCCGCCGCGAAGGCGACAAGCTCCGCATGGAAGTACGAGATGACGGCGTCGGGTTGTCGGAAGACGCGTTGACGGCGCTGCAGAAGGGTATCGGTGTCTCGACGACACGCGCCCGTCTGCAGCATCTCTTCGGCGCCGACTACCGCTTCGAGTTCCATCGGCAGCCCTCGGGATTGTCGGTCGTCGTGGCGATTCCCTGGCAGATCGAGGTCAAGACCCGGGCCGAACACACCAGCCGTCTCGGTGGCACGCAGATGGAGATCCCGCGGATGAGCGCCACCGGCGGACTCGAAACCGCAAGACAGCATCACTAAGGCGGAGAGCGCACGACGAGCATTCAGCATTCACTTCAGCATTCAGCACTCAGCATTCAGCATTTCTTCCGAGGGCACCATGGACACTAACCACGCCGCCGCACCAGCCACTGCAGAGCATCCCGTGCCGGGAAACATGCATCGGACAACCGCCATGAAAAAGATCAAGACCTTGATCGTCGACGACGAGCCGCTCGCCCGGGAGCGTCTGGCCGCACTGCTCTCGGGCGAGGCGGACATCGAGGTGGTGGGCCAGTGTCGCGATGGCGAGGAGGCGGTGACCGCGATCCAGGATCACACGCCGCAGTTGGTGTTCCTCGACGTGCAGATGCCGCACATGAACGGGTTCGAGGTGATCGAAGCCGTCGGCAGCGAACGGATGCCACTCGTCATCTTCGTGACCGCCTACGATCAGCACGCCCTCAAGGCGTTTCAAGTGCGGGCGCTCGACTACATCCTCAAGCCATTCGACCGCGAGCGCTTCGCGGACGCGCTGCAGCGTGCCAGACGGCAGATCGAACGGGAGGAAACCGGCGACCTCGGACGCCGGCTGCTGGCGCTCGTCAAGGACCTCCGGCGCGACCAGCCGCGCACGGACCGGCTCGTCGTCAAATCAGGCGGCCGGTTGTTCTTCCTGCGGATGGACGAGATCGACTGGATCGAGGCGGCCGGCAACTACGTCCGGCTGCACGTGGGCACGACCTCGCACCTGCTGCGCGAGACGATGAACGCGATCGAAGGACGACTCGACCCCGAGAAGTTCTTCCGCATCCACCGCTCGCGGATCGTCAACATGGAGCGGATTCAGGAGATGCAGCCCTGGCTGAACGGTGAGTACGCGGTCGTGCTGCGCACCGGCACGCGTTTGACCCTCAGCCGTGGCTACCGGGAAAAGCTGCAGGAGCGGTTGGGGCGGGGAATGTAGACAGGAGCGAGGAGCCAGGAGCAGAGAGCAGGAGCTTGGCTCTGCTTCTAGCTCCTGACTCCTGGCTTCTAGTCTCCTACTTCGGCATCGCGAACAGCGCGTCGTCCATTGGCGCGTTGAACTGCACCTGGTCGTAGATCACCTCGGCCATCAGCTGGCCGTTGAACGTCTGGCGGATATGCAGCGGCACTTTGATGCCATCCACCTCCTTGTAGTTTGAGAACTCGGAGGTGACGACTCCTTTGCGCCCTGCCTGCTCGATCTGCATCACCATCTTCGATTCCAGCATCGTTTCGGCGTTGATGTAGATCTCCTGAATGGCGCCGGTCTTGGTCGTGACCCGCAGCCGGTGCATCGTGATCCCCTGAACAGCCTCGGTTCCGACGAGTTCGACGGCGCGCCCTTTGGCCTTGTAGTCGAGCAGCACGCTGTCGAAATCGTCGGCGTCCTGGCGCGTCATGTCGGCCTGCGGCCCGGTAATCTCTCGGGGCCGCGAACTCATCAGCGGGTTGACGGCCCAGACCGTCTTACCGTCGAAGGCCAGGATGAAGGTCTGCCCGTCGTTCACGTTTTCGCGGCGCCTCATGTTGGGTCGCTTGGCGTAACTGACGACAGGCATCTCGCCGCCGGGACCCTTGATTCGTCCAGTCATCTTCACCGACGTGACCGCGCGCAGTTTCTCGATACCGCCCTTGGCCGCCAGATTTTTCGCGACGATGTCGTCCACTGTCGGGGTCTGCCCCGAAACCATCGCACCAACCAGCGCCGCAATCGCAACGGCACTCCCGAATACCCGAAGGGACATGACGGCTTTCCTCACCACGGACTATACGGATCAATCGCCACGGATCACACGGACGACACGGTCAACTCATTCGCCACGGATCACACGGACGACACGGTCAACGAGAAGCGAAGGAACACAGGCAACGCGGAACGATCCGCATTGCCTGTGCCGTTCGCGTTAGCGTTGGACCGGAGCGGCGTCGAGGTGGTCAGGCGCTTCGTTTGGCCATCATCCGATACAGCGCGAGCAGGATGATGGCGCCGACGATGGACATGATGTAGCCGGCGACCTGGTCAGGGCCATAGAAGCCCATCGCCCTGCCGAGGAAGCCGCCAACGAGCGCCCCGGCAACGCCAAGCAGAACCGTGACGATGAAGCCGCCGGGATCATTGCCCGGCATCACGAGTTTCGCGAGGGCGCCGACGATCAGACCGAACACAATCCAGGAAAGAATGGCAATCATAGGTCCGTCCTCCTAGTGTCCCTGCAGAGGGATGCAAGCGGTTGACCAACCCGGACGCGGCTGTGGGAGAGCCTACACCAAGAGGGGCGCCCAGGAGCGGGACAACGTGGAGGCAGTGGACGGTTCAGGAAATCGCGCCGTGCGACGAGTGCCCGAGCAGGGATTCGACGTTTTCGTCATTGACCCGACCGGGCGAAATCACGCGCCGCGGCTTCGCTGACGGCTTGAAGGACGACGGCTCGCCGAGGAGGGCGACCATCGGGCTGGTTCCGGTGAAGAGCACGCCGGCGGCATAGTAAGCGGCGATGAGGAGCACCGGCCAGAGCAGTCGCGACCCGGCGGCCGCGCTGCCGAAGGCCAGCACCAGAGCGACGGTCATGTCCGCGGCGGTACCCAGAATTCGAGCCCGATTCGACGGGCGCTCGCCCGAACCTTGGTAAACCCCGGAGGCCTGCGCCAGGGCAACGATCTCTCGTGGAGGGTGACCCGAGTCCATTCCCGGCGTGTCCGAGGCGGGCCTGTACTGGCGCTCGAACCGCTGGAACACCTCGTCGGGGTCCAGCCCGACTGCTTCGGCGTAGGAGCGGACAAACGCCCGCCGGAAAATTCCGCCCGGCCAGCGCGAAATGTCGTCGGATTCGAGCCCTTCGAGCAGCGGCAGCGAAACCTTGGTGCTTTCCGAGATTGTTCTGAGCGCGAGGTCTCGGCGTTCTCGTTCGGCCCGGAGATAGGCTCCGAGCGTGGTGGTTTCGTCCATCAGCTCCAGCACGCAGGTGTTGACCGCAGGGTACGACCGCGAGTATGCGCCAGGAAAGGCGTGTCTGCAAGCTGATCCTTGCAGGTATAGTGCCCTGGTGCGGCCCCTGATGGCACTTTTCCTGGCGTCGATCCTCACCGTGCCCGGGCAGACAGACCGCGCAAGGAGCCCGATGGAAGATCAGGTTGGCGCGGTCGTCAGGGCATTCCGGGGTCAGATCGGGGTCGCGGCCATCGACCTGCGAAGCGGCGAAACGATCGCGGTGGACGCCGATTCGCGGTTTCCCACGGCCAGCACCATCAAGACGGCCGTGATGATCGAGGCCTGGCAGCAGGCAGCCGACGGCCGGCTCGGAATGGGCACGACACTGACGCTCAAGGAGGCCGACAAGGTCGGCGGCGCCGGCGTGTTGCGCGGTCTGCACGATGGTCTGGCGCTGACGGTCGCCGACCTCATTCAGCTGATGATCGTGTTGAGCGACAACACGGCGACCAACCTGCTCATCGAGCGCGTCGGCACGGCGCGGGTGAACGAACGGCTCGAGTCATATGGTCTCAAGGAGACGAAGCTCTTTCGCCCGACGTTCCGGGACGGGAAGGCCGACGTCCTGCCGGAACTGGAGCGCGAGTTCGGGCTTGGAATGACCACGCCGCGAGAGATGGCGCGCCTGATGGCGCTCATTGCCGAGGGCAAAGCCGTCAATCGACAGGCGTCGGACGCGATGCTCACCACGCTCCGGCGCCAGCAGGACCGCGCCATGATCCCGCGGCTGCTGCCGGCCGACGACCGCATTCAGGTTGGCAACAAGACCGGAACCGATGAAGAAAAGCAGCCGCTGAAAAACGGCATCAAAGGCCACGTGCGCGCCGATGCCGCAATCGTGACCGGCCCGGACCTGACCTACGTCATCGCGATCTACGCGCGGCAGGTCGAGGACACGCGGTGGGGCGTCGACAACGACGCGCTGACGACCGGCGCGCGGATCTCACGGATGGTCTTCGATCATTTCTCGCGGAAGCGATAAGCCGCTACGACGTTCACAGTCAAAGCCTTTCACCGCTGAGGACGCGGAGGCACGCAGAGAAACGACATGGGGCTCATGGAGCTTGGAACACCAGAGAACTCCGCGTGCTCTGCGCTCTCTGCGGTGAAAGGCTTTGACAGCGAAGACTCGGGGCGTGGCCTGCCTTCAGAACAGCGACCGCTTCACCCCTTCGTGATCGAGTAGCCAGCGCTTGCGATCCAGCCCGCCGCCGTAGCCCGTGAGGCTGCCGTTGCTGCCGATGATTCGGTGGCAGGGAAGAACGACGGCGACCGGGTTCGCGCCGTTCGCGGCGCCCACCGCACGCACGGCCGCTGGCGCGCCGACCCGTCCCGCGAGCTGCGCATACGAGGTCGTGGTGCCAGCCGCGACGGTACGCAGGGCGTTCCAGACGCGCTGCTGAAACGGCGTGCCGTGGAGTTCGACCTCGACCTCGTCAAGGCTCGTCAGTTCCCCGCCGAAGTAGCGCGCCAGCACGCTGACAACGCCGCCGGGATCGTCGCCCGGCTCGACCTTCGCTTCCGGGTACCAGGCGGCCAGCGCCGCCCGCACCGACTTGCTGATCGGACCGAAGTGCACCAGGCACACCTTCGAACCGCGCGCAGCGACCGTCAGTTTGCCGATCGGTGAGTCGGTGGTGGCGAAAGTGATCGTGTCCACGACGTTCGATCATAACGCCCTCGCGGGCCAGGCTCAGGCAAGTCTGCCTGATCCTTGCCCTGCAACCTTCTGTTGTCCTCGATCGTCTGATACCTTGATAGTCTAGGCTTCAGCCAAAGACGAGGGACGGATGGCCCAGAAAACCGAATCGAACGGCATGCTCCACGGCACGCTGGACGCGCTCATTCTCAAGACGCTCAGCTGGGGAGTGCGCCACGGATACGGCATCGCCAAGTGGATTGAAGAAGCGACCGACGAGGCCGTCGTCGTGGAAGAGGGGTCGCTCTACCCGGCGCTGTATCGAATGGAGCGCCGCGGCCTGATCGAGGCGGACTGGGGCGTCTCGGAGCTTGGACGCAAGGCCAAGTTCTATCGAATCACGGCGAAGGGCCGCAGACAGCTCGCGGCCGATACCGAGCAATGGGCCCGGTTCGCGACCGGCGTATCGAAGGTGCTGCTGCCAGCATGAAGTTCGGACAACGGCTCCGCTCGCGCTTCTGGAGGGCGCGCGTCGAGGACGAAGTCGACGCGGAGCTGTCATTCCATGTCGAGATGCGCGCACGCGAGCTCGTCGAGCAGGGCATGCATCCCGCCGATGCACGCGAGGCGGCGATTCGGCGGTTCGGGGATATCAACCGGGTCAACGCAACCTGCCGCGCGATCGGCAGGCAGAGGGACCACGACATGCGCCGCACGGAGTACTTCTCGGAGCTTAGTCAGGATGTGTCGTTCGCCTGTCGCCAGCTCTTGGCGAACCCTGGCTTCACCATCGTCTCGGTGCTGACCCTCGCGCTCGGCATCGGCGCGACGACTGCGATTTTCAGCGCCGTACAGTCCGTCGTGCTCCGGCCGCTGCCCTTTCCACAGCCGGATCGACTGGTGTCGGTGTACGAGGTACGTGCGCAACAATCCGAAGCAACGTCTCAGCCGGCAACTTCGTCGACGGGATCGAGCCGGTCGGCGCGTTCAGCGCCGTTGCCGCCGAGCAATTCTCGAGCTTCAACCTGTCGGACGCGGGCGATACCGAACGGGTGATCGGCGGCAGGGTCACGGCTGGTTACTTCGACGTATTCAACCTTCCGGCCGTGCATGGCCGCGTCTTCACGAAGGAGGAGGATCAGCCGGGGCGTGAACAGGTCGTCGTGCTGAGCCACCGCCTTTGGACCCGGCGGTTCGGCAGCGATCCGGGCGCGGTGGGCCGGCGAATCACGCTCAACCAACGGCCCTACGAGATCATCGGAGTCATGCCGGCCGCGTTCGACTACACGGCCGATGGCGAAGAACTCTGGGTGCCGATCGCATTCACTGCCGAGCGCAAGGCGATGCACGATGAGCACTACCTGCAGATCTACGGGCGTCTGAAGCCACAGGCGACCGAAGAACAGGCGGTCGGCGAGCTTCACGCCAATGCCGCGCGACTGCGCGTGGCGTTCCCGCGCGAGGCGGGGGAGCTGGACTTCACAATCACCGGGCTGCAGGACGACATCGTCGGGGATTATCCCCGGCGGATGTTCACACTCCTCGGTGCCGTCGGCTTCGTGCTGCTCATCGCCTGTGGCAACGTCGCGAACCTGCTGCTCGCCCGCGGCGCGGGACGGTCCGGCGAGCTCGCGGTCCGCGCCGCTCTCGGTGCAGGCCGGACGCGGATCGTCCGGCAGCTGATGACCGAGAGCGCTGTGCTGGCGCTCGTCTCTGCCCTCGTCGGCGTTGGACTTGCCGCCTGGGGCATCCGAGCCCTGGTCGCTGCGGCACCCCCGGGGGTTCCGAGGCTGGACCAGACGGCACTCGATCCCTACGTCCTTGGATTCTCGCTGGCGGTCACGCTCCTCAGCGCAATCATCTTCGGTGTTGTTCCGGCGCTGCGTGCCGCGCGCGTGGACGTACAGACCGTAATCAAGGCAGGAGGACGAGGCGCGGGCATGGGCGGCATCCGTGATCGCCTGCGCACCGGCCTCATCGCCGCCGAACTTGCCGTGGCGCTCGTCCTGCTCGTCGGCGCCGGACTGCTCATTCGGAGCGCGCTCGCACTGCAGAACGTTAATCCTGGTTTCGATCCCTCGGGCGTTCTTTCCGCACGTCTGGCGCTGCCAGCGGCAGAATACCCCGACCGAGAAACTGTCGTCCCTGCTCTTCACAGGCTGGTCGAGCGAGCTGCACAGATTCCCGGAGTAACGCACTCGGCAGTGTCGACCCAGGTGCCGATGGGCGGGGGCGGCAACGGCAATGGTCTCCTTCCCGAAGGCGTCGCCTTTGAAAACAGGAACTTCATCAGCAGCCGCCTGCGCATGGTTACGCCCGGCTACTTCGAGGCAATGAGGATTCCGATCGTGAGCGGCCGGCCTCTCACGAGTGCCGACCGCCGGGGCTCGCTGAAGGTCATGGTCATCAGCGAAGCGCTGGCGCGCGCGGCCTTCCCCGGCAAGGATCCGATTGGCCGTCGCATCGCGTGCTGCGAGTCCGGCCCAGATGGCAAGACTCCCGACTTCAAGGTCGTGGTGGGCGTCGCGGGTGACGTTCGTTCGCGCGGGCTCGGAGAAGCTCCAGCGCCAGAGTTTTACCTGCCGATTGACCAGGTCCCGGCCGAAGGCTGGGATTGGATTCAGCGAACGGTGTTCATCGTCGTTCGAACAGACCTGGATCCGCTGACGATGACGAAGCCGCTGCGCGAAGTCGCGCGGACCGTGGCGCCTGGCGTTCCGCTTTTTCAGGTGCGGACGATGGAGCAGCGGCTGCAGGATTCTATGGCGACCGCGCGCTTCAATACGATGCTGCTGACGCTGCTCGGCTTGGTGGGTTTGGTGCTCGCGGCGATTGGGGTCTATGGCGTGATTACGTACTTCGTGACGCGGCGCACGCAGGAGATCGGCGTGCGCATGGCGCTCGGCGCGTCACGGGGTCACGTGCTCGCGCTCGTCCTGCGACAGGCTGCGTGGCCGCTGGGGCTGGGAATCGTCGCCGGCGTCGGCATGTCGGCGGCAGCGACCCGAGTACTGACCACACAACTTTTCGGCGTATCAGCCTACGACCCGCTGACCTTCGCTGCAGTGCCCGTCGCGTTGACCCTTGTGGCGCTCGTCGCCAGCCTGATTCCCGCGTCGCGCGCCGCATCGGTCGACCCGACGAGCGCGCTGCATATGAACTAACGGCTCAAGGCTCAGGGCTCAGGGCTCAAGGTCAGGCTCAAGCAAGATCTTCGATTGAGTAGTCGAAGGTTTTGCCTGAGCCTTGAGCCCTGAGCCTGTCGACCCCCAGCCTCAGGATCCCTCAGCCAACCTCTTGTCGATCTCGGCCTTCGACATCCAGCGGCCGTTCACCATCACGCCGGCGATCCTCCAGCTGTTGTCGATGCTCTGCAGCGGGTTGGCATCGAGCAACAACAGATCGGCGCGCTTGCCGGCGGCGATCGTCCCGGTCGTCGATTCGGTCTTGAAGTACACCCCGACGTTGGCCGTGCCTGTTCGGAGCGCCTGATACGGCGTCAACCCGGCGTCGACGATCGACTTGAGCTCCCGGTGCGCCGAGAATCCAGGCACGTTCCAGATCTGTGGCGCATCGGAACCGAGCGCGAACGGCACGCCGGCGTCGTGAAGCGCTTTGATCAATCGGCGCCGAAGGCCGAGCAGCTTTGCGCGTTCGGCCTGGGGAATCTTCTGGAAGTTCTGCTTCTGGGTGATCCAGTTCTTGATCGTCTCAGCCGGGGTGACGTATTTCATTTCCGGCCGTGCGGCGAGATCATCGGTCGGCACGTCGTTGAGCAGGTTGTCCATGAGGACCTGCGTCGGCACCTGCCACACGCCGGCAGCCTTCGATGCCGACACCAGACCCGCGAATTTCGATTCGTCGATGTCGTTCATCAGGTTGGTGCCGAAGAACTGCGACACCGTCTCTGGATTTTTCGCCATCGCTTCGACGTAACCGTCGAGGTGATCGATGCTCGCGTACTTCGCGTCGAGCGCCCGCTGGAGGCCGACCGCGGCAGGAACGTGACCGGCAAATGGAATCTTGAGCTCGTCGGCCTTGGCGGCCAGCGCGTCGAAGACATCGCGCGGCACGCCCGGATGAATCTTCAGCAGGTCGTAGCCGGCCTTCTTCTGCGCGATGACCGCGTCGACGGCCATCTCCTTGGTGGATGCCGTCTTGCCATTGAACGACGGCCCTGACGTATAGATGAGCGGGCTGACGATCTCGCCCTTGGCGGCGCGCTCGCGATAGACCAGGTGGCGCGGATCGCCGAGCATGCCGCGGATGGTCGTGATGCCATTAGCGGCGTAGAGGAACAAGGTCCGCTCGACGGCCGAATCCGGAGCGTTGCCGCCGGGGATGTGGGCGTGCATCTCGGCAAGCCCAGGCATCAGGAACTTGCCCTTGCCTTCGACGCGAACCGCTCCCGCCGGAATCTGCGCTTTCGCCGACGGCGCAATCGACACGATCTTTGCGTCCTGGACGACGACCGTCTGGTCAGCGAGCACCGTCTCCTTGTCCATGGGCAGCACGCTCACACCCACGAAAGCCGTCGTCACTGACTGGGCGTCTGGTTTCATGGCAAGCCCGGCCAGGACGCCCCCGGCCAGGACTCCGCAAGCGATGAGTTTTGCTGTGTTCATGGGGTTCATTTGACCGACTCCTTCATTCAGGCCTTGCGCCCGAGCATCCGGTCGAGCGAGTCGGATGTCTGATAAATGAGCGCTTCAGGATAGTGTGCATACGGGTGGAAGTACTCGAACGTGCAGTAGCCGCGATAGCCGACGCGCTCGAGCGCCTCCATCACCGCCGGCCAGTTGGTCGTGCCGTCGAGAAGCGGTCGAAACGACTCGAGCGAATGGTCCGTGCCCTTCTTGGTGAACTCCTTGAAGTGCGTGTTGCCGATTCGTTGGCCCAGGATCGGGATCCAGTGTTCCGGGTACTGGAAGAGCATGATGTTGCCCGTGTCGAAGTGGACGCGCACGTACGGGCTGCCGAAGCTGTCGACGAACGCGTTCATCTCCATCGGCGACATCAGATAGCCATTGAAGAAGATGTTCTCGATGTTCAGGCGAACCTTCAGCTTCTCGGCGGTCTTCACGAGCGTCCCGACTGCTTCGCGCGCGCGGCGATCGCAGACGTCGTTCGGAACCGGCTCGTGATCGTCGCGCCAGGGGATGTGCACCGCGCCGGGAACGACCAGCAGGTTCTCGGTGCCGAGGTCGTGAGCCGCCTGCGCCATCCGGCCGGCCAGCTCGAGGCCGCGCGCGCGCTTCGCCTCGTCGTTGCTCGTGAGCGGATACGGCCAGAAGAGGAACGAGCAGAGCCCGCTGATGGCGATGCCGATCCGGTCGGCCGTCCGGCGGATCTCCTGGAATTCGCGCGTGCCCGCTTTGGGTGAAAGATCCGACTCGAGGTCGTAGTTCAGCTCGATGCCGTCGAAGCCGGCAGCCTTCGCCAGCTGCAGGCACTCGACGAGCGTCATCTTCTGCGGGTAGGGGAACGCCCAGAGGTTGATCGACTTCTTCATGTCGTATGGCTTGCGCGGTGCGGGCGGTCGCTGCCTGACGGCGGCCGACTTGTGACGCGCTGAGTGCCCCTGGCGCGAGCATCGCGGCGCCCGCCAGCATCGAGCCGATCGCGGAGCGGCGGGAGACCGGCCCGAACGGACCGTCGACTTCGTTCTGGCGATTGGTCATGGCCACTCCCAGGTTCTTCAGCTTGATATGCACTCCTGGCGGTTCGGCGACGTAGTATACGGCCGCCGCCATAGCTGGGATCCACACTCCTGGGCTGACCAGACGCCTGCACAGGCCGGGTCGGTAGCATCGCCTGATGAGCTGCCAGATGCTCGGATATGTTGTCATTGCAGCGATGTTTGCGCGGCGGCGTCCGCGCAAAACATGCTCCCAATCCTCTTGAAGGTATCGTGGTGCCCAGATTGCGAACCGCATTGATCGGTGTGCCGTGGGATCGGTCCTCCTCGTTTATGCGAGGAGCCGCTGGAGCGCCCGCCCGTATCCGCGAAGCCTTGTGGTCTGACTCCAGTAATCCCTGGAGCGAGCGTGGTGTCGACGTCTCGGTTCCGGGCCTGCTCGAAGATGGCGGAGACATCTCGGTGGGCGACGAGCCTGCGGCGGCACGCGAGGCAATCGAAGCCGGAATCGTTCGTCTGCTCGACCAGGGGATCTGCCCGATCGCGCTCGGCGGCGACCACTCCGTGACTTATCCAATCGTGCGCGCCTATCGCGGGCGCGTGAACGGGCTGACGATCGTGCACGTCGACGCGCACACCGATCTGTATGACGAGTTCCAGGGTGACCGCTACTCGCATGCGTGCCCGTTCGCCCGAATCATGGAGGAAGGACTCGCGGAGCGACTGGTGCAGATCGGAATCAGGACAGCATCGAGCCATCAGCGCCAGCAGGCGGCGAAATTCGGCGCAGAGATCTATGACATGAGCCGGTGGTCCGAAGCCCCGCTCGAAACGATCCAGGCGCCGGTGTATGTCTCGATCGATCTCGACGGAATTGACCCGGCTTTCGCTCCGGGCGTGTCACACCCCGAACCGGGCGGCTTGTCCACACGAGACGTCGTATCGCTCATCCATCGTCTTCCCGCTCGCATCGTCGGGGCTGACCTGGTTGAATACAACCCCGACAACGACGTCCGCGACCTCACGGCGCGTGTCGCCGCGAAGCTGGTGAAGGAGCTGGTGGGAAGTGGAATCGTAGGGTGACAGCGCTACAACGCCCCGTGTTGTCCGTGTAATCCGTGGCTCTACTTCACGACGACTGAACTCTCCGCCACGCGCCCGCGCTCGTCCCTGGCGGTGATCTTGTGGACGCCAGGAGTGAGCGGCCACATCAGCGCGGTCTCCGACGAAGACGACCCGACGACGCGGCCGGCGACCTGCCATTCGATGGTGCTGGGCGATGCCGCGACGACGCGCAGCGGCAGCGTCTGGAACTCACGCCTGAGCGTCGGATCGATCAGGTAGGTCGCACCGGCTGGAGGGTTCACGATCTCGAGCGGACCTCGAATGGTCGGTGGCGGCGGCGCAACGGCCGGACGGGTCGAAGCACTCATCACTCGAGGCGCCATCTCGGTCATCAAACCGTTCTGCTTCGCCCACTGGCGGTACGCCGGCGGCCAGATGACGAGCAGTCCGTCGTCGCTCAGGTGATGCCAGCTGCAGGGCGGATCGTTGGCCAGTGGCAACCGTTCGCGCTGGCGCGCCGGGCACCAGGGGTTCGCCGGCATGCCGGAGAGCGCACACACTTCGCGCTCGACGATGCCGTCCGGCACGGCGACGATGGCGCGAGCGTCGAACCCTGCCGCGCCGTGGAGCCGTTGGGTCGCGGCGAGCATGACCGCATGGAAGATCGGCGCAGCCCCGGTAACGCCCGTCGACGACTTGAGCGGTGTGCGATCGAAGTTGCCGACCCACACGCCGACGGTGACGTCCTTGGTGTAGCCGATGGTCCAGTTGTCGTGATACGCCTGCGAGGTACCCGTCTTCACGGCGACCGGGAACGGGAATTCAAGGCTGCCGCCCCGCCCGAAGATGTACTCGCGCGCGCTGTCGTCGGAGAGCACGTCTGTAATCCAATACGCAGTGAGCGGCGACACCAGCGTCCGATGGTCACGGTCGCCACTACGCGTCCCGGCAGCATTAGCCTGCCGGCGCCCACGACGGTTCAATCCATTCGCCGCCGCGCGCAAGCGTCGAGTAGGCGGCCACGAGCTCGTCGAGTCGTACTTCGGCGTTGCCGAGCGTCAGGCCGAGGCCGTAATACGACGGCGTCCGGTCGAACGTCGAAAGCCCGGCGCGCATCAGAAAGCGCTGGAGCGCAGGCACGCCGAGCTCTGACGCGAGCACCACGGCCGGCACGTTCTCGGACCCCGCCAACGCCCGCCGCGCCAGCAGCGGACCGCGGTATCGGCCATCGTAATTGCGTGGGCTATAGAGAACTCCGGCCTCGGCGGTTGGAAAATGCGATGGCACATCGGCCAGCACGCTCGCCGGCGTGAACCCGGACTCGAACGCGAGCGCATAGGTGAAGGGCTTGAGTGCGGAGCCGGGTTGGCGCGGTGTCAACGGCCCATTGATCGCCCCGCCGTGCTCCGCGTCCGCGTAGTCACCCGATCCCTCCCAGGCCAGCCACTCGCCGCGAGCATTGTCCAGGACGACGACCGCGACGTTGGCGGCGCCGTGACGCTCGAGCGCCTGCCGGTGGCTCCTGATGATGCCGACGATGTCGGCCTGGAGTCCGGCGTCGAGGGTAGTCTGGATGCGCGGCGGGAGATTCGGTCCGGCCTTC
The DNA here is from genome assembly GCA_963797625.1 of uncultured Acidobacteriota bacterium. Lineage (GTDB taxonomy): Bacteria > Acidobacteriota > Vicinamibacteria > Vicinamibacterales > 2-12-FULL-66-21 > DATBJJ01. The sequence continues at coordinate 86,442 of CAWCQI010000004.1, forward strand.
GCTTTCACCATCTCGACAAAATGCGGCGCCAGAAATGGCGACGGCGTGCGCGAAAAGCGCAAACGCTCGTCCTTCGCCTCGCGCGCCTGGTCGGAGGTCAGCGCGCCGGCCGCCTCCATCCGCCGAAGCACGGTCCGCTGTCGCGCAATCGCCTGGTCGCGCTTGCGAAATGGGTTGTACCCGGTCGGCCGCTGCGGCAAGCCGGCCAGAAACGCGGCCTGTGCGGACGTCAACATCGACGGTTCGGCGGCAAAGTAGGCTCGACTCGCCCTGCTGGCGCCGACCACCTGATTGCCGTACGCCGCGAGGTTGAGGTAGAGCGCGAGAATCTCGCGCTTGTCGAACCGGTGCTCGAGCCGCAGCGCCAGCACGGCCTCGCGAATCTTCTCGCGCACGCCCCGGACGCGCTTCGGCGACCGGCGGTTGAGGAGGAGCTTGGCAACCTGCTGCGTGATCGTTGAACCGCCCTCGACGATCTGTCCCTCTGACAGGTTCTGCCGTACCGCTCTCGCGATGGCGACGGGATCGACGCCGGGATGCGACCAGAAGCGGCGATCCTCGGCTGCGATCGTCGCCGCGACAAGGCTCGGGGGCAAGCTCTTCGGATCAAGGTGGACGCTGCGCGTTCCGTCGCCAGAGAGCGACTCGTAGAGGGGCACGCCACGGCGATCGACGACGACCGTAGAGGTTGCGTCATCGAGGTCGAGGAGCGCGGGATCGATTGACCCGAGCCGCACCCAGAGGGCCATGGCGACGAGCGCCAGGACGATGGCTGTCGCGGCTGACCACCGCGGGCGGCGTCGAACGAACGCGAGCAGACGTGCGCGCATGAGCTACCGTTTCACTTCGATGATTGCCGTCGCCGTTCGGCCGAAAACTTCGGGCGAATACATCTCTTCGGCTCGAGCCGGCGCGGTGCGGAAGGTGCCAGCCGTCGTGGCGCGGACGATGTACGTGAACTCGTGGCGGCCCTCGCTGAGTCGCGTCGCAAAGAGCTGGACGCGGTCGTCGAAGCGCTCGACGTGGTCGAAGCCGCCGCGCTCCCACCACGAGAACCAGTTTTCGCTGCTGCGATCGCCCTGATCGTCCTGTTCCCGCGCCAGCGACGCTGCGGTCGTGGCAAACCAGGACTCGACTGCCTCGAAACCTGCAGGCAGCGGGTCGGTCACGGCCACGTATCGCCGTTCCTTGGTCAGGTTGAACGACAGCGTCACTCGAACGAGATCGCCGGCCTTGTAGCTCGTAGCTGCGGGGCGCGTGCCCGTCTCGACATAGGGCGCATACGACCGCGCGATCTGGAACCCGCTGTCCAATCCCTCATGGAAGAGCTCGTCAGAGGCATAGCGCAGGCGCGTGGCGTAGAAGAGCGTTCCGGTTCCCTCGCGCGTGAACGTCAGCGGGCGTGACGTGCCGCTCGGGCCCAGAGTCAGCACTTTGCTCATCGGCAAGTTGCTCGTTTTCGAGGTGGTTGTGCGCCCCTTGAACTCTTCGCGAGCGAGATCTTCCGTGCCTAGCTTGACGACTGCTCGAAAGTCTGGCGGCGCGCTCTCGTACTTCCGGTAGTACGCGACGAGCGCCTCCATCGCGAGCGCGTTCTCCTGGGTGTTTCCCCAGCGTCCGTCCTTTCGCACCCCCATCATCCACCGGACCATCTGGCGGACTGGGCGCGTCGTTGACGTTAGCCTTCACGAGCGAGTTGAGCACGATCGACGTCGTGCGCACGTTGGAGTTCCAGAACCACAGGAGGTACGGATCGCTGAGCTCCTCGACGTGGGCGCCGCCGGCTTCGGGCAGAATCGCGTTCATCATGCGCCGCCGCAGGTCGGTGAGGCGGCCGGCCGACTCGGCCGAGGATCCGCCGCGCGCCATCAACGCGTCGTGCAGGTAGGCCAGCGCGAAGACCGGCATCCGCTCGCGATAGCCGTAGAGCCGCGTCAGATTCGAATCCTGGTTGCGCCCGCCTTCGACGAGCACCTTGACCGCGAAGGCCTGCCAAGCGGTGTAGGCCGGCCACCAGCCTTCATTGGTCGGCGGCTCGCCGGAGAGCGCCTTCTCGAGGTAGCTGTAGGCGCGCGCGCGCATGCCGGCGTCGACCTGATACTTCTGGTCGACGGCGGTCTTGAACACGTGCAGCAGGTATGCCGTGAGGTACGGTGATGTGTGCCGGCAATCACCGACCCAGTACCAGAAACCTCCGTCACCGCATTGAAACTTCTCGAGGTCCTTGAGGTTCTGCTGCGCGGACGGCCGCATCTTCTTCGTATCCATGCCCGGCAGGGAGAACGCGTCGCCGAGATCAGACGCCAGGACGAGCGCGAGCGTCCGCGATCCACGCTGTTCGGCACAGCCGAAGGGATACTCGACGAGGTACCTCGCGCCTTCGCCAAGTCCGACCATCGCCGTCGAAGACACGTCGACGGACAAACCACCAATGCCCGGGACGACGGACGCCGGAATCGTCAGCGTCTCGGTCGCCGTCGCGTTGCCATCCGTCGCCTCGCCATACGCGGCCACCGTTTCCGGAGACACGAGTAACTCGACGGGGATGACGTCCTCGAAGGCGTCGGTCTCGTCCCCGATCTTGACCGTCATCCGCACGCGGGCCCTGCCGACCCGCTTGCCGGCCGCGTCAAACCGCGCTTCGATTGACCCGCCGGCGGCGACCTGCAGCGTCTGCTCCGCGCCGGCCGTGAATTCGAGGACATCCGGATCGAGGCTCGCGATGGTCACGGTCGCGGCGCCGGCAGACTTCAGCTGGCTGGTCACGACTGCGCCGAAGTACGCCTTGTCGCCGAGAGCGAGGAATCGCGGGAACGTCGGCTTGAGCGTCAGCGGCTTGTTGATGCGGACTTCGGCGTCGCTCGACCCGAACCGCGAGGCGCGATCGGCCGCGACGGCCATGATCCGGTAGGTCGTCAGCGACTCCGGCAGCTTGACCTCGATTTCGCCTTTGCCGTATTCGTCTGTCGCGACCGACCCAAGCCAGAACGCCAGCACTCTGAAGTCCTTCCGCAGCGTCCCCGCCCCCGCGTCGGCACCACCGCCACCACCTTCCGTCTCGCCCTTCGGCGTGAGCACGCGGCGGCTGATGATGCGCTGGCGGTTGTCGGCATTCATGACCTGCAGCGCCTTGTGCACGTAGACCGAACCGAGGACGTCGGGCGTGCGGTAGGCGGTCAGCGAGAGCACGCCGTAGTCGACGGCCCAGAGCGTCACCTCGCTCGGCGCGCCGCGACCGGACGCGTCCTTGACGTCGAGCAGCACCTTGGCGGCATTCGCGGGGCGGTACTCTTCTTTGTCGGCGCGGACGCCGACCGTCAGTCGCTTCGACGCGTCCTCGACGTTCAGTTCGACGTACCCGAGCCTGAACGACGGCTTGCCCGGATCGGATGGATCTTCGACGACGTTCGGTCCTTCGTTCATCGGATCGTTCGCCTGGCCGCGTGGCCGTGGGCTCGACGGTTTTCGCGTCAGCCTGGCTCCGCCCCTTCACCAGCAGAACGGAGACGAACACGTTCGGGATGTCTTCTTCGGTGATCGGAATCGAGATCGACTGCTGCGTCGACGTCAGCGCAAACTGGCGATGCGATCGCACACCCTCGCGCTCGGTCGTGACGAGCGCGGTGGCCTGTTCCCATGGCGACTGAATCATGATCCGCGCGGTGTCGCCTGGCTTGTAAGTCTGGCGCTCGGGCACGAGTTCGATGCGGTTGTGGTCGAACCGAGCCCACGCGGTGTAGCCGTCGCCGAGGGCATAGAACGATGTCCGCGTCACCGCATACCGCTTGTTCGCGTCGCGCGCGGTCGCTTCCAGGATGAAATAGCCACCGTTTGGCAACGGTGCGTTGAGCGGCACTGGCTCGGCGCCGGTCGTCACGGTCCACGATCCGGCGGGCACTTCCTTTCGCTCCGTGTCCCAGGTGTAAAAGCCGTTGCCTTCGGCGCGGCGGACGCTCGTCCACTGAATCTGCGTCAGGGTGACCGTCACCGACACTCCGGTCACGACTTGACCGTCCGGCGCGACGGTCACGATCTCCGTGTTCAGTCCCGCCTTCTGCTGAAGAAAGTACGACGAGCGGCGAAGGCCGATGTACCAGGGCGCCGGGTGCACCAGCAGGCTGGCGCGGTTGGCGATGTGTTGCCGCGAGACGTCCTCGACGTCTCCCTCGAGGGTGTACATGTACGGCACGCCTGCGTCAGCCTGTGGCGTCAGCGCGAGGGGAAGCTCGCCCGCCTTCGTGAGTGTTCCCTCGTCGCGGCCGACTTCTCCCGCGACGGCGGTGTCGCCACGCTCGCTCCAGCCGACGAATTCCCAGCGGTCGACCGGAAACTTGTCGACGATGGCGGCTGGCGCAGAACGGATGGGCGATCGCGTAAACGCCCACTTCACCGGGCGCGCGCCCATCGGCGCGCCAAAGAGATACCGCGCGGTGACGACTCCCCTCAGCGGCTCGCCGGCCATCGCGCGATCGCTCTTGAGCGCGACATCGACGCGGAAGTCTGGACGACGGTACGCGGCAACCAGAAACGAACCATTGACAGCCTTCTGGTATGGAACGTCGTCGTCGAGCTCGGGGCTCGGCACGTCCCCAGGCTGGACATCCTCAGGCGCCTTCGGCTTCGGCTTGTCGATCTCGAGCACCGCGCGCACCGAGTAGTTGCCGAGCGCGCCCTCGGCCGGCAGCGTCGTCGTCCATTCGGCACTGCTCCAGTCGTTGATGGTGACGGTACGTTCGTCGACGACTCCGGTACTGGCTATCGCGCAGCGAGATGAAGACCGGCGTTCCACGATTCAGGAGACGGATGCCGCTCGGCGTGTTCTGACGGAGGATGGCCTTGAAGTGCACCTCTTCGCCCAGCCGATAGACTCCGCGATCGCTGAAAACGGTGCCGCGCAGCATCGGCTCGGCTTCGCTGCGATTGAAGTGCACACCGAAGTCCCACGGCTCGATCCCTTCGTTCCAGTTGCTGCCGACGTAGGCGATGTCGCCATCTTTCTCGGCCAGGACGACGAAGTCGGGCTTCTGCCACTCGGCGTAGTCCTCTTCGCCGGTGTAACGGCGTTCGCGATACGGGATCCCCGGGCCGGTCGCGACGCCGTCAGCGCCGGTCGTGCCGCTCCAGTGGATGCTGTTGTCGCGGTTGACGATCGATACCTTTGCGCCGGCAACCGGCGCCGCATTATCGAGGCGGGTTACAAAGACCAGGGTGTTCTGGGGGCTGTCCTTGACTGTCACGCCGAGGTTCGTCACCTGAACGAGCGACGCGCGAGCCGCTTGGACGGAGCGCTTCGCGTTCGGGATCGACGCGCCGTTCTCGACTGCGGCCCAGACGAGGCCCGTACCGCGAGGGCCGAGGGCCTTCGACACGTCGAGGCCGTGCGACTGGATGCGGTCGTTGGTGATGCCAAGCTTGCGATTCACCGGGTCGACCGGCGGCCGATGCCAAACGTCGGCGTCAGCGCGCGAATCGTCGGCATGAGGTCGTCGGTCTTCAAGGGCGCTGCCCATTGCTTCACGTCGAAGAGATTTCGCGAGTAGAACGGCAACACCGATCCGCCGCTCGCTTCCCAGACGCCGTGACCGTCACCGAAGCTGGTGAATGCCGTGCGATGCCAGTTCTCGACCGTCCCCGCCCAGGTGTAACCGAGCGTCTGTCCGTCAACGGATGTGAGATTGGCATCGACCGCGACGAAGTAGGTCGTCGCCGGCGGCTGTGCGGCGTATCGCGCGTCCTCGAGCGTCAACGAGGGAGAGCTGTCCCTTCCCCATCTCGTCGTCTCCGCGGGCTGTTCGGGCGTCGGAATCTGGGTGCCGTTTCCTGTCGTGAGGTCGGTCACGCGAAGGGATTTGGCAAAGCCTGAGACCTGCACCGGGGTATGGAAGATGAGTGGATTTCGATCGTCGGGATCGCAGTGGGCGGAGCAATCAAAGCCCCAGACAAACAGGGTCGGCTCCGCTTTCATCGTGTATTCCTGGCTTCGGCCTGGCGTGGCCGAGCCGGCGGGCGACTTGAGCGTCGCGGCCAACGCCAGCTTCACCCAGCTGTCGGACGGAACGCGCGTCGCCGTCTCGAGAGCCACGAGCGTGTTTGCGGGCGGGTATCGCTTCTTGTCCCAATCGTTCGTGAGCCGCAACGTCACCGGCGCGCTCGACGATACCGCCGCTTTCGTTGCCGCGACCTTCGCATTGAAGCGGTTCACCGATGTCGAATCGATGCTATTCAGACGTTGTTGGACCGCGGGCGAGATCGACGGCGGATTCCATTCGTGCGGCTCGAACCGCGCGCTCAGCGCTGCGGCAACGTCGGCGCGCTCGACCGGCTGGTTGAACCGGAGCAGAACCACGAACGGCGCGTCAGCGCGCCCGCCACGACGATACGTTTCGGTACGGAGCAGCTTCACCGTCGGCGTGGTGAAGGTGAAGGTGTACGCCTCGCCGAGTGTCCGCCCGCTGACGGCAGTCGCCGTCGCATCAACGGTGACGTCGTATCGAGTCGCGTACGGCAGCGGCGTCTTCGCGTCCGGCGTAAAGATGAGGATCGTCGTCCCCGACCAGCGGAACGCTCCGGGAATGGCCGGCGTGATGGTCACATAAGGCGGCCGGACGACCGACGGAATGCGCCCGAGCGAGACCATCGGCTCGGAAAACACGATGCGGATTTCATTGGCTTCGGCGAGGCTGGCCACCTCACCAGTTGGGCCAGCGCTGACGACGCTCAGGCTCCTGCCGGCACCAGCCGGCGTCTGCGCCGCCACAGGCGGAACGGCTACGAGAGCAACAAGGCACACGCCGAGCGCAAGAAATGACTTCATACAGTTGGTTGTCGGATGAAAAAGCGCCTGCGGCCCGAGCGCGGCGCGAAGTCGCCGCGCGAGAGCGAGCGGGGGTGGGGCCCCGCGAGCATTGAGAAATGATGGGCAGCAGAAAGGCGTCGAGCGAGCGTCAAGACCTGAACAAGGAAGCTCGAACGTTCGCGCCATACACCTGACCGGGTCGCAGATCCCGGCTGAAAAGATTAGACACCGGGCCGGCGGAATCGGGCAATTCTCGAATGCTGAGTGCTGAATGCTGAAGTCAATTGGGAATTGCGAACTTCAGAATTCAATTCCGAAGTTCCGAATTCTGAATTCACTTCAGCATTCAGCATTCAGCATTCAGAATTGTTAAGCGTGCGCCCGCCGTCGCCGATCGGCGACGTCGAAGAGCGATGGCAGGCGCTGGCGCAGCGCTTCGACAGCGCGCAGACCCGGGGACGCGCCGAACGCGATCGTCATGACGGTGTAGTACATCACGGTGACGACCCCGGCGATCGACCAGAAGCCGAGGTTCGTCAACGAGGCGACGCCGGCGGCGACGCCGAGCGAGACCACCGCATCGAGCGCGGTCGCAAGCGAGCGGGAAATGATCCGGGCGCGGAGGGCCAGCGATTCGTCGGACGGCGGCGCGATGGTGCGACGATCCCCGTCGACCGGGACCGCCCCGCTCTCGGAGTATGCGAGAGGATGCCCGATGAGTTGCGCCTGTGCCTGAATCAGGCGGCTGACGCGGCGATCGCCGAGTGGGAACAGGCGGCAGAACTCGTCCACCACTTCGTCGGAGTCGAGACCAATGGCGCGGGCGTAATCGCGGACGAAGGCCCGGGCGAAAATCCCCGACGGCCACCGCGAAAAGTCGTTCCGTTCGAGCCCCTCCCAGAGGTCCCCGCCAACCTTGGTCACCGAAGCAATGGTGTCGATCGAAATGCCCCGGCGCTCACGCTCGGCGCGAAGTCGGGGCCCGAATGTATCCCTGTCGGACATGAAAAGGCTCTCAAAGACAGCAATATGGAGGCCGGGCCCAGCGCCTCGATTCTGGCGCTTTTGGAGGAGTCCGGCGCTGAGAACGGCTCAGTTCTGTAATCTGTGATTCTCAAAATGGAACACCGACAGGGTCGACAGACCGCTCTTTGCCTGGGCGCTCACGCCGAGCTATCTCTGTCGGCATGCGGGCGCGTGCTGCTCGGCGGGTTGGGCCATCCCTGTCGAACCGGACGTCTCGTCCCTCCTCGTCGTCCATTTCGGCCCCAGGTTGGGCCAGGAACGCATCTTTGTTTCAGAAGCGGCTTCACACGGCCGGCCTCCCGACGGAGCGGCGGCGGTGCTTGGCGTTCAGGCAAGTGGGGCGTGCGTGTTCTTCGAAGGCGATCGCGGCAACCTCTGCGCGATCCATCGCGAGCTCGGCGTCGAATCGCTGCCGATGGCGTGCCGTCAGTTTCCCAGAGTCGTACTCGAGGATCCGCGCGGCACGCTCATCTCGCTTTCACACTTCTGCCCGACGGCTGCCGCGCTTCTGCACGCATCACCGCCTGCGACGGCGTTCGAGATCGTGGAGGCTCCTTCTTCACTCACGCTCGCTGGACATGCGGAGGGGCTGGACGCTCGCGACGTGCTGCCACCGCTGCTCCGCCCGGGCATGCTGACCGACCACGACGGCTACGACGCGTGGGAACGACGCGCCATCGGCGTGCTGGCGCGGGACGACCTCACCGCGGCGCGAGCACTCGACATCATCCGCATGGCCACGCTGGCGGTGCAGGCCTGGCGGCCGGGTCCGATCAGCCTGCGAGCCACGGTTAATCGCGAGTTCGACATTGCGTCGGCGCGAAAACCGGACAAAGATTTGGACGGCCACGCCCAGGGCGCGACGAATGAACTCGACGTTGCCCGCGTTCAGCTGGCTGTGGACTCGGTGCCACCGGGCCTGCCGCGCCCGTCAGTCTTCGAGGGATCCGTCGGCTGCGTCGACGACTGGCCGGGCGAGTTCGACGGCGTCGTGCGCGCGTATCTTGCGGCGCGCCTGTTCGGGAATTGGGTCGCGTACCATGGTCAGGGTCTGCACGCGATTGTCGAGTACCTGCAGGTCGCCCTGGCCGTCGTGAAGATGGAGGCCTTCCGGCAGCACGCGAGTGCAGCGCCGTCATCACCATGGCAGACCGTCAACGAAGCCATTCGAAACGCCGACCTGCTGCTCGTGCATCTGGCGGACGCAAAGTCGCTGTCCCGCCGGCTGGGATAGCGCCGGCCGGCTTTGCGACCTCGGCCCTCGAGCGCTTCCTGCGCTACGCCGTCATCAACACCCGCTCGGATGAAGGCTCGTCGTCGTGTCCGAGCACTCCAGGACAGTTGACGTTGCTGCGCATCCTCGTCAACGAGCTGACCTCGATCGGACTGACCGATGTCAGCATGGACGAGCACGGCTACGTGATGGGCACGATCCCGTCGACCACCACCAAGCTCCACGTCCCGGTCATCGGCTTCATCGCGCACGTCGACACGTCGCCGGAGATGCAGGGCCATGAAGTCCGGCCGATAGTCCACCGCGACTACGACGGCCGCGATCTGGTGCTGCCCGATGATCCGACATCGGTGCTGCGAGCCGCCGACGATCCCTCGCTCGCGGCACACCTCGGCCACGACATCGTCACTGCCTCAGGAGCGACGCTGCTCGGCGCCGATGACAAGGCCGGCGTGGCGGAAATCGTCGCCGCGGCTGAATACCTGATGGCGCATCCCGAGATTCCGCATGGCGACGTCCGCGTGGCGTTCACACCCGACGAAGAGATCGGGCGCGGCGCGAATCTCTTCGACGTCGGCCGCTTTGGCGCGCTCTGTGCCTACACGCTGGACGGCGGCAACGCCGGCGAGCTCGAGTGGGAGAGCTTCTCGGCTGATGCCATGACGATCACGTTCAAAGGGTTCAACACGCACCCAGGCTACGCGAAGGGCCGCATGGTCAACGCGATCAAGCTCGCGGCGGATTTCGTGTCGCGCCTGCCGGCCGACCGCCTGTCTCCGGAAACGACCGACGGCTACGACGGCTACGTGCATCCGTACATGATGGAGGCGTCGGTTGAACGAACCTCGGTCCGCCTGCTCGTCAGGGATTTTTCGACGAGCGGACTGGAAGAGAAGGAGACGTTTGTCGAGGAGGTGGCGCGCGCAGCCGTGGCCGGCCATGCAGGCGCGAGCGTCGAGATCAGAATCACCGAGTCCTACCGCAACATGCGCGAGATCCTCGAGGGCTACCCCGAGGTCGTCGAGTGTGCCCGCGAAGCGATTCGGCGCTCCGGCCTGACCCCGATCGAACGGCCGATCCGCGGCGGCACCGACGGGTCGCGCCTTTCATTCATGGGTTTGCCGACGCCGAACATCTTCGCGGGCGAACACAACTTCCATTCCCGCCTCGAGTGGGTCTCGGCGCAGGACATGGACAAGGCGGTCGAGACGATCGTCAATCTCTGCCGCGTGTGGGAGGAGCGGACCTAACGCGCAACCGAGCGCCAAAAGCCTCTCACCGCGGAGAACGCCGAGAACGCAGAGCTTGAATTGTTTTCTCTGCGCGCTCCGCGTCCTCGGCGGTGAAAAGCTCTTGGCGGGGTGGCTTCTACCTGTCCAGCGTGAAATTGACCGTGACCGTAATGATCACGGGCACGGCCACGCCGTTCATCAGTGTCGGCGTGTACTGCCACTGCTGAACGGCCTCCACGGCGGCATCGTCGAGCAGCGGCTGACCTCGGAGCACACGGGCGTTCCTGACATTGCCGGTCGAATCGAGCGTGGCCTCGAGAATGACCACTCCCCGGACGTTGGCGGCCATCGCGTCGGCCGGGTAGATCGGCTTGACGTCACGGATCTTCGTGGGAGGCTTCACGTTCCCGACGACCCGGATCGGCGTCTGCCCATCGACCTCCTGAGCCGGCGGCGGTGGTGGCGGCGGCGGAGGCGCTGAAGAGAGCGCGGCCGCCTCTTGTCCGGCGCTTCCCTGCGGGGCACCCAGCGTGAAGTTCACCGTGACCGTCATGATGACCGGCACGAGCTCGTTGTTCAGCATCGTCGGCTGGAATTGCCATTGCTTCACGGCATCCAGGGCTGCCTGGTCCAGCAGCGGCTGGCCCCGAAGGACACGCCCCTCGAATATGTTTCCGGCCCTGTCGATTGTGACTTCAAGAATCACGACCCCCTGTACGCCAGCCGCTTGCGCCTCAGCGGGGTAGATCGGTTTGACGTCCCTGACCTTAACCGGTGGCTTGATGTTCCCGCCGACACGGAGCGGCGCCTGTCCTTCGACGAGCGCGGCTGGTGGCGGAGGGGGTGGCGGTGGTGGTGGCGGTTGACCCGATGCTGGCACGAACACCATCGCGTCCTGCCCGGTCGTCTTCTTGAGCTCCATCGCCCGGTTGCGCAACGCATCGGCCTCCGCGAGCATCGCCCGTTTGGCGGCCGGGTCGGTTTCGAGGTTGGCCTTCATGCGCAGCAGGATGTTCTTGTAGACGAGCGCTTCGGAGTAGTCCGGCCGAGCCGAAAGCGCCCGATCCGACGCTGCAATGCCCGAATCAAGGTAGCGCAGCTTCTGTTCCGAAGAGAGCGACTGGTCCTTGAACGCCTTCTCCTAGTAGAAAACGGCGGTGAGCTGTTGAACTTCGGCGTTTGACGGGTTCGCGGTCGCAGCCGCCTCGAGCGTCTCGACCGCTCGCTCGAACTGGCCATCCCTGGCGTAGAAGCCGGCCACCGCGCCCGCCGCCGCGGGATCCTTTGCCGCCGCGCGCTGGAGCGCCAGCATCGTCGCTTCGGCGTCGCTCCTGGCGCCGCGGCTCTCCTGCAGCCGAGCGAGCTGCAGGTACAGATCAATCTTCGAAGGATCCGCCTCGATCGCCTTCTTCAGATCGCGCTCGCGAGAAGACTCCGGTCCGGCCTCACCTGGTCTGCGGTCCCTCGGCGGATTCTGACTCGTTTGACCCGGTGACGAGACCAACAACGTCGCCTCGGCCTTCAACGGGAACCGAGATGACGCATAGAGACCAGTCGCCAGCAACACGGCCGCCATGGCAACGCTCGAACCGACGATTCTCCTGGATGACATCGCAGCCTCCGTAGAAATCAGCACCATCCGGTGGAACAGGTGACGACGACGAGCGAAAGGTGTGGCTGGGTAGAGCGTCGGCTGATCGGCAAACGCCAGCAGCGCTTCCATGTAGGTCTTGCGTGCGTTGGTGAGCTGCACCGTCAACTCGTCGACGACTTCCTCGCGCGATGACTGCACGCGCGACACGAGCCACCACATTGCAGGGTTGAACCAGAACAAGGCGCAAATCCCCTCTTCGACGAGCACCCACGCCCAGTCGCGCCGGCGCACGTGCCACAGCTCGTGCGCCAGCACAGCACGCTGAACGCCCGCTGGCAGCGCCGAGAATGACGCGGGGAGCAGAACTGCGGGCCTGAGTACGCCGAAGGTCACGGGCTGGCCGAGGCGCGGCACCCGGCGAATCTCAGCGCCGGCTTCTATCAGCGCAACGAGCTCGTCGTACTCATCGTCGTTCGGCGCTCTCTCACCGCTGCGACGGAGCCGCTGCAGACCGTGGATGCCGATGAGCAGCCAGGCCAGGCGCAGGATCGCTCCGATCGCCAGGAACATCCCAACGTAGGAGCGCCAGTTCGCTCGTATGTGTGTCGAGACGCGGGCGAGAACCGGCGACGATGCGCTCAATGTAGATGCCGCGCCCAGCCCCGTCGGCAATTCGGCGTCGAGCTCCTCCATGCGCGCGACCGACGGATCGATTGCCGACGACCGCCACGGCTGCAGGACGGGCAGCGCCAGGCAGGTGACGAGCACGAGCCGCCAGAAGGCATGTCGCACGACGGGCGCATCGATCCTGAGGACGTGCATGACTGCTGCGGCAGCAATCGCGACGAGCGCAATCTGAACGTTCCACTGGGCGAGGTTCTCGAGCAGGTTTGGAGCCATCAGTCGACCTCCTCTTCCGCCGTCTTCGCCTTCTTCTTCCCGTTCTCCGCGTCGAGCATGAGCCGCCGGATGCGCTGGCGTTCGTCCTTCGTGAGACGCGTGGCGCTGTCGCCGTCGGCCAGATGCAGCAGCAGGGCGCCAGCGGCGCCGTCGAAGACGCGGTCGACGAAGTCGCGAACCATCGCACCGACGACCTGCTGGCGCGGACGCGCCGGCCGGTACACGTACGCGCGATCCACCTGGGTTTTCTTGAGGTAGCCCTTCTCCTCGAGAATCCTCATCATCGTCATGACGGTGGTATACGCGATGCTGCGCTTTTCGCGGAGCGCCTCGTAGACGTCGCGGACGGTCGCCTTGTCGAGACGCCACACTTCTTTCATGATGGCGAGCTCCTGAGGGGTCAGCGTCGGGTGAGGGGTGCGCATCTGGCTACTAACTATTTAGTACTAAAAGCGAGTTGTCAAGGGCCCAGGGCTCAGGGATCGGGGATCAGGGATCAGGGCTCGGGGCAAACTTGACGCTCGAGGTAGCTAGGGCTCCGAGATCCCTGAGCCCTGAGCCCTGACGATCTAGATCTCGAACTCAGCCAGCACCGGCGCGTGATCGCTGGTGCCGAACTCGCGCTGAGCTTCCGAGCGGCGGGCGCGCGCATAGAGGGACTGGCTCGCCAGAATGTAGTCGAGGCGCCAGCCGATGTTGCGCTGGCGCATTTCGCGCCAGGGCGCCCACCACGTGAAGAGTTGATCGTTATCCGGATCGAGCGCGCGCCCGACATCGACGAGGCCGTGGCTGATGATGCGCTCGAGCAGTTCGCGTTCCTCAGGCAGCTGGCCGGTCGCACGCGGCTTGCGTTCCTTCGGGTGGACGTCGGCATCGGTTCGCGCGACGTTCAGATCGCCGCAGATCACGAGCGGCAAGGCATCGGCTCGACTATCGGCGGCAAACGCGTCGAGCGCGGTGAGGAACTGCATTTTCGCCGGAAAGTCCTTGCCGCCGTTGGGTACATAGACCGATGCCACACTGGCGTGCGGTGTCCTCACCGTCACAATTCGGTTCTCGTAGTCGAACGCGGGATGCGCAAAGGCTGGCCGTTCAGGCGAAAGCTCTTTGCGTACGAGCAGACCCACCCCGGAATACCCCTTCGACCCGTGCCAGTAGCACCAGTAATCTTCGAGCTCGCACAGAAACATCGGGATCTGGTCGGGAGACGCCTTGATCTCCTGCAGGCACAAGATGTCGGGGCGCTCTTTGCGCACCCAGTCCTGCACTTGATCGAGGCGGGCGCGGATGCCGTTGACGTTCCAGGTGCCAATCTTGAGCGATGCGGGCATGGGGATGTTCAGTAGCGGCGCTCGAGGGTCAAGCGGACGGGCTTCAGGCCCTCGGCGGCGGTCAGCGTCACCTCATCAGCCGAGTCGACGCTCGATGGCCGGCCGGCTTCGCGTGCGCGCTCCGCGAAGATCCTGTACTCGAACCCCTCCCGCGCCGCGATGACGAATCGTCCCATGAAATCGGCGACGACGGGCTCGGAAACGATGCGGTCGCCCTCGCCGACTCCCTTCAGAAACACACGAGCACCTTCAGCGGGCGCCCCTCCGGCGTCGAACACGACTCCGGACACGGCGACATACTTCTGACCCGCAGGAATCCTGAAGTCGGCAAGGTCTCGCCGCTCACCGGCAGCAAGCGTCACGCGCGTCGCCGCCGAGGGCAGCTCCGCGCCTGGATAGAACACGCGCAACAATCCGCCACTGGTTGCGCGGGCGGGCGCTGGAGGCAGGCTCAACACGAAACGTCCGGCCGGAATGCGTCCCAGCGTGTATCGTCCGCCGCGATCGGTGACAGTCCGCCGGCCGCCGCCACGCCGCCTCCAGCTGTCGGGTGTCATCGACAGAGAACTGGCTGTGTCGAGCTCGATTGTGAGCCCGGCGATTGGCCGGCCCGACGCGTCGATCACCCGGCCGGTGACCTGCCCGTTGTCGTGCAACGTCTGAACCACATGCGCGCAACTTCGCTGGTCGCCGAGCGTCACGAGCGACGACGGCGCATCGGAATAAAAGCGTTCGGGAACCGTGACGCTGACGCGATACGTTCCCGGCCCTCGACTATCAACGCGAAAGTCGCCTGCTAGATCCGTCTCCATGCTTTCCGCGACGCCATCGCGCGCGACGGTGACGGCGATATCCGGCAGCGGCATCGGCGGTCCCGCCGCCTTCCCCGTCAAGTCGCGCGGCACAACCATCACTCGACCGGTGATTTGTCCCACGCCGGCGCTCCCCTGTTTGACGTCACGGGCATACGCGAGGTCCGCCCCCGCGTCCTCGACGTCACGCGTGCGCAGGCAGCGGCTGGTCGTCAACGCCCCTCCTTCGGAACGGGCCGCGTAGACGATGTACTCGTGGCCGACTCTGAACGAGAGACTGCATCGCTGACCGGCTGGCTCAGTCGACACCTCGAGCGTGCTCGCAGTCACCCCACGCAGCCCGTCGAGCACCGTGAACGACACACTGCCGGGTGGTGCCCACGCGCTTAATCGTCTCGACCCGCCCGACGAACACTGCCGAGGCATTCCAGTACGCCTCGCACGGAACTGCAGCGGACGCGCAGCACTCCTGGCCCCGCGTTCTGCCCGCCCAGAACGGACGCGTGGAGACCCACGACAATTGCGCTCGCTATCAACGTTCGTTTCATGACTGCGCTGACTGACTCCGACGCTCTCGACTGACGACTCCGACTGGCTGACTGCGACTGTCTACTGTCTTCTGACTCCTCTTATTTGACCCCCCGCCCCTTCGTACGTGCCGTCGGCGTGGCCGTCCAGGGATCCTCCGGCCACGGATGCCTCGGATAGCGGGCCCGAAGTTCTTTCCGCACTTCGGGATAGGTGCGGGTCCAGAAGCTGCGCAGGTCGCGCGTCATCTGCACGGGCCGGCCGTTCGGGGCGAGGAGCGCAAGAAGAACCGGCACGCGTCGAGGCCCAACCCGAGGCGTGTCAGCCAGTCCAAAGAGCTCCTGCAGCTTTACCGCTGCGGTAACTGTCCCGTCCGCCTGATAGTCGAGGCGCGCGTTGCGTCCGCTCGGGACGCTGATGAACGCCGGCGCCATCTGATCGAGCCGCCGGCGCTCGTCTGCCGTCAGGCCACGCTCCAGCTCGAGATCGCGAAGCGTCCTGATTCCCCGCGCGGCGCGTTCGGCAAGTTGCCGCGCCTCCAGATCGAGCCCGGCGAAACGGACACGGCGAAGCGTCTGCTCGTCGGCGTCGGGCACAGGCCGCGAGAGATACAGGTCGACCAGCAATCGCTCGACCTCGCCGGGTTCGGCCGGCGCCGGACGTTCGACGAGGATCAACGCGTCGTAGTACTCGCGCGACACGGCGCGCACGCTGCCGTTCTCTGGATCCAGCAGGTGCTCGACGACCGTGTGCGTTGGTTCGAGCCAGCTGCGTTCCACTGCGCTTGCCATCCTGATCCGCGCCTCTGCCCCTTCGCCAGATCGCCCGGCCATGACGTCCAGCGCGACCAGAAACTCTCCATCGCGAACGCCGCTTTCTGGGCCCACGACCGCTCCGTGTCCGGACGACAGGAGCACGCGCGGCGAGCGTGGCTCGCGCCGACGCGCGACGCGATCGGGATAACCGGCAAGGATCGCGCGATTGAACGCGACCTCGCCGAGTGGTTGCGGTACCGGCGCCGCAATCTCGCCCGCGAGCGACTGGAGAGTCTCGGCAGTCCTCCGGAGCGACTGGGGCAGGTCACGCTGGCTCTCGACGATGCTGAGCAGATCGCTTGTGGTCGTCGCGCGATGCCCGGAGGGCTGCTCTCCCTGGCCTGGGAATAATAGTGGCGCTCCGAGAGCACAGCGCACGCGATGGCCGCCTCGCGGGCGCCGCCAGCCGCGAGCAGGATCGCCGACAGTCGAGGATGGAGCGGCAGCCGCTGTATGTGTCGCCCGGCACTGGTCAGCCGGCCGTCCCGCGTCGCGCCAAGGCGCTCGAGCAGGTCGAACGCGCGGTCGATACGCTCCGGAAGCGGCGGCTCGAACCAGTCGAATGCCCTGGGATCGCCTCCCCACGCGAGGATGTCGAGCACGGTCGCTGACAAATCGACTCGCTGGATCTCGGGCTCGCGGTGCGCCCTCAAGCGATCGCGCTCGTCCCACAACCTGATCGCCACGCCCGGCCCGAGCCGCGCGGCCCGGCCCGAACGCTGGTCCGCCGAGTCCTGCGAGATCCGTTCGGTCTCGAGGCTGTCGACGGCGCGCTCGGGATCGTAACGGGCAACCTTATGGAGTCCGGTATCGACGACCGCCGCGACGCCGGGAACCGTGAGCGACGTTTCCGCGATGTTCGTCGACAGGATGATGCGCCGGCGCGTGGCTGGCGCGATCGCCGCATCCTGTGCCGCCGCGTCGAGCGACCCGTGAAGCTCGACGATCTCGACTCCCTCGGTTGCGGGCGCGACGTCCCGATGCCCGCGCCCGATCTCGGCAGCGCCCGGAAGAAAGCACAGAATCTGACCGGACGTTTCCCGCAGGCACGTGCCGACCGCGTCAGCGATGGACAGGCCCGGCGCATATCGCACGTCGAGCGGGTAGGACGTCCCGGCAACTTCGACGATCGGGCAATCGTCAAGATACGTCGACACCGCGGCGGCATCGAGCGTCGCCGACATGATCACCAGACGCAGGTCGGATCGGGCGAGCCAGGCCTGCTTCGCGAGCGCGATGCCGAGATCCGCGTGCACGCTGCGCTCGTGGAACTCGTCGAGGATGATGGTGCGAAAACCCCCAAGCAGTGGATCCTGCTGCAGGCGTGCCGTCAGGATGCCCTCGGTGGCGAACAGCACCCTGGTCGCCGGACCAAACCGGCGCTCGAACCGAACGTGCCACCCAACTTCGTTGCCGATTGTCCAGCCCCGTTCGGCGGCGATGCGCGTCGCCAGGCTTCGCGCCGCAACGCGTCGCGGCTGGAGCACGATCACCGGCCCGTCGACCGCCAGCGCCGGTGGAACACGCGTCGTCTTGCCAGCGCCCGGGGCGGCCGTAACGACCACCGCCCGAGACTCGCGGACGCTGGCGAGGATGTCGGGAATTGCGGAATCGATGGGAAGGGCTGGGGTCAAAGGGTTCAAGAGGTTCAGGAGGTTCGAGAGAGTACCAGAACCGTGAACATCCTGAACTCCCTGAACCTCGGCTTCGGTGCAGGCCCAGCTCGAACGAGGCACGGGGCGCTGACGTATTGAGGCTGTATGGACAGAGCGCTGCAGGATCTGAGATTTGCCATCCGATTTCTCTGGCGGGATCGGTCGTTCGCGTTGACGACGCTGCTGACGCTGGCAGTGTGCATCGGCGCCAACGCGGCGATCTTTGCGGTCATCAACTCCGTCCTGCTGCGACCACTACCTGTGCCGGAACCGGCGCAGCTCGTCCGAATCTTCAATAGCTACCCCCGGGCCGGCGTGGAGCGCGCGTCGAACGGGGTGCCCGACTATTACGACCGCCTGCGCGAAGTCGACGTCTTCGAAGAGCAGGCGCTGTACAACACGAGGGGTATGACGATCGGCGGGTCGTCGGGCGGCGCGGGCGGCGATCCCCAGCGAGTCGCCGCGATGATCGCCAGGCCATCGCTCCTGCGCATGCTGCGCGTGCAGCCGTTGCGGGGGCGCATCTTCACCGAAGAAGAAGGCGAAGAAGGACGCGATCACCAGGTGTTGCTGACATTCCCGCTCTGGCAGCAGCTGTATGCCTCGAGCGAGAGCGCCGTCGGCGCTCAGATGCGGATCAACGGCGAACCGCACACCATCGTCGGCGTGCTGCCGCAGGGTTTCGAGTTCGTCGATCCGGACGTGCGGCTGTGGGTGCCGCTCGCCTTTACTTCCGAGGAAAAGTCCGACGACTCGCGCCACAGCAACAACTGGTCGATGATCGGCCGCCTCAAGCCCGGCGCCAGCGTCAGCCAGGCCCAACAGCAGATCGACGCGCTCAACGCACGAAACATGGAACGCTTCCCGCACTTCAAGGAAATCCTCACGAACGCGGGCTTCCGCACCATCGCCACACCATTTCAGGACGATCTCGTGCGCGAGGTCCGGAGCACCTTGCTGCTGTTGTGGGGAGGGGTGCTGTTCGTTTTGCTGATCGGTGCGGTGAACCTCACCAATCTCGTGCTCGTGCGATCGAGCGCGCGGATGAAGGAGCTGGCGACACGGCTTGCGCTCGGGGCGGGCCTCTCCACGCTCTGCCGTCAGGTGCTCACGGAAACGATGCTCTTGACGCTTCTCGGCGGTGTGTCTGGTGTGGCGGTCGGGGACTGGAGCCTGTCGATGCTGACTGGGTTGGGCATGGCCGAACTGCCGCGCGGCAGCGAGATCCGCATGGACATGACGGTCGTCTTTTTTGCGCTGATGCTGTCGCTGCTCGTCGGGCTCGTCGTCGGGCTGGCGCCGGTCGTGAGCATGCGGCATCTGAATCTCAGCCAGGCGTTCCGGGAAGAGAGCCGCAGCGGGACGAGCGGGCGATCTCTCGCGACTGGTCCGGCGCGAGGCTCGTGGCCAGTCAGGTCGCGTTCGCGTTCATGCTGCTGATTGGCGCGGGACTCCTGCTGGCGAACTTTGAACCGTGAACCTGAACCCTGAACCGTGAACCCTGAACCCTGAACCGTGAACCGTGAACCTTGAACCTTGAACCCTTGAACCTGTCTACGCCACCTGTTCGGTGAGCAGGGCCATTGGGGTGGCGCGCTCGATCGCGGGGTTGACGGGCTTCTCGAGCTCGAGGACGGCGGCGGTGAGCCACGCGGCGGCCTTGAGCACCTTGAACTCGGCGTCGGTAACCTCGTGATTGCGGTCGAACACGACCTGCAGCGTCGTGCGCAACCGGTCGTCTCCAGGCACGTCGAAGTACAGCGTTTCGAGTCCACCCGCAGATCCCGCGGACCCCGTCCGCACCTGCACGGCGCGGGCGCCGACGAGCCGGCGAAGTCCGTCGGCGAATCGCGCGTGCGCAGGCTCCGATCGCTCGTTGGCCGTCGCGAACACGGACTCGAGGAGCGACGCGAGCTCTTGCGGTGGAATGGCAGGAGCGTCGGCGCGGCGGGGGCCGGCCAAATCCAGCTCTTTCGCAAACGCGGCAGCCGCGTGATAGCGCACGCCGAGCCCGTCAATCCGCGCGACGGCGCTGCGAATGAAGCGAACCGGCACCACGAGGTTGGTCTCGGGGCCACTCAGGTGAAGGTCAGTCGTGCTGCCAGGGGCGAACTTCGAGCCGCTCTCGACGAGCACACCCGTGCTCGAGATGTTGACCAATTGCAGCTCAGGCCCCCACGAAAACTTGATGCCCGACAACCAGGGCACGTCCCCTCGTCCTTTTCTCAGCGCGACGCGCCGCTCGTCCGCATCACTGTTGCTCTTCTGCTGGGCGAGGAACATGCTGGCCGCTTCGAGCACGTCGGCGCCGCCGGGCCGCGCCAGGGCGACCTGACGCGTGGCGTACTCCGCCGCCTCGTGGTACGCGAGCATCGCCGCGTATTCAATCCGGAGCTCTCGCGCGCGCGACAAGCCGTCGGCAATCTGCGCGGCCACCATGCGGCGATCGTATTTGAGCCCGAGAGACACCGGCCGGCGATTGAAGACCGGTCCGAAGAAGTCCACGCCGGCCCGTCTGCTCCGCCGGCGCGTCGACCAACATGTCGAGGGCGGGGAGCGTCATCATCTGAATGTAAGGAGCGGTGTCGAGCTGCTTCATGTGCGTCAGCAACTCGGCCTCGTCCGGCGGCGACAACAGCGCCGGCGCGAGGATCAGATCTGGCGCGCGTTCGGCAATCGCTCTAATGGCGGCCTGCACCGAAGGGACGACCACGAGGTCGGCTTTGATGTGCTCCTTGACGAGCGTGGTCAGCGCGCGTCGGCGTTTGAGATCGGCTTCGATAGCGAGAATGCGTGGCATTGTCGTCCCTTTGCTTTCCTGCGGCCCCCGTCGCCTCCCGCGAGGCGCCCGCACACCTGTGTCCGCAAAGGGAGTACCCGCGCGCAGAATCCGATGACATCCGCTAAAGGACTTGATGAAACGTCACTTCCAGCGTCTATTACAGAGCTGAAAGCGGCCAAAAGTCTGCCGTTAGACAAGACTTTATTCCGTCAATAGCGACGTCGCGTTCAAAGTCAGTTTGACGGAGTCTATATCTGGTCTGAGAGGCAGAATTTTGCTCGTGAACGCAGGCTGCGCGGCCGCCGTACGTCAGCCGCGTTGTTCGATCCGGGCCCAGGTGTCTTTGAGGGTGACAGTGCGGTTGAAGACAAGGCGACTGGCAGTCGAATCGGCGTCGACGCAGAAGTAGCCGAGCCGTTCGAATTGGTAGCGTGTCCCGGCGGTCACGCCCGTGACGCTCGGCTCGAGTTGGCAGCCTGTCAGCACTTCGAGCGAGCGGGGGTTCAATTGCGAGCGATAGTCATCAATCGCCGCGGGATTCTCGCTCGTAAACAGCCGATCGTACAGGCGGACTTCGACCTCGATCGCGTGCGCGGCTGAAACCCAGTGCAGCGTCGATTTGACCTTACGCCCGTCAGCGGCGTCGCCGCCGCGCGTCGCCGGATCGTAGGTGCAGCGCAGCTCGACGATCGCCCCGGTTGCGGGATCCTTCACGACCCCCGTGCAGGTGATGAAGTAGGCGCCCCGCAGCCGGACTTCACGTCCTGGGCTCAGTCGAAAGAACTTCTTGGGTGGCTCCTCGCGAAAGTCGTCGCGTTCGATGTAGAGGACGCGTGAGAACGGCACGCGCCGTGTTCCGGCGGCATCGTCCTCAGGATTGTTCGCGATCTCGAACGCTTCGGTCTCGCCCTCGGGATAGTTTTCGATGACGACCCGCAGCGGATCGAGCACGCCCATGACGCGCGGCGCGCGGCGATTCAGATCTTCGCGGACCGCGTGCTCGAGCAGCGCCACGTCGACCATGTTCTCGCGTTTGGCGACGCCGATCCGGTCGCAGAACGCGCGGATGGCTTCGGGCGTGTAGCCGCGGCGTCGCATCCCGACGATCGTTGGCATGCGCGGGTCGTCCCATCCCGAGACGTGCCCCTCCTCGACGAGCTCGAGCAGCCGGCGCTTGCTCATCACCGTGTAGGTGAGATTCAGGCGCGCGAACTCGATCTGGCGAGGTCTGGACGGCACCGGCAGGTGCTCGATCAGCCAGTCATAGAGCGGGCGGTGATCCTCGAACTCGAGCGTGCAGAGCGAGTGCGTGATGTGTTCGAGCGCGTCCGACGGCGGATGCGCGAAGTCGTACATCGGATAGATGCACCAGGCGTCGCCGGTCCGGTGATGGTGCGCGCGGCGGATCCGGTAGAGCACGGGATCGCGCAGGTTGATGTTCGGCGAGGCCATGTCGATCTTCGCGCGCAGAACGAGGGCGCCGTCCGGAAACTCGCCCGCCCGCATCCGGGAAAAGAGGGCGAGGCTCTCTTCGGCTGGCCGATCGCGATACGGGCTGGCCGTCCCAGGCTCGGTCAGCGTGCCCCGGTGCGCGCGCATCTCCTCGGCGGTGAGCTCGTCGACGTATGCCAGGCCTTCCCGGATCAAGTGCTGTGCGTACTGGTACAATTTTTCGAAGTAGTCCGACGCGTACAGGGGTCGGTCGTGCCAGGTGAAACCCAGCCACCGGACGTCTTCCTGAATCGAGTCGACGTACTCGACGTCTTCCTTCGTGGGGTTGGTGTCGTCGAACCGAAGATTGCAGGTTCCGCCAAACTCCTGCGCCACGCCGAAATTGAGACAGATCGACTTGGCATGCCCGATGTGCAGGTAGCCGTTAGGCTCGGGCGGAAATCGCGTCGCCACGCGGCCGCCGTTCTTGCCGGCCTTGACGTCCTCGGCCACGATCGTGCGGATGAAGTCAAGAGCCGCGCTCGCCTCGCGGATCGGCTCCGTTGTCGGCTTGTCCATGACGGTCAAACTACGATTATATAGGCCTTCGACTGTTGGCTCTTCACCGCGTCCCAACCCCTTTTCCCCGGAGTCGGCCATGCCCAGCACGCCCAACCCCATTCGCGCTGCCTTGCTGACCGCGATCCTCGTCTCCGCGGCGGCGCTTGGAGGCCCTCGGAACAGTGAAGCTCAGGTCGCATCGTCGTCTCCCGACGTGCTCTCGGCTCTCCTCGTCGAAGTTCGAGGCCTGCGATCGGCGATGGAACAGATGGCCTCGGCGGGTCCCCGGGTGCAGCTTGCCTTGGGCCGGCTGCAGCTCCAAGAACAGCGTGTCAACACGCTCGCGCGCCGACTCGAGGACGCCAGAACCTCCTTGGCTCAAGCCAGAACCGGACTGGAAGACCTGACGCTGCGTATGAACGAGAATGAGCGTCTGTCTCGAGAATCGTCCGATCCCGAGGTTCGCCAAGCGGCCGAAGCCGAGCTCAAGCAATTGAAGACGGCGGTCGCGCGCGGGACCCTCGATCTGCAGCGACTGCAGGGCGAGGAGGCTACGCTGTCGCAGGACATCTCCGCCGAACAGGGGCGCTGGTCCGAACTCAATCAGCGGCTCGAGGAACTCGAACGGGCGCTCACGCGTCGATAGTTCTGCTAGCATCGGGGCCGTAGAAGGAGCACTGCCATGAAGCTCGGAATTCGAACCGCTGCGGCGCTGGTCGCCGTCACCTTCGTGTTCGGCTACGGCGCGCACGCTCGAGCCGCCGGAGAGGCGAAACCCGGCGTCGACTGGCCGCAGTTTCGCGGTATCAGGGCTACCGGCGTGGCCGAAGGATTTGCGCTGCCGGCATCGTGGGACGTCGCCAAGGGACAGAGCGTGGCCTGGAAAACGGCCATCCCTGGCCTGGGGCTCTCGAGCCCGATTGTCTGGGGGGATCTCGCGTGCGTCAGCACTTCGATCAGCGGCCAGAAAGACGCCGGCCTCAAGGTCGGGCTCTACGGCGACGTCAAGCCGGTTCTCGACGACACCGAGCACGAATGGCGTCTCTACTGCCTCGACAAGAAAACCGGCGCTGTTCGCTGGCAGCAGACGGTGACGAAGGCGGTCCCGAAGATCAAGCGGCACACCAAGGCGTCGCACGCGAACTCGACGCTTGCCACCGACGGCGAGCGCCTCATCGCCTTCTTCGGATCCGAAGGCCTTTACGCCTACGACCTGAAGGGCAAGCAGTTGTGGAAGAAGGATCTCGGTGTGCTCGATGCCGGATGGTTCACTGACCCGTCAGCGCAGTGGGAGACGGGGAGCTCGCCGATCCTTCACGACAACGTCGTCGTGATCCAGGCCGACGTGCAGAGGGGGTCGTTTCTGGCGGCGTTCGATGCGCGCAACGGTCAGGAGTTGTGGCGCGTGTCGCGAAGCGATGTGCCGACGTGGGGGACACCGACGGTGCACCAGGTCAACGGGCAGACGCAGCTCATCGTCAACGGCTGGCGGCATATGGGAGCGTACGACTTCAAGACCGGCAAGGAAATCTGGAAGCTGACGGGCGGCGGCGACATTCCAGTGCCTACGCCGGTTGTGTCAGACGGCCTGATCTTCATCACCAACGCGCACGGACCGAAATCACCGGTCTATGCCATCCGCGAAACGGCCACTGGCGACATTACGCTTGCGGACGGCGCTACGAGCAACGCCGGCATCGCCTGGAGCGCACCGCGCGACGGCGGCTACATGTGCACGCCGCTCGTCTACCGTGGGCTGGTGTACATCGTGAAGTACAACGGCGTGTTGTCGGTATTCGAGGCAAAGACCGGCGAGGTCAAGTTCCAGCAGCGACTGGCCGGTGGAACGTCCGCCTTCACGTCATCGCCGATCGCCGCCGACGGCAAGATCTACCTGGCGAGCGAAGAGGGACGCGTCTACGTGCTCAAGGCCGGCCCGGTGTTCGAGGTGCTGGCGGAAAACGACATGACCGAAAGTGTGTTGTCGACCCCAGCCATTTCGGAGGGCACACTGCTCTATCGGACGCAGAATCACGTGGTCGCCGTTCGCGCGGCGCGCTGACTCTGCACCCGCTCCGCGCGTGAACCGATACTTGGTCAGCAGGACCGATGTTCTATTTCTTTCAGCGCGGTGCCGAGTTCCTCCAGTGTGAGATCCGTGGCGACGACACCTCAGGCTACGAGATCGTGATCACCGAGCCGAAACGCCCCGAACGCCGGGAGTCGTTTCCGACGTCCGACGATGCGTACAAGCGCTGGGTAGAGCTCCAGGACCGGCTCGTCTCTGACGGTTGGTGGGGACCGCACGGCCGCGACTAGCGCGACTGGGGTCAGGCCGTGAATCGTGAATCGCGGCCGGTCCTACCGGATTCACGATTCACGCCTGACCCAATTCACGATTCACGGCCTGACCCCATTCGTGCCGTTTCAGCACAGCGCCAAGCCTGCCATTTCATCAGGATTTGACACTCTTCGCCCGGAACCGTTAGCGAAGCGTCTCGATCTGGAGCATCCGGGCGGAAATCCCCGCCGAGCGTTGTTCTCGCCTTCAGCACCAAAGCCCTCAGGAACAATCAGTTGGCGGAAACTGCGCGAACGCGGCGTCGTTTTTGCCTGCGCTCGGTCGGTTGTCGTCCCTCCATCAGGGACTATTTGTGTCTTCGTTTCCGCCCGGATGCCAGGAGCACGACGCACATGAAGCCCAGGTTTGGCCGCATCGAGGAAGTCAACAAGGAGCTGTGGCTCCTCCTTTCCCTGTTCGGCATCTGCCTGTTGCTGAACCTGGCCGTGGACGGCCAGCGCATGGTCCTCAGTTTCTACACCCTGCCTACCCTGGGATCGGCATATCTCTACGGGCGGCGGCACGCAACCTTGACGGCGTTGGGCAGCGTCCTCCTCGTTTGCCTGATGACGTGGTACAACCCCGTGCTCCTGGCGGCGACTGACCGGCATGAACGTCAGTGCGAGCCGATGGCTCGACATCGCGGTCTGGGGCGGCGTCCTCATCGTGACCGGCTACTCGATGGGCACGCTCTACGAGCACAGCGCCAGCCAGATCAACGAGCTCCGCCAGACCTACCACGGCGTGTTGATGATCCTCAGACACTTCATCGCGAAGGACACCTACACCGAGAACCATTCGTATCGCGTGTCGGTGTACGCGGCAACGATTGCCACCCAGCTCGACCTGGCCCCGGGCCGCGTCGAGGACGTGCGGTCTGCGGCGCTCCTCCACGACATCGGCAAGCTGGACATCAGCCGCGAGCTGCTCTACAAGGCCGCACGACTGACCGAGGAAGAGTTCAAGCACATGCAGGAGCATGTGAACAGAGGCGTGTCGATCCTCGAGCCGGTCGGCGGGTCGCTGCGTCGCGTGATCCCGATCGTGTTGTCCCATCACGATAAGTTCGATGGCTCCGGCTACAACCCGACCAAGGGCCAGGACATCCCGCTCGAGGCGCGGATTATTTCAGTGGCGGACGTTTACGACTCGCTGACGAGCGACCGCCCGTACCGCAAGGCGATGTCGCCCTTCGACGCCAAAGAGATCATCCTCAAGGGATCGGGAACCGACTTCGATCCAAACGTCGTGAACGCGTTCGTAGAGGCATTCCGCAAGGGTGAGCTCGAGGTTCCGACGGTCGTCGTGTAGCCATGAGCCCTCTCGAACTCCTGGCGCCGGAAGCCGCTGAAGCAATCCCCTTCTCTGTCCGTCTTGCGGCGCGCCGGCTCGCGGCCCGTGCGGAAACCACTCGTTCCGATCGGCGCGCGCACGAGCGGCGCAGCGCTGCTGACCTCGAGTGGCTGCAGGCCGTGCGGCTGACCGGCGGTACCGGTTACGACGTCCGGCTGGTCGACCTCTCGGAAGGTGGCGCGCTGCTCGAAGTGGACGCGCCTCTGCGTCCCGGCGTCATCCTGACGCTCGAGCTGAGCGGGCCCGGGCTCGACACCGCGGTCCCGATGGAAGTGCTGCGCTGCTACATCGCCAACCTGCGCGGCGAGACTGCAACATATCGGGGAGCCTGCGCGTTTACCCACCTCATCGAACTGCCGGGGAAGGACGCGCGACCGCTGCCTGCGGCGGCAGCCGCGAACTTCGTCGGCACCGATGCGGCGCTGAAATACCTGCTCGACCGCTGCACATCTCCGGGCGCGCCCGGGCGCGACCGGCATCACGCTCGAGCGCAACGAAGTCCTCCATGTGCTCGACGCGCTTCACGCGCGCACGGCGGCGCGCGACGAGCGATTCGCTCAGCCGCCACTCGGCGGATCTCCTGGCCGCAATTCTTCCCGCGCTCCGCAGCGGAGCGCCGCGAGAAGTCGTAATGGCCGCGCTCGAAGAACGGCTGCTCGGCTTACCTGAACGTTGGCGTTCGCGGCTCCAGCCAACCCGCGGACGGTTGGCCTCACTCATAGATCACTGCGCGTCCGCGCACGGGCGTGCGACGATCGTCGCGCCGCCTTCGGTCGAGTTACCGCCGATCGTCGACTCGCGCCCGGCCCCGCTTGCCGGACACGACGCATCTGAAACTCCGCGCGCCTGAGGCAGTGGCGCCGGAGCTCAAAGGGCAGGTCGATTCAGCATTTCAAAAAATCGTGGCGCGGCACGCGGACGGCAAAATCCTCAAGGGCTACACGCAGGATTTTCATCCGTCGAGGCCGCAGTTCTCTTTGTGGCCGTCGATCAACGCCACGCCCAAGGAGCGAACAGTCGTCCCAGTCAGGCAACTGAAAGCCGTGTTCTTCGTCCGCGACTTCAATGGCGAATCCCAACCATCAGGAGCGAAAGGTGTTCGTCGTCCGTGGGCAGGGCCGGCGCGTCGAGGTCACTTTTACCGACGGCGAGACAGTTCTCGGGACGACGCTGAACTACCGGCCCGACTGTCAGGGGTTTTTTGTCAGCCCGGCAGATCCCTCTGGCAACAACACCCGGATCTACGTCGTCTCAAAAGCCGTCCGCCGCGTACGCTTTCTGTAGAGCTTCAGCTCACCAAAAGAGCTCCATACGGGCGGTCACTAAAGCCCAGCCAAGCAGCACCCGATATTCCGAGGCGGTGGCGGTGAATTCCGTTTCCCCGCCATACGGTAGAGTCACGGCTAAATTGATGGGCTAATCGCCGAACAATGTTAAGGTAGAGCTACCGTCAGTCTCGAAACGGCACTCGACAAATGTGAAATGAATGCCCCGACTGAGCGTCACGTTTTGCCCGCCAGGGCGGCGTTCGATTCGGGCCCGGTCCGGCATCAAGGTTGCGTCGACCACTCGTCGCCCGCAAGCCCAGCCGGAGAGGAGAGCATGCCTTCGAAGGTGTTGATCGTCGACGACGACAAGACAACCAGGGAAGGCCTCGCCGAATTCCTCGAGGAAGCCGGGTACGAGGCGGTCGCGGTCGGGACCTTCGAGGAAGCCACGCGCGTGCTTCGTACGACTCCGCCGGATTTGCTGATCGCTGACGTTCGTCTCGGGCCCTTCAACGGTCTGCAGCTCGTCATCAGCAGCCCGAAACCGATCCCGGCGATCATCATTACGGGCTTTGCGGACCCGGTGCTCGAATCCGATGCGCGTCGGCGCGGCGCCGACTACGTGTTGAAACCCATCTCGCCCGCGCGCCTCCTCGATCTCGTCGCGCAGAAACTCACAGCCTCGCAACCGGGATTTGGCACGCCGCGCCGCTGGGAGCGCAAACCCGTGATCGGCGGCCTGCCGATCAGCGTCGATGACGCCCCGGCACGGATCGTCGACGTGAGCTACGGTGGCCTGCGGTTCGAGATGCAGCGCAACGTGCCGGCCGCGGAAAGCACGCTTCCCTCGTCGCTGAGCATCACGCTTCCCTCCGCGCAGCTGTCGGTCAAAGCCAAGCTCGTGTGGGAAAACCTGATCGGCGACGGGAAATGGATGTGTGGCGCGGCCCTCTTCCAGGAAACGCCCGAGTGGCACGGCCTGGTTGACGCAATCTAGCCGGCCCGAGTTCTCAATTTCCTCTCTATTCAGTCGCAGTACAAACAAAAAGGGCCCGGCGCACGTGCGCCGGACCTCTCTCCATCCATCCAGGATGTCTGTCGCTTAGTTCGTCGCCTCGCTGCGCGCCTTGCGAGCCGCGCGCCTCCGCTGGGCCGCGAGCATCGCCATTCCCGAGCCCAGAAGCAGCAGCGTGCCGGGCTCGGGCACTGGCTCGCGGTCTCGAAGGTCATGACGTAGTCGTTGTAGTCGCGGTCGTTGTTCGCTCGCTGAGGAGAATGTCCTCGATGCCGAGAAAGTAGCGCGTGGTCTCTGGACCACGAATACGGAAGAGCGCGATACTGTTCGCCGTTGTCCCAGGAGTTCGAGACGGGGCCGGTTCCGCTGTCATACGTGAATGCGCCGGATTCGTTTCTCCCGAAGACGCCGCCAGTCCATCCGCGTGATCCCAAAGAGCCACGTCTGATTGACGATCTGCCTCGTCGAACCGGAAACTCGCGGGTGATCCGTCCGGATTGTGGAGATACTCGAGGTTCTCCGTGTTGAAGGCGTCGATCAGATACGCCACGCCCATCAGCGGACCATCCCACGACGGATTGGACCAGAACGCCGTCGCTTCGAGCGGCAGCACGGTCGGATCGGCGCTCGGTGGCGTCATGGTCGGTGACCACATGCCGGAGACGGTAATGGGGTCGGCCATGGCCGCCGACGGAACCATCAAGGCGAGCACAACAACGAAACCTCGGAGAGTCATTCTCATAAGTTCCTCTGAATAATCACTCTAAAAGAAGACTTTTGGCGCCAAAAGCGCGACCTTAAATGTCGCTAACCAATTGAAATACTTGGTGTTCTCGTTTTCGACTGGTCTCGCAATGGATGAGTGCAAGATCCGGGCACATCTGGTTGGAACCAGATTTCTTGTCGAATCCCGCGACGCGCAGGCTGAGGAAAGGCAGCAAAACCAAGTCGTTGCTCACGGTCGCCGCGCTCGACAACCGCCGTCCACGCTCCCGCCCGCCCGGTCGAACAGTCCGTCGTCATGCCGACCTTTTTCGCGCTGCCGATGGGAACGTCGTTGGGCATCGGGGGTCTGATAGGATGCGGCGCGCCAACGGCCCCCCAGATTCCAAGAATGTGACCCAGGTTCGCGAGCCATCGATCGGCACTACGCAAGACCATTGACAGTCGGCCGGCTGGCCAGGCTGGCTGGCTTGTCGCCGTCCCATTTCATCCGGCGCGTTTCGAGCGCATGCGGGCCGAACACCGCGATCAATACCTGCGCGCCCGGCGAATCGAGCGCGCCAAGGAACTGCTGATCCAGATGCGCACGTCACGCTCTTCGTCAATAACCAGGACGAAGCCAAGGACTTCTACATCAACAAGCTCGGTTTCGAAGTGCGCACCGACCACACGATGGAAGGCGGCTTCCGCTGGCGCGATATCGTGCTGATGGAGCCGAAAGCAGGCCCGATGTTCGACGAAGAATCCGCTCAGGCGATACGGCTCCTGCTGAAGAAGGGCGTGCTCGGCTCAGGCGTCTTCCAGGTCGACGACTGCCACAAGACCTACGAAGACTTGAAGAAGAAAGGCGTGCAGTTTGCGGGCGCGCCGGAAGATCGCTTCTACGGCGTCGAAGCGATCATGAAGGACGGGCTCGGCAACTGGTTCAGCATGACGCAGCCCAAGGCCTGGCAGGGCTAACAATCGAGGCAGCGAATCTCGCCGAAGATGTCATCGAGTCGATCCGGATTCTCCCTGGCGTAGTTCACGAGGCAGCGCACGGCCTTGCCGACGTCCGCAAGCCCGTACTTGGCGGTCATTTCCTTGAGGAACTGCAGTTTTTCCGACTCGAGGTCAATCGTCTGCGGGGAAAGATCTTTCATCGACGCTCCTATCGGGCAGGTTGTTCGGCGGCATTATCAACGCCAACGCGCGCGAACGCAAACGCTCGTCAGCTCGCTCTCCATCGGCCCGTCAAGAAGTACTCAATCCGCTCTTCAAGAAGTACTCTCAATCCGCCCTTCAAGAAATAATCGTGTCGAAGGACTCGACGAGGTCGTAGGTGTTCGACGTGGGGACAGACGCTGGCGGGCGAACGCAGAGCAGCGTCCGAAGACCTGCCTCACGCGCGGCGTCGAGTTCCTTCACGACGTCCGACACGAAGAGGATGCGTGCCGCCGCGACGCCGAGCGTCTCGACAATCCGGCGGTAGCTGCCAGCCTCGCCCTTCGCGCCTACGCCGGTGTCGAAGTGACAGCTGAGAAACCGGGAGAGATCGCCGGCCGTCGAGTTCGCGAACAAGAGCTGCTGCGCGAGCACGCTACCTGACGAGAAGATCCCAATGCGCACGCCGTCGGCAGTCCAGCGCGCGAAAGCAGCTGGAACATCCGGGTACACTTCACCCTTCAGCTCGCCGTCACGGTAGCCCTGCTCCCAGATGCGACCCTGAAGCGCTTTGAGCGGGCCGGAC
The DNA here is from genome assembly GCA_963797625.1 of uncultured Acidobacteriota bacterium. Classification (GTDB taxonomy): domain Bacteria; phylum Acidobacteriota; class Vicinamibacteria; order Vicinamibacterales; family 2-12-FULL-66-21; genus DATBJJ01. The sequence continues at coordinate 117,568 of CAWCQI010000004.1, forward strand.
TTGCGATCGCGGTCCATCAGCGCATGGACGTAGCCGACGACGGTGGCCTCGCGCAGCTCGTCACTATTGGCATGGGCCGATCGCTGCTCAGTGCGAAGGTCTTCGACAATCTTGCGAACGTCGTCGTCGGAGCCATGTGACTCGAGGAACGACCCGACGCGCGCGCGCGCGTAGGGAAACAACACGTCGTGCACGAACGCGATCGGCGTGGTCGTGCCCTCGATGTCGAGCAGCACGATGGCGATGTGTTCGGCCGCGAGGCTGAAAGGTTCAGCCACTCTTCACGAGTGCGGTTGCACCATCGGACCGACGTACGAAGGACCGAAGCAGATCGGCTGGAACCCCCGGTCGACGCCGCTCTCGGTATAGTGCGGCGTCCAGCCCGAAGGATTCTGGAACAGTCGAATCGCCCGGATCCGCCGGTCCGCGCAGAGGTCGAACCAGTGGTGCGTGCCGCGGGGCACGCGGATGAGATCGCCCCGCCCGACTTCCAGCACGAACACGCTGTCGCCGGCGTTGATGTGAAAGAGTCCGCGGCCCTCGATGATGAACCGCACTTCGTCCTCATCGTGCCAGTGTTCCTTGTTGAACTTCGCGAGCATGGCATCGAGGTTGGGCGTGTCGGGCTTGACGTCGATGACGTCGGCCGTGACGTAGCCGCCGCGCTGCTTCAGCACTTCAATCTGGTGCGAGTAGGCATCGAGCACGGCGTCCGCCGTCGCGTCGGCGGAAAGCTCACGGCTCGGCGTCCAGCGCTCGTACTCGATTCCGCGCACGGCCAGGAAGGTTGCGACGTCCTGTGTATCGGTCAGCGTGATGTTGTCAGCGGGAATCTTCACGACAGCCATGATGCGGCCTCCTGTCAGTCTCTCCCAACGACCTCCAACAAGAACTCCAGAATCTCGACGTGGCGGACTGCCTGGGGCAAATCGTTCCCCCAGGTGTAGAGCCCGTGCCGGCGCAGCAGGAATCCATGCGCCTCCGGGTGCTCCTCGAGCACGCCGCGCACGACGACCGACAGCCGCGCCATGTCCTGATCGTTCTCGACGATCGGCAGCCATTCACGATGCTCGTGAGTGCGAACCCCCTCGAGGCCCTTGAGCATCTCGTAACCCTCGATGAAGAAACCACGCGCCCCGGCAAACCGCTCGGATAGGCGCGTGGCCCAGATCGAGTGCGTGTGCAGCACGGCTCCGGCACCGCGCGCGCGGACGATTTCGAGGTGCAGGAGCGCCTCGGCCGACACCCGAGGCCGGGTCGTGGCCGGCCCGAGCGGCAACGGCGCGTCGACCGGCGCGCCACGGTCGTCCATCTCCAGAATCTGGTCCGCCTGCAGCTCACCCTTGAAAGCCGCACTCGGCGTAATCGCCAGCCGCAACGGATCCCGACCGATGACGACGCTGAAATTGCCGCTGGTGCCCATGACCCAGCCGCGCTCGTCGAAGCGACGGCCGACCCGGACCAGCTGCTCGAAGTGACCTCTGCGTCTTTCCGTGCTGAACCGTAGTCAAGGCCTGATTATAGCCCTCTGTTCGTCACAGGGAGCGGCCCTGTAAACAGGCGAATGCGACGCAATGTATTATCGTGAGCGGTCTCGAGCCACGGACAACACGGTGTCTCAAGCCACGGACAACACGGACAACACGGATGGTGTTCCGGAACAGCTTGTCTTGATACAAACGTTGGATTCGTCAGGAGTTTCTCTCATGAATGCACGAGGTATGGTCAGGCGGGCCGGGCTGACCCTTGCGGTTGGCCTGCTGGCCGTCAGCGCGTATGCGCAGGCGACAGCCACTCAGAAACCTGCGCAGCAGCCGTTTGAACCCAAGTCAGGACAGGCAGGAAAGGACGTCGTCTGGGTGCCGACGTCGCAGGCGCTCGTCGAGAAAATGCTCGATATGGCCAAGGTGACGCCGCAGGATTTCGTCATGGACCTCGGGTCCGGCGATGGCCGCACGGTCATCGCCGCCGCCAAGCGCGGCGCAACGGCGATGGGCGTCGAGTACAACCCCGACATGGTCGAGCTGTCAAAGAAGAATGCCGAGAAGGAAGGGTCTCAACGGGACCAAGGCGACGTTTGTCAAGGCCGACCTCTTCGAAACGGACTTCTCGAAGGCCACGGTCATCACGATGTTCCTGCTTCCCGAGATCAACGTCAAACTGCGCCCCAAGATTCTCAATCTGAAGCCCGGGACGCGAGTGGTCTCGAACTCCTTCACGATGGAAGACTGGGAAGCGGACCAGACGGAAACGCTCACCGGCGACTGCACGAGCTGGTGCACGGCGTTGCTGTGGATCGTGCCGGCGAAAGTCGAAGGCACCTGGTCGATGCAGCAGGGCGATCTCAAGCTCACACAGACCTACCAGAAGCTTGCCGGCACGCTTGGGACGACAAAAGTCGAAGGCAAGATGAACGGCGACCAGATCACGTTTACGGCCGGGAAGACCACTTACACCGGCAAGGTGAACGGGGCCGGGACCACGATCCAGGGCACCGCGCCGGGCTCCTGGATCGCGACAAAGAAGTAGAGCCCTCAACGGTTCCCGCTACGTGGGGGCCGGTTCTCGAACCGGCCCCCGGCGAGCAGCGAGGGTGCTTGCGCTCAAGCTGCGCGACAGCGAGCTCCCGCGTACGCCACAACAACGAGCACCCCAAAAAGAGGAGAAGCATGCAGTCGAACGTACTCGCGGGGATCGCCTCCGCCGTGCTGCTAATCGGCATCGGCTCGAGCGGACTCGACGTCCGCGCGCAGGCGCCACAGGCAGCGGCGCCGGCAGTCGCCGCGCCGGCAGCCGAGGACAACGATCCGGTCAGGACGCTCGTCGGCCGGCTCGACCTCGAAAAGTACAAAGCCACGATCAAAGGACTCACGCAATTTGGCGACCGCCGCCAGGGCACGGACCGCAATCGCGCGGCCATCGACTGGATCGAGGCGCAGCTCAAGAGCTACGGCTGCACGAACACCGAGCGCATCAAGTACGACTATCAGCCACCAGCGGGCCGAGGCACGGGCGCAGGGGCCGGGCAGGGGGCTGGGCCGCGGGGAGAGGTAGAGAGGTGAAGGCGCGGCGGCGGGAGGCGGACAGCGCGGCGGCGGTCGTGGGCGCGCTGGTCAGGGCGGCAGCACGATCTTCGGGAACCGCGCACGCACTGGCGTCAACAACGATCCCAACGCCCAGCCGGACCTCAAACTGCGCGAGCTCAACTCGCAACCCAGCACGCCTGGCCTGCGCGAGCAGGTGTTCTGCACCAAGATCGGCACGACGCGACCCGACGAAATGTACATCGTCGGCGGCCACATGGATGGCATCGGCTACGGCGAAGCGGCGAACGACGACGGCTCTGGCACCGCGTTGGTGATGGAGCTGGCGCGCATCTTCAGCAGCCCCGACGTGCAGACCGAACGCTCCATCCGCTTCGCGCTCTGGAACAATGAGGAGACCGGCCTCAACGGCGCCCGCGCGTACGTCGAGCAGCGGAAGGATCTGCAAGGCAAGGAAGACCCGCCCGGGTCGCGCCGGTTTCCCGAACCGAAGTGGCTCGGGATGATTCAGCACGACATGATGATGTTCGACCATGGAATGCCTGGCCCTGACGGAAAGGTCAGCGCCGAGCAGCGGCCTGAAGCCGATGTGAACATCGAGTTTCAATCAATCGCCAAGATGGCCGATGAGGCGCAGAAGCTCGCCTGGTTCTTCAAGGCGGCGAACGAAAAGTACGCGACCGACTATCCCGCCGCCGTGGGCCCGCACATGACGAATACCGATTCGACGCCTTTCATGGATCTCGTTCCCGCAATCAGCCTGCGCGAGAACGAGCGTGGCGCTCAGATCGGCGGCGGTTGGGATCCTCATTGGCATCAGGTGACCGACGTCTTCACCACCTTCTCCGACAAGGACTTCCGCCTCGGACTGAACGCCGCGCAGACAACGCTCGCGGCCGTTGCGCAACTGACTGGGGCGACGGTGAAGAAGTGACCGCGCGCGCCTGACGTCGCGGTTCCTGTCGGTTTCTGCAAGTTTCCTCAATCCAGCCTCTACTTCCCTGCCCGAGCTGACTTTCGGGCTTGACAAACGTTTTGTAGTACTAGTTAACTAGTAATACAATGAGACCGAAATCACCGACCCTGACGGCCAACGAGCTGGAGATGATGAAAATCGTCTGGCAGCACGACGCTCCCGTCACCGTGCGCGACGTCTACGAGGCGCTGCGCGCGCGTCGCACGATCGCCTATACGACCGTGATGACGAGCATGAAAACGCTCGAGCAGAAGGGCTACCTGAAGGCCACTCAGCACGATCGGGCGTACCTCTACCAGCCAGCCAAACCCAGGCAGCAGGTCATCAAGGCCATGGTGCGTGAGTTCGTCGACCGGGTGTTCAACGGCTCGGCCCAACCGCTCGTGACGCATCTCATCGAGGACGACCGGCTCTCGGAAGCCGACCTGCACGAGATCGCGCGAATGATGGGGAAAAAGCGATGACGACCTCGATTGTGCTGAGCGACATCCTCTCCTACAGCCTGCAGCTGACGCTCGTCATCGGCGCAGGCGCGGCGCTCGCCGTGGCATTTCGAATCCGCGAGCCGCGAGTCACGCTCGCCTGTTGGCGAACGCTCCTGGTCGTCTGCCTCCTTCTGCCACTGTGTCAACCGTGGCTCACGAGTGACGCGCCGATCATGGAGCCATCGATCGCACCACAGGGAATCGAGGTCGAGGCTCAGTTCTCCCCTGCGGTTGCGGCCCCGACTGCGTGGTCCATCGCATCCCTTGTTCTCCTGATCCTGTGCGCTGGCGCCGCGATTCGCGCGGTCTGGTTGACGACCGGCGCGTGGACGCTCGCTCGACTCCGGCGCACCGCGCAGCGGCTCGCGCCTTTGCCCGCCGCCTTTTGCGAAGCGGAGGCGCGCATCGGCGTCCAGCCCGGGATCTACGTCTCGGACCGCATCGCCGGGCCCATCACGTTCGGATGGCGCCGGCCAGTGGTCATCGTTCCGCCGTCGGTCCTCGAGATGCCCCTGCATGTGCAGGAGGCGATCGCCTATCACGAGCTGCTGCACGTGCGCCGGCGGGACTGGCTCTTCGAAGTCTTCGAGGAAGCCGTCCGGACGGTTTTCTGGTTCCATCCAGCGATGTGGTGGCTCATCGGACGTATTCAACTCAGCCGGGAGCAGGTCGTTGATGGCGCGGCCGTGGGACTGACCGATTCGAAAGAGCGCTACGTCGATGCCCTGCTCCTTGTCGCCCTGAACAAGTCGCGCGTTTCTCTCGTTCCGGCACCGCTTTTTCTGCGTCGCAGCCTGCTGAGGCAGCGCGTCGCCCAGATCCTGCAGGAGACCACTATGACTACACGCCGCTTGATCGCTTCGCTCACCGTCAGCAGCGCCGCACTCGCCCTCGCGGCGACCGTCGCCGTCCGCTCGTTCCCGCTCGAAGCGCAGGGAACAGTGGGCTTCGCACAGGAGTCAGCGGGCGCGCCAATTCAGATTGTCAAAGGCGGCGATCATCTGCTGCACGCCTCATTCTCGGAGTATCCACGCAGGGCAATCGAGCAGCAGGTCCAGGGAGACGTGGTACTGGACCTTGTGACCGACGATCGCGGCGAGGTCTCTGACGCGCGCGTTCTGAGTGGCCCGGAGGAGCTCCGGCGGGCGGCGCTCGAATCCGTGTTGCAGTGGCATTACTCGCCCGACGCAGTGCGGTCGACCACTCTTCAAACGACGCTCCGATTCAGCCTGCCGGCCGGCAGACGCGGAGCGCGAGGCGCGCGCCCACACCTTGCGCGCCAAGCATGAAGACGACGAAAAAGCGAACGACTCGCCTGCCGCGCGCGCCGAACACGTCATGAAAGAGCTCAGCGAGGCGCTGCAGGATCCGAGCGCCTCCGATCAGCAGAAGGACGAGTGGAAGCGCTCGTACGCCGAGAAGGCAACGCTGCTCGAGAAGATTCGTGCCGACCTGGCCGATGGACGAGAATCCGAGTACACCGTTCGGACGGCGCCTGGGCGTCCGCTTTTCGAAGGATCACCACGCCTGGTTCAGATCAGGGGCGAGCGCGTGACCCCTGCCACAATGAACGAACTGACGCGGCGCGCCGGCATCCACGTCGGCGATCAGGTCTCGGAAGAGACCGCCAAGCGTATCCGTGACGTGGCGACGAGCCTCGACGAACATCTTCGCGTGTCATTTCGCGGAGATGGCAAGGGGGGCGTGATCGTCATGGTTCTGAATCCCTGAACGCACCTCACTCGTCCTCGAGCTGGCGGCGCGCGGCATCGAGCGCCGCCAGTTCCCTTTCTGCCCGTCGTTTCACACGCAGCATCCACACGATGATTGCGGACGGCGCGGCGACCGGCGTGTCGGTGCTCGACTCGCCGGCACGGCACTTGAGCGCATGCGACAGTCCAGTGCCGCGTTGATCGATGAGAAGGATGTCGCGATGCCGTCGAACCGGAGCGACGACCTGCAAGCCAAAACCGTACGGGCGTGAAACCCGCGGCCTAGGTGCCCGGTTTTTGAGCCGCTGGAGGCGTCGCGGCCCTTGCCGGTGTCAGGTTCAGCTTGGTCAGCATCGCGGCGAACCGCGGGACGGTCTGATAGGCGTCCCACTTGGCATCGCTCGACAGCGATGGGATGAACGGGGATCGCTCCTCGAGCGCCCGTTCCAGCCATGTCATCGCGAGGTCGCGCTCGTTGAGGCCCAGGTGCACGACCGCGCGGAAGTAAGGGTCGACCCAGATCTTGTGGGACATCTGGTCGAGGGTAGCAAGAACGCGCTGGGCAGCCGGGCGGTCGCCCGCCAACCCGAAGACGTAGCCCATCTCTCCGACAATCATCGGCGGCGCGCCGCCGGTGCTCGTTTCGACACGCTTGAGCTCCGCGATTGCTCGCTCGTACTCTTTGAGCTGCGCGTAGGTTCGCCCCAGGCCCCAATATGCGACCGGATTGCCGCTGTCGAGTTGTAGCGACCGGCGGAACTCCTCGATCGACGCTTGATACCGTCGCTGATAGTACGAGTTGCAACCGAGCTCGGTATTGAGCGAAACCGACAGCGGATCGTCGACGAGCGCCTGTCGAATCTCACGCTCGGCTTCGGGACCGCGGCCAGCGGTCTCGAGCAGATGCGCCGCGCACGTAAACGTTTCGACCACCTGAGGCCTCAACGTGCTGCTCAGCGTAAGCTCGCGTCGCGATTCGTCCCAATTCCAGTCATAGAGGAGCCGAACGAGCCCGAGGACGACGTGGGCCGTCGGGCTGTTGCGGGTCGATCGTCAGCGCGCGCTCGGCCGCAGTGACGGCCTTTGGCATCGACTCGGTAGGTTTGTCGTAGTACGTGCCTCGCAGCAGCCAGATTCGACCGAGCGTTGACCACGCCTGTGCGAACGCCGGATCGAGTTGCACCGCTTTCTCGGCGTGGGTGGTTGCGAGCGCCAGGCTCGACGGGTCGAACTTGGCCTCGAAGAAACGCGCTCGCAAGTACGCCTCGTAGGCGTCGGGATTCTCGGTGGGGCGGCGTGCCAGCCGCGCGGCTTCGGCGCCACTGAGCTTGTCGCGGAGTCTGTGGCCGACGGCTCGGGCCACCTGGGCCTGGGTCGTCAGCACGTCCTCGCTGGGCCCGACGTACCGCTCACCCCACAGGTGCCGGTCGCCGCCGACGTCCACGAGCTCGACGTTGACGACCAGTTGCCCGTCGACTCGCCCGACCGTGCCGGTCACCACCGCGTCAACGCCGAGACGAGCGCCCGCGTCACGCGCCGGAAGCCCACGTAACCGAAATGAGGAGTTGCGGGAAATCACCTTGATGTTCGGGAGCGATGCGAGCGCGTTGATCAGACTCTCGCTGATGCCGTCAGCGAGATACTGATCGTCCCGCCCCTGGCTGCGCTGCTCGAATGGCAGGACCGCGATCTTGCCGATCGTTGGCAAATCACCAGGAGGTGCCTGGCTCGACCGCCAGCGGAGAGCGACAGCACCGGCAATCGAGATCATCAAAATGCCAACAGCAACGGCGACTCCCCAGCCCGACACGCGTCCGGACACAGTCGGCGCCGCTGACGTGCGAGCGCGGTGCCGGTGCACTCGCGCGCGGATCGCTCGTCTGGCTGAGACTGGTCAGCGCGTTCGGGTCGCCGGCATTGAGCGCCTCTCGCTCGGTGGCTCGTTCGAGCCGGCGCAGATCGGCGGCAAGGTCGCGCGCTCGCTGGTAGCGTTCCCCGACCGGCTTTGCCAGCATCCTCCCAACGATCCGCGCGAGCTCCGGCGGTACATCGGGCGCGAGCTCAGTGACCGGACGAGGCGTCGCCTCGAGCACCGCCACGAGCTGATGACCCTGCGTCTCGCCGCCAAACGGGGGCTGGCCAGTCAGCAGCTCGTAGAGCACGACGCCGAGACTCCACAAATCGCTGCGTGCATCGACAGCGCCGCCACGCGCCTGCTCCGGCGACATGTAGGCCACGGTGCCGACGACGATGCCTGACTGCGTCAGCGGCCCGCCATCCGAGCCAACGGCCGATATCTCGGGCTGAGAAAGCTTCGCGAGCCCGAAGTCGAGCACCTTGACGTGTCCGTTCGACGAGAGCTTGATGTTGGCGGGTTTCAGGTCGCGGTGAACGATCCCTCGATCGTGGACCGCCGCCAGCGTCTCGGCAATCTGTCGGCCGATGGAAATCACCTGGGTCCATGGGAGCCGGGCATCGGGACGGGCCGTGAACTGTTGCAGGGTCGGCCCCTCGACGAGCTCCATCACGAGGGCGGCGACACCGTCGGCTTCCTCGAGCCCGCAGACGTAGGCGATGTTGGGATGATTGAGTGAGGCCAGGTACTTGCGCCTCGCGCCTGAATCGTGCGACGCGATCTGGGTCCTGGGCGACCGAGGCGGGCAGCACTTTGATTGCGACGTCGCGGTGGAGCTTGGTGTCGCGGGCGCGATAAACTTCACCCATCCCGCCGACGCCGATGGCGTCGAGGATCTCGTAGCCGCCGAAACGTGCGCCAGGCGTCAGGGCCACGGACGAGCGATTATAGCCGGTCCTCCCCACGGATGCCGGGGCTACGCGCTAGGGCAGCACTCCCAGCTCGTCGAGAGAGTCGTCGAGCTCTCGGGGATCCCGGTAAACGCGAAACGCGCCGGCGCGAATCAGCTCCTCCGCTCCGTAGCCGCCGCTCAACACCCCGACGCTCAGCATCCCCGCGCGGCGGGCGGCGAGCAAATCCCACACGGCATCGCCAATCACGAAGCAGTCGCGCACGTCGACACCGAGTCGCTCCTGGCAGGCCAGGAACAGATCGGGCTCGGGTTTGGCGCGCATCACGTCGCCCCGCTCGATCACCACCGTGCCTGCCGGGATCTCGAGCATCTCGAGCGACGGGTTAATCTCCGGCCGACGGCCCGACGTCGCAATGCCATACGGAACGCCCAGATCGCGCAGGCGGCGGAGCAGAGACACCGCGCCGGGAAGGGGCCGAGGGCGCGGGAGCAGATTCTGGTAAATCTCGCCGTGCCGATGCTGGAGCGCGTTCGCCTGTTCCGGCTCGAGCGCGCGGCCGATCTCGCGCGCGATCGCTCGGGTGAACAACCCGCCGCTCATGCCGATGCGCCTGTGCACGCGCCAGCCGTCAATCGGCATGCCCGCTTCCGCGAGCGCCTGCTGCCACGCGAACACGTGAGCGTAGACGGTATCGACGAGCGTTCCGTCGAGATCAAAAATCAGAGCGCGCATGGAAGAAATTCTGAATGCTGAGTGCTGAATGCTGAAGTGAATTTCGAAGTTTACTTCAGCACTCAGCACTCAGCATTCAGAATTGCGTAATCATTTGTCGCCCTGAATCCCATCGCCAGTTCGGCTGCGAGTCCACCAGATGGACACCGCCGAGCCAGCGGTCGATGCCACACTGCGCGACGCGGTCGGCGTGACCGCCGAGGATCGACCGCCCGGTGTCGGTCAGCGCAATCGTGCCGCTCGGCAATCGGCCTGGCGCCGCCTCTGTCGCGGCAATCGAGACCAGCGCAGGTGTCGCTGACGCCAATTCCTTCACGATCTGCCAGAACGACGAGTCCCCGATGTAGAACGCCGACTCGTCGTCGTGCATCAGCGGAAACGCCCTCCGGATGTCGATCGAGCCTGGGCGTGCGAGCTGCATGATCCGACGCTCGGTTCTCGACAGCCCGTCGCGCGTCCACGGAAACTCCTCGAGGTGACGCCGCAGCGAGGACGCGAGAAACGGCATCGCGGAAGTGTCGGTACCGAGCAACCGGTCGAGCGCCAGCGGATCGTCCGCGCGGAACGCCTCCCACGCTCGCGCCGCAAGCTCGTACTGGCTAGCGCCTACTGGTTGGCGTGTCTCGAGGAGCGATCCGAGCTCCAGCGCCGAAAGCTCGCCCAGTCCCTTGAAGCGAGGATGGCCCGGAAACCGGTCGATGCAGATCAGGCTGACACGCCTGTGGTCGACAGCGGGCTCTTGTCCGATGCGCGTGAGCAGCTGAATCAGATTGAGCTGATCGAAGAGGTCATGCTCGTACCAGAGCACGAGCTCGTCGTAGGACGCCATGATCGTCAATGGCCTCGCGCCAGCGCCGCAGCTCGGCGATCGTTTCCGCGAGGGCGATGCCCGATCGGTCGTTTCCTGCCAGGTGACGGGCGCGAACGTCCAGCAACTCTTCATCGGTCAGCCGCGCCGGCACAGGTCCTTCGTGCAGCGGATCAGCCCAGATTGACGTCGAGCCTGGAATGCCCGCCGCGTGGATGGTGTCCGTCGTCGACGTCCCGTTGGCGACGTGAAGAAACCTACGGGTGTTCGGGTCCATGACCGGCTCCATGAATCGCTTACGCGCCCTTCAACTGAAGTTATTCTGCCTCTGGACGGAATGGAAGCGTGCCCGTGCTTACTCGGCAACCGCGCCCGTCCCACCACTTGCTACAACGACCTGCAAAGGTGTATCCCTGTTACGCACAGGAGACAATCACGTCATGCGCTCTGGGGTCATCACCTCGCTCGGACTCGCTCTCGCGCTCCTCGGCGCACCACCAGCGTCGGCCCAATGGGATCCGCGCGACGAGGCCGTCGGCCGCTGCCAGCAGGAATTGCAGTATCGAATGGGCCGCGAGGTTGGCGGCAGGCAACCCAACGCGTCAATCGATGAACGGCGGGCTCAGATCACGCGCGTCTCGAACACCGAAGCCCGCGTTCGCGGCAACGGGCGCTACATGCGCGACTCCAACGACCGCGGCCGCGACTTTTCGTTCGATTGCACGTTCAACAGCCGCAATAACTCGGCTCGCGCAACCTATAACTGGTCCGGCTCTGGATGGGGCGGGCAGTATCCCGATCCGGATCCTGGCTACAATCGTCCCCCGTCCGGAGGCTATTCACCGGATGGCCGCGTGTTCTTCAGCGGCGGCATCGTCAGCCGGCTCAGCGGCAAATGCCTGGACGTCGAGGGACGAAGCACTCGCAATGCCGCCAATATCCAGCAGTGGAGCTGCAGCGGCGGTTCGAACCAAATGTGGGATGTGATCGATCTCGGCCGCGGCCAGTTCTCGATCATCAGCCATGGCAGCAACAAGGCGCTGACCGTCTCCGGCCGCAGCGGCGACGGGGCGAACGTCGAACAGAACCGGTGGAACGGCGGCGACAACCAGCGTTGGCGCGTCGAGCGTGCCGGCGACGGCGCCTATCGACTCGTCAGCGTGTCGAACAACTCCTGCCTCGATGTCGAGGGCGCGAAGCGCGACGACGGGGCGAACATTCAGTTGTGGGGCTGCAGCGGCGGCGCCAATCAGACGTGGTTATTTCGCAAATAGATCATGAGCACACAGACCGCGGTCGTTCACTACGCGCTCGAACCACTTGCCGTGGAATTGCGCGAGATTCCCATTCCTCAGGTTGGCGATGGCGAAGTCCTGCTCGAGGTCGGGGCCGTCTCGGTCTGCGGCTCTGATGTCCACCAGTCGAGAAACACGCACTCGTGGCCGGTCAACATCCCGGTGGTCCTCGGCCATGAATTCTGCGGCACGGTCGCTAAACTCGGCCGTGGAGTGACGGACTTCCGGGAGGGCGATCGCGTCGTCAGCGAAACCGCTGCCGAGATCTGCGGTTCGTGCCTGCTCTGCCGAACGGGCCGCTACAACTTGTGCCCGGCAAGAAAGGGATTCGGGTACGGCGTCGACGGCGCGATGGCCCAGTTCGTTCGCGTGCCGGCGCGATGCCTGCACCATATTCCCGATTCGTTGCCTTTCGACATCGCGTGCCTGGCCGAGCCTCACGCCGTGGCCTATCAGGCCATGTGCGTCAACACCAGAATCGCGCCCGGCGATTTCGTCGTCGTCGTCGGGCCGGGCCCGATCGGGCTGCTCTGCACGCGAATGGCGGCGTTATCCGGCGCGAGCACGCTCGTCGTCGCGGGCCTCTCCTGCGACCGGCCGCGACTCGAGGCGGCGCGGCGGCTTGGGGCGACGCACACCGTCGATATCGAGACGGAGAACCTGGAAGCGATCGTTCGCGATCTCTGCCCGATTGGCGCCGACGTGGTCTGCGACGCATCGGGAGCGAGCGCCACGCTCGAGACGGCGCTCCGGCTCGCGCGGCCTGACGGGCAGGTCTCGAAGGTCGGGTGGTCGCCCGACTTGATCCCGACAGACGTGAACCCGCTCGTGTTCCGGAACATTCGACTGCAGGGTTCGTTCAGCCACAACTACCCCGTCTGGGAGCGCGTCATCAGCCTGCTCACCCGCGGAGTGACGATGGCTGATTCGATCGTCGGACTGCGCGCGCCGCTGGCCGGCTGGCGCGATGCGTTCGACTCGATGCACGACGGACGGGTCATCAAGTCGGTGCTCCTGCCACGCGACCGATAGTGTCCACGCCGAGCGCCCGATTGTTTTCGTGCGTACGTGTCCGGCGTTCTAGCCGGACCGTTCGTGGTCCGCCTGAAGGCGGACACTGACGAGTGATGACGTACGGCTTCAGTGTCCCGCCGGTGACCGACGCCGCTTCGAGCAGCCGCCGAGTGATCGTGATCGGCGCGGGGGCAGCCGGGGCGGTGGCGGCGATCTTTTCTGCCGCGTCTGGCGCCGACACGCTGCTTGTCGAGCGCACGCGCGATGGTGGCCGCAAGATACTGATCAGCGGCGGTGGCCGTTGCAACATCCTGCCGGCGCGCCTCGACGAATCGCGTTTCGTCAGCGACGCGCCGCCTCACCTCGTCCGCCGCATCGTCCGCTCGTGGCCGCTCCGCGAACAGATCGACTTCTTCGAACGCGATCTCGGTCTGCCGCTGGTCGAAGAAGTGGAGTCGGCAAAGCTGTTTCCTGCCTCCGAACGTGCTCGCGACGTCAGGGATCGACTGCTCGAGCAGGCGCGCCGGAACGGCGCGCGGCTGCTCATGAACACGACCGTCACCGGCTTCGCCCCCGTCGATGGCGGTTGGCGCATCGACATCGCGGACGGGGCACCGCTCCACGCCGGTGCAATCGTCGTCGCCACTGGCGGCCTGTCGGTGCCAAACACCGGCAGCGACGGCGCCGGCTTGCGCATCGTCAAGGGCCTCGGCCACGAGGTGCGACCGACTTACGCCGCGCTGACGCCGCTCATCGCCCAACCTGCACCATTTGGAGAGTTGTCGGGAGTCTCGTTGCGGGTGACGATCACGGCTCGCGCCGACCGCCTGTCGTCAACGGCGACCGGTGGGTTTCTCTTCACCCATCAGGGCTACAGCGGTCCGGCCGTGCTCGACGTGTCGCACGTGGCGGTGCGCTCGCGCATGGATGGCGGAGTTCCGGCGCGTGTCGCCGTGCGATGGACGTCACTCGACGACCGGGCGTGGACCGAAGCCCTGAAGCCTCACGGCTCGAGGAGCGTGCTGTCGGCGGTCGGCGACGCGCTGCCGTCACGCCTGGCCGAGGCGTTGATTGCTGCCACGGGGATCAGCCCCCGCCTGCCGCTTGCGAACCTGAGCCGTGCCGAAAGGGCCCGGCTCATTGACACGCTTGTCAGAGGAACGTTGCCGTGGACGGGCGACGAAGGCTACAAGAAGGCCGAGGTCACCGGCGGCGGCGTCAGCCTGAACGACATCGATCCACGAACGATGGAAAGCCGGAGGCACAAGCGGCTCTTTCTGTGCGGGGAGATACTCGACGCCTTCGGTCCGATCGGTGGCTACAACTTTCTCTGGGCATGGGCCACCGGCCGCGCGGCCGGGTTGGGGGCATCTGCTATAATTATGGGTTTGCCACCAACGGAAGGGCTCTCATCATGATTTCGGTCAGCGGCGTTTCCATGCGATTCGGCTCGAAGATCCTCTTCGAGGATGTCACGACGACGTTCTCGGCGGGACGGCGCTACGGCCTGACCGGGCCGAACGGCGCTGGAAAATCTACGTTCATGAAGCTGTTGACTGGCGAAGCCCAGCCGCAGCGCGGCACCGTTGCGCGGCCTCGCAAGCTCGGCGTCCTGAGACAGGATCAATACGCCTTCGATGAATTCCGGGTGCTCGATACCGTCATCATGGGAAACGAGCGGCTCTGGAGCGCGCTCCAGGAACGCGACGCGCTGTATGCCAAGCCCGACATGACCCACGATGACGGCATGCGCCTCGGCGAGCTCGAGGGCATCGTCGGCGAGGAGGATGGGTACTCGGCCGAGAGCGATGCCGCAGTGCTGTTGCAAGGCCTCGATATCCCCGACGCGCTGCACGATCGGAAGATGGCCGAGCTCCAGGGCGGACAGAAAGTGCGAGTGCTCCTGGCGCAGGCCCTCTACGGCAGTCCTGACGCGCTCCTGCTCGACGAGCCGACGAACCATCTGGACCTCGACTCGATCCACTGGCTGCAGGCGTTCCTCGAACGCTACAACGGCACGCTGATCGTGATCTCCCACGATCGGCACTTCCTGAACAAGGTCTGCACGCACACGGCCGACATCGACTACCAGACGATCATCACGTATACCGGCGGCTACGACGACATGGTGCTGGCCAAGACGCAGATTCGATCGACGATCGAGGCCGACAACGCGCAGCGTGAGAAGAAGATCGCGCAGCTCAACGACTTCATCGCGCGGTTCGGCGCCGGCACTCGAGCGAGTCAGGTCACGTCGCGGCGCAAGGAAGTCGAGCGGTTGCAGACGACCGAGCTGGCCAGATCCAACATCCAGCGTCCGTACATCAAGTTCGCCATGAAGCGGCCGTCTGGAAAAGTCGCGTTCGAATGCAAGGGGTTGAGCAAGGCGCATGGCGCGCTGAAAGTGGTGTCCGATTTCAGCGCGATCGTCAATCGCGGCGAGAAGATCGTCCTGGTTGGCAGAAACGGCGTCGGCAAGACGACGATGCTGAAGGCGCTGCTCGCGGATGCACCCGATCGTCCGGCGTCGCCGGTGGACCTGGACAGCGGCACGATACGCTGGGGCCATGAGGTCTCAATCGGCTACTTCCCCCAGGATCACACCGGCGCGATCGAGAAGGGGATGACCGCGGTCGAATGGCTGCACCAGTTCGACCCCGACGCCTCGCGGCAGGAGATTCACGGGTTGCTCGGCCAGATGCTGTTCAGCGGCGAGGAGGGCCTCAAGCCAACCGAGGCGCTCTCAGGCGGTGAAACGGCGCGGCTGCTGTTCTGCCGGATCATGTTGCTCAAGCCAAACCTGCTCGTGCTCGACGAACCAACCAACCACCTGGACCTCGAATCGATCAACGCGCTGAACGTGGCGCTCCAGAAGTTCGAGGGCACGGTGCTGCTGGTGACTCACGACCAGGATCTGCTCGAAGAGGTCGGCACGCGAGTCTGGCGCTTCGAGGATGGCGAGATCGCCGACTTCAAGGGCAGCTACGAGGAGCTCGAAGCCACGACTGCATCCTGACATCGCCTGCTTTCCAGGGGAGGCGCAGATGACTTCTGAGGTGTGTCAACACATCGACGCGGTGAGCGATGTCCGGCAAGCGCAGGCGCGCCGCTGTGAGGAGTGCGTGAAGATCAGTTCCGGATGGGTCCATCTCCGCACCTGCCAGACGTGCGGCACCACGCTGTGCTGCGACTCATCGCCGAACCGCCACGCGACGAAGCACGCGAAGTCCAGCGGGCACCCGGTCGTTGCGTCGGCGGAGCCAGGCGAGCGCTGGCTTTACTGCTATCCCGACGATCAGATGGCGGAGTACTGACTTTACAGCTCTTCACAGTGCCTTGAACAGGAGAGCAGAAGAACGGGAGGGAATCAAAACGGAACTCCTGATCTCCTGACCTCTTGTTCAATCTCGCAACACGTGCGCGGGCCATAGATATGAGACTGCGATCAGTCCTAGGGGACCGAGACCCGACACGAACGCACCTTCTAGAGCTGCGTAGTTGGCGAGCACGATCCGACCACTCTATCCGAAGTCGTGAGCGAATCCGATGCGCGAATCAGGCTTTGGGCATCGGCTCATCGGCACTGGCCCCGTAAATTGCCGGAACCTTGGATCCCATCGCTCGGAGGTAAGCGGCCAGCTGACCCCGGTGATGCATCGAGTGGTTGTTGGCAAAGCCCAGGTAGGTCGCGTTCGGCATCTTCATCATGCCAAAGAAGTCGACGGCGCCGCCAGCTTGTCGGCGGGCATTGCCCGCACCCTGCCCAGCGCCGCGGGGAATTCCTTTTTGTAGAACTCGACGACGTCGGCGATCGATCCAAACTGGGCGGCCTGCTTCTTTGCCGCCTCCGGCATCGAAGGACGAACGAGCCAGCAAGGATGCAATTGATGAACCACAGATCCGCCGTCGCGATGTGAGTCGCAAGCTCCCATGCGGTGCGTGATTTCTCGTCGGGGCGATAGCTGTGCTTGTCGTTGGGTACTGCCGCCAGAACTTTGCAGGTCGCCGGGAACTCGCCCTCCCAGAGCTTGCAGAGGCATTGCGCGAGGAATTGTGCTTGAGTCTGATCCATTGAGGTCTCCTGACGCTCGCGTCACGGCTGCGAGCATCCGGAGACACTATCCAACGCGAGAGGGCACGTCAAATGCATCGGACAGAGTGTTGACGGAGTTGGACGGAGATAACGGGATTCACCGCGGAGGAACGGAGCCGAAGGGGTGGGAGACGCGCGGAGAGAGAGACGATGCGGTACTCGCTTCCGCGCAACCGTGCGCCGTGCCATCCTCCGCGGACTCCGGTCTCCGTAACTCCGTCACTCGCAGTACTGCTGACGGAGCGCCGCCATCGGATCGCAACGAGCGGCGCGGCTCGCAGAGAACCAACACGACACTGCGGCCACGGCCATCAACAGCGCCGGAACGCCGACGAAGATCCCCACGTTGATGGCGCGCCCACCGTAGAAGACGATGACCCCGCTCAAGGCGATGGCCCATCCTGCCAGAGCCCCGACCCCGATCACCGCCAGGCTTTCGCGGACGAACTGCGCCACCACGCCTCGGGGCGTTGCGCCGAGCGCGAGCCTGACGCCGATTTCAGACGAGCGCTGCGCGACCGTGTACGAGACGACCGCGTAAATGCCGATCGCCGCGAGGACGAGGAGCATTGGGCCGAGCACCGCGAACATCCGGGCTGGAACGCGGCGAAACAGCAAGTGCGTCTCGACATGCGTGGTCAGGGTTCTGACGTTGTAGACCGGGAGCTCGGGATCGAGGTCGCGCACGATGCCGCGCACGGCCGCCGCCACTGCAGTGTCGCTGCCGGTTCGCGTGCGGACGTGAATCTCTCCGGTCCGGCCAGGATTGTCGCGATACGAGAAATAGATAATCGGCGTCGGCGGCTCGCCGAAGGCGTTGTAGAGCGAGTTACGCGCGATGCCGGTGATGGCGTAGGACCGGCCGCGCGCCTGCAGGCGTCGGCCGAGTGGCTCGAGGCGCGGCAGGTAGCGGCGCACGAACTCCTCGTTCACGATCACTTGCAGCGGCTGAGTCGTGTCATTGAGATCGGCGAAGTCCGCACCTCTGACCAGCGGTATTCCCATCACGGCGAAGTAGCCCGGCGTCACCGTGTTGGCAAGAGCCTGGTCGTAGCCGGCCTCGGCCCGCACCCAGCCGTCGACGGTGAACACACGGGAGGGCAAACCATGTATGTCGAGCGGCACCGATGAGGCAATTGCCGCGCCCTCAACTGACGGTAGCGCCCGAAGACGTTCGATCAACCTCGCGGCGAAGGCTCGCGTAAACGTGTTCTCGGTGTTCCGTCCGGTGAGATCGTAGGCCGCGAGGAGCACTCCCTCTCGACGAAAACCCGGGTCGGCTTCACGTGTCTCGAGGAAGCTCCGCAAAAAGAGGCCCGCCGCGACGAGAACGACGAGGGCCAGCGCTACCTGAATCGCCATCAACGCATTGCGAAGACGACTGCGGCCGTAGTAGGTCGCCCCGGCGCGGAACGCCAGCTGCGGGTCGAGACGCGCAAGTTGGATCGCCGGTGCGGCGCCAAAGATGGCGCCACACGTGATCCCCAGCACCGCCGCGAAGACGAGTCCGGCCGCGTCGATCTCGGTTTCGAAGTTGATCGGGAAACCAATCGTCAATGGCATCGAGGACAGCGCCCGAGTGCCCCAGACACCAATCGCGACGCCGAGCGCCGCGCCAACCAGCGCGAGCACCACATTCTCGGCAAGCAGCAGGCGCACGATCCGCCACGGACCGGCGCCGAGCGCCAGCCGCATACCCATCTCCCTCTGCCGCGCGCTGGCTCGCGCCAACATGAGGTTGGCCGTGTTGCCGCACACCGCGACCAGCAGGAGCAGCATGATCGCCTGCAGGAAAGCCAGCGCGGTCGCCAGGAAGCGCTGCGGGCCACGCGAGAACTTCCAGAAGGGCAGCACCTCCCCTTGAATGGTCGCGTTGCTCTCAGGGTATTCCTGCGATAGCTGCCGCATCGCCACGTCGACTTCACCCTGCGCCTGCTGGGGCGTCGCGCCGGGCGCGAGGAGACCGGTCGCCGTATATCCACGCGCGGTCCTCTGATCGAGCTCGCGCGATCCGTTAAACAGCGCGGGCGCCATCGTCGCCGGCAACCACAAGTCGAACTTCAAGCGAAGTACCGTGCCCTGGAATCCGCGCGGGCTGACGCCGATGATCGTGAAGTCCCGGCTGTTGACGCGAACCGTCCGCCCGATAACGGTTGACGCTCCCGCGAACTGGCTCTGCCAGTACTCGTGCGAGATCACCACCACCGGCTCGCCCCCGGGTGCGACACCTCATCGGCGAGAAAGAAGCGCCCGAGCGCTGGCTGGAGGCCGAGCCCCGAGAAATAGTTGGCGGAAACGAGCAGACCATAGGCTCGCTCGACTTGCCCTGGTTCGCCGACGTAGAGCGGCGACATCCGAAATGCCAGGAGATCGGGGAACGCGGGCAGGCGCTCCCGGAGATCGCGATACTCGAGCCACGACATTCCCGGGTTGGTTCCCGTCTCGGTGCGGGGCTCGACCAGGTAGAAGCTCGCGGCGCGAGCGACACCGGGGATCGGCTTGAGGACAACCGCCTGAATCCACGAGAAGATGACCAGGTTGGCGCCAATGCCGACGCCGAGTGACAGCACGACGACGATCGCCAGAACGGGCATCCTTGCGATCATCCTGCCGGCATGTCGCAGGTCGCGACCGAGCGAATCGATCCACGTCATGGCGCAGCCTCGTTACTCTGGAGAAGCCATCTCATAAACACCGATCCGTGTTTCCGTGTGATCCGCGGCCATTGCCGTGTTGTCCGTGTGATCCGTGGCCTTACTTGCGCCGTGTTGTCCGTGTAATCCGTGGCACTACTTGCGCGTGACGCGACGCGCGGTCCACGTCATGTCACCCATCTGGCTCGAAAGATAACCGTCGAGCGTCCCGTCTTCCTTCAGCTTCGCGGTCATGCTGATCTTCGACTCGCCTCCACTGGTCGTCGCCAGTGTCAGCGTGCCCTCGGCGAACTCGCCCGCAACCTGAAGGTCGTCACCATGCGGCGTGGCGAACGAGCCGCTGACCTTCTTGCCCTCCTGGGTTAGCTCGAGCCCCATCGTCACGTCGCCGTGAGGACTGCCTTTTACCGACATGCTCCATCGCCCGGTCACGCTCGGCGCGGATTTCTCCTCGGTTTTGCCGTGCTGAGGCGCGGCCGCGACCGCGGCTCTGGCTGTTATCAATACCGACAACGTAATGACCGCAAAGGCTATCGTTCTCGTCGTCATGGTTCTCTCCGTGCTAGTGGCCATGAATTCTTTGAAACCAGTTCGCCAGCGCGCCGTCACCCCTTCCACCGTGGGCGAGAGCGCCGATGATGAGCAGCGCGGCAGCGACAAGGACAACCAGTAGCGTTCGTTTTGTCATGGCGTGATTCTCCGAGAGGTTCCAGAGAGCGTATCGACCGCTCGCTGAATGACGGATGAATCGGATGTTCAGGTGCCATTCAGGTTCGGTTGCGCTATAACCGTCTGGTGCGGGTTCTCGTCGTCGAGGATGAAGTGCGCCTGTCGCGCCAACTGGCCACCGCCCTTGGCGAGGCTGGCTACGCGGTGGATTGCGCCGCCGACGGCGAGCGCGCCGACTTTCTCGGCAGGACGGAACAGTACGACGCCGTGATCCTCGACCTTGGGCTCCCCCGCGTCGACGGGCTCACCGTGCTGAGGCGATGGCGGGACGACGGCCTGATCATGCCGGTGCTGCTTTTGACCGCCCGCGGCAGCTGGCACGAGAAGGTGCAGGGAATTGACGGCGGCGCCGACGATTACGTCGCGAAGCCGTTTCGGATGGAAGAAGTGCTCGCGCGTCTGCGAGCGCTCATCCGCCGCGCCAGCGGACAGTTTGCGCCGGAACTCCGCTCGGGCGAGGTCACGCTGGATCCACGGGCCGCGCGCGTCACGCGCAACGGCACGCCGGTCAAGCTGACCAGCCACGAGTTTCGAGTCCTCTCGTATCTGATGCACCACCGCGGACGGCTGGTCTCGCAGAGCGAGTTGACCGAGCACATTTATTCGCAGGGCTTCGACCGTGATTCGAACACGGTCGAAGTATTCATCGCCCGCCTGCGCCGCAAGCTGGGGTCATCGTTCATCGAGACGGTGCGTGGAATGGGCTACCGCATCGCCGAGGACAGCAGATGATGTCGGGCTTCTCGCTTCGCGCGCGCATCATGCTCGGAGCAGTGCTCTGGTCGACGGGGCTGTTTGCCGTGCTCGGCGTGATCATGACGCAGATCATTTACAGGCACCCGAGCGCGCCGAGGGTGTTTCACAACTTCTTCCTGCATGTGCCGGTCATCTCGATTCTCGCGCTCGTCTGCCTGATCGGCGGGTTCGTCCAGGTGAGGAGCGGGCTGTCGGCCGTCGACCGGCTGCGAGCGCGGCTGGCCGCCGTCCATGCCGGTCGTGAACGCCGCGTCGACGGCATCTACCCCGCTGAAGTGCAGCCGCTCGTCAACGATCTCAACATCCTGCTCGAGCACCGCGAACAGGCGGTTCGGCGAGCCGTCGCGCGGGCGGGCGACCTCGCGCACGGCCTCAAGACACCGCTCGCCGTGTTGGCTCATGAAGCCGACCGGGCTGCCGCCGCGGGACAGCAGCAGTGGGCAGACGCCGTGACCGAGCAGGTGGAACGGATGCGGCGCCAGGTCGAATCGCACCTCGCGCACGCCCGCGCCGCCGCGTCCGGCGCTACGCCGGGCGCACAATGCCAGGTCGCAGAGTCGGCGGAAGGCCTCGCGCGCACGATGCTCCGCCTTCATGCCGACCGCGGTCTTGCCATCGACGTGCGAGTCCCGCGCGACCACCTGGTCCGGTGCCAGCGCGAGGACCTCGACGAGATGCTCGGCAATCTCCTCGACAATGCCTGCAAGTGGGGCCGGACGCGGGTCGTGGTCGAATCGGCCGCGGCCAATGAATCCATCGTGATTACCGTCGCCGACGATGGACCAGGGCTCGACCCCTCAATGTGGGACGTCGTGCTGCAACGCGGCGTGCGCGCCGACGAAGCGGCGCCGGGCTCGGGGCTGGGCCTCGCGATCGTCCGCGATCTCGCCGAGCTTTACGGCGGCTCGATCGCGCTCGATCGCTCGACCGCTGGCGGCCTGCGCGCGGCGCTCACGCTTCCAAGGGTGAGCTGAGGTCGTCTCCGTCTCCTCCGTCACTCCCACCAGAAGCGCGGCGCCGGCCGTTTCGTCGCCGCGACCTCGGCGAGCGTCTTACCGTCGTACAGCCGGCCGTTCATCATCACCATGCTGATCGACTCGGAGTAGCGGATGTTCTCGAGCGGGTTGCGATCGAGCACGATGAGGTCCGCCAGCTTGCCATTCTCGAGCGAGCCGATGTCGCGGTCGAGACCGAGGTAGCGCGCGCCGGCAATCGTGGCGGCGCGCAGCGACTCCATCGGCGTCATCCCGCCCTGCTGCAGCATCCAGAGCTCCCAGTGCGCGCCCAGACCCTGCAGCTGTCCGTGCGCGCCGAGCTGGACGCTGCCGCCGGCATCGGCCACCTGTTTCGCGCCGTGCGCGATCAGCACGTGATTGAAGTCGGCGTCGGGGGCCATCTGTCGGCGCCGCGAGCGCGCGTCGATCACTTCCCGCGGAGTGAAGTGAAGCAGCCGCTCGTTTTCCCACACGTTGGTGTTCTGGTACCAGTAGGTACTCGCCAGACAGCCCGCCGTAGCCGACGATCAGCGTCGGCGTATAGCCGACTCCGCTCTTCGCGAAGAGCTCGACCGTGTCCTTGTACAGCCTGGGCACAGGCAGCGAATGCTCGACGCCGGTATGACCGTCGAGGATATGCGTCTGGTTCATGTACAGGAGCGACCCGCCTTCGGGCACATCGAGGAGGTCGAGCTCGCGCGCCGCCTTGACGATCATCTGGCGCGCATCGCGCCGCTGCTGGTTGTAACTCTTCACGCTGATCGCGCCCAGCGCCTTCTGCCGCCTGACGTGCGACAGCGCATCGTCATAGCTCTCGACCACCGCTTTGAACGGTGTCTCGGCCCCATAGAGAATCGTCCCCGTCGAAAATATGCGCGGCCCGAGCTTGGCCCCCGCTCGCACGAGCTCGGCGTTGGTAAACACGGTCTCGCTGTCGTTCGACGGATCGTGGGAAGTCGTCACGCCGAACGCGAGGTTGGCGGCCAGCGGCCAGCTCGATTGCGCGACCAGGCCATTCGATTCACTCCCGAGATGCCCGTGGACGTCGATGATCCCAGGCACGATCGTCTTGCCCTTGACGTCGACCCGTGTCGCGCCGGCAGGAATACTCACCGAAGACGACGGTCCGACGGCGGTGATGCGATTGCCTTCGACGATGAGCGTCGCGTTCTCGATGACGCCGGGCGTGCCCTGAATCGGACCTGACGCGAGGTTCGCCATCGTGATCACGCGCGCGCCGACAAGCGCGACTGCGCCCGACGGCAGATCACTCTTTGTGGTGAAGCCGATCGGAATCCCCTTCGCCTCGGGCTCCGCCGCTTTCGCTTGACCGCCTTCGACGAACGCGAACGAGTTGGCAAGGTCGCGGCTGAAGAGTTCCGGACCGAGCGCCCAGAAAAGGCGCCGGCTGTCTCCGGACCAGTGCAGGTAGTACCCGGCGTCGCGCGAGACGCGCTGTACGGGGTATGTCTGCGTGGCCGGGCCGACATCGACGGGCCGTCCGGTGCGCGGAAACGCGGCGACGTACGTGCGATACCGCTCTTCGAACGCGACCCACTGGCCGTCGGGCGAGGGCACGATTTGCGTGGCATTGTCGCTGCGCACGTGTTCGATCTCGTCACGCCCGGGCAAGGGCGAGGCGACGGTTGGCGCGCCGACGCTCAGGAGCGTGTACTTTTCGTTGCGGACCTCGCGAATGTAGATCCGGGTGCCGGTGTGGTCGAACTCCGGATCCGAACCGCTCTCACGCGCGAGAAGAGACGTGCCGCCGGCCGTGGGCACCACGTGAATTCCGGCATCGTCGGCGTAAAAGGGCCCGCGCGTCGAGTCGCCGCCGGCGTGCCGATAGACGATGGACCGGCCGTCTGGCGAAAACGACGGCTCGACGTAGTGACCCGGCCGGGTGACGACGTCTCGGCCGGCTGAGCCGTCTGGCTTGATGACGCGGACGCGTCCCTGGTTGGCATCGCTCCACGTCGTGTAGACAATCCACTGGCCGTCGCGCGAGAACGAGGGGAAGAATTCGTAGGTGTCAGCGCCGGCCGACGTCAGACGCTTCGGCTCGCCAGCCGGGAGCGTCCGCGTGTAGAGATGACCGAGCGCGCTATAGACGACGAGCTTGCCGTCGGGCGCGACGCGGACATCGCGCAGCATCTTGACCGGAAACTCGGCGGGATGCACGGGACGGGGCATGCGCACGGGCGCATTGAGTGTCTGCTCGACTCGCGCCTGGAACGGGATCGGCTGACCTTTCCCGCTGGCGACGTCGACTCGCCAGATCTTGCCCTCGCCCCAGATCACAATCGATCGGCCGTCCGGTGTCCACGCGTACTGCGGGTACAAACCATGGATCGCCCACGCTTCCTGCAGATCCTTGTCGACGTTCGCAAAGACTTGCCGATCGCGACCCGACTCGAGGTCCCGGACGTAGAGGAAGCTCTGGAGACGAACGCGGCGAACGTAGGCGAGCGACTTGCCGTCGGGCGAGACCTGCGGCGTCACCGAGCCGCCCTGTACGCTCACGGCGCGCCGCTCGCGGCCAGTCGTGAGATCTCTGCGAATGATCGCGTAGATGGTGCCGTTGGGGTCCTTGTTGTACTCGAACGTCTGGCCGGGTGTGACGTCCTTGCTGTAGTAGAGCGTGCTGCCGTCTGGGGAGATATCCGGCTCGCCGGCGTCTTTCTGCCAGCCCGTGCGCTCGGTGACCTGCAGCCCGTCGCTCGGTCCGGCGCTGTGATACATCCAGATCTCACCGGCGCCAAGCGAGCGCTCCTTGACGAAGTGGCGTCGCGCATAGATGTAGCGGCCATCCGGCGACCACGTCGGACTGTTGACGAACCAGCGCCGCTCGCGCGAGATCTGCCTGGCGTCTTTGCCGTCGAGATCCATCGTCCAGATGTTCCACAACCCGTCACGGTCGCTCGTGAGCGCGATGCGTTTGCCATCGGGGCTGAAGCGAGGCTGCATGTCGAACACGGGCCCGCTCGTGAGGCGCCTGGCGGGCGCCGCCCCGCCGCCGATCGGCATGAGATAGACGTCGCCGAGCAGGTCGAAGACGACCTGCGTGCCGTCCGGGCTGACGTCCACATTCATCCACGTGCCCTCGCTGGTGTCGAAGGCGAGAGGGGTCGTCGGTCCGGTGGGATCGGCGACGTCCCACTTCTTTGCGTCGGGCTTCGCTTCTGGCTTGGCGTCCTGCCTGGCATGCGTTGCGACCATTCCGGTCGCCATCAGGACGAGCACCAACAGGCTCTTGCGCATCATCTCGACTGATCTCCTTGGGCCAACATGCTACTTCGAGGCAGCCAGATATACTTCGCCGATGAGTGAAATGCCCATCGTCGATACGGCAGCGGCGCCTAAACGCCCCTGGCCCCGCCGTCTCCTCCGTTGGACCGTCTGGATGGTGCTCGCCCTCGCGCTCATCGTCGCGACGATCATCATTGGTGGCGCGGTTGATGCCCGGTACCGTCTCCCGGATCTGCAGCCCTGGCATCGGTACGCGCCAACGAGCGAGGTGCGCGCCGCGGATATCGACGACCGTTTTACGATGGCCGACTATTTCAAGCGAGAGGATCGGATTTTCGACGAGGTGCGGACGCACGTCGAAGACGTCCTGCCGCCGGCCGCCGCCTACACGGCCAATCGCTACATCCGGGCCAGCCAGTCGAGCCCTTCCCGACTCGACCGCAACTACAACCGCTCCTACGAAGTCGTGCCCGAGACGATTCGTGGCGGCGCGTTGCTGGTCCACGGGCTGACGGATTCGCCCTACTCGATGAGAGCGATCGCCGAGCAGCTGAGGGCTGACGGCTACTATTCACTCGCGCTCAGGATGCCCGGGCATGGGACCGTGCCGGCTGGGCTCGTCTCGAGCGGCGCTCCCGACTGGCAGGCCGCGGTCCGACTTGGGGTCCGGCACGTGCGATCGCGGATTGGGGCCGGACTACCGCTGGTGCTCGTCGGTTATTCGAATGGGGGCGCGCTCGTCACCCGGTACACGCTCGATACGCTCGAGGATGCGTCGCTCCCCCGTCCTGATCGGCTGGTGCTGGTGTCGCCGATGATCGGCGTCAACCCGATGGCGCGCCTCGCGCGGTTCATCAGCGCGCTCGGTCCGATTCCCTACTTCGAGAAGGCGCGCTGGCTCGACGTCATTCCCGAATACAACCCGTTCAAGTACAACTCGTTTCCTGCGAACGCCGGGCAGCAAACCTTCGTCATCACCCACGATCTTCAGCAGCGTCTCGCGCGTCTCGGCGCCGATGGCCGGCTCGCCCAGTTTCCGCCGGTGCTGACGTTCCAGTCGCTTGTGGACGCGACCGTCAGCACGCCGGCCATCGTGGCCAACCTCTACGATCGTCTGCCGAAGAACGGCAGCGCGCTCGTGCTCTTCGACTTCAACCGCCACGCGCGACTCGATCCGTTCATCCGGCCCGAAGACTACTCGCTCATCCCGCGGCTCTTCGAGGGACGGGCACGGAGCTACCGCGTCACGGTCGTCACGAATGTGCGGAAGGACACGCTCGAAGCCCAGGCTCGCAACGTCGAGCCGGGCTCAACGACACCAGTCGACGAATCGATCGGGCTCCAATGGGCGCACGACACGTTTTCGCTGTCGCACGTTGCGCTGCCGTTCTCGCCAGATGACCCGGTATACGGCAGCAGCGCCGCCGAATCTCCAACCGGACCCGTCGCGCTCGGCCTGTTGAGCCCCCGCGGCGAACGCTCGGTGCTCACCGTTCCGGTCGAGGTGCTGATGCGCGTGTCGTCGAACCCGTTCTTCCCGTACCTTGCGCAGCGGTTGTCAGCGTGGGTGAACGCCGGCAGCTGATTGAATTCGTTCCCGCTCAAAAGCCTTTCACCGCGGAGCGCGCAGAGAACGCGGAGCCTCAATGGTTTTTCTGCGCACTCAGCGTCCTCAGCGGTGAGAGGCTCTTTGGGCAGACTTCACACTTTCCTGGCCCGCCTACATTTCTTTCAGGTACTCGTGCACGAACTGGATCGCCATCGATCCTTCACCGACGGCCGAGGCCACGCGCTTGACGGAGTTGGCGCGCACGTCGCCGGCGGCGAACACACCGCGACGACTCGTCTCGAGGTGAAACGGCTCGCGCCGCGTGGCGCCGGCCGACAACTTCTCCACCGTCGGTCCGGTGCGGACGAAGCCGCGCGCATCGGTCTCGATCTCCTTGGGCAGCCATTCGGTCCGCGGCACGGCGCCGATGAAGCTGAAGAGCGCGGCAATCGTGAGGGTGCGGGTCTCGCCGGTCACGCGGTTCCTGACCTCGATTGTCGACAACTGGCCGTTGCCGAGCATTCGCTCGACCGACGTGTGCGTCAGCACCTCGATGTTGGCCGTCTGCTCAATCCTGTGGGCGAGGTATGACGACATCTGTTTGTAGAGGTCGTCCCCGCGGATGAGGATGTACACTCGACGCGCCTGTCCGGCGAGGAAGACGGCTGCCTGACCCGCCGAGTTGCCTCCGCCCACGACGGCGACGTCGGCGCCCCGGCACTGCTGCACTTCGTTCGGCGTTGCGGCGTAAAACACGCCGCTCCCCTCGAAGCGTTCGCAGCCGTCCACTTCGAGACGGCGATAGTCGGCGCCTGTCGCGACGAGCAGGCACTTGGCCACGACCGTCTCCCCATCGTCGAGCGCGACCACGGAGTACGCGTCGTTGAACGTCACCCCGGTCACCGGCGTCGCGATCGACAGAACCGCGCCGAACTTGTTCGCCTGAAGGACTGCGCTCTCCGCCAGCTCGCTGCCGGTCAGCCCCAGCGGAAATCCGAGGTAGTTTTCGATGCGCATGCTGCTGCCGGCCTGTCCACCGGGCGCCGTGCGCTCGAGCACGAGCGTCTTCAGCCCCTCGGAAGCGCCGTACACGGCCGCCGCGAGGCCAGCCGGCCCTGCGCCCACGACGGCCAGGTCGTAGACGGTGCGCTCCAGAGGCTTGCGGATGCCGGCGGCCTCCGCCAGCACGCGGTTGGACGGATTGCGCAGCATGTGCTCCGAGCACACGACGATCGGCGTCTCGGCTTCGGA
Source organism: uncultured Acidobacteriota bacterium (assembly GCA_963797625.1). Classification (GTDB taxonomy): domain Bacteria; phylum Acidobacteriota; class Vicinamibacteria; order Vicinamibacterales; family 2-12-FULL-66-21; genus DATBJJ01. The sequence continues at coordinate 145,679 of CAWCQI010000004.1, forward strand.
GACGCCGAAATGCTTCAGCAACTGGTCGACGTCCGGGTTCGCTTCGAGATCGATCCAGGTAAAGAGCACGAGGTTCTTGGCCAGGAAGTCGCGGATGCGAAACGTATCGGGAGAGTAACGCGAGCCGATCACCCGCACGCCCGTGAACGTGCCCGATTCGCGAACCAGCTGACGACGGGCCATGAATGCGCGCAGGATGATGTCGCCCAGATCGGGACACTGGTTGATGACCTGCTTGAGGAGCTCGCTCGAGATCGCGTAGACCTGGCAGTCGCTGAGGGCCACGGCGGTGACAATCGCCGGCGTGCCGTTCAAGTGCGAGATATCACCCGTGAACTCGCCGCGGCCGTGAACCGCAATCGTGGTCGGACGATCGCCGCTGGGGTCGAGGATCTCGATCTCCCCCGAGCGGACCACGAAGAAGTTGAAGTTCCGGTCGCCGACATGGAAGAGGACGTCGCCGGCCGCGTAGGTCGACAGCGTCGCCGCCGTGCAGTCGCCGAGCTTGGCAATCTGGGTGTCGTCGAGCGTGGGAAATGCTATTTCGTGCAGATCAAATTGAGCCATGGCGTTTGACTACAACCGTACCTCAGAATGCGCGGCCCGTGCCGCCCGGTGCGGTGATCTAGAATATGAGGTTATGGCCAGCCTGATTGAAGCAATTGAGATCAAGCGCAAGATGTTCTTCGAATTCGAGGGCGCGCCGTATCACTGCATCGACGTCGAGGTCTCGAAGCCGACGGCGCGCGGGGGGCAGACGCTCGTGCGCCTCAAGATGCGCAATCTGCTGACGCGCGCGGTCTTCGACAAGACGTTCAAGGCGGGAGAGAAGTTCAAGGAGCCCGATCTCGCCAACGTCGACGCGACGTTTCTGTATTCGGGGGGCGACGGCTATCACTTCATGGATCAGGAAACGTTCGAGACCGTCACGCTCGGCGCGGCAATGGTCGGCGACGACCGGTTGCTGCTCGTCGACAACGTGCTCGTCCAGATCCAGAAGTACAACGGCAACGCGATCGGCCTCCAGTTCCCGCCGCACGTCCTGCTGACCGTGACCTCGTCCGAGCCCGGCGCGCGGGGAGACACGGCCAGCGGCAGCGTGACCAAGGTCGCCACGCTCGAGACCGGGCTCCAGATTCGCGTGCCGCTCTTCATCAAGGACGGCGAGAAGGTCAAGGTTCACACCGAAACGCGCGAGTTCGCCGGCCGGGCGTAGCCGCGCCGCCGTCACGCGTCGCTCAACTCCATCGTCGCCTCGCAATCCCGGAGACTGCGACTGCTTGACCAGATTGTACTAATGAACTAGTATAATCAAGCAAGTGGAGATGGTGACCATCGACCCGCGCGACGCGACCCCAATCTACGCGCAGCTCGAGCGTGGGCTGCGCGCCGCGATTGCCACCAACCGCCTGCGACCAGGCGATCAACTCCCGACCGTGCGGCAGCTGGCCGTGGAGCTCCGCGTCAATGCCAACACCGTGGCGCGTGTGTATGGCGAGCTCGAGCGCGCCGGCGTCATCGAAACCAGGCGCGGCGTCGGATCGTTCATCAGCGCCACGCCCGCCCAGGCGCATCCGCCGCGCGAGCACGATCGCCGGCTCCGCGCGTTCATCACACGCGTCCTGGCCGATGCCGACGCGGCAGGTCTGACCATCGACGATCTTCTGGCCGCGCTTGACGCGCAAAAAGACGCTCAGAAGAAGGAACCCAAGAAAGACGACAAAAGAGGAGGAGCGTAATGCCCCCCGTTATCTTCGCCGGTTCGGACAGGCCAGGCGTGAGTGTGCCGCGCGTCAACTTCGTCGCCATTGCGATCCTGCTGGTCTCGGTCGGCCTGTCCGCGTACGCGTGGCAGGTAACCGGCAACCTGGTGTGGTCAGCCGCAATCCTCGCGGCCGGCGTCGTGCTGGCGCAGGCGCCGCGCGTGGCCCAGCAATGGGAGCGCGCAGTTGTGCTGAGAATGGGCAGGTTCGTCGGCCTGCGCGGACCTGGGATGTTCTGGCTCGTGCCGTTTGTCGATCGCGTCACCGCCTGGATCGATCAACGCACCGTGACGACGAGCTTCGCCGCCGAGCAGACCCTGACCTCCGACACGGTGCCGGTCAACGTGGATGCGGTGCTCTTCTGGATGGTCCACGACGTGCAAAAGGCTGCGCTCGAGGTGCAGGACTATTCGCAGGCGGTGAGCTGGGCGGCCCAGACTGCGCTGCGCGACATCATCGGCCGGACCACGCTCGCCGATCTCCTGCGCGGCCGCGAACACATCGAAGCCGAGCTGCAGCAGCTCATCGACACGAGGTCCAATCCGTGGGGTGTCACCGTCTCTTCGGTCGAGATGCGCGACATCGTCATTCCGGGTGCGCTTCAGGATGCGATGTCCCGCGAGGCACAAGCGGCCCGCGAGAAGCAGGCGCGCATCATCCTCGGCCAGGCCGAAATGGAGATCGCCAACTCGTTCCAGGAGGCGGCCAAGTCGTACCACGACAACCCGACCGCGCTTCACCTGCGCGCGATGAACATGCTCTACGAGGGCCTGAAGGAGAAAGGCGCGTTGATGCTCATTCCGAGCAGCGCCGTCGAGTCGATGGGGATGGGAGGGATGCTCGGCGCAGCGGCCATGCGGCAGGCGAATCTTGCCGGCGGACCCGAGCGCCCACCGAAGCCGGAGTAGCGCCATGGACCGCACGATGGACGTGGACCGTTCACAAGCCACGGAGAACACCGACAACACGGCCGAAGAGGTTGCGGCCCGAGCGAGTCGCGCGAGACCGAGTCGGGATGTACCCCGACGAGCATTGAGAATGCACATCGCAGGCTGGGATCGAGATCGAGGATGACAAACACGCCTTTCCTGCTCACGACCGTCCTGGTCCTCACGTGGGCATCAACAGCCCCACCCGATCAGGATCTGCATGTGGCGCACGCGCGACTCGAGGCGACGTGGCCGGTGCCCCAGGCAGCTCCTGACAACCGCGCACTGCCCGCCGATGAGCAGGGCGCGGCGCGACGCCTGGCAGCGTCCCCTCGTCGTGGCGAATTCGTCGCGGTCGACATCGACGGCAAGCCGCTGACGATATGGATCGTCTATCCCGACCGAACGGAGCGCGCGCCGGTTGTCATCGTCATCCAGGAGATCTTTGGATTGAGCGATTGGGTGCGCGGCGTGGCCGACCAGCTCGCCGCGGAAGGCTTCATCGCGGTGGCGCCGGACCTGATTTCCGGATACGGACCGAACGGTGGCGACACGAGGTCCATGGCCACTCGCGACGAGATCATGCAGGCAACCAACAAGCTCTCGGGGATGCCCGGCGAGATAATTTCGAAACTGAAGGCCGCGCGCGCGTACGGCCTGTCGCGACCCTTCGTAAGCGGCAGAAGCGCCAGCGTCGGGTTCTGCTATGGCGGTAATCTGAGCTTCGAGCTCGCGATCGCCGAGCCGGTGCTCGACGCCGCGGTTGTCTTCTACGGAAGCGCCCCCGGCACGTGGAAGCCGCCCGCACCAGGCACGTTCATTCCCTCAGATGCCTTGGCCAGGATCACGGCGCCGGTGCTCGGACTCTACGCCGAGGACGACCGCCCTCTCACGCCGACGCTCGCTCCTACAGCTGCGAAGCTGAAGGAGCTCGGCAAATCGTACGAGTCGCACACGTTCGAGGGCGCCTCGCACGCCTTCTTGCGGGAGCAGTCGGGACACGATGGCGCCAACCTCAAGGCTGCTCAACGCGCATGGCCGTTGATGATCACCTGGCTCAGGAAACACACCACCTGAAAGGACAGATGCCATGGACACGAACTCACCCGATCGCATGTCGATGCGCATATGGCTGATGCTGGCCATTCTCGGCGCCGTGCTCTGTATCGTCGGCTGGTATCGCTTCGCCGGCTGAGGCTGACAGATCCCCCGAACGTTCGCCGCCACGATCTCGGAGGAACCATGCAAGCGCTCCGAATGGCTATCCGCGCGCTTCGCGCAACGCCTGTCGTGTCGCTGGTCGTCATCGCGACGCTGGGGCTCGGGATTGGCGCCAACACCGCCATCTTCACCGTCGTCAACAGCCTGCTGCTGCAGAACGCTGCCGGTTCCGGCACCGGACCGCCTGGTGACTGTCTCGTCGGACTACGCGCTGGCACACGGCTTCAAGGCGGGCGCCGGCTGGAACTACCAGATGTGGAAGCGGCTGCAGACGATGCCGCCGCTTTTCGAAGGCGTGCTCCTGTGGTCGCAGCCGACTTTCAACTTCGCGCGGGGTGGCGAGAAGGAGCCGGCCCGGGCACTGCTCGTGAGCGGGAGCTTCTTCAGCACGCTCGGGATCCAGGCGCGTGTCGGTCGTCTCCTGACCGTCGAAGACGACATCAAGGGCGGAGGGAAGGACGGACCGGTTGTCGTCATCAGCCACCGGCTGTGGCAAGAGCGCTTCGGCGGATCGCCGGAAACGATCGGCGCCAGCCTGACGCTCGACGGTGCTCCTTTCACGATCATTGGCGTGACGCCGCCGGAGTTTCTGGGAATCGAAGTCGGCCAGGCGTTCGATGTTGCGGTGCCTCTAGAAACCGAGCCGTTGATACTCGGACCGCGAAGTTCTATCGGCGAGCCACGAAGCTTCACGTTCGTGCTGCTCGCGAGGCTGAAGACCGACCAATCGCTCGACGCCGCCACGGCCGCGCTTCGATCGAATCCAGCCCGCTGTGCTCGGGGTCACACCGGATCGAATGGCGGATGTGTTGCCGTCGTTTCTCAGGGAGCCCTTCGTCGCCGTGCCCGCGCCAACCGGCACGTCCGACTTCTCACGGCTACGCGTCCAGTACCAGCGGCCCATCCTGACGCTTCTGGTGCTCGTCGGACTCGTGTTGCTCATCGCTTGCGTCAACGTCGCCAGCGTGCTGCTGGCCCGCGCGACGGCGAGGCGTCACGAGATTGCCGTCCGGCTCGCCCTCGGAGCGACGAGGCGCCAACTGATTCCGCAGCTCATGGTCGAAAGCGTGCTGCTGTGCAATGGGGGGAGCCACAGTCGGGCTCCTGTTGGCGGCTTGGGGAAGCCGCGGACTCGTCGCACAGTTGTCGAGGCTCGACACTGAAGTGCTGTTCAACCTCACACCAGACTGGCGCGTGCTCGGGTTCACCGGCGTGATGACTCTGGCCACGGCCATTCTCTTCGGCATGGCACCCGCGCTCCGGGCGACGAGCGTCCTTCCGGTGTCGGCGTTGCGAGGACCAGGAGGGTCGCGCGCGGAGAGCGCCGGGCGATTGACGAGCGGCCTGATTGTCGTGCAAATCGCACTGTCGGTTGACGCTCGTCGTGGCGGCTGGTCTCTTTATCCGCACGTTCGGACGACTGCTGAGCGTTCCGCTGGGGTTCGACAGCGACCGCGTCCTCATCGCAACGGTCGACACCGCTCGCGCACGGGCTCGACGCCTCAGCGCGCCTGCCGTACTACCAGCGTCTTGCCGAGGCTGTCGGTCGTGTGCCGGGGGTGGCCGAAGGCGGCTGCGTCGACGGATACGCCGCTCAGCAGAGCGAGTCAGGCTCCGCTGCTATTCAAGGCTGAGCGTGTGCGGAACGCCGTCGGGCCGGGCTGGTTTGCCACCTACGGCACGCGCTTCCTCGCGGGCCGTGACTTCAGCGATCAGGATTCGGCGTCCGCCCCGCCCGTCGCGATCGTCAATCAGGCGTTCGCTCGCAAGTTCTTCCCAGACAAGAATCCGCTTGGCCGCTTGATCGAGGAAAGAACGATCGTCGGGATTGTCGACGATGCGGTCTTTGCCACCGTTCGCAACGGAGTACGGCCGACGCTTTATATGCCTCTCGCGCAGTCGGCGTGGCTCTGGACCACCGGGACGGACGGAAGTGTCCATCAGCATTCGCGTCGCAGCCGGACCGGCGGCTCCGCTGACGCGGAGCGTCTCGGCTGCGCTCGCCACCGTCGACCCCGCTCTGGCGTTTTCGTTCCGGCCACTGCAGGAGTTCGTCGACGCTTCAGTGTCTCAGGAACGTATCCTGTCCGGACTCGCGGGGCTGTTTGGCGGCCTCGCCCTCCTCCTGACGGGACTGGGGCTCTACGGCGTGACTGCGTATGCGGTCAACCGCCGGCAGTACGAGATCGGGATCAGGATGGCGCTGGGCGCCAGGAACGCGCATGTGCTGACCCTCGTCCTCGGCAGGAGCCTCGCGATCACCGGCGTTGGTCTCATCCTCGGGCTCGCTGCCGCTGCGACAGCGACACGAGTATCTCGAGGCCCTCCTATTTGGCGTGGTCCCGCTCGATCCGCTCGACGTTCGCCGGTTGTGGCGCTGCGTGCTGGCCGGCGTGGCAACGACCGCCGCGCTCATTCCAGCTCTTCGGGCAACCCGGCATCGATCCGCTGATGGCGCTGCGGTCCGAGTAAGCGAGAGTCCCTCAGATTAGAAGAGGGGCGTCTTCCCGGCCTAGAAATACTTCGCCAGAAACTCGAGGAACGCCTTCCAATCGGCGGGCGTCGCGGTGTGACCGCCGGTGTGGTAGTGCCAGCCGATGTCACCGGTGATGACCGGCGTGTCGAGCGGCGGCAAGTCGGTGACGCCAAGATCCTTCTTGCCGAGCAGTCGATAGACCGGCCCGGCTGCGACGGCGGCTTTGAACATGCCGACGGGGTCGGCCCACTGGTCGGCCGTTCCGCCGCTGATGAACACGGGGCGCGGGGCGCTCAGCGCGATCAGCATGTGGGCGTCGACCGGCATCTCGTTCCAGCGACCTGGCCACTTCTGAAAATTCCCGGCGAACTGCCACGGGAAATTCTGGGCCATGTCGTCGACGGTCTCGCCCCAGTCGCGGCGCGCCAGCGCGGCGCCCATCTCGCCTGAGCAACTGGAAAACGCTGCGGCAATCCGCTCGTCTTTCGCCGTCGCCCACAACGCCGTCTTTCCCAGACGCGAGTGACCAAATAGCGCCACCTGCCTGGCGTTCACCGAATCGTCAGTTTCGAGGTAGTCGATCATCCGGCTGACGCCCCACGACCATGCGCTGATCGTTCCCCACTCGTCCGGCGCCGGCCGCTCTTGCCCAGGCGCGAGCGTGCGGCCAATCACGCCCTCGCCAAATGAATTGAGTCGATCGGGCTGGATGTCCGCATAGCCGACCGTCGCGTATCCCCAGCCACGGCCGATGATCTCGGCGGCAACGGGCGGGTCGGACGGAAAACCGCCTCCCCTGCCTTGCGTAGCAGGCGGTTTCGGACCGCCGCCGAAGTTGACCAGCAAGATCACCGGCACCGGCTTCTTTGCGTTGGCGGGTGTGTAAAGCGTCAACTTGATCTGCGGAGCGTCCGGCCCGGCGCCAACCGTCCCGGTGATCTTCTTCATCAGCGCCGTGCCTTCGCGCGCTTGCGGATCGGTTTCGGTCACCTGCCATGTCACTGCAGGCGTCTTGGCCGGCAATCGGCCGTAGATCTCGGTCTCGTACATCGCCACGATCTCGGGACGACGCTGTGAGATCCAGGTCGAGCGATCGCGGACCGGCTTGCCGTTGGCGAGGACGAGCGGGTCAGGAAGCGTGAAGGGCGCGACCTTGGACTCGTCGTAGTTGGAGACATGACCGGTCTTCAGCGCGCGGCGCAGCGGGTTGCCATTCGCGTCGGATCCGAGATTGGTCGCCGAGGCAGGCGGCGCGCTGTTTTGGCCCGCGCTCGACGCCGTGGCCGGCGCCGGCGGTGGAGGCTGCTGGCCGCCGAGGGTCAGTCCTGTCCCGACGAGTACCGCCCATCACGCACAGTTGCTTGTTCATCTCTACCGCTCCTGACCGACTGGATCGTCGACGTAGACGCATGGACTATAACGCGGGCACAGAATCATAGAGAACGCTACGACGCGTTCTTGCGCGGAGGGAGCTTCAACCGCTGCAGCAGCGTGGCATAGCGCGGGTCCTTTTACGAGCGGCGCCGTACTGAGGACCTATCCGCACGCACGGAAGGAAGCCGTGGTGCGGCTCGTACGCAAACCAGCGAAACGCCTCGTCGAAGATTGCCGAGCGTCGTCTGCAGCGTTCCGAGCCCGAAGGCGCCGAACGGCGTCGGAGGCAAGGCTTCGAGCTCAGCCAGGATCTTCTCAGCGTCGCTTCGTCTACCGATGAGTGCATAGGTCCGGGCAAGTTCGAACTTCCACAGCGGCGCCAGTTGGGCAGCGCGTTCGTGGGCCGCGACCGCGTCGGCGTGCCGGCCCTGAGCGAGATGGCTTCAGCCGAGCACGAGCCAGCCAAGAGGGACCCGCTCGTTGAGCTCGATGGCCTTTTTCGCTTCTACCAGCGCTTCGTCGTGCCTGCCGATGACCGATACAGGCCGCCGAGCCAGGCCGTATGGACCGGCGTTAGCGGATCGAGCTCCTGTGCACGACGATGTTCGACGACGGCCTCTTCCACACGATCGAGAGTCACGAGTACCAAGCGTAGTGATATCGGTTCTCGGCGAAGCTCGGGTTGAGCTCGTTGGCGCGGCGGAACTCGACCTCGGCGCCCGGCCAGTCGAAGTCCCAATACATCTTGACGGCTGGCAAGCGCCATATGTGGCGTCGCCAGATCGCCATCCAGCTTGATAGCTCGCTCGGCCGCCGCGCGCGCTTCGACCACACATCGGCGGTCGCAACTGGCCCGTGGCCGATCGTCACATAGCCTAGCGCCAGACCTGCCCACGCGTGAGCGTTGCCGGGATCGCGATCGGCCGCCTCCCGCAGGTACGCCAGACCCTTGACGCGATCCGGCGGTGTGCCTTTGTGGAGATGCGACATCCCCGGAGATAGCGCCTCGGTACGTCTGTGCGTCGATGTCGGCGGCGCTGGCCAGCCGCGCTCTGATGCTCCGGCTGCAACTCTCGAGGCGCAGCGCGCCCGACTATGCCCTGCACGATGTCCCGCTGCACGACGGGCAGGCCGCTCTCGTCGCTGCCAGCGTGTCCGGCCCATAGCTCCCGCTCGGTCCCGGCATCGATCACCCGAGCGGTGATCTGGAGCCGATTGCCGACAGGCGTCACCGCGCCCGTCACGACCGTGGTCACGCCAAGCGCCCGGGCGATCTCGGGATCGTCTTGCCAGCGGCCGCAACACGTCGCGTCGATCCCCGCGCGATGACGCGCGCGATGCCCGGCACCCGGGCCAACTCGGTGCTGAGCGCGTCCTGAACGCCGTCAGCGACATGTCCGTAGTCGGTGCCGTCGGTCCCAGGCACCGCTTCGAACGGCAGTATGGCGATCGCTTCGACGCGCGTGCCGAAACTGGCGAGCCATCGGCGGACTCCCCATATGTCAAACGCGAGCAGCGCAAGCAGCGCAACGGCGACGATGGCTGGAGCAGTGAGGCGCGCGCGCGACAATCGCGACCGCGCCGCGGTCTTCGAGGTCGCCTGCAGGGTTCCCGCGCCTGGCTCGATGGCCTCCAACGCCGCCCGAAGCTCCCCCGCGTGCGGATACCGTTCGCCCGGAGGCTTGGCGAGGCACCGCTCGATAACCATTCTGAGGTTCCGCGGGACCGAATCGGGGAGCGCAGTGGGAGGCCCGTTGAGAATGGCGGCGCTGACCTCGAAAGGCGTCTGGCCCGCGAAAGGACGCTGGCCCGATGCCAGCTCGTACAGGATGACGCCAAGCGCCCACACGTCGCTGCGCGCGTCGGCGGGCTGGCCGCGCAGCACTTCTGGCGCCATGTACGACAACGTTCCCATGACCGCGCCCGCCTGCGTGAGCGAGCTCGGTGCGGGACCGGTCACATCCGCAGGTGACGCGCCATCGAGATGCTTGGCCAGGCCGAAGTCGAGAACCTTCGTACGACCCGCTAGAGTCACCATCACGTTGGCGGCCTTGAGGTCCCGATGCAAGATGCCGCGCTCGTGGGCATGCGCGACGGCGTCCGCAATCTGCACTCCGTACTTGAGGCCCTGCCCGAGAGGCAGGCCCCCAACGGGAATGAGCGTGTCCAAGGTCTGGCCTTCGACGAGTTCCATGGCGATGAAGGCTTGATTGCTCTCCTCGCCGACCTCGAAGACCGTGCAGATGTGGGGATGATTCAGCGCGGCGGCGGCGCGCGCCTCGCGTAACAGGCGGCTGCGCGCGGCGCTGTCGCCGACGCTCGAGGGCGGAAGCACTTTGATGGCGACGTCGCGCTGGAGGCGTTCGTCGTGGGCACGGTAGACCTCGCCCATTCCGCCCGATCCAATGCGGTCCCCGACTCGATAGTGGCCGAGCCGACCGCCGATCACGATCGGAATCCCCGGCGGAACTGGCTGGGGCTCGACGCGCCCGGAGAAGTCGCTGGGCCCGCCCGGGCGGACGTCCGAACACGAACGCTCCCGAGCGAACGTGGCGCGCGGGCCAGGTCGGGGCGGGCATTTCGCTTGGCCGATCCGTGACGGACGGCCAACGATACTAGATCGCGGCCTGTGAGTCCTCGAGCCGCTATACTTCGGACTCCCATGCCGCGCTTCGCCGCCAACCTCAGCATGATGTTCACCGAGGTGCCGTTCCCTCGACGATTCGAGGCCGCGGCCCGCGCAGGATTCACAGCCGTCGAGTTCCTGTTCCCGTACGACTTCCCTGCCGATGATATTGCGCGGTGGCTCACTGACAATGGCCTGCAGAACGTGCTCTTCAACCTGCCGCCGGGAGACTGGGCCGCAGGCGAACGCGGCTGCGCATCGCTCCCCGGGCGTGAACAGGAATTCCTCTCGGGCGTCGAGCGCGCGCTCGAGTATGCGGAGCGCCTGGGGACGCCGAGCCTGCACGCGATGGCTGGCATCCTGCCCGGCGGCGCCGATCGCGGACGCCATCGCGACGTCTATCTAGCGAACCTGCGCGCGGCAGCGCAATTAGTCGGCCGTCAGGGCCGCACGCTGCTCATCGAGCCCATCAATCCTCGCGACATCCCCGGCTTTTTCCTCAACACGCAGGCCGAAGCACACGCCATTCGCGAAGAGGTCGGTGAGCCCAGCCTCCGCGTCCAGATGGACTTCTATCACACGCAGATCGTCGAAGGCGATCTCGCGACGACGTTCACAAAATACCTCGACCACATCGGTCATGTGCAGATCGCCGGCGTGCCCGCGCGAAACGAGCCCGATCGCGGCGAGGTGAACTACGAGTATCTTTTCAATCTGATGGACGAGTTGAATTACGCGGGATGGGTCGGCTGCGAATATCGGCCAACCGGCCGAACCGAAGACGGCCTGGGATGGTTCAACACGTGGCGCCAGGGACGCCACCTCTCATGAACATCGTCATTACCGGCGGAGCAGGGTTTCTCGGGCGACGGCTGGCAGAAACGCTGCTCGAGCGCGGCGTCCTCGGCGGATCCGACGGCCGCGCCGCCACTATCAATACGATCACGCTCGTCGACGTCGTCGCTGCGCCGGGCATGACCGACGCCCGCATCCGGCAGGTCACGGGGGACGTGGCCGATCGCCAGATCCTCGAGCGGGCCATCGATGCAAAGACGACGTCGATTTTTCATCTGGCGGCGGTGGTCAGCGGTCAGGCGGAGGCGGATTTCGATCTGGGGATGCGGGTCAATTTCGACGCGTCGCGCCATCTGCTGGAGCTCTGCCGCGAGCTCGGTCATCGTCCGCGCATCGTCTTCACCAGTTCGGTGGCCGTCTACGGAGGGGAGCTGCCGGCGAAAGTGCCGGACAGCCTTGCGGTCACGCCTCAGACGTCGTACGGCACACAGAAAGCGATGGCCGAGCTCCTGCTCAACGACTACACGCGGCGTGGGTTTGTCGACGGCCGCTCGCTGAGGCTGCCGACGATCAGTGTGCGGCCCGGGCGCCCGAATGCGGCGGCCTCATCGTTTGCCAGCGGCATCATCCGAGAGCCTCTCAACGGTGAAGCGTCCATCTGCCCGGTGAGCGCGGCGACACGCGTCTGGCTGCTGTCGCCACGAACCGTCGTCGACTGCTTCATCCTCGCCCACGACATCGACGGCGCGACGCTCGGTTCGAACCGCCTGCTCAACCTGCCGGGGATGTCGATCTCGGTTGGCGACATGGTCGCGTCGCTCGAGCGCGTGGCCGGCCGCGAGACTGCCGCCCGCATCCGCTACGAACCGGATCCTCGTATCGAGCGGATGGTCGCAACCTGGCCTGGCGAGCTCGAGGCCAGCCGCGCACGCGCGCTCGGATTCCCGACCGACGTGGACTTCGACGAGGTGGTCCGCCGCTACATCGCCGAGGCTGGAATCAGCGTGTCGCGATAGAGATCGTGAGCTGACAGTGAACCTGTCGCGTGCTGCACATAGTGCCACGGATCAGACGGACAACACGGTTTATCAGATGGCTTCTAGAGATGTCAAAAGACTTCGTTTCACCGCAGAGTGCGCCGAGCTCGCAGAGAAGAACCACATCGCTCTGCGTCCTCAGCGCACTCCGCGGTAAAGGCTTTTGGCGCTGCGACGGTGTCGATATGGCCAAATGGGCGCCTAGAGAGCGCGTTTCATTTAGAGTCGACCGCCTTCAGTGCTTTACCGCTTTTCGCGCAGGATCGTCAGCGGGTCCACCGTCATGGCGCGGCGCGCGGGCAGGACGGCAGCGATGCCGACGGCCACCAGCAATGCGAGGGGCGCGGCCAGCCACGCCCAGAGCGCCGGCGAGCCACCGGTCGGTGTGATTCGCGCCAGCCACCGCACCAGCATCAACGATCCGAGCATGCCCGCGACTGCTCCCGCCCCAGCGAATCTCAAGCCGTCGGCCAGCACCAGGCCGATGACGCGACGTCCCTGAGCGCCAAGCGCAATCCTCATCGCGATTTCTCGCCGGCGCTGGCGGGTGGCCTCTGCCATTGCGCCGTACAGCCCGAGCCCGCCGAGCACGAGAGCCGAGGTGGCCGACGCGCCGACGAGGACCGTCGCGATGCGTTCTGATGCCAGCGCCGTTCTGCTGAGATGCTCGGCGAGCGTCCTGACCGTGACCGGCGCCCTGCCGCCAGCGACGGCGTCGAACTGCCGTCGCGCCATGGCCAGCGTCGCGTCGGTCGTCTCGCGCGCGCCGAGAATCAACGTCATGCGGGGTCGAAAATCCTGCGTCATCGGCATGTAGATCGTCGGCTCCGGGCGTCGCTGCGACGTCCCATGCAACGCCGAATGGACGACGCCGATGATCTCTGTGCGGCGACCCGAGCCATCGATGACGGCGCCGCCAACAGCGTTACCGCCGAAGTACCGCTCTGCCGCCTCCTGATTGATCACGCCGACCCGGCAACTCAGGGACGCCGCAGCGTCCCGAAAGGTGCGGCCCGCAATCGGGACCAGGCCCATTCGGTCGAAGTAACTCGGCGACACGACGTTGACGTCGAACATTGCGCTCCCCGGCACTGCTCCGTCCGGAACGCGAAGCGGTGTCGGACCCGGACTCTCGGCGAGGGTTCTGTCCTGCTCGGCGTATAAAAACATTCTGGGGCGTCGGGGCCCGGCGGCCTTTGCTGGCGTGCGGTCAGCAACGACACCGACGACTTCGAGACGCTGGCCGATTGGATCCTCGATCGTCCGACCGATCGGATCGCCGTCGAAGAGCTCTCGGGACGCCTCCTCGTTGAGCACGACGACCCGGCACGACTGGGCGGTATCGGCCGCCCCGAACATCCGCCCGGCGATCGGCGGCAGCGTGACCTGCGCGAGCGAATCTGGGGTGAAGAGGACCGCGTCGATCGTCACATCACGCCGCGGCGTCTGTGGCGATTCGATGCGCATCGATTGCCATGCCGGCCGCACGCCCGGCAGCGCGGAGACCCACGTCGTCGATGAAACGCCAGGCAGCGATTGTCCCGCCTGCTCGAGGTCGTCGAAGTATCGGAGACCGAGATCCGGGCGATCGAAGCCGAACTTTGCGTACGCCGTCGCCAGAATCGGCTGGCCCAAACTCTGGCCGACGCTCGTCTGCAGCGCGCTTCGAAAACCTTTGAGGAGAAGGCCAGCGCCGATCACCAGCACCGAACAGCACGCCATCTGCGCCACGACCAGGCCGGCGCGAAGCCGTCGCATGCCGCGCGACGGTCCCGCGCTCTCGCGTTGAAGGACGGCGGCTGGATTGTCGTGGCGGAGGTCAAGGAGCGGCAGGAGACCGCAGGCGATCGTCACCAGGACACACACCGCGCAGACGGCGAGGGTCCCAAAAAGATCCGGGACCAACGTCAGCTGCTCCGCATCCTGATCGAAAAGCAGCGCCGGAACGATGTCGATCGTCCACAGGGCCAGCAGCCCGCCGAGCAGTCCGCCCGCGCCGGAGATGAGCACGCTGTCCGAGAGCAGCCCCCTGGCGAGTTGACCGCGCCCCGCGCCGAGCGCGACGCGGACCGACGTCTCGTGGGATCGTGCCGACGCGCGCGCCAGCAAAAACGTCGCAACGTTGACGCACGCAATGAAGAAAACGACACCCGCCGCGCCGTACAGAAGCCTCGTGATGCGCGCCATTCCGCCGGCCGCTTCCGGAGTGAGGCCGGTATAAGAAAGCACGGCAATTGCGTCAGCGCCACTCCGCGTCGAGTTCACGACCGCCTGCACCTGATCGATTGATACATTCGGGCCCAGCCTGCCGATCGCCCAGAAGGTACGGCTGCTTCGATCAAACCCGTTGGTAAAGGGCTCGCGCGCCGGCATCCAGATGTCGACGGCACGCCCGATGTAGAGACCGTCGAGCCCCTCCGGCGCGACGCCGCCGACATGAGTATCGATGCCGTCAATCCACAGCGGTTCGCCGCGAACGCCGGCCGCCGCGGCAAAGTCGCTTTCCCACAGCCGGTGGCTGATGACAACGCCCTCGTCGGCGGGAATCTGGAGAAGTTCGGCAAGCTCCGGCGTAATCGTCGCGATCGACATGACCTGCGAGCGCTCGTGAACCTGCACCAGGCTCTGCGACTCACGAGCCGCGCCGAGGCGCGCGACGGCGGCGAGCTGTGCCTGGAGCAATTGGTAGCCGTCGTAGGACACCGGACCGAGCGCGTCCTGTTCGTCGCGAGCAAAAAGCGAAAACATCCTGTCGATGTCGGGGATCGGGAGATCGCGCCCCACCGTGCCGCGAACGAAGCCGAGCACCGCGGCGTTGCTGCCGATGCCCACCGCAATCGTGAAGAGCAGCGCCACGGTCAGGCCAGGCGCCCGCGCGAAGCCTCTTGCCGAGTATTTGAGATCCGCCAGCACTGCCGCAGTATGCAGCCAGGAGCATGCCAGGCGGGCGCCGGCCGGACGGTGCCCGGAGCGCCCGGAATCCTTCAGGAAACTCGTTCGTCCTGTTCGGCATCGACACTGACATGTTCGGTATCGAGACGTTGACGTGGCTGTTCGCGAAGCCCCATGGTGAGAGATGATTGGAGCTGGCGAGAACGTTTTGCCGCCGGGTGACGTAGGAGACGGGTAAGGAATGAAAAGGAGCCTCATGAGAAACCGGTTCGCCGTCAGTCTTGCCTGCGCTGCAATGGTGTTGACCCTCGCGCACGCGCCGTCAGCACAAACGCCAGCGGAACCTGCGGGCTCGGGGCATTGGGAAGGCGCGGTCACCGTCCAGGGCAAGGAACTCAGAATCGAAGTCGATCTCCTCAACAAGGCAAACAACTGGTTGGGAACTGCGGCCTTTCCGGATATGAACGCCAAGGGACTGGTGCTCTCGCCGATTACGGTGCAGGGCGAGGCCGTGACGTTCTCGGTCAAGGGTGCGCCAGGAGATCCGACGTTCAAAGGCACGTTGTCGAAGGACTCGAAGACTCTCGCTGGAGACTTCACGCAGGGTCCCGTGTCGGGTACGTTTACGCTCGCCTGGAAGGGGGAAGCCAAGTACGAAGCCCCGCCGAAGAACGCGGCCCTCGGCAAGGAGTTCGAAGGCGCCTGGGAAGGCACGCTCGAGGTGAGTGGCATGGCCCTGCGGTTGACTCTGAACCTGACGAACCAGGACGGGGGCGCAACGGGCATGCTCGTCAGCATCGATCAGGGCGGCGCCCAGATTCCCTTGAGCTCGATCGTGCAAACCGGCGCTCACCTGAAGTTCACGGTACCCGCAGTCGGTGGCGAATACGACGGCGATCTGAAGGACGGTCAGTTGACCGGCACATGGACACAGGGTCCCGGGACGCTCCCGCTGACGTTCAAGCGCGCGGCCAAATAACCAAGGCACAGCCCTCCGTGCGGGCGGTAGACATTCAATCCGAGTGGTCCTATCCTTCGGATTGAATGTCCCTCCAGAACACTCGTTCGACGTGGTTCGGCGACAATTTGATCCACGACGTCAGGTGCGCCGCGCGCAACATGCGGCGCTACCCCGTCGCGTCGCTCGTGGCTATCCTCTCGCTCGCTGCCGGAATCGGCGCGACGACGGTCACGCTGACCGTCCGCGACATCATCTTCCACAGGCCTCCCCCGACCTATCAGCAGCCTGAACAGCTCTCCAAGATCCAGGTCGGTTCGCCGGAGAACCCGCTGCGGCCGGTCGGCAACCCCGTCCCGGTTGCGCTCTACCAGAGCTGGCGGGAAACAATCGGCCCGTCGATGGCGGCATGGATGTCGCTCGGCGAGCGCGAGGTCCGGGCCGCCGACCGACTCGAGAGCATTTCGGTTCGCGCCGTCACTCCGGAGCTCTTCCAGATCCTCGGCGTCTCGCCGACGCTAGGCCTGTCGTTCTCGAGCCTGGGATCACAGCGCGACGACGCGCGGCAGGCGATCCTCAGCTATCGAGCCTGGGACCGGCTCTTCGACAAGCGCGTCGACGTGATCGGGCAGGTTTTCTGGATTGACGATCAGCCGCATACCGTCGTCGGCGTCATGCCTGAACGCTTTTGGTTCGCCGACTGGGATTCGCCAGTCTGGACCGTGCTCGATCCGCGAACACTACCCGCAGATGCAGTGCTTGGCGTCGTCGTGCGACGGCCGCCAGGCATCAGCCCTGCGATGCTCGAGGCCAGTCTTCAGAGCGGTCTCGCCGACTACGCGCAGCGGTTGCCGGCGGGGCAACGGCAGCTGGCCGTGAGAGCGTCCGGCTTCGAAGGCACGCCGCTCGGACAGCAAATGTCGTTCATTCTGCCCTACGTGCTCGGCACTGCCGTGTTGCTGACGCTCCTCATCGCCTGCGCGAATGTCGCGATCCTGATGATCGCGCAATGGACGGCCCGCGAACACGAGATCGCGATCCGCGCGTCGATTGGCGCGACTCGCGGGCGTATCGTCCGATCGCTCCTGACCGAATCAGTGCTGATTGCGGTATGCGGTGGCATCCTCGGCGTGTGTGTCACCTTGGCCCTGCGCGGCGTGATCGTGCGCAACAGTGGCAGCGGCGGTTTCTTCGACCTCTCGATCGACCCGCGCATTTTCCTGCAGTCGGCCGTCATCGCGCTCGCGACCGGCATCGTTGC
Source organism: uncultured Acidobacteriota bacterium (assembly GCA_963797625.1). Classification (GTDB taxonomy): domain Bacteria; phylum Acidobacteriota; class Vicinamibacteria; order Vicinamibacterales; family 2-12-FULL-66-21; genus DATBJJ01. The sequence continues at coordinate 163,011 of CAWCQI010000004.1, forward strand.
AGGAATCGCCCCGGCGCTGTACGAGACGCGACGCCTCCACACCAATCCCCTGCGCACCCTGGCGACGTCGGACCGAATTCGTCAGCGCTGGCGCCACGCCCTCGTAATCTTCGAAATCGCGGTCACGATCGCGCTGCTCGTGGTGACGAGCACGATGATCGACGGCTACTGGCGCGTGCGCCAAGCAGAAGTCGGGTACCTCACGCGGCCACTGCTGAACGCGCGAATCGAGAACCAGAAGGGCGTTCCGACGACGCAGATGCTCGTGGCGCTCACGAGCATGCCCGGCGTCGCGGCCGCGGCAGCGTCGAGGAGCGAACGGCAGCCGGTGACCGCCGACCCATCACTCGGCGAAGCTGTGACCGCCGAACGGATCGAAATCACCGCGGACTTCTTCACCGCGCTCGGCGTGCAGATGCGGGCGGGACGTTCGTTTTCCAGGTCGGATTCGAGCGCCGGCCACACGGCTATCGTCAACGAGACATTGGCGAGACGCAGCTTTCAGAGACAGGAAGCCATCGGTTCCAGGCTCTGGATCGCCGGCACTCCGCACGATATCATCGGCGTCGTCGCCGACTATGCCAGCAACCCGCTGCAGGCGGGCCGGCCTGAACCGAGAGTATTCGTGCCGTTGCCGCTCGACTCGAAAGACATCAAGCGGCTGACCTTTCTCGTGAGGGCCGTCAACGATCCGTCGACGCTCGTGCCTACCGTACGAACCGACGCGCGCAAAGTCGCGCCTGGAACCATCGTCGGCAGCGTCGAGACGGTCGACGAGGTGATCGACATCGGGGGACAGGAGATGCTGGCCGGAACCGCGCCGTTCGTTCCCATCGTCACCATCGGGGTGATGCTGACGGCAACAGGGATCTACGGCGTGCTGGCGTTTGCCATCGCGCGACGATCGCGAGAGCTGGCGATCCGCGTCGCCGTCGGGGCGAGCGGACGCGACGTCGTCCGAATCGTGACGAGCCACACGCTCCGGCTCATCGCTGTCGGTTCAACCTCGGCCTGGTGCTGATGTACGCGCTCGCGAGGGTCGTGCGGGCCGGCGGAGGCGCAGGAAGCATCTGGGACCCGTCGCTTCACGCCTTCATCGTGCCGGTGATCGTCGTGTTCATCGTTGGCGCGCTCGCGTCCTGGATACCCTCACGGCGCGCGCTGAAGATCGATCCCGTGGTGCTGCTCGGCAATGCTGAGCGCTGAAGTGAATGAGGAAGTCGATCCAGGAAAGGTTGAAGCAAGGCTGAAGTCAGCAATTCAGCATTCACTTCAGCATTCAGCATTCAGCATGCTGGCAGCTCAGCCTGGCTCGGCAGGCCGTGCACGCGCCGAGTTTCTTCCCCTTCGAACGCCGCAGAGATCTTGTAGAGCTCGAAGCGTCCGTCGATAGCGGCGCCTTCGACACGGCGACGGAGTGCTCCGCGCTCGCGGGCCGTCATCGCCTTTGACCTGCGCGCGACCGCCAGGTTCTGCTTCAGCACGCGGACCGAGTCCATGCCGCTGACGACCGTCGCCACCGGCAGGCTGAGGGCATAGCCGAGCGCTTCCTCGGCTGACACGACCTTCGCCTTGACTGCACGCGCGTCGCCGCCAAGGCTCTTCATGCCAATCGGCGCGATGCCGCGCCGATTGAGTTCGGGCAAGACCTGCTGCTCGAAGCTGCGGAACGTCGCGTCGAAGCAGTTGAGCGGCAGCTGACAGGCGTCCCACTGATAGTCCTGCGCCAGCATCGCGAGGTGCAGGGACGGATCCTTGTGGCCCGTGAATCCGACGTAGCGGACCTTCCCTTGCTGCCTGGCGCGATCGAGCGCCTCGACGACGCCACCTCGCGCGAAGTGCTTGGCGGGTTCATCGTCAAACACGACCTCGTGGATCTGCCAGAGATCGAGGTAGTCGGTCCGCAAGCGCCGCAGCGAATCTTCCAGCTGCCGCATCGCGACCTTGGCGTCGCGCCCGTGCGTGCAGACCTTGGTCATGAGGAAGACCTGGTCGCGCCGGTCGGCGATCGCCTTTCCCATCCGCGACTCGCTCAACCCGTCGTTGTAGTCCCAGGCGTTGTCGAGGAACGTGACGCCGGCAGCGATCGCCGTATGCGCCAGGCGAACCGCCGCGTCGTCAGAGTCGGGAACACCGAGGTGCCAGCCGCCGAGGCCGAGGCTGGACACGCGCTGACCGGTTCGGCCGAACGGGCGCATCGGGATATCGGACATCTCCCGCACACTGTATCCGATCGTCCGGCCGCCGCCGGGGTCAGATCTCGATTTTCTCGTGCTGACGTTCGCTCGGCGAGAAAATCGAGATCTGACCCCAGGCGCGGAGGAATCTGCTATCTTTCTGCGGCGAGGTAGGTGTGGCCCGTCGAAGTCAAGAAGTCAAGGAGCGTTTCGTGAGCATCAGCCGTCGTCAGTTCGTCTCTGTGTCCTCGTTCTCGCTGGCGGCGTTCGGCCTCGGACGCCTGCCGCTCGGCGCTCAGCCGCCGGCACCGCAGGCGCCGCCGGCCACCAAGTTCGAGGAGATTCGTCGGGGCGTCGGCTACTTCACGGGCAACGGCGGCACCATCGGCTACCTGGTCAACGGCGACGGCGCGATTGCGATCGACAGCCAGTTCATGCCGACGGCCGAGATTTGCGTCGCTGGCTTGAAGGAGCGCGCGCCGAAAGGCCTGGAGATGCTGATCAACACGCATCACCACGGCGATCACACGAGCGGCAACCCGGCGTTCAGGCCGGTCGTCAAGCGCATTCTGGCCCACGAGAACTGCGTGGCGTGGCAGCGCAAGGTGGCCGAGCAGGCCGCGGCAACGCCGCCGGCCGCCGGCGCGCCGCCGCCAGCCGCGCCGGTGTATGCCGACACGACGTTCAAGGACACGTGGAGCGTCGACTTCGGGGGCGAAAAGGTGCACGTGCGCTACATGGGGCCTGGCCACACGAGCGGCGATGCGATTATTTTCTTCGAGAGAGCCAACGTCATTCATGCCGGCGACCTGCTCTTCCGCCGCGTCCACCCGCGCGTCGACGGGCCTGCCGGCGCTTCGGTCGTCAACTGGGAATCAATCCTGTCGAAGATGGTCAGCGCGCACGGCAACGACACGGCGTTCATCTTCGGCCACGGCAAGGATGGCCTCGTGCTCGGCACGAAAGCCGACGTCACGTTCTTTCGCGACTACCTGGCGGCCGCGCTCGCGCACGTCCGAGCGGGGATCAAAGCCGGTCAGCCAAAAGAAGAGGTCGCCAAGGTCGCCGCGCTCAAGGGTTTTGAGGACGTCGTTCAGGTGAACCCGCGGATTACCCTTGCCGGCGTACTCGAATCGGCCTACGACGAGCTGAACAAGAAGTAGCCGCGGTCGAAGGGTCCGATATCATTAGGGCTTGCCTGCACCACTCCGCATAGCCTTTCTGGGATGTGGCTTCATCACCGGCGTCCATAGCCGCGCCCTGCAGTCGCTTCGAGGCGTCATCGAGTGCGGCTATGCCAGCCGCGACCGGGCGAAAGCCGACAACTGCTGTCGACAGTACGGCGGTGTGCAGGCCTATGGGGACTACGCTTCAGCCATTGACGACCCGCGCATTGACGCGGTCGTCATTGCGGTGCCGCCGCGTTTTCATCTCGACCTGACGCTGCAGGCGCTTGCCGCCGGCAAACACGTCCTCGTCGAAAAACCGGCGTTCGTTCGGATGGCCGACTACCACACGGTCGTCGCCGCCAGGAACGCGGCCGAGCGCGTGGTCCTGGTCGGAGAAAACGATCATTACAAGCCGCTCGCCGTCTGCCTGCGGAAGCTGCTGAAAGAGGACGTCATCGGCGAGATGGTGTTCGCTCATTTCACGACTGTGGCGCATCGCCTGAAGTCGGCCGGCGACTGGCGCAACGACGAAACGATGGCGGGTGGCGACGCATTTTTCGAGGAAGGCATCCACTGGCTGCATCTTGCCGGCAGCCTTGGCCCGACGATCACGTCGATCCAGGGCTTTCGGCCGGACGTGCCGCGCGACGGCCCGGACACTCGGGTCAAGAGCATGATGGTTGCCTTCCGCTACGACAACGGCGCGGTCGGGGCGCTGTACTACTCGCGCGAAATCCCGTCGCTCTTGCGGGGACTCCGCCTGTCCAAGCTGCTCGGCCGCCAGGGCGTCATCTCATTCGAGTCGAACGGCGCGGTGATCCTGGTCCGCGGCCGGGGGCTTCCCAGGCTGGTGTTCCCCGGCTTCCGTGACATCCGTGGCTACCGCGCGATGTATCGCGATTTCGTCGGCTCGATCCGCGACGGCCGCGCGCCGGAGATGAGTCTCGAGCGCGCGATCGAGGATCAGCGGCTCATGGATCAGATCTACGCCACCATCGGTCCGGCTCCGGCCGGCCGTGGTTATACACACATCGGGCAGTGACACCTCACTACGACGTCATCATCATCGGCAGCGGCGCCGGCGGCGGGACCATGGCGCGGGCGCTGTCGAACAGTTCCGCCCGGGTCCTCGTGCTCGAACGAGGCGAGGCGGTGCCTCAGGAGCCGGATAACTGGAATCCAGAGGCGGTCTGGAAGCATCTCCGCTACCGCGCGACCGAACGTTGGCTCGATGGACGAGGGGACGAGTTCCTGCCGTACACACACTACGGCGTCGGCGGCAACACGAAGTTCTGGGGCAGCGTGCTTTATCGGCTCCGTCGCGAGGACTTTCAGGCGATGGAGCACATGGACGGAGAGTCTCCTGCCTGGCCGATCGACTACGACACGCTCGAGCCGTACTACGAGCGTGCCGAGCAGCTCTATCACGTGCATGGAGAGAGCGGCAGCGATCCGACGGAGCCGCCGCGAGGGCCGTTTCCCTACGCGCCGATTCAGCACTCGGCGGCGATGGCCGAGATCGTCGACGCGCTCCGGCGACAGGGCCTGCATCCTTCTTACTTGCCGCTCGGGCTGATACGACCAGGTGAGCCGGGAGGCTGTATTTTGTGCAGCACCTGCAATTCCTTCCCGTGCAGAATCCACGCGAAGAGCGATGCCGAGGTCTGCGGCATCGAGCCGGCGCTGACGAGCCCCAATGTCGAGCTATGGACCAACGCGCGGGCGCTCCGGCTCATCGCCGATTCGGCCGGCAGGAAGGTCGAGGCGGTCGAGGTCGAGCGGAACGGCGAGACGATTCGCGTCGGCGCATCTGCTGGTCGTCGTGTCATGCGGCGCCGTCAATTCGGCGGCGCTGTTGCTGCGATCCGCGAACGGCGCGCAGCCTAATGGTCTCGCGAACTCGTCGGGCCTCGTCGGCCGGCGATACATGGCCCATCTGGCGACGATGATGCAGGGGTTCAATCCGCTGCGCAAGAACGACACCATCTTTCAGAAGACTGTCGCCATCAACGACTTTTATTTCCGCGGACCTCGCACCAGATACCCACTCGGCCACATCCAGTCGCAGGGCCGCACGCACGGCGTCATGGCGCAGACCGTGGTCCCTTGGGTTCCGGTGCGGGCGTACGACGTCTGGGTGTCGCGTGGCGTGGACTGGCTCGCGATGTCAGAGGATCTTCCGCGCGAGGACAACCGGGTCACGATCGCTGGTGACGGTCGGATCAGGCTGCTCTACCGCCCGAATAATCTCGCCGCGCATCAGATGCTCGTCAAAGAGACGACGCGCATGCTTCACCGGCTGGGATTCTGGAAAGTGATGACCCACTCGCACAAGAGCAAGAACACCACGCATCAGTGCGGCACGCTGTGCTTCGGCACTGACCCGCGAACGTCGGTTCTCGATCCGTTTTGCCGCGCCCACGACGTCTCGAACCTGTTTGTCGTCGACGCGTCGTTCTTCCCCTCGTCTGCCGCTGTCAACCCCGGCCTGACCATCGTCGCGCAAGCGCTCCGGGTGGCGGACCATATCATGGCGACCGATCTTTCGTGATGGAGACCAGATGAAGGCGCGATCGTTCAGTCACGTAGGCATCACCGTCTCGGACTTCAACCGGTTCGTCCAGTTTTACTGGGACGTGTTCGGCTGCCCGCTCGTCGGCGTTGCCGACACGCCACCAGACCGCGTGCGTTCGTTCTTCCATGTTGATCATGTCGGGCATGCCGAGGGCGCCGCGCCGTCCTGCAAGATCGGTTGGGTGCGAGTGCCCGGCGGCGCCATCCTCGAGATTTTCGAGTTTCAGCCGCAGCTGCCGCGCAGGCCATCCCCTGGAATCGCGTCGGCCTGACCCATTTCAGCTTCAACGTCAGGAATACGCAGAAGTGGTACGACTACCTCGTCAGCAAGGGCGTGGAATGCGTGAGCAAGCCCGAACGATCGCCGCGAGGGCACACATTCTTTTTTGCCAGGGACTTCGACGGCAACCTGATTGAGATGATCGATCTCGGCTACATGCACTACGTGCTGCAGTGGTTTGGGCCGCTCGGGGGATTTATCTTTCGTCGCGGGATGTATAAGCAGTACTACGCCGGGCGGTAGGTACTCCCTCAAACGCCGAACTGCCCCCAAAAGCCTCTCACCGCAGAGAGCGCAGAGATCGCTGAGAAACCAACCTTGTTTGGCTCTGCGTGCTCGGCGTGCTCTGCGGTGAGAGAGCTTTTGGACGAGTGGAAAACGTTCGGACTGAGCGCTGTGGCCGGGTAACGTCGGGAGAGAGGTCACAATTGAAACTCGACATCGTCGGCCAACGACTCCTGAATCAGAAGCTCGTTCGATCTGATCTGAAAAAGCCGGTCGAGATCGTCTCCTGGCTCGGCGCCGTCCAGTCGCAGGACTACGCCGGCGCCAAGTGGGCACTGGCGCTTCGCGCACCTGCGCTCACCGACGCGGACGTCGATCGCGCCTTCGATCGGGGCGACATCCTTCGAACGCACATCCTTCGGCCGACCTGGCATTTCGTTGCGCCGAAGGACATCCGCTGGATGCTCGACGCTGACGGCGCCGCGCGATTCTCGCCGGCAACCGGCATTACTGCCGCAAGACTGGGCTCGACGACAGGAGCCTCGCACGCTGCCGCAAGGTCATGGAACGCGCGCTTGCGGGCGGACGGCATCTGACGCGTGCCGAGCTGGCCGCCGTGCTCGACCGGGCGGGCATTCCCGGCGCTGGAGTGCGGCTGGCCTACCTGGTGATGGATGCGGAGCTCGAAGGCGTGATCTGCAGCGGCCCGCGGCTGGGCAAGCAGTTCACCTACGCGCTGCTCGAGGAACGCGCGCCGAAGACTCGCGCGCTCACCGAACGACGAAGCCCTGGCGGAGCTGACGAAGCGGTACTTCGCGAGTCACGGACCCGCGACGTTGCGGGATTTCGTGTGGTGGTCGGGCCTTACGGTCAAGCTGGCGAAGAGCGGCCTGGACATGCTCGGGCGCGCCGTCGTCTCCGAGACGGTGAACGGCCTGACCTATTGGTCCGTGCCTCCGGCGCGAGTGCGTCGATCGCCAGCGCAGGCGGCCACTCCAATCGTCCACCTGCTGCCCAACTACGACGAGCTCATGAATGCCTTGCGCGATCGCGGTCTCTTTCGAGACCCCGCGGCTCAGCCGCCTGCAGACGCATTCCTGCGGTTTCCGCACCAGCTCGCAATCGACGGCATCCTGCGAGGCGCCTGGCGGCGGACACTCACCAACCGGGGCATCATCATCACGGTCCGGCCGTTCAAGCCGCTGGCCAGGCCCGAGAAGCGGGCGCTCGACGAGGCCGTCGAACGCTATGGCAGGTTCGCAAGCACGCCGCGACGCTGGCAATTGCCTAGACTAGCCCGTGGTGAAAGCGGTTCCGACGGATAGATCCAGCGACACTCGCCACGAGGCGCGAGAGGAGCGGCAAATGGCACAACTGCGTGTGGACCTCCGACTACTCTCTCAAAGAGTGGCCGCGATCCTGTCAATCTTCCTGTTGCTCGTCTCTGTCGTGGTTGCTCAGCCCGAGTCGCCCGTGACGAGGGTGCTGTTTGTCGGCAACAGCTACGTCTACTTCAACAACTTGCCAGAAATACTCACGAAGTTGGCCGAGGTCGGCCTGCAGCGTCGGATTGAGACTCGAATGATCGCTCCTGGTGGATGGAAGCTCAAAGACCACTGGGAAAAAGGAGAGGCGCTGAAAGCACTGCACGAAAGCAAGTGGGACTATCGTCGTGCTTCAAGACCAGAGCACACTCGGAGTGAACTACTACCTTGAAGGCAAACCGCGCGTCACCACAGACGAAATCTTCAGGCCATACGCGATCAAGTGGGCAGCCGAGATTCGAAAAGCGGGCGGCACGCCGGTTTTCTATCTTACATGGGCCCGAAGAGCGATACCCGAAGATCAAGCAGCGCTGAACTACGCCTACATGCGATCGGCCAGAGACAGCGCGTCGCTCGTGGCACCTGTTGGGCCTGCTTGGTCACGGCTACGCCAGCGTCAGCCTGCGATTGAACTGTTTGCAGGGGACGGCTCACATCCATCACCTGCGGGCAGTTATCTTGCCGCGGTCACCCTTTATGCCACGCTATTTCAGAAGAGTCCCCTTGGCCTTCCAGCGAAGATACAGGGCATTCCAGTGAATCTCGAGACGGAAAAACCCGAACGCGAAAAGACCGCGGTGCTCGTGGATTTGCCGCCGGCGCAAGCGCAGGCGATTCAAGCCGCCGCTTGGGAGTCATATCAGCAGCTCAAGAGAAATGGGGGCTATCCGAAGGTCTCGCCTGTTCCCGCTCCCGTGCCGCCACCGCTTCCCGCTGGCGCCGAGCTTACTGTTGAAGGCTTAGCGGGAACATGGAAGGGCAAGATCTTGTTTTACCCCGTGGGGCCGGTGGAGATGGTGCTGCAGCTTCAACACGACGGCGCAGCGTGGAAAGGCCATCTGGAGCTGAAGTACAACAGCAAGGACTTCACGGACGAGTCATTCGACCTGCAGGACCTCGCAGTGAGCAAGCGTGAACTCGCCTTTTCCAACCCCAAGTCCGTGGGCGTAGACAATCTCAAGGTCAACTTTCGCGGCGTGAGCCCTCAATCAGGCGAATTGGGTGGAATTGCCGACACAACGCTCATCACACCGAATTCTCCCGTTCCCGTGCGACTGTTCGGGACTTGGCAATTGAGTCGGAGGTAATCGACTGAGGTTCCGCAGCCGCGGCAACAATCGAAGTCGGTTCCGGGCCGCACGCAGGCACCGACTCTCACGACGCGCCGCAGACTAGGCCAGCTGTTCGTCTTTCGTCTCTGCGTATCGCCAGCAACCCGACGAGCGTCAATCCAGCCGCTGCCGAAAGGTAGTAGCCGACGTACTGCAGACCGTAGGTCTTGGCGAGCCACGTCGCAATGTACGGCGCCAGCGACGCGCCGAAGATGCCGGCAAAGTTGAACGTCAAGGAGCTGCCGGTGTAGCGCACAGACGTCGGAAAGAGCTCCGACAGCACCGTGCCCAGCGGTCCGTAGGTCAACCCCATCAACGACAGGCCAATGATCATCGTCAGCACCGCCCCGATGCTGCCGGCGAGGAACAGCGGCGCCATCACCAGTCCGAACAAACCGATCGCGACGGTGACAGCGATGAGCGTGATGCGGCGGCCCCGTTCCGCGAAGATCGCGGACAAAGGAATCGTCAGCGCGAAAAACACGATCCCGACGAGCTGCATCAAGAGGAACTCCTCGCGGCTGTAGCCGAGTGCAGTGGTGCCCCAGGCGAGCGCGAAGACGGTCATCAAGTAGAAGAGGACGAAAGTCGCAAGCGAGGACATGATGCCGACGACGAGGGTTCGGGGATAGTGGCGGAAGACCGCGACCATCGGCACCTTCACCCGCTCGCGCCGGGTCACTGCCTCCTGGAAGACTGGAGTCTCAGTGATCGTGAGCCGGACATAGAGTCCGACAAGGACGAGCACCGCGCTCGCGAGGAAGGGGATACGCCAGCCGTAGGAGAAAAACTGCTCGTCGGTCAGCCATCGCGACAGCGCGAGGAACACGCTTCCTGAGAAGAAGAACCCGATCGGCGCGCCCAGCTGCGGGAACATCCCGTACCACGCGCGCTTTCCCGGGGGCGCGTTCTCGATGGCGAGAAGCACCGCGCCGCCCCACTCGCCGCCGAGCCCGAGCCCCTGGCCGAAACGGCAGATCGCGAGCAGGAGCGGCGCCAGAACGCCGATCGTCTGGTAGGTCGGCAGCGCGCCGATCGCGACCGTGGAAACTCCCATCGTCAGGAGGGCGGCAACGAGGGTCGTCTTGCGGCCGACGCGGTCGCCGAAGTGGCCGAACAGCGCCGAGCCAACCGGACGGGCCATGAACGCAATCGCAAACGTCGCGAGCGACGCGAGTGTGGCCGAGGCGGGATCGGAGGCCGGAAAGAACAACCGCGGAAAGACGATCACCGCGGCGGTCGCGTAGATGTAAAAGTCGAAGAACTCGATCGTCGTGCCGACCAGGCTGGCAAACAGCACCTGGCGCGGCGTGTTGACGGCTGGGGCTCGGGTCTCTGTCGGGGTCACGGCTCACAGCATAGTCCACGACCCGTCAGGGAATACCGCGTTGCGGCTTACAATGCCGCCAGCCATGTCTCTCACGGCCGGCACAAAGCTCGGTCCCTACGAAGTCATCGGCGCGGTTGGCGCGGGCGGGATGGGCGAGGTATACCGCGCCAGGGATACGCGGCTCGGGCGCGATGTCGCGATCAAGATCCTGCCGCGCTCAGTCTCTGACGATCCCGATCGGCTCTGGCGTTTTGCGCAGGAGGCTCGTGCTGCCGGCGCCCTCAATCACCCGAACGTCCTCGTGGTTCATGACGTAGGCGACCACGACCGCTCGCCATACGTCGTCTGCGAGTTACTCGAAGGAACGACCCTGCGCGAGTTGTGTGGGCAGTGAAAGGCTGCGAGTGTCAACGGCAGGCGTGGAGGCGCGACGGCCGCGAGCTCTACTACCTGGCGACCGCCTCGACGATGGCGTTCGGGGCCACGGTGCTCGACGGTCGGCTGATGGCGGTGAGCATCTCGCCAGACGGACGTCCAGGTGTTCCGACACCACTGTTCTCCGTCCGCGCGCGCGGAAGCCAGTTCGATACGAAGGGCGGCCAGCGCTTCCTGGTCAACGTCGAGAGCCGCAACGCAGCGCTGCCCGTCACGGTCGACCTGAACTGGACAACCAGGCTACGACGATAGTCTCCTTTTTTTTTTAGTTATTTTCGTTGCGGCTTACAATGCCGCCAGCCATGTCTCTCACGGCCGGCACAAAGCTCGGTCCCTACGAAGTCATCGGAGCGGTTGGCGCGGGCGGGATGGGGGAAGTCTACCGCGCCAGAGACACCCGGCTCGGGCGCGACGTGGCGATCAAGATCCTGCCGCGCTCAGTCTCTGACGATGCCGATCGGCTTCGGCGTTTCGCGCAGGAGGCGCGTGCTGCCGGCGCTCTCAATCACCCGAACGTCCTCGTAGTTCATGATGTAGGCGACCACGACCGCTCGCCTTACGTCGTCTGCGAGTTACTCGAAGGAACGACCTTGCGCGAGCAGTTGACTGGCGCGCCACTGCCAGCTCGACGCGCTATCGACTACGCCATTCAGATCGCGCGAGGTCTTGCCGCCGCGCACGAGCGCGGCATCGTCCATCGCGATCTCAAGCCGGAGAACCTGTTCGTCACGCGAGACGGCCGCGTGAAGATTCTCGACTTCGGCATCGCGAAGCTCGCTGAACGCGAGCCAGTCGAAGGCGGCGACTCTCTGACCGAGCGCGCCGAGACCGATCCCGGCCTCGTGCTCGGCACGGTGGGCTACATGTCGCCCGAGCAGGTGCGGGGGCAGCGCGTCGATCACCGGTCGGATATTTTCAGCTTTGGCGCCGTGCTCTACGAGATGCTCGCCGGCAAGCGGGCGTTCAAACGTGACTCGTCTGTCGAAACCCTCAACGCGATCCTGACAGACGAGCCGCCCGATCTTCCCACGGGAGATGGGATGGCCCCTGTCCTTGACCGCGTGGTGCGCCACTGCCTGGAAAAGAGTCCGGAGCAGCGATTCCAGTCCGCGCGAGACGCCGCGTTCGCGCTTGAAGGAGTCACGAACCACTCGGGCCAGACGCCGATGATTGCCGGCGCGGCGACCGCGCGAGCAAACCGCGCTCGGATCGCCTGGGTGATCGCAGGCTTCTTCGTTCTGACCACGGCGGCGCTGCCGATGGTGTTGCTCCGCCGCGATCGTCCCGAACCGCGTTCCGTCAGCTTCGAGATTGCGGCGCCAGATGGCGGCGCGTTTCAGGGAATCCTCGGTATTTCGTCCGCCATCTCACCGGACGGCAAGATGCTGGCGATGGTCGTGACGACCGGGCAAGCGCCACACCTGTATCTGCGTCGCCTCGACTCGACCCGATCCGTGCGGCTCAGCGGAACCGATGGCGCCTCGGGTCCCTTCTGGTCGCCAGACAGTCAATGGATTGGGTTCTTCGCCGATGGAAAGTTGAAGCGGGTCGCGGTTGCCGCGGGCGCTCCGCAGACTATCTGTGCCGTCCCGGGAGCCCGAACCACGAATCCCTGGCTGGCCGGCACCTGGGGGATCGAGAACACGATCCTGTTCGCTGGATTGGACGGCCTCCTAAAAGTGCAGGCGTCACCGGGAGCGGAGCCCGTTGTGGCTTTGGCGCCAGGGCCAGGCGGCGATCGCGGGGCGTTCACGCTTTGGCCGTCCTTCCTGCCAGACGGGCGGACGTTCCTCTACTACTCGCTCAATGTCGGAGCGCCAAGCGAAATACGCATCGGTTCCCTGGAGTCCTCAGAGACGCACGCGGTGTTGCAGGCGGCCTCCAGAGCGGTTTACGCGGAGCCGGGGTACCTGCTCTTCGCGCGGGAAAGCATTCTGATGGCGCAGTCGTTCGACTTGCGCACCAAGCGCGCGACCGGCGACCCAACTGCGATCGCAGAAGACCTGGTGTACTTTCGCGACCTTGGTCAGTCTGATTTTTCTGTGGCAAAGAGTGGAGTCCTGAGCTACCAGGCTGGGGACACGTCGTCGCGGCTCGTTTGGTATAGGCGCGACGGAACTGAACTCGATCAAGTTGGGGATGCAGCCAACTTTTTTTTCCCGCGTCTGTCGCCCGATGGCGAGAAGGTTGCCGTCGACATTCTCGATCGCAGAAGCGGGACGACGGATATCGCACTCTTCGACCTGCGACGCGGCGCGAAGTCCTCGTTCGTAACAAGGGACCCGATGGCCGACTGGACACCGGTCTTCTCACCGGACGGCAAGCAGGTGGCGTTCGCCTCCGCCCGGGCCGGGGCGCCGCACGTCCACGTGAAGGATCTGATTAGTTCGAGCGAGGCCAAAGCGATCCTGCCGCCGAGCGGAGCGGTGCAGTTCATATCGGACTGGTCGAACGGTCCGGAAGGAACCTTCATCATCTATCAGGACTTCACGCCAGCGACTCGTAGCGATCTCATGCGTGTCGCGGTGTCGGGCGATGGCACCCCCCAACGGCTGGTCGACACGCCCTTCGACGATACGGATGGAGTCGTGTCTGGTGACGGCAAATGGCTGGCGTATGTCTCGACCGAGTCCGGGCGGAATGAAGTCTATTTGCGCGGAGTCGGTGTGGGCAGTGAAAGGCTGCGAGTGTCAACGGCAGGCGGCCTAAGCCCGAGGTGGAGGCGCGACAGCCGCGAGCTCTACTACCTGGCTACGGCGTCGACCATGGTGTTCGGCGCCACGGTACCCGACGGCCGGCTGATGGCAGTAGCCATCTCGCCTGACGGACGTCCAGGTGTTCCGACACCGCTCTTCAGCGTCCTCGCGCGCGGGAGCCAGTACGATACGAAAGACGGACAGCGCTTCCTCGTCAACGTCGAGAACCGCGGCGCGTCCCTGCCCATCACGGTGGACCTGAACTGGACAACCAGACTACGACGATAGCTCGACGGCCTCGGGTTGCGGCCACCGGCAAAGGTGACATTACTCGACCTTCGCGCCGTGTTCGACGAGCAGCTGTTTCAGGATGGAGCGGTGGCACCGGTCTTCGTCCTGGCAGTAGCAGCCCACAGAAAAATCGGCCGTATGTGACAGAACAGCCAGCAATTCCAGGCTGCGCCTGGCTTCGGGCGCCGTCATTTCGGCCTTGTACTTCTTCGCAAACGACGCCCATTGCGAGGCCGTCGAGGCCGCCTGCCCGAGTTTCATGGTCGCGACGCTCGGGGCCAGCGTTGGAAACCAGACGTCATACCAGTTCTCGGTCGAGAACTGGGCTTTCGGCACGCCCCGTGGCGGCCGGCGGACAGTTCCAATCCGAGTGCCTTCTTTTGGAAGCCGGGGAGTGCCGAGGCGGACGACGCGCACGCTCATGGCGGCTCATTGTCGCGCCAAGAGGTGACGGAGGCAACGGGGAGGTGACGGAGGCAACGGTTTTCACCGCGGAGCACGGAGCTGAATCAGTGGGAGACGCGCGGAGGCTGCTCGAGGGACTCGCGGCTGGCGTACCGGCTGCGGGTGATGCGAGGTCGAGATCGCAAGCATTCCGCTCAATCTGCTTGTGACGTCGATCGCCGATAGCTCCAGCCTCAGCCTCCGCGCGTCTCCCACTGTTCTCGGCTCCGTTCCTCCGTGAGATCTTCTCCGCGCGCTCAGGATCCTCCGACGTGGCGCGAAAATGTGTATCCTCCTCCCATGGCGAACCAACATCTCCGTCGACGTGACATCCTGACGCTCGCCGGCCTGGCCTCGCTCGCGCCGGTCAGCGCGCTCGGGTCGCAGGTCGTTGACCCGCAGCGGGAGAAACGGATGGAAAGGCGACCGATGGCTGCCGCTCCCCAATCGCCGGAGGCCCGGCGCCGAGAGCTCTACTCGCTGCTCGGCGACTTGCCCGATCGGAAGCGGCCGATTGGTGGAAAAAACGCGCCGAGGAAGAGCGCGACGGTTACGTCCTCGAAACCTGGGACCTCGACCTCAACGGCATCGAGAACGTCCCAGCGTATCTGGCACGACCGCGAGGACTGGCTGGCAGGGCCCCGGCCGTGCTCTTCGATCATTCACACGGCGGCGGCTACACGATCGGCAAAAAGGAGTTCATCGAAGGCCGTTCGTACCTCCAGCCGGTTCCGTACGCGAAGGTCCTGACCGATCTTGGCTATGTCGGACTCGCGATCGATCACTGGGTGTTCGGCGAGCGCAGCCATACGACCGAGCTCGACATGTTCAAAGGCATGTTGTGGAAGGGGCAGGTCCTGTGGGGCATGATGGTGTACGACAGCCTGCGCGCGATGGACTGGCTGGTCGCGCGGCCGGACGTCGATGCCGCGCGCATCGCCACGCTCGGCATGTCGATGGGCAGCACCATGGCGTGGTGGCTCGCCGCGCTCGACGAGCGCGTGAAAGTGACGGTCGACATCTGCTGCCTGACCGACTTCGACACGCTCGTCGCGAAGAAGGGCCTCAGCGGCCACGGTGTCTACTACTACGTGCCGGGCCTCCTCAAGCACTTCACCACGGCACAGATCAACGAGCTCATCGCTCCGCGCGCCCACCTCGGCCTCGCCGGCCTGCAGGACAAGCTGACGCCGGTCGAGGGACTCGACATCATCGATCGCGAGCTCACCCGCACCTATGCCGCGATGGGCCATCCCGAACGATGGAAGCTGCTCCGCTACGACGTCGGACACCAAGAGACCGCGGAAGGTCGACAGGAGATCATTGCCTTCCTGCAGCGGTTCCTCTAGCTATCAGCTGTCAGCTATCAGCTCAGCTGACGACTGACGACTGTGACTGCCGACTGTCGATCGTCGACTGTCGACTGTCTCATTCGTGTCGCAGCGCGAGGATCGGATCGATCCGGCTCGCCCGGTGAGCGGGGATCAATCCGGCGGCAGCCGACACGAGCGTGAGGAGAATCGTCGTCGAGCTCGCGATCAACGGATCGTGCGCCTGGATGCCGTAGAGCTGGGACGAGACGTAGCGTCCAAGCAGCATGGCGGCCGGAATGCCAATGGCCAGACCGATCGCGAGCAGCACCAGCACTTCGCGCATGACGAGCCAGATGACGAGGCCGGGCTGTGCGCCGAGCGCAAGGCGGATGCCCAGCTCTTTCTTGCGACGTGCGACAACGAAGGCCATCACGCCGTAGAGGCCGACCGACGCGAGCACGGTGGCGAGCAGCCCGAACCCAGCCGACAGCAATGCGATCAACCGGTCGGTCAGGAGCGTTTCGTCGAGCTGCGCCTCGAGCGTCTTGAGGTCGTAGACCGGCATCGTCGCATCCTGCTGCCGCACTTCGCCACGCACGAGGCTGTACGCCGCCGACGAAGGCATCGTCGTGCGCACGTAAATCGCGGCGCTGCTCGACCCGAAGTGAGGGACGAACACCTGCCGCCGCACGCCCTCTCTCGGGCCCTCGTAGAGCGAATCGGAAACGACGCCGACGATCTCGATGGTCAACTTGGTGTTTGGCCCGACGCCCTGCCCGAGGTGCTTGCCGACGGCGCTCGTGCCCTTGAAAAAGTGTTCGGCGAATTTGCGATTGACGATCGCAACGTTCGAATTCTCCTTGAAGTCCATCCGCTCGAAGTCACGGCCTTCGAGGAACGGGATCTTCATCGTCTTGAAATAGCCAGGCGACAGCGCGTTCATGAACGCCTGCATATCCTCCCCGTCAGCCGGGCGGTGACCCTCGACCGACATCGAGCTGTCCCACTCGCTCCCACTGAGGATCGGTACGGCGGCCATGCCTGCAGACGTGACGCCCGGCGCCGAACCAGGCGTTCGAGCAGGCTCTGATAGAACTGGACGGCGCGCGGAGTGTCGTACCCATTGAGCGCCGGCGACAACTGGAACGTGACGAGGTTGTCGAGCGCCACACCTGTTTCCGTGCCTTGCAGATTCTGGAGGCTGCGGACAAAGAGACCGGCGCCGAACAGCAGCAGGAAGCTCAGCGCGACTTGCGCCGTCACGAGCCCTTTTCGCAGGAAGAGCGATCCGCCGGTGCCGGCGATCGACCCGACGGTGTCCTTCAACGTCGTCCACGGATCCGGCCGGCTCGCGCGCAGCGCCGGAAGGAGGCCGAAGACGATGCCGGTCAGGCAGGTCAGGCCGAGTGTAAATGCCAGGATGCGAAGGTCCGGCTCAGGGCGGATGAGGAGCGGTTGTCCATCGGAAGGAATCAGGGCGAGCAGCCCTCGCGTCAGCACGAAAGAGAGAATGAGGCCGACGACGCCTCCGGCGAACGACAGGACGAGGCTCTCGACGAGCAACTGCGTCACCAGCCGGCCGCGTGACGCGCCGAGCGAGAGGCGGACGGCAATCTCCCTCTGCCGCATGAATCCGCGAGCGATGAGCAGATTCGCGACATTGGCGCACGCGATGAGGAGGACCAGCCCCACCATGCACATCAGCACGACGAGCGGCGTCGAGAAATCGTTGCGGAGCGGCGAATAGCCCATCGCCGCGGGCGTCACGAGCAACTGACCCTTCATGAACCGGTCGCGCGAAAACGCCGACCAGTCCTTCGCGGCAGGGAGCGTCGACTCGTAGGTCCGGATCTGCGTGAACAGGCCCTGCAGTGGCGCGGCGGCGGATTCAACCGTGTAGCCAGGTTTCAGCCGCGCGAACACCTGCACCCAGCGCGCGCGCCGATCGTCCACCCGCAGCCAGGTCCACTCGGGCATCATCACCGGTTTCATGAGCACCGGCACTCGAATCTGCGGCGACTGGGTGGGTCGATGCCTGCAAATCCCGCCGCCGACACGCCGACGATGGTCATCGGCGAATCGTTGACGAGGATCTTCTTGCCGATGACGTTCGGATCGCGCGCAAACCGGCTGACCCAGTAGTCGTAGCTCAACACGACGACGGGATGCCCCTGGTAGACCTGATCGTCTTCCTGGGAATTGAAGACGCGCCCGATCGCGGGCTTGACCCCGAGCATCGAAAAGTAGTTTCCCGATACCAGCTCGGCCTGCAGGCGTTCGGTTCGATTGTCGACGCTCACCGACGCGGGGACCATGCGACGGCAGAGAACCTCCGCGAGCGGTTCGGCGCGCTGCTGGTAGTCCTGGTAGATCGGATACGAGTGCATCCGCTGGCCCATGTTGCTGCCGTTGTGCGCGCCCTGCTGATAGAGCATGACCAGCTCATCAGGCCTGGTCACCGGCAGCTTCCGGAGCAGCACCTGATCGATGAGCGTGAAAATGGCGGAATTTGCGCCAATTCCCAGGGCCAGCGACAGAATCGCCACGATCGTGAAGAGTGGGCTCCGACGCAGCCCGCGGAAGGCAAAACGCAGATCAGACAGAAGGGTGCTCATCGCCTTACTTTGACGGGAAGGGGCCCCGAACGGTTTACGGACCCAGCCCCCCAGGGCTCACCGGAGCCCGAGCGCAGAGAACAGGCTCGCGTCTGCGTCTGCGTTGCGTGGCCGACGGATCGGAGCCCAGCAAAGCCGGTTCTTCGGCGTGACCGCAGCCGAAATGCGCTGCGTCCAGATGCGATAGCCGCGCTGCTCGAGACGGACGGCCCGCATGATATCGATCGCGACGGGACCGTCGACCCATCCCGACAGCGCGCCCGCATCGCATGCCGCAAGATCGTGGCAACACGGCAGGACGGCGACGCGCGCGGTCGCGGCCACGGCGCGCTCGAGCACGTGGTCGGTCAGCCGTCCGCACGCGTGGCTCGACACCACCACGTCAGCCGGCCCGATCTCGACATCGTCGATCGCGCGTGCCACGAACGTGATGCGTCCAGACAACCGCGGCCATTGCTTCACCAGCGACTCGTGCAATCGCGCGCTCGACGCAGGCAGCGTCTTGTCGACGATGAGAGCATTCGGAGACGTGTCGTCGAGGATCAGCATCACCTGCGCGAGTAGTCCATGACCGGCGCCGAGGTCGACGATCCGTCCGCCACGAAAGAGCCGGCGCGTGCGCCGCGCCATCTCCCAGGCCTCGTAGAGCTCCTTGCGCGGGAGACAGCCCGCATCGCACACCGTCCGGGCCAGGCGATCGAAGAGCGTATCGCCGGGGAACCGCCCGAGATCCTTGAGGGTGAGTCGGCCGCGTGAGGAATGCGAGAACGCCATCGTGTTCGTAGTGTCCGGCTTCAGCCGGACCAAGACAAGCCCGGTCTCCGTCGGCGTGTTGGCAGACCTATCGCGATTGTTGAGTCGACGCAACGGTGTATTGTGGTCAGAGCGTACACGGAGGTCGCAGCCATGGCACTGCATCCGCTGGCGGGTAAACCTGCGCCTGCCGACGTTCTCATCGATGTCGCGAAGCTCGAGCGCGAGTTTCTCGATCGAACGCCCGATCCGAACGACCCACGGCAGCGGGTCAAGTTTGGCACCAGCGGCCATCGCGGGACGCCGCTCGACGGCAGCCTGACCGCCGCGCACATTGCCGCGATCACCCAGGCGATTTGCGATTATCGGGCGGGCCAATCGATCGATGGCCCGCTCTACATGGGCATGGACACGCACGCCTTGTCGGCGTTGTCGCAGGACGTTGCCCTCGAAGTTCTGGCGGGCAACGGCGTCGAGACCATCATCCAGCGCGACGGCGGGTTCACGCCGACACCCGTCATTTCACGGGCGATCCTGGCGCGCAATCACGGCCGCTCGACCCACCTGGCCGACGGCATCGTGATCACTCCATCACATAACCCGCCGGAGGACGGTGGCTTCAAGTACAACCCGCCGCACGGCGGTCCGGCTGATACGGACGTGACGGGGCGGATTCAGCAGCGAGCGAACGAACTGCTCGCCGCAAAGAACAGCGCCGTCAAGCGCGTTCCGCTCGCCGACGCGACGAAGGCGTCAACGACGCATCATGAGGATTTGGTACTCCCCTACGTCGACGATTTGAACGCAGTCGTCGACATCGACGCGATCCGCGATGCCGGCGTGACCATCGGCGTCGATCCACTGGGCGGCGCGTCGCTTCCCTACTGGCAGGCGATCGCGGCGCGCCACGGCCTGAAGATTACGATCGTCAACTCCGCCATCGACCCGGCGTTTTCCTTCATGACGCTCGACCACGACGGCAGAATCCGGATGGACTGCTCGAGTCCCTACGCGATGGCGGGCCTGGTGGCGCTGAAGGATCGTTTTCAGGTGTCGGTTGGCAACGACCCGGATGCCGACCGGCACGGCATCGTGACGGCGTCGGCTGGATTGATGAATCCGAATCATTACCTGGCGGTTGCCATCCAGTATCTGCTCGCCAACCGGCCGGCCTGGCCGCGCGACGCGGCCATTGGCAAGACCGTCGTCAGCAGCACGATGATCGATCTCGTCACCGCCGGTGCGGGTCGGCGTCTTGCGGAGGTGCCGGTTGGCTTCAAGTGGTTTGCCGCGCCGCTCTACGAGGCCCGCATCTGCTTCGGTGGCGAAGAGAGCGCCGGGGCGAGCTTCCTGCGTCGCGATGGCACGGTGTGGACGACGGACAAAGACGGTGTGATCATGGCGCTCCTGGCCGCCGAGATCACCGCGCGCACCGGCAAGGATCCCGGCGAGCACTATCGGCAGCTCGAAGCCAGGTATGGCGCGCCGCACTACACGCGAATCGACGCGCCCGCCACGCCGCAGCAGAAGGCGCAGCTGCAGAAGCTCTCGCCAGACGCGGTGTCAGCGACCAGCCTGGCTGGCGAGCCAATCCTGGCGACACTGACCCGCGCTCCCGAGAACGACGCGCCCATCGATGGCCTGAAAGTCGTCGCCGCGAGCGGCTGGTTTGCGGCGAGACCGTCCGGAACCGAAGACATCTACAAGATCTACGCGGAGAGCTTCAGGAGCGAGGCGCACCTGCAGGAGATCGTCAGCGAGGCGCAGCGGATCGTCGCGGCGTCGCTCGGGGGCTAGCGGGGTCAGATCTCGATTTTCTACGCCTCTGTGGCGACCGTAGAAAATCGAGATCTGACCCCATCACCGCGACGCCGTCTTGGGCACGATGTCAATCTGAAGCGCCGGGTCGGCGGCAGGAATGTAGGTCGTCGCGAGCCCGAGCTCCTTGCGAACGATGTTGCAACCCTGAGCGATGGCGCTCGCCTTATGAAACGCGATCTCCCGGTTGCAGCCCTGACGCCCGAACCCGCAGTCGCTCGACACGATCAGCTGTTCGGGGGCGATGTATTCGAGCGCGGTGCGGATGGAATCGGCGACCTCTGAGGCGCGGTCGGCCTGAAGCGTGCGGTGGCTGACTGCGCCGATGCAGATCTTCTTCGGCAGCTTGCCCTTGTCGCGACCGAACAGTTCGATGTCCCGGAACTGACGATCCTTGGTTTCGATCGTCCACACGTCGCCCCTGAGTTCGTTCAGATACAACTCGAACGACGCCTTGTAGCTCGTGTCCTCCATCACGCGCTGCATGTTGGGATTGCCCCAGCAGGTGTGGATCCAGATCTCCACATCGTCGAGCCCCTGGACCTCGCGGTTGTAGCACTCGACCATGAACTTGACCTTCTCGTGCTTGGCGCCGAAGGTGTTGGCCATGAAGTGCAGCGTTGGTTCCTCGATCTGGATGCAGCGGCAACCGGCGTCCCGAAGCGCGAGGAGCTCCGTGTTCATCGCGACGGCCATGTCCCAGACGACCTCGCGGTTGTCCTTGTACTTGTCGGTGTGGATGTCGAGAAAGAGACCCATCACCTGCGAGCAGCAGGTGCCGAAGCGGACCGGCTTCTGTGTCTTGCTCTGCGCAAGTCGCCAGATCTTGGCGTAGTCGAGCGGGCGATGCTCGATCTTGCCGGTCACGCGCGGCCAGCGCCAACCGGTGTAGATCTCGTTGAGGAGCGTCCCTGGCGGATACCGCAGCCACTCGCTGCGCGTTTCCTCGGACTGGAGGTGATCGCCTTCGAAGCCGGTCCAGCGCTGGAGCGGGTAGTGGTGCCAGCTGCGGCCACCGAAGTCTTCGTCGCAATGAAAGTCGCCGTGCGTCAGGATATCGAGCCCGGCCCGCTCCTCGTCGCTGATCACAACCGCCAGGGCGTCCTGGAACTTCTCGCGAAACCGGATGTCGAGCATGCACGTGTCGAGCGGCTTGGCCCACATGCTGACGTCGAACCATCGCGGCCTGGGCCATGAGCCGGTGACGGTCGCCGGCAGCATGAGGTTCTTCGTGACGGTAAAGGCCACGTATCCTCCTCTTGCTCTTACGATTGGCAGCGTATCCCCTCGCCCAACATCTTGACGGGCTTGGCTGAACGTTCAGGGGGAATGAGCGTATATTGACATCGAGCGACCTCACGCGAAAGCACTTGATGACAGGCCAAACAATCTCGCATGGTGATCCGACGAGTGGAGCGATCAGCATGGAGCCAGTCACGCCGGCCTCGCCCAGCGAAGATTTAGCGCCGATTGCCGCGAATCAGCGTATCGAAGCCCTCGACGTGGTGCGAGGGTTTGCGCTACTCGGCATCTTTCTGATGAACATCGAGTTCTTCAATCGCACGATTGCCAGTCTCGACGAAGGCATGCCGCGCGGCCTTACCGGCATCAACTGGTTTGCCAGCTGGTTTATCGCGTATTTCGTGCAGGGCAAATTCTGGACGATCTTTTCGTTGCTCTTCGGCATGGGATTCGCGGTGATGATGGCGCGCGCCGAGCGGGCAGGGCGCGAATTCAAGATAGTCTACTTGCGGCGCGTGCTGGCCCTGGCCGTGTTCGGTGCGGTGCACTTCGTCTTCCTGTGGGAAGGCGACATCCTTTTCAGCTATGCGGTCGGCGCGTTGATGCTGATGGTTGTGCTCTACGGGAAGACAAAGCCACTCATCGTAGGCATCGCAATTGTGGCCGGCCTGGGGTTCATTCCCGGTTGGAACGACATCTTTGCGGTCGCGGCCGGCCTTGCGGCGGCCGGGCTGATCGCGCTCTATCTTCGCAGTGGAAAACACGTGAACATCCGCGGCCGTGGTGTTCCGTTGTTTTCGTTCCTGTTGCTGTTGCTCGGCTCGCTACTCATCGTCGCGGCGGCGGTTTTCTGGTTGCTGCCTGATGGACCCGTCGAGCCGCGCCTGCCGCTCTCGGTCTTCGGGCCTTTGCTCCTGACCGCGGGATGGCTATCGTGGAAATACTACGAACCGGCGGAGAAACGCAGTGTTCGATTGGGTGTCAGCCTCTATGTGTTCCTCGCGATAGCGATCACCGCGGGTGGACTCGTTCAGCGTTTCGCACCCGATCCGGACGCCGGACTGGCCATGGCCGGGCAAATGCCGACGAATGCGGACGCATCCGTCGCGCCGCCTGCCAGCGAGAAGACAGAAGCCAAGGCCGACATCGTAAAACCCGCTGAACCCGCTGTGCCGGCTGCTGTGGTTTCTGCGGCCGCCGCCACGAAAGCGGATGAGAAGGGTGAGGCATCTCCGGACAAGAAAGTCGAAGAGAAGAAACCCGAGAAAACACAAGGAGGAGCGCGCCGCGGAACGCAAGGCTGAGCGGGAGAAGGAACTCGCCGAAGCGAAAGCGGAAAAGGAAAAGGAACGACGCATCTTCACGCAGCGGTAGTTATTGGGAGACGGTCAAATGGAGTGCCGGCCGGTTCCCGGAGAAAGCCGCCGATGATTTCGCCTTCGCGGTCGTCTTGATTGGTATGTTCCTGCTCGGGGCGTGGTTCGTGCGCTCGGGTGTCATGGCGAACACGAGCGCCCATCTGCCGTTTTTTCGCAAGCTGGCCGTTTATGGCTTGCCGATTGGCATTGGGATTGGGTTGCTCAGTAGCCTGATCGCCATGTCTCACACACCGGGTGATCGATACGATGGCTGGGGAATCGCACGTCGGACTTTCAACTCATCGGCAATCTTCCCGCCTGCCTGGGGTATGTCGGCATGGTCGTGCTCATGCTCCATAGCAGGACAGTGTTCGCACGCATCGGGGTGTTGGCGCCACTGGGCCGGATGGCATTGACCAACTACCTCACCCAGTCACTGATCTGCGCAATTTACTTTTACGGCTATGCGATGGGCCACTGGGGGATGCCGCGTGCGCAGCAAGTGGTCTTCGTGCTGGTGGTCTACGCGGCGCAGATAGCCTTCAGCCACTGGTGGCTGTCGAGATTTCTCTACGGGCCGATGGAATGGCTCTGGCGCGGCTTCACATATTGGCAAATGCCACAATTGCTCCGGCGATAGCAGCCCGGCCTCCACGTATCCTCCTATCCCTTCTTTGCTCGAGCCACTCTGCTGGCCGTGGCTCTCGGCCTTCACGCCAAGAGCGGCGTGACGACCTTGCCGTGCACATCGGTCAGACGGAAGCGGCGGCCCTGATAGAAGTAGGTCAGCCGCTCGTGATCGACTCCCAGAAGATGCAGCAGCGTCGCATGGAAGTCGTGCACGTGCACACCGCCGTCGGTTACGTTATAGCTGAAATCGTCGGTGGCGCCATAGACCAGGCCAGGCTTCACTCCCCCTCCGGCCATCCACACGGTGAAGCAGCGCGGGTGGTGATCGCGGCCGTAATTGGTGGCGGTCAGCTTGCCTTGCGAGTAACTCGTCCGTCCGAACTCTCCGCCCCAGACGACGAGCGTGTCGTCGAGGAGGCCGCGCCGCTTCAGATCGGTGATGAGCGCCGCGCTGGCCTGATCGGTCTCGCGGCACTGCCTCTGGATGTCGCGCGGAAGATTGTCGTGCTGATCCCAGCCCTGGTGATACAGCTGGATGAACTTCACGCCCCGCTCGGCCAGCCGGCGCGCGAGCAGACAGTTGGCGGCGAAGGTTCCGGGAGTGCTCGAGTCCTTGCCGTAGAGGGCGAAGGTCTCCGCCGTTTCATCTGAGACGTCCATCACGCCGGGCACGCTGGCTTGCATGCGATACGCCATCTCGTATTGGGCGATGCGGCCATCCACCTCCGCATCCCCAAGGCGCTCCGCTGCGTGCGCCTGCAATTCGCGCAACCGGTCGAGCATCAGCCGGCGGCCCTCACGCGTCACGCCATCGGGATTGCCGAGATAGAGCACCGCGTCCTTGCCACTGCGAAACTGCACGCCCTGATGTTGTGAGGGAAGAAAGCCGTTGCCCCAGAGGCGCGAATACAAGGGTTGATCGACCTTGCCGGGCGTAATCAGCACGACAAACGCCGGCAGATCCTCGTTGTCGCTGCCCAGGCCGTAGTGAATCCACGAACCCATGCTCGGTCGGCCGGCGATCTGCGAGCCGGTCTGGAAAAACGTGATCGCGGGATCGTGGTTGATCGCGTCGGTGAACATCGAGCGCACGATGCACAGGTCGTCCACGATGCCGGCTGTGTGAGGCAGCAGATCGCTGACCCACGTGCCGTTTGCTCCATGCTGGCCGAACCCGAACTGGGATCCAGCGAGCGGCAATGACGACTGATTGCCAGACATACCGGTGAGGCGCTGGCCTTGTCTGACCGAGTCCGGCAGCTGCTCGCCGTTGCGCTGCCTGAGCAACGGCTTGTAGTCGAACGTCTCCATCTGCGATGGCCCGCCAGCCATGAACAGGTAGATGACGCGGCGAGCCCTCGCCGGCACATGCAGCTGGCCACCCAACACTCCACGGTCCTGGACGATCCCGGCGAAGGCACGCGCCGGGTTGACCAGATTCGCCAGGGCGATCCCGCCAAGTCCCATGCCGAAACGACCGAGCAGGCTGCGGCGCGACATTCCCGCCGCCGGCACGGCGCCTGTGCATTTGTCGCAGCTCATCGCAGCACCACGAACTCTTCGACATTCATGATCGCGCTCACAACCGTCGCCATCGCCGCAAAGTCCGCCCGGGGCAGCGTTTCATCCCAGGTCGAATCGCCTGCGCTCAGCCAGCGGCTCGCGTTCTCCGGGTTTCGACTGAAGAGCGCCTTCTGCTCGGCAAACAGCTGCGCGAGTATGCGCGCCTCGGTCTCGTCCGGCTGGCGGCCGATGAGCGCGCGGAACGCTTCGCTCGTCCGGGCGTCGGGTTCGTTCGGGAACCTCGTCAGCAGGCGCTCGGCCAGGACGCGCGCGGCCTCGACGAATTGCGGATCGTTCAGCAGCACGAGAGCCTGAAGCGGTGTCGCCGTGATGTCGCGCCGGGCGGTGCAGACTTCGCGAGAGACGCCGTCGAAGGTCAGCATGGAGGGCGGCGGCGACGTGCGTCTCCAGAATGTGTAGAGGCTGCGGCGGTAGAGCTTGAGTCCTTTGTCCTGAACGTACGTTTTGCCGGTACCGGATTGTTCCCACAGGCCGGCAGGTTGATATGGCTTGACGCTCGGGCCGCCAATCGTACGGTTGAGGAGACCACTCGCGGCGAGCGCGCTGTCGCGAATCTCCTCGGCCATCAACCGCGTCTTCGGTCCGCGTGCGAGCAGCAGGTTGTCTGGGTCGCGGAGGATCAGTTCGCGCGGCGCCTGCGACGATTGCCGGAACGTCTCAGAAGAAACAATCAGCCTGTGGAGCGCCTTGACGTCCCATCCGTCATCCATGAACCGGCCCGCGAGCCAGTCGAGCAACGCCGGATTGGTTGGCAGCTTTCCCTGGCTGCCGAAGTCTTCCTGCGATCCGACGAGGCCGCGGCCGAAGTGCATGCGCCAGATCCGGTTCACGACCACGCGCGCGGCCAGCGGATTTCGGCGATCGACGAGCCAGCGCGCAAGGCCGAGGCGATTGCGCGGCTGATCGCTCGGGAATGGCGGAAGGCTCGGCGGCGTCTCGCGCGACACGACGATGCCAGGCGCGTCGTAGGCGCCGCGAGCGAGGAGGTGCGCGGGACGCGGCGTCGGCATCTCCTCCATCACCATGATCTCGGGAATGTCAGCGACCAGCTGGTTCTCCTGCTCGCGAAGCGCTCGCAGCTCCGCACGCGCCGCCACCGACGGTTGGTGATGCCTGGCGAGAAAATATGCGAGGGCGGCCGCGTCGCCTGGATCACGCCGTATCGTCCCGGCAACCTCCACCGCCGTCAGGCAGACATCGAACACCTGCAGGTCGTCGATCAACCCGTTCTTGAAACCGCTGTCGCGAAAGCGGGCCCCGATCGTCAGTGGATGCGTGTCGGCGGATCGGTCGCCAGCCTCGCGCCGGTAGCTGATGTCCTTGTAGAGGTGATCGCGCAGAATCTCGGTCTCGAGCGGCGCTTCGTTCAGATACAACCGAATGCCTGAGGCCCGGCTCGAGCCGTCGTAGGTGACGACCAGGCGCGACCATTCGTTGAGGGGCAGCGAACGCTTCGCACGGACGGCGATGGCATTCCCCGGCCAGAAATGAATGAGACCAAAAAACGGTCGCCCCTCATCAAGCGTCAGCTCGAACCCTCGGCTCCCGGCATCGGACCATGCGCGGGACTGGTGCAGAATCACTGCCCGGTCCTGCTTCTCGGTTGGCTTGAGTCGGAGACTCAGGGAGAAGGCGTCGGTGCGGACAAACGGCCGCAGATCCGCATGGACAACGGGGCTGTCGCCGCTGAACCGCAGCGCGGCAATCGACGCTTCCCTGACCGGCACGACCCCGTCCTGAATCTGAGCCGCTGCGCTCAGCACGTTGTCGGGCGTCTGGTCACCGTGGACAACGTCGAAACGCCAGATGGGCGATCGGTTGTGGCCGGGTGACCTGCGCCGTCTTGAGCCAGGCCGCAAACGCCGGACGCGCCGAGGCGGAGAGTGCGGTGAGCCTGGACTCCGTCGCAGCGATGCGACTGGTGACGGAGTCGTGCTGCCGCTTCGCGCGATCGGGCCACAGGAGGAGCGACGGTGACGGGGTCGCGTTGGTGAAGTGCGAGTACAGTCCGGATTCGTCGATGTTGTTGAAGAACGCAAACAGCGAGTAGTAGTCGCGCTGGGTGATCGGATCGAACTTGTGATCGTGGCAGCGCGCGCACTCGAGCGTGAGACCGAGCATTGCCGTCCCGAAGGTGTTCACGCGATCGACGACGTACTCGGTGCGAAACTCGGCTTCGATGCTGCCGCCTTCGTTGGTCTGCCGGTGCAGCCGATTGAAGGCGGTCGCGATGCGCTGCTCGCGCGTCGGATTCGGCAGGAGATCACCGGCGAGCTGCCAGACCAGGAACTGATCGTAGGGAAGATTCCGGTTGAAGGCGCTGATTACCCAGTCGCGGTACGGCGACATGTCGCGCTCGACATCGGCCTGATAGCCGTAAGTGTCGGCGTAGCGGGCGAGATCGAGCCAATCCATCGCCATGCGCTCGCCATATGCCGGCGAGGCGAGATACCGCTCGACGGCCCGCGCGTACGCGGTCGGCGATCGGTCGGCGGTGAATGCCTCGATCTCGGCAGGCGTCGGTGGAAGACCGGTGAGATTGAAGGCGAGACGACGAAGAAGCGTCTCGGGAGATGCCCGAGGCGCGGGACGCCACGATTCACCGTCGGTGCTGCGCGCCAGCCGCGCGCGAACAAACGCATCGATCGGATTCGATCGGCGCAGATCCCGGTGTCGGACGCCGGCACATCGACCGCGTGGACCGGGATGAGGGACCAGTGCGGCTGGTAGTCCGCGCCTTCGACGATCCAGCGCTTCAGCAACGCCTTCTCCGCCTCCGACAGCGACAGGTGCGATTCGGGCGGCGGCATCACGTCGTCTTCAAAGTCCGAGTTGATCCGGCGGATGAGCTCGCTCCGCGAAGGATCGCCCGGCTTGACGATCGACCAGCCGTCGTCGATGTCCTTGAACGCTCCTTCGCGAGTGTCGAGGCGGAGCTTGGCCTTCCGCTTGGAGGCGTCCGGGCCGTGGCAGCGGAAACATCGGTCGGACAGCAGCGGCCGGATCTGGAAGCGGAAGTCGACGCGCGCAACCGCCGCTTCCGACGAGCGCGGCGCCCGCAGCGGCCCGCCGGTCTGGCCGCTGACCGTCATGCCGGTGAGGCCGGAGAGCGCGCCAAGCAGGCCAAGCCCGCCAAAAACGAGAATCAGCTTTCCTGGTTTCTTCTTCGCTCTGCGCTTCGGCGCCGGCGGTTTCGCGACGACCGCCTCCCATGCGAGAACCATCGCGCCACGCACGGCCGCCCTCGAAGCGGCCTCGAGCCGGACATTCGTGCAGCCCTGCCGGCCCCAGGCGCCGGCCGACGGCTCGAACACGCCGTGGGTGGTCGCGCATCACCTCACGCTGTTCGTCTGGCGAGAGCTTGACCATGCCGACCTCGTCGCCGGTGCGCGCCGCATGCGTAACGTCGCGAAGATTCGCCCGTTGGCCCGGAAGTCTGGGTGACCCATGTGCGAGCCTTCGATCGCGCCGTTCATGCTGAGCGCGATGTCGCGAAAGTCGTCGTCGGTCATGAGAAGGCTAGAAGTGCGGATCAGCGCCAGCCGACGCGTTCGGGCTGCCAGTGATGCGCGCGATGCGCGAGCAGATGGTCAGGTCTTTCGAACATTTTCACCAGAACGACGCCGGCGATGAATCCGCCGACGTGCGCCCAGAAGGCCACGCCGCCGCCCTCGCCGCCGAAGCGCGCGAACCCGCCGACCAGCTGCAGCACGGACCAGTAGATGAGCATGACCCACGCAGGGAGAGCAATGGTGGTCATGAAGAATCCGAGCGGCAGCAGCGTGAACACGCGAACCCTCGGATAGAGGATAAGGTAACCACCCATGACCCCGCTGATCGCGCCCGACGCCCCAACCATCGGAATCGCCGAGGCCGGATCGACGACGACCTGCAGTAACGCCGCTGCCAGTCCGCTCAGCAAATAAAAGATGACGAATCGCGGACGCGTCATCGCGTCTTCCACGTTGTTGCCAAACAGCCAGAGAAACCACATGTTCCCGAGCAGATGCATCCACGAGCCATGCAGGAACATCGAGGTCAGGACGTTCATCGGCTGACGGCCGGGATCGGCCAGGCAGACCAGCCCATCGCCCATCGGAAATCCGGTGCCCGGGGTCAGCGCGCCGGTCAGCTCTCCAGGTATGAGGCCCAGGTTGCAGACCGATGTCGCAAGCGGCACGGACGAGCCCGCGCCCTGCACGAGAATCCAGACCAGGACGTTGATGGCCACCAGGACCATCGTCACGTAGGCCGGCCGCTGCGTCTCGTTTTCGTCGTGGTAGGGAAACATCAGTCGACCACGATAGCGTACACCCTCGGGGGACGGGCGTGAAGAACAAGGGATAAGATCGCGCGCGACCGTCAATGACGTCCGCATCGCACACGCCGATCCCGGGGGCACGGCTGCACGCGCCAATGAGGGCCCGCTCACCGCATGAGCCCCACCGCGCGGCGACACCGCTCGAGCTCCTCTTCGATCTCGTCTTTGTCGTCGCGATCGCCCAGGCGGCGAGCGGGCTGCACCACGCGATCAGCGAGGCGCACGCGCTCCAGGGCCTCTTCGGATACCTGATGGTCTTCTTCGCGATCTGGTGGGCGTGGATGAACTTCACGTGGTTCGCGTCGGCGTACGACGTCGACGACGTGCCCTACCGGCTCGCGGTGTTCGTGCAGATCTCAGGCGCGCTCATCCTGGCGGCAGGCGTGCCGGCGATGTTCGAAGACCGTGTGCCCAACCTCGCCACGATTGCCGGCTATGTGGTGATGCGGATGGCCATGGTCGCGCAGTGGCTGAGAGCCGCGGCGTCGGATCCGAGCCATCGCGTCACGGCGCGGCGATACGCGCTCGGAATCACGATTATGCAGATCGCCTGGGTCGGCATGTTGTGGATTCCAAGCCTGTGGGTGCCCGGCTTCCTCTTCCTCGCGGCGCTCGAACTCGTGGTACCGATCTGGGCGGAACGGACCACGCCAACGAGTTGGCATCCGCAGCACATCTCCGAACGGTACGGCCTCCTGACGCTGATCGTGCTTGGCGAATCGATTCTGTCTGCGACCCTGGCTGTTGAGTCCGCCCTTGCCTCCGGCGAGGCCCTCTTCCCGCTCTTACGCCGCTCATCGTCGGGGGGCTGCTCATCGTCTTCTCGATGTGGTGGGTGTACTTCGATCGCCCGGTTCACGATCTGTTGACCAGCTCCCGCAAGGCGATCGTCTGGGGTTACGGCCACTACCTGGTGTTTGCCGCTGCGGCGGCCGTTGGCGCCGGACTGGCCGTCAACGTCGACTACGCGACGCATCACGCGAAGATCGGCGCGGCCGCCGCCGGCGCGGCCGTCGCGATACCCGTGGCGATCTACTTGCTCTGCCTGTGGTTCCTTCACGACCGGCCCGAGTATCGAGCGACGAGGGCGTATGGGCCGATCGCCGCCGGCGCCGTGTTGCTCGCCCCGCTGACCGGGTATGGCGTGCTGATGACGGGCATCATTCTGGCGACGCTCGTGGCGGTGAAGCTCGTGTTGCGGCGCGGGGCCAACTGACTCTGAGGGAGTCGATGACGATCTCGACCATCGTTCGGCGTACTCACATGTTCCTCGCGCTCTTCTTCTTTCCCTGGATCCTGATGTACGCGCTCAGCACGCTCGTCATGAACCACCGCGCGTTCTTCGTCAGCCGCTACGGAGAAGGGCCGGTGCCGTTCGTGACCGAGCGGCGGCTCGTCTACGACGGCGTCTTCCCTGAGGACGCCCAGCTGAGAACAATCTCGAAGCAGATCCTGGCGTCGGTCGGACTCGATGGTGCGCACGCCGTTTCGCGACGGCAAGACGGATCGATCGCGATCAACCGGAACGACCTGATCGCACCCCGGCGTCTCACTTACTCTCCAGCCGACGGCACCCTCCTCATCGAACGGATGCAACCCCGTCCAAACGCGTTCCTGGAACGCTTTCACCGGCGACGAGGCTACGCCACCGGGTACGCGCTCGACACCGTGTGGGCGGTCACCGTCGACCTCGTCATCCTGACGATGGTGTTCTGGGTGCTGTCGGGGCTCTGGATGTGGTGGGAGATGAAGGTGACTCGCCCGCTCGGGCTGGCGGCATTGCTCGGTGGTGCCAGCCTGTTCACTCTGTATGTGCTGCTCTTGTAGAGGACACGAAGGGCGAGCCTTCTCGCACGTAGTGTCCGGCTTCAGCCGGACTCTTGACTGTCCGCCTAAAGGCGGACACTACGCGTTTATGAGATCGCCTCAGTTATCGCGGACGGGGAGTCAGGCGTGACGTACTCGCATCTCAATCGACGGCTGCATCTGTACCTGGGGCTCGCGTTGCTCCCCTGGTTCTTCATGTACGGCATCTCGTCGGTGCCGTTCGCCCACAGTCAGTACTTCGACCGGCTTGATGCCGCCACGGGCCTGCCGCTTTGGACGCTCCGCGCCGAGCGCATTGTGGACGTGCCTGTTCCCGAAGACACGGCCGGCCTCAGAGCATTCGGCCGAACGCTCCTGACGGAGGCCGGCGTCGACAGTTCGAGCTTCGGGACGTATCGGCAGAGCCCCTCTCAAATCAACGTCTACTCGTACTCGTTCTGGAAATCGACGCAGCTGAAGTACTACGTCGATCAGAAGAAGCTCACCGTGGAGGACCGGCGGTTTCGCTGGGACCATTTCCTGACCGGCATGCACGCTCGTGGCGGCTTCGACCACGAAGGCGCCCTCGCCCTTTCGTGGAGCGTCGTCGTCGACGTCGTTGTGGTGGCGATGATCGTGTGGATCGCGTCCGGTCTCTACATGTGGTGGGAGCTGCCGGGACAGCGGCGCTGGGGTTGGCTGGCCATCGTGGCTGGCTCGGTATCATTTCGTGGTCTTCACGATGCGACTGTGAGTGCAACCACGCGTTTCGCCGCGCCAGTCCCGCGCGTTGCGCTCGGCTGCATGCGCCTGTCGACCGAGCCCGATCGCGACGACGATCGGGCGCTGGAGGTCCTGCATGCCGCGTTCGATGCCGGCATCACACTCCTCGACACGGCAGACGCCTATTGCCTCGGCGCTGACGATACGGGCCACAACGAACGGCTGATTGCGCGGGCGATCGCATCCTGGACCGGCGAACGATCCCGCATTCGCGTCGCCACCAAGGGTGGCCTGACGCGGCCGCAGGGCGGATGGATCCCCGACGGGCGGGCGCGCCACCTGATCGCGGCCTGCGAAGCCAGCCGGCGCGCGCTCGGCGTCGAACGCATTCACCTCTATCAACTTCACGCTCCCGACCCTCGGATACCGCTGACAACGAGCGTCAGAGCACTCGCAGCGCTCAAGAGAGATGGCCGCATCGAATTCATCGGGCTCTGCAATGTGAACGTCGGACAGATCGAGGAGGCCCGTCGAATCACCGAGATTGATGCCATCCAGATCGAGCTGAACGTCTGGAAGGACGAGAATCTCCTGAACGGCGTCGCAGGATACTGCGTGGCGCACGACATCCCGCTCCTGGCCTACCGCCCGATCGGCGGACTGCAGCGGCGGCACCGGACATTGACCGAGCCGCTGCTCGTCGATCTCGCCGCGAGGCACGGTGCCACCGCGTTCGAGATCGCTATCGCCTGGTTGCGCGATCTCTCACCCCTCGTGATTCCTGTGGCAGGAGCCACACGCGTGGACACTGTGCAGTCGATCGCGCGCGCGAGCGCGATCACTCTCACAGACGACGACCGTGCCCGACTCGACGAGCGGTTCGCGGCGAGGCACGTGTTTCAGCCGGTGAACGCGGGCGTCCGCCCAGTAGTCGCTTCAGAGCGCGACGCCGAAATCGTCCTCATCATGGGCCTGCCCGGAGCGGGTAAGAGCACGGCCGCGGCGTCGTTCGTCTCCAAGGGGTACGACCGCCTGAATCGCGACGCTGCCGGAGGCTCGCTGTCTGACCTTCTCCCACAGCTCGACATGTTGATCGCCGCTGGCTCTTCTCGCATCGTTCTCGACAACACGTACGTGTCGCGGCAATCGCGCGCCCGCGTCGTCGCCGCCGCGGCGAAGCGCGGGCTGCCGGTGCGATGCGTCTTTCTTTCGACGAGCCTCGAAGACGCGCAGGTCAACGCGGTGCAGCGCATCGTGGCAAGGTACGGACGGCTGCTCGAGCCTGAAGAGATGCGCACGATCTCAAAGCGTGATGTGGCGGCCTTCGGTCCTTCGGTGCTGTTTCGTTATCAGCGAGAGCTCGAGCCTCCCCATCCATCGGAGGGCTTCTCACAGATCGACGAGACGCCGTTCGTGCGCACTCGCGACCGCTCCTTCCGTGAGCGAGCCGTGCTCGTCTGGTGTGATGGCGTGCTGCGCCGGAGCCGATCGGGACCCGGGACAAGCGCCGATGACAAGTAATGAGGAGGTATTTGCCGAGCGCGGCGCCGTGCTGCGCCGGTATCAGGACGATGGCTGGCGCGTGCTGGGGTTGTCGTGGCAGCCCGAGGTCGCCGACAAGACCATGAGCGCCGACGAGGTCCGTGCCGGCTTCGAGCGGATGCAGAAACTCCTCGGTCTCGAGATCGAAGTCGAATACTGCCCGCACGCCGCGGGACCACCGGTCTGCTGGTGCCGGAAGCCGTTGCCGGGCCTTGGCGTCGTGCTCATCGAGCGTCACCGCCTCGACCCGACGCAGTGCATCTACGTCGGCGCGGGTCCGCAGGACCCAGGCTTCGCTCGCCGGCTCGGTTTTCAGTACCAGAGCGCTGACGAGTTCTTCGATTGAACGGCAGCCGTTTGACTTGATAGCACCATCACATACGATCTGACTGTGATCACTCGCCGACGCCGGATGGACGTCCTCGCGGTATTGACGATTGCGCTCGGCCTGACCGCCGCCTGTCGCAACGAACCTGCGAAGCACGTCACAGTGGGCACGACGGAATCGCCGGTGACGGTCAACGAAAAATGGCGCGCCAAGCATGAAGAGGACTACCGTCGCGACTGGGTCACCATCGCGGGCCTGCATCCACTCAAAGCCGGGCCCAACACCGCTGGGAGTGCTGAGACCAACGACATAGTCCTTCCCGCTGCGGCGCAGCCTCTGCTCGGCCGATTCGTGCTCACGAACCGGATCGTCCGGTTCGAGCCTGCTGTGGGCGCGCAAGTCACCCTCAACGGTCAGCCGGTTACCGGTCCGATTGACCTGCGTGATGACCGTGTGCCGAAGGCCGACGAGCTCGTCGTCGGCGATATCCGGCTGGTCGTTCACGTCAGCGGCGATACGCGCTCGCTCCGCGTGCGCGATCCAAATGGTGCGCAGGCGAAGGGGTTCCTTGGCTTCTCGTGGTTCCCCATCGACCTCCAGTACCGCGTCGTCGGCCGCTTCATCAAGGACGCGCAGCCGCAGCAAATCAAGGTGCTGAACACCTTCAGCGAGGTCGACGAATACAAGAGCGAAGGGGTCGTCGAGTTCACGCTGCTCGGCCAGACGCTTCGGCTACGGCCGTTCACGACTCGGCCGAAGCGCTTCTATTTCGTGTTCAGGGACGCATCGAGCGGCCAGGAAACCTACGAGGCCGCGCGCTTCCTCTACGCCGACCTGCTCGACGACGGGACGACGGTGCTCGACTTCAACCAGGCCTACAATCCGCCCTGCGCGTTCAATCCGTACACGACTTGCCCGATACCCATTCGCGAGAACCGGCTGCCGATCAAGGTGCTTCGCGGGCGAGAAAGACTATCCCGTCCACGTCCCGCTTCCGGGTGAACCCAAGCGCTAGACGAAGGTTGGGGTCAAACCGGGGTCAGACCGGGGTCAGACCGGGGTCAGACCACTTGGACCGCGCTTCGGGTAGCAAATAGCGCAATCTCGGTCCGCGACCATAGGCGCAGAAACTCACGCGTTCGGAACACCATACGGCGCACTCCCCAATCTTTCTTGAGTCTTGCACACGGCGCGCTTCATGAACCGTCGGGGGCATGGCACGCTCAAAACGAATCCAGATTCCCGGACTGATTCGTCACGTGATGGCCCGTGGAAATGGACGGATGTCCATCTTCCTGGACGACGTGGATTACAGGCAATTTGTGTACCTGCTTGGGGATGTCGTCGAAAGCCTCGAAATAGAGTGCTTGAACTACTGCGTCATGCCGAATCATTACCACGCGACTCTGCGGCCGACCCTGCCAAACCTGTCGGAGGGCGTGCGATTGATCAACAGTCGTTACGCTCAATGGTGGAATAGGCGTCACGAGCGTGTTGGCCACGTCTTCCAGGGCCGCTTCAAGGATCAGATCGTTCAACAGGAGGGCTATCTGCAGTCGCTCTGTCGCTACATCGCGCTGAATCCGGTGCGCGCCGGGCTGGTAGAAAGTCCAGATAACTGGGAATGGAGCAGTTATGCCGCTACGACGGGCCTGCAGCCATCGCCGTCGTTTCTCGCGGTGGACTCATTGCTGCGCCAATTCGGCGCAGGCGAGCGCGCAACACTGCAGGCGCGATTCGCGGCACATGTACTCAGCAACGAGCACGATGCGCGGAGCACCGAGGATCGTCTCCGGTCAAACGAACGGATTCTCGGCGATAGAGCCTTCAAGGACTCGCTTACCGCTGAAACGACATGGCCGAAGACATTAGACGAAGAGACGAAAGTGTTCGAGCTCGCCGGCGATGGCAACGGCTGACATGAGGCCACCAATCCAGGAAATGCAGAGTGGGTCTGACCCTGGTCTGACCCCGGTCTGACCCTGGTCTGACCCCGGTCTGACCCCGGTCTGACCCCGGTCTGACCCCTGCCCCCGCGCCGACTCATTCCGGGCCGAAATCGGCGAGCTGACGGATCTCCAACTCGCCTTCCCACGCGCCGCCAAGCACCTGCGTGTGCAGCGTCATGAATTCGGATCCCAGCTTGATCGCCTCGTCCTTCGAGGCGGCGCGGACGATGGCGTAGCCGCCGATGAGCTCCTTCGTCTCGGTAAACGGCCCGTCGGTCACGACCAGCCGGCCGCCAGTCGCGCGGATGCGCGCGCCTTGTGCGCTCGGCAGGAGTCCGCCGGTCTGGAGCACGACCCCCGCCTTGATCATCTTCTCGGTGTACTCACCCATCGCCGCCATCAGCTTCGGATCCGGAGGAGCCCCCGCTTCATAGTTCTTGTCCGCCTTGACCATCATCATGAATCGCATCAGTCAGTCTCCTTGGTCGGCAGCAACCAGTGCCTCGGATGGCCCCTCAGCTGCCTTCACATACACGTCGATCGGCGCCGCCCGAAATCGACAAGGATCCACGGCCGTTGCAGGGTCGCGGCGGTGTGGAGTATTTTTCCTTGTTCCTAATTGCGTCCCCTTGACGAAAGCGATGGGTTTCGTGCC
Organism: uncultured Acidobacteriota bacterium; assembly: GCA_963797625.1. Taxonomy (GTDB): domain Bacteria; phylum Acidobacteriota; class Vicinamibacteria; order Vicinamibacterales; family 2-12-FULL-66-21; genus DATBJJ01. The sequence goes on from CAWCQI010000004.1 coordinate 199,925, forward strand.
CACAAAGGATGACATGCCGGCAGATCGACGGACGTTCGTGAAAACCCTGGGCGCGGCCACACTGGCGCTCGGCGCCACTGCTCCAGGCACGGCAGAGAGCTCGACGACGGCACAGACGCCGGCCGGACCGGTGCGTTTCGGCGTGGACATGTACAGCCTGGGCGCGCAGAAGTGGACGCCGTTCGAGCAGATGGACTTCGCCGCGAAGTGGAACGTCAAGGTCGTGCACTTCAGCGAGATCCGGTTCCTCGGCAACCTTGAACCGGACAACCTGCGCAAGGTGCGGGCCTACGCCGACAAGCTCGGGCTCGATCTCGAAATCGGCATGCGATCGATTTGTCCGACGTCGGCGATGTTCGACAAGGCTCAGGGCACCGCCGAAGAACAGTTAGCACGGATGGTCGACGCCGCCAAGATCGTGCGCTCCCCCATCGTCCGCGCCGTGCTCGGCAGCGGCGCCGACCGCCGCGGCGGCATCGAGAAGCACATCGACTCGATGGTCGCCGTGCTCAAGAACTCGCGGTCGAAGGTCATGGATGCCGGCGTCAAGGTGGCGATCGAAAACCACGCTGGCGACATGCAGGCGCGTGAGTTGAAGGTGCTGGTCGAGGCGGCTGGCCCGGAATTCGTCGGCGTCTGCATCGACTCGGGGAATCCCGTCTGGACGATCGAGGATCCGCATCTCACGCTGGAGACACTTGCCCCGTACGTGCTGACGAGCCACATGCGCGACAGCGCGCTCTGGAACACGCCCGAAGGCGCCGCAGTGCGATGGACGCGGATGGGCGAAGGCAACATGGGCATGGAAGACTACATCCGCACCTACATTGCGAAATGCCCGGGCAAGGCCGTGTCGCTCGAAGTCATCGTCAGCGGCAATCCACGCATGTTCAACTACCGCGATCCGGCGTTCTGGGACCTTTACAAGTCCACGCCGGCCTGGGAGTTCGCGCGGTTCCTGACGCTCTGCGACAAGGGCAAGCCCACGCCTGCCGCGCCGCCGGATCCGGCGGTGACACCGCAGGCACGCAACCTCGCCGACGTCGAAGCCAGCGTGAAGTGGACCCAGGCGTTCCTGGCCAGGCTCTGATACCTGGAGTACACAGTGAAGCTGTCATCACCAGAGTCCTGGAGTGATCGTCGCCATCGCCGTCGCGTTGCTCTACTTGACCGGCGCGAGCAACTTCTTGATCGTCCCGATCGCTGCGCAGGCGCAGGCCACGCTACTCGGCGAAGCAGACCGCCGACATCGTGCAGCTTCGCGACGAGCGGGCCGACATCACGGTGTCGGTGATGACCTCGGTCAGCAACGCCTACGAGATGGTCGTCAAGGGACAGAACGTCATCCGCGTGCAGTTTGCGACCGTCGAGGATTTCCGCGCCAGGCCGGGACTCAATGGCATACCACTGCTCGCGCCGTTCGCGAACCGGCTCGACGAGCAGGCGTTCTATGCGAACGGGAAGAAGTACAACTTCGACATGGAGCTCGGAAACGTCCGCGGCACCATTCCGATCCACGGGTTTCTTTCAGGGGCGAAGGACTGGAAACTGGTCGAAGCGAAGGCCGACGGCAACAGCGCCTGGGTCACGAGCCGGCTCGACTTCTATCGCAATCCTCAGTGGATGCAGCAGTTTCCTTTCGCGCACGTTCTGGAGATGACCTACCGACTGGCCGACGGCGTGCTGGAAGTCAGGACGCAGATTGAGAATCTCAGCGTCGAGCCGATGCCAGTGGCCATCGGGTTTCATCCTGTACTTCCAGTTGACCGACTCGACCCGCGAGGACTGGGTGCTCTCAATCGGCGCGAAGGCGCACTGGCTGCTGGCGGACAACAAGATTCCGACGGGCGAAACGGAACCCGCCGACAAGTTCTTCCCCGATCGCAAGGCGGTCCCGCTGAAGGACTTCGACCTCGACCACGTCTTTGGCGATCTCGATCGCGACGCGCAGGGACGCGCGCTCATGAGCGTCAAGGGCAAGACGCAGCAGCTCGATGTCCTCCTTGGACCGAACTACCGGTCGATCGTGTTGTATTCGCCGAACCCGGCCAACGCGCGCGGCGGTGGCGGACGCGGTGGACGTGGAGGTCCGCCGGCGGCTGCGCCCGCCGCTGCGCCGTCAACGCCGGCTGTGCCACTGACAGGCGCCAAAGAAACGGTCGCCAACCGCGGCTTCATCGCCTTCGAGCCGATGGTCGGCATCACCGATTCGATGAACCTCGCGCACAAGGGACTCTACAAGGAGCTGCAGAGCATTCCTCCCGGGGGGAAGTGGGAAGCGAGCTTCTGGCTCAGGCCAACCGGTTTTTAGCCGGCAGAAGCTCTCTCACAAACCCGATCCGTGTTATCCGTGAGATCCGTGGCACTAGTCGACCTCGCACTCCGACAGGATCTGCCGATAGCGCGCGCGAGCGTGATCGTAGGCGACCACAGCCGCCTCCCGGGCGGTACCGCCCATCCGGCGTGACTTCTGCGACCAGCACTGGTCGAGGCGGGCCTCCCTGGAAAAACGCAACTCACAGCCTCGTTCCGGAGCGTCTTCACTCGACAATCAGCCGATGATACCGGCCCATCCAATACGGCAGAAGGAAATAGGCACCATCGTCCTCCCTCCGTCCCTCATTCCCGCCGTCCAGATTGTAGGGATTGCCGTTCCATTTCCACATCGGCAGCTCGTCGTAGGGCAACACGATGAGAGCCTGCGGACGCTTGAAGCGGTCGGCCTGAGGATCGAACGGGATGTCCTTCCGGTGCGAGTTGCGCACCGTCCACTGGATTTGATCGATCGGAATCTCGCGCAGCGTGCGCAGAGACTCGGCAAGGTCGAATTCTCCAGCCCCGGTGCCGGCGGCATAGATGAAGTTCCAGAGAGGATTGCGCTCCGGCCGCTCGATTCTCCAGCTTCGTTCGAGGCTCTGCCTATAGACCTCGAGGAGAGCTGGATCCTTCTCGTAGCGCAGGAGCGGGTAGTACGACAGGAACGCCAGCTGGTCGTCTGAATGATTGACCGCGCCTGGAACGATCACCTTTTGATTGCGCGTCAGCCAGTGATACTTGTGGGTCTTCACCAGTTCGTCGTAGGCCGCCTGGTACTTGGCGCGGTACTCCGGGCTGGCGGTCATATACAAGGCGACGCGCAAGTGCGAGAGGATATGCAGCGCGCGAAGGCCTGTCTCATCCGGATCCGCCCACACCGCTGCGGGCCCCCACCAGCCCCAGCGCGTCGCCTTGCCATCGACGTCAATCAGCTGGTAGTTGTTGTCCAGGATGTGGTTCGTCATGCGATCGATGACCGCGCGCAGCGCTGGTTTCTCGGCCTCGTCCGCGACCAGGTCGAGGTAGAGCGGATAGACGAAATAGTGGCCGACGATCTCGTCGGAGCTCGTGTCGCCTTTCCAGCGCCATTCCTTGTCCGACGTGTCGTGCCACTCGCCATCGCCCGGCTGCACGTCGGCTTTGACGTTGATGAACGACCGCGCCGGAAACCCTGGCCAGCCGGTGATCGCCTCGAGCCGCATGATCGCCTGCATGCCGCGGCGCGCGTTCTCGCGAGCGTCGGCCTCGCCGGTGACACGGTAGCGAAAGGACTCCGCAACGACGTACATCGCCGTCCATAGCCCGTCGTTGTCGCTCGAGACCATCTGGTTCGACGACAGATCCCCTGGCACTCGCAGCTGCGAAGTGGCGGTCAGACCCCATCGGTTGTGACGCGCCTGAATCCGATCGACGAAGACGCGCGACTTGGCAGCGAGGGTCATCTCGCGGTATTCGATGCGGGCGAAGCCCTTCGGCGTCTCGACCCACGTCGCGTTTACTTCGAAACCGATCCCGGTGACCCGATCGTCGGGAAGCCAGCGCTGGCCGGCGAAGTACTCGACCGATCTGGAATGAGTGCCAAGTCGGATGGCGCCCTGCTCGGTGCCAATCCACGCCACCGCTGGTGACTGGACGTTGATGACGGTCAGCTGGGTGTTGGGCAGTTGGATGTCGGTCTGGCGGACGGCCGCGTGCTGTCGGGGGTCGAGCTGGCGCTCAATCCGGACCTTCCCGCCGGTCATTCGCGCGAACTCTTCAGCCGAATGGAATGAGCGCGTTTTTTGAGCGTAGGTTGACGGCGATGGGGCTTGGGCAACGGCCGCCATCACCAGCCACGAGCAGGCGAGCCACATCACGATAAGGAGGTTTCGTCGACGATTCACGTCAAGCTTTCCTCAGCGGAGGCTGGTCGCGCCTCGCTCGGGCCGCAGGCGCTTCTCAGCGCTGTCGTTCGGCCGCTTTGGCAAACGGGAAGTACACCAGCATGGCAATCAAGACTGAGATCGCGCCCCAGGCGGCGGCCCTCCAGTCGCCGCCGGTCACCAGATAGTGCCCGATGATCGGCGGCGTGGTCCAGGGAACATTGACGAACGGTTTGTGGATCACACCCCAGGAGATGAGCAGATAGCTGGTGGTCGTCAGAATCAATGCGTTGAGGACATAGGGAATCATGAAAACCGGATTCAAGACGATCGGCAGGCCGAAGAAAATTGGTTCGTTGATCTGGAACACTTGAGTCGGGAGCGACAGCCGGCTGACCTTCCGGAAGGCGGGGTTGGGTGAGTTCAAGAGCAGCAGCGCGAGCGCGATGGTCGCGCCGGTCCCGCCGACGTTGACGAACGTCGTGAAGAAACCGTAGGCGGTGACGTACGGCAGCGGTCGTCCGTCGGTCATGGCGGCGACGTTCTCGGCGAGGAACTGGAGGAAAATCGGTGCCACGATGGCATCGACGGCGTTGTCGCCATTGATACCGACCGACCAGAGCACCGTGACGAGGCTGGCGTAGACCAGAATGCCCGGAAGCGTGTTGAGCGCGAAGACCAGCGGCGCGAACGCCGACTGGACCATCTGGGTGATGTCGATGCCCGCCACGAAGCGAACCAGCCAGAAGAACACGACCAGGAACACCAGTGGATTGAGCGACACGAACGACTGGGACACGATCGGCGGCACGCTCGCCGGCAGCTTGATGACGAGGTCCCGATCCGTGAAGAACTTCTGCGCGTGAACGGAGACGAGCGCCACCAGAATCGCGGTGAACAATCCTTTCGAGCCAAGATTGTCCATCACCAGCGTCTCGGTGTTCGGGTCGAGCTGAATCAGCAGGAACGCGACAGTCGCTATCGAGGCGCTGGTCATCGCGTCCTGCTCGAGCCGCCGCCCGAGGTCGTACGCGATCGAGAAACACGCGACCAGACCAAGCAGGCCAAAAGTCGCGGCCACCGGCATCTGCAGCAGATGGCGATAGGGCGCGATGAACGCGTCCCAGCCGCTCACCGGCAGGTGCGCGGCGATCATGAACAGCCCGCCGATGATCGTCAGCGGCACGACAGAGACCATCCCTGCCCTGATCGCCGACAAGTAGGTATTGTCGCTGAGCGCCGTCAGCGTTCGCGCAAATCGGCCGGGTCGGTTGCGGCGCGTCCACCTCAGCCACCGGCGAGGAGAGCCGAGTCTTTGAGCACCTCGCGATGTTCGTAGATCTTTTCGAAGGCTATGGCGATGTCTTCGGTGTCGGCGGTCGATCCAAGGAGCAGATGCTGCTCCAGCCATATCGACTGCTCCCTGCAGAGGAGATCGCTCGCGGGACATCGAACCTCGCTGTAGTCCAGCCTGGGCGACGCGCCTGAAAGATACGGGCCGAAGGCTTTGTTTCGGAAGAGCGGCTGTTGCGGCAGGGAAAACCCGTATCCTGCACCGCAGGGAATCCCCTCTGCCTCCATGGCCTTGAGCACGGCCGCGCGCGGCGCGCCAAACTCCGCGGCGTCAATGCGCAGCATGAAGAGGTGGTAGCTATGCCTCGTGCAGGCGGCGGATCGCGCTTGCGGGTGAAGGCCAGGCAGCCTCGCGATCCGGGACGCAAGGTCCCGGCCATTCGCGTCGCGGGTGCGCGCCTGCTCTTCCAGTCGATCGAGCTGGCCATTCAGGACCGCGCCCTGAAACTCGCCAAGGCGGTAGTTACCAGCGATGACGTGATGCTCGTACCACACGCCGCCGGCGACCCGGCCGCAGTTCTGAATCGATCGACAGGACTCGGCTAGCTCATCGTCATTGGTCGTAATGATGCCGCCTTCGCCCGCAGTCAGGTTCTTGCTCGACTGAAACGAGAACGAGGCGAGGTGCCCGAGTGAACCGGCAGGACGCCCGCGATAACTTGCGCCGTGTGCATGCGCGGCATCCTCGATCACGACAAGATTCCGCGCCCGCGCGATCTCGGCGATCGGGTCCATCTCGGCTGGCTGTCCGGCAAAATGGACTGGAATGATAGCCCTGGTGCGCGGCGTAATCGCCGACTCCACCGCGGCCGGATCAAGATTGAAGGTGTGCAGATCGACGTCGGCGAACACAGGCACTGCGTTGGCTTCTACGACCGCCGAGGCAGTCGAGATGAACGTGTAGGGCGGGACGATGACTTCGTCCTCGGCACGGATCCCGGCCGCCATCAGTGCAATGCGCAGCGAAACGGTGCCATTGACCACCGCGATGCCGTGCGCGCAGCCGTGCATCGACGCGAACCGCTGCTCGAACTCTGACACTTCCTGTCCGTGCAGCCTGCCCCACTTGCCGCTGCGGAGCGCGCGAAGCAGCCGCGCCTCCTCTCCGTCGCCGAAGATGGGCCATGACGGGAATGGCTGCGAACGAACGGGCGTGCCGCCGAAAAGAGCGAGCATTACTGTTGGTTCAGGGTTCAGGGTTCAGGGTTCAAGGTTCGATTCTGCCCATATAAATACAGCCGTCCTGCTCAGTTCCGACGCGCGCGAGCTCGTGAAAGCCGAGGCGTTTGTAGAAGCCGATCGCCGGCGCATTCAGCACGCTCACGCCAAGATGCGCGCCTGGTGAGCCACGGCGTGCGAGCAGGGTCATCACCTGTTCGAGCATCCTTCGGCCATGGCCACGGCCCTGCGCCCTGGGCAGCAAGTCGATGTGCAAGTGGGAAGGATACGCCGCGTATGGCTCGGGACAGAAATAGTCCGGGTGGTGATAGCAGTGATACACCTGCTCGAGTCGCGTCCAGGCGCCCGGATCGTTTGCCGGCGCCGGAAAACGCGCGCTCAGGCCCGGCCGCCACTCCTTTTCGTACCTGTCGTAGAACACGCGAGAGTCGAAAGCACCGAGCGCGTAGCCGCAGATACCCTCATCGTCTTCGAGGATCAGGCTGAGTTCCGGTTCGAACATCAGGTAGGGACCAACGTAGATCCGGCCGAGCGCGTCGGGATCGTCGCGATAGAAGGGCGCGCCGTCCCGCCCGTGATCCCCCGTCTTGAGACACACGTAATACGCGCCAGGCTCGTCGCCGGGCCGGGCAGGACGGACGATGCACGGGCTGCCCAGCTCCCCCTCCCTTCGACACCTGTTCGAACGATGCTACCGCGCCGCCTCTGGCACCTGGCAGTCGCGCCCCAATGCGTAGTCCGGGGCATCTAGCGCGTGCGGCAATATGGGGTGCGGGGTTAGCCGGATCGCGGATCCCGATCCGCTTGTTCACGAACAGCACCTGATACGCCCAGGCAGGCAAGGGTCGGTATCTCGGTGAACACGACTGATTGTTAAAGTGGAGATGGACGAGATGAAACGTCCGTTTCAACTTCCGCACGAGTTCAAGAAAATGTCGGTCGGTGCCGTGGATCTCCATGGCGAGCTGATCGATCCGGTTGAGCACACCATCCGAAGTCGCGAGGAGTGAGGCGAGTTCAGCGCCCTCGACGTCGATCTTTACGACCAGTGTCTTTCCCGCGTCTCCGTTCCTGAACACCTGGCGCGACAAGGTGTCGAAGAGGCGCGACTCGATCACCTCGGTCCGCGGACCGATGCATTCGTCGTGGAACATCGTCTGGCCGCCTGGGCACGACACTTCGATCGGGCGGAAGCAATCATATTGATGCACCGGCACGCCGTAGCGGTGCGAAATCGCGCAGCCCCAGTCGTCTGCCGGGCCGATGCCGTACAGGTACGCCGACTGAACGTCGCCCAGCAGGTTGGCGCACATCAGATAGCCGCCGTCGTTGGCGCTGCCAATCCGCTCGAGCGTGCAGTTCTTGAGGGTGACCGGCTCGAGTTCCAGCAGAAGACGCTGCCGAAACTGGCGAGCAGTGGGTTTGCCACGCTGCGCCGCACCTACCAGTGCACACACCGCGACCACAAACATCGTCAAGGCTATCCAGCCGAACGCTTGACGCGGGCTGCTACTCACGGTCGTTCACGCTCGGAGCCGACGGCCTCATTCAATCTCCTCTCGGGCCAGGACACGACCCGGATGTGAATCGTAACCTGAGTCGTCACGATTTCCCTGGGTCCGCCTGGGCGGACCGGCGTCCAAAGTTGTAGACCGAGCTGAACCGGCCTCGGGAGGCACGCAGGCTTACGAGCACGCCCGCGATCATCGCGCCGGTTTCGTGGCCGTACTGTCCGCGGATGCCCCAACCCATCGCGCCGGCCATCGCGGTCAGAAGAATTGATTTCGCCATCGATCATTCAGGAGAGACACGACGGGTGTCTGGGACGAACGTGCCGTCCGGGCGCTGCTCGAGGAGTGCCTGCAGCCGCGCCACCATTCCACCGCGGTATGGTCCGGCAAGATGGGAGTCGATGGCGATCGGCGTGTCGTCGGATCCGGCGGTCAGCCTTCGGTCGATATATCGGGTAAGCAGGTCGAGCTCCTCGCGCAGATCCCAGGCGCGGCGGGCGAGTGCGTGAAAGAGCGGCCGATCGCCCAGTTCGGGCAAACGAGCGCAGAAGTCGCGCAGGCGCGCGGCCTCTTCGATGAAGAGCGGCACATTGTTTGTCTCCGCAGGGTCCCCGCTCAGCACGCTGCGCGCGGCGTGATAGAGCTCGACGGCTTTCGGACCCTCTTCGTGCGGCAGGTAATAGCAATCGCCGAAGAGGATCAGGTCTGACGAAACAGCCGCGCCGCCGATCGTTGCAAAGTGCGGTAGCCATTCCTCCATCGCCGACAGGTAGGCGCTGCGCGCATCCCACGCCCCGTGGCATCTCACAAACGCCGCCAGCGTGCGCAGCGGCACGAAGTTTAGCGGCAGTTCGTTGTTGGGATTGCTGAGGAGTCCATTCACCTCGTTGCGAAGTTCGAGTGGCCGGCCCGAATAGGGCCCGCAGAAAAAGCGCCGGCCGTCGTAGTCGTTCGCGTGGAGGTTATCCCAGATGATCGGCTTGCGGCGGAGCATCGCACCGAGCTCGCGAGCGTGGGCCAACGAAATCTCGCGCGAGATGATCTCGGGTCCGGTCCAGAAAATGTCGATCTCCGGCAGTAGATCCCGGCCAACAGTCGACAGATAGTCAGGACCGCCGAGGCCGGCCTGCGCCATGCGTCCGCAATAGGCTGTGGGGCAGAAGACGAACCGCGACTCACGATCGCGGCTCCTGATCCACGTGAAAACGCCATTCGCGACGTCGCTTTGTGCCGCTGCCAGCGAGCTCCAGCGATCGGCGTCGCCGCCCTCGAGACGGCCAGAGGTGTCATCGAAGAGCAGCGAGAAATGCCGGCAGCCAAGCGTGAGCAGCTGATCGAACCGTCTGCGCAGCCGGTCGCGGTCGGCTTCGGCACCGTAACGGATGTCGAGGCCAGGGCTGAGGCCGAAGATGAAATGCAGTCCGCGCGCGTGGCAGGCCTCGATCAGGCGCTGGAGAGCGGCAGATTCTTCATCGGTGTACGGCTCGCGCCAAAGCGCGCGGTGCTTGAGATCGTCTTTGGGCGCGTAGAGGTAGGTATTCAACCCCCACGCGGCCAACCAGTCGAAGAGCGCGACGCGCTCGGCGTCGGTCCACGGCTGGCCGTAGAATCCTTCGATCGCGCCAGACAGGAATGGCACTGCCATCGGTCAGCGGCCGCCCTTCACGAGGACTCGGCCAGGCTGCTGGTTGCGGGAGCGCGGGTCGCCCACGACGGGCACGCCATTCACAAAGACCATCTGTATGCCCCGGGCGCGCAGCGATGGCTGCTCGAACGTCGACAGGTCGCCGACCGTCGCCGGATCGAACAGTACGAGATCGGCCTTCATGCCAGCCCGAATGACGCCGCGATCCTTCAGACCAAGGCGCGACGCCGGCAATGACGTCATCTTGCGAATCGCATCCTGCAGCGTCAGCCACTGCTCCTCGCGGACGAACCGGCCGAGCACTCTCGGGAATGTCCCGGCGCCGCGCGGATGGCTCATGCCGATGCCGCCATCGCTCGCCACCATCACCCACGGCTGCCGGTAGAACGTTCGCAGATCCTCCGCGATCATCGTGTGACCAATCACGCCGGCGTCTTCGTCCGCGACGATGCGGATGTAGAGATCGACTTCACTGATGCCCTCGGCGCGGGCGATGGCGTCGAGGCGTTGACCGACGTACTGTGGAAACTTCGGCAAGCGAGTGATTTGAATATTTCGGCCGCCGCCGACGTCGTCGAGCGCCTTCTTGACGCTGGCCGGATCCGTCCATTGGCGATTGGGCACGAGGACCTTGAGGTTCGAGTGCCAGGCCAGGTACGGGTAGGCGTCGGCGGTCACGTCCATCCCGCGCGCCCGTGCCGCCTCGATGAGCGCGACCACTTCAGGCGCTTTGCCCCACACGCCAACGGTTCCAAGTTTGATGTGCGTGATCTGCACCGGGAGCTTCGCCTGCTCGCCAATGGCAATGGCCTCGCGGACGGCCTCGAGCGTGCGATCCGCTTCGTCGCGGATGTGCGAGATGTAGAAGCCGCCGTGCCGCGCAGCCACGCGCGCCAGCGCCACGAGCTCCGCCGTCGATGCGTAGCTACCGACCTCGGTACTCGAGTCCCGACGAGAGGCCGATGGCGCCTTCGGCACTGGCCTCGTCGACGAGCGACTCCATTTTCGCGATTTCAGCGGTTGTGGATTCGCGTCGAAAATCGTCGCCCATCACCGATCGCCGGACGGTGGCATGCCCGACGAGCATCGCGACGTTGACCGCCGCCGGCTGCGATCGGCGTCGCGCGAGATAGTCACGAATAGGCAACGGCGAGCTGCCGTCCTGACCCAGGAGAACGGTGGTGATGCCCTGGGACACCTGCGTGTCGGCCTCGGGATTCGAGTTCAGTCCGTCGGTTGAGTGGTTGTGCGCATCGATGAAGCCTGGCGCGAGTACCGAGGCCAGACCCGTCAATGACGCGATCGGTGGAGCGGGCGATCGATGAGCCAATCTCACGAATCGAGTCGCCTTCGAAGCGCACATCCTGGCGCGCGAGGGCCGAGCCGGTACCGTCGGCCACCATCGCACCTTTGATAGTCCATGCGAGCGGTTCGGCGGCGCTCGGGACAGGCTGTGGCGATCCGGTTTGCGCGATCGCATCAACAGAGTGGCCGAGCTGCGACGAGGCCAAGAGGGCCAGGAGCAGACTGACCGATGCGGCGCGACCTGGGTTCATATCGCGGATTCTATGTCGTCTGCGCGAGATCCGCGTCCCGTCGATCTGATCGTGAGATCCGCGTCCCGTTGTGGATCCGCGAGATCCGCGTCCCGTTTGATCGTCGATCCGCGGATCCGCGTCCCGTTGCCGTAATCCGCGTCCCGTGTTGCTCAGACCCTCGCCGAGCCGCGTGTGCGCTACCATCTGCGCCATGCTCAACTACATCTGGTTCGGGCTGATGGCGATCGCCCTCGTCGTCGCGGCGATTAACGGCACGGCCGAGGCCGTGACCAAGGGGGCCGTCGAATCCGCGTCCACCGCGGTGCAAATCGCTATCGGTTTGGTTGGAGTCATGACGCTCTGGCTGGGGATGATGCGCGTTGCCGAAGCCGCGGGCCTCGTGACGCTCGTCGGCCGCGCCCTCCGCCCGCTGCTGCGCTGGATGTTCCCCGACGTGCCGCCCGAGCATCCTGCGGCCGGAGCGATCGTCGTCGCACTCGCCGCCAATATGCTGGGTCTCAACAACGCCGCAACGCCGCTCGGTATCAAGGCGATGGAGGAGCTGCAAGCCCTCAACACCGACAAGGACACTGCCAGCAATGCCATGGTCACGTTCATGGCAGTGACCACCTCGGGCGTCCAGCTCATTCCCGCGACGATGATCGGCGTCCTCGCCGCAGCCGGTTCGCTGAACCCAACCGTGATCATCGGCACTTCCATCGTCGCGACGTTCGTCGGCACGCTGGCGGCGGTCGTCGCGGCGAGGCTGCTCCAGCGGTTCTACCCGCAAACCCCAGCGGTGGCGGAGGCGGGCTCGTGATCCGCGCCACACTCGAGGCGATCTCGCTCTGGGCGATCCCGGTGCTCCTCGTCTTCATCCCCCTCGCGGGACTGATTCGACAGGTCAAGGTCTACGACGTATTCATCGAAGGAGCAAAAGAGGGATTCGACGTCGGCGTGAAGATCATCCCGTTCCTGGTAGGGATCCTGGTGGCGATCGGCATGTTCCGCGGTTCGGGCGCAATGGAGCTGGTGACCTCGGCGCTGGCGCCGATTGCGCGCGCGACGGGATTCCCGGCCGAGCTCGTTCCGCTTGCGATTCTCCGATCGCTGACCGGCAGCGGATCGCTCGCGTTCACGACCGACCTGGTCAAAACCTATGGGGCCGACTCGCTCATCGCCCGGACGGCTGCGACGATGTACGGCTCGACCGAGACGACGTTCTATGTGCTCGCCGTGTATTTCGGCGCCGTTGGCGTCAGGCGGACGCGGCACGCTGTTCCAGCGGCGCTCGTCGGCGACGTCGTGGCTGCGATCGCCGCGGTCGCGGTCTGCGCCTGGATGTTCTGAGGCTTCTCGAAGGCAGCTCATGCCCAAGCTGTATACCGACCTCGCATCGTGGTGGCCGCTCCTGTCCGCGCCGGAGGACTATGAAGAGGAGGCGGCGTTCTACGGACAGGCGCTCGTGGATGGTTGCAGCGGCCCGCTACGCACCCTGCTCGAGCTCGGCAGCGGTGGCGGCAACAATGCCTCGCACCTCAAGGCACGCTTCGAGATGGTGCTCGTAGAGCCGTCAGCGGGGATGCGCGCGGTCAGCCGCGCGCTGAACCCCGAGTGCGAGCACGTCGAGGGCGATATGCGCACGGTGCGGCTGGGACGTCACTTCGACGGCGTGTTCGTCCACGACGCCGTCTGCTACATGACGACGGAGGCCGATCTGCGGATGGCCATCGAGACAGCGTTCGTCCACTGCCGGCCGGGTGGTGTGGCCCTCATTGCGCCGGACCACGTCCGCGAGAATTTTCGGCCGTCCACCGATCACGGCGGACACGACGGTGAGAACCGCAGCCTGCGGTACCTGGAGTGGACGTGGGATCCGGATCCGGACGACTCGACCTACCTGGTCGACTACGCCTATCTCCTGCGCTCGCCGGACGGTACGACCCGCGCCGAGCACGACCAGCACGTCGAGGGCTTGTTCAGCCGCGCGTTATGGCTGCGTCTCTTTTCTGAGGTCGGGTTCGTCGCGCGTGCTGTGCCGTTCGATCACTCGGAGCTCGAGCCCGGATCCTACGAGGTGTTCGTGGCCAGGCGCCCGGCGCTGATTAGTGGCTGAGCGGACCTTCGACGACTCCGGTGGCGCCGACGGCCGACCTCTACACCAGTCGGCCGTAGTACAAATGGCTCACGAGCACGCCGTCGATCAACGCCACGTCCGGCAGCCGCCCCCACAGCTCGAAGCCGCATTTCTGCATCAGACGGATGCTCGCCTGATTTCGCTCGAGAAGAATCCCGAACAGCACGCGCTTGCCGAGTTGCGACGCGCTCAGCACGGCCGACTGCACGAGGGCCGTGCCGACGCCACGATTGCGCGACCCGCGACCGACGTAGTACGAGATCTCGGCGGTTCCGAGAACGGCCTCCCGTCCCGATCGATACGAACTGAGCGAGCACCAGCCGCGAACCGCGCCCTGGTCTTCGAAGACGTAGATCGGAAACGAGCGAGGGATCGTGCGCGTCGAACCACGGTTTCCGGTCGCTGACGGTGACCGGGCGCAAATCCGCAGTCGCGAAGCGATCGTCGACGGCTTCGTTGTAGATATCGACGATCGCGGGAAGATCTTCGGGGGAAGCGAGGCGAACCATCGGTTCGACTATCTTAGTCCGCCTCAGCGTGACGCACGCCGACAGGCCGATCGCCGCGAGCCCGCACGTTCTCAGTCACGTGCGGGCACGGCCGACGCGGAGTCCGAGACGCGGTTGCGGCAGTAGACGCTATTGAGACGCAGTCTCGTCCGCGATCGCGAGTAGCTTGGTGACGGTGTTGATGTTCCGGACCGTCACCGCACCACCTGTGTTTGGCAGCTTCAGCTTCGATCGGCCCATGCCATCCGGGTAGTAGACATAGATCTCTTGCGCCGCGGCGACGACCTGCTCGCCACCCGGGCCAACGACCTTGGCACATGCTTTCTTGTCCACTGGCATGGAGCAGAACGCCACTGTTACTTTGGCTGGCTCGAACTCGCGAAACGGGTTGGCCTCGAGCACGCGGCGGAGCTCTGACGCTTCCCTCAGGACGACATCGATTTTCTTACCCATGTGCGCCGTCAGCGCGCGTTCGAGGGCCGCCAGCACGCGGGCCCTGCCAAGTCGGCTCTTGAACACCACGTTGCCGCTCTGGATATAGGTCCGGACGTTCTCGAAACCAAGCCCCGTGCACAGACTGGAAAGATCTTTCATCGCCAGCATTCCTGTGCCTCCGACATTGACTGCACGAAGCAGTGCGACTATACACCGTCATCGTTTTTGACCTCGATTCTGCGGCTGTCCACTCGGCGTTGCGTCGACCTCGTCGCGGCAATTACGCCCGCGCTTGCGCCCGAGAGCAGTACTGCGCTCAGATTATCCTCGACAGATGTTGTAAGAACCGCGTACTTGCCGTCGACACTGTCTAACAATTGCGCACTTGGACCAAGGTGGCTGGCACCTTCGCCGGAAAGGTGCCAGCCACCTTGGCACGGTGGGAGCCGCAGCGCGACGGAGCGCCTATGTCCACTCGCTTGCTACGTTGTCGCCCTGCTTTGGTGCTGGCCGGCGCGACACTCGCCTCGGTGATGGTCCTGGCCCAGCCCGCAGCAGACACCCGCTGGTGGATGACCGAACCGATTCGGTTCCTCCAGACCAACCTGAGCGAGACCGATTCGACGGTCGATCCGCATCAGCTGGTGAGCGCGGTCGCGGACGTTGGCGCCAACACGTTCCTCGTGAACATGGGCGGCATCGTCGCGCAATACCCGACGCGCGTGGCGTTTCACTATCCAAGCGCCTTCTTGCCGGCGGGTCGCGATCTTTTTGGCGACGTCCTGCGCGACGCCCACGCTCGTGGCATGCGCGTCGTCGGCCGCTTCGACCTGAGCAAGACTCAGAAGCCGGCATACGACGCACACCCTGAGTGGTTCTTCCGGCGCGCCGACGGTCAGCCGGCAATCTACAACGGCCTGTATTCGACGTGTATCAACGGCGACTACTACCGCAAGCAGGCGCTGACGATTCTCTCCGAAGCGCTGGACCGCTACGAGGTCGACGGCCTGTTCTTTAACATGTTCGGGAATCCCGCGACCGACTACAGCGGCGTACCGATGGGCCCGTGTCGGTGTGACGCCTGCCTGGCGCGCTTCCGCAGCCACTACAACCGCGACGTTCCCGCCGCGGCCGACGCCGATTATCGCGCCTTCATGTCCGAATCGGCACGCGAGGTTGCCGCGACGATTGCCGAGCTGATACACCGCAAACGCCCGCGCGCGGCCTTCCTCACCTACATTAGCGATCACACCGACGGCATCATGTCCGAGTCGAATACGGCGGTGGGTCGTCCGCTTCCGCTCTGGCCGTACTCGGCCAGCGACAACGTCAGTCGCGCGCTCGGCTCGGAGCCGGATAAGGTCGCGATCAACCTGGCGATGAGTTTCGTGGACTTCCCCTGGCGCTACGCGCACGTGTCGCAACCGGAAACGCAGCTGCGGCTCTATCAGAACATGGCGCACGGCGGGCCGCCTGCGGTCGTCGTGGTCGGCACCATGACGCAACAGGACCGAACCGGGCTCCTGGCCGCCAAACCGGTTTTCGCGTGGCATGCGCGACACGAGGATCTCTATGTCGGCCAGCGGAATGCGGCCCGCGTCCTTCTGATGGCGACCGGCGATACGCCGGCCTACCGAGGTTTCTTCCGCCTGCTGAGCGAACAGCACATCCCGTTCGCCGTCTCGGAGAACCTTCAGTGGATGGACGACACTTCGCGACGCTACGATCTCGTCATCGCGCCAGGACGCGTCCCGCCTGGACTCGAACGATACGTGCGTGAAGGCGGACGGCTGCTGGCCGCTGGATCGACTGCGCCCGCGCTTCCAGTAGGCCGCGTCGTCGGCCGTCGGTCGACACAGGGGTACTGGCGAATCCACGACCACACCGGCTTGCCGTCGTTGCGAGACACGAACCTGCTCTTCATCGACGGCGACTACGTCGAGCTCTCACCCACCGATCCTCCGCTGCTGACGCTCATTCCGACGGCGATGTTCGGTCCACCGGAAAAGGTGTGGAGCGACAAAGTCGAAACCACTGTGCCGGGCCTGGTCTTTGCCAATGACGAAAAGGGGCGGCTGGCCTACATTCCTTGGGACGTGGGCGGCCTTTACTACAGGCACAGCTCACCGGGGCACGCGGGCCTGATGGCGGATGTGATCGATTCTCTCCTGCCGTCAGGCCGTCAGATCAAAACCGATGCGCACCCGCTCGTCGAACTGACCGTCATGGATCAACCGCATCGCCAACGAACGCTCGTGCACCTCGTCAACGGGATCGGCCACCAGGACACGGCGTACTTTCCACCGGTGGAGCTGAGAGACGTGCGAATCGAGCTCGCTCGCGACGTCCGCCGCGTCCGCGCCGTTGCGCTCGGAGTGGACCTGCCCGTGACGAGCTCCGGCGCCTATCGATCGATAACCCTCCCGAGCCTGAAGGCGTACGAAGTCCTGATCGTTGAATAGAGCCACGGATTACACGGACAGCAGGATCGGGTTGTAATAGAGATAGGTTCAAGTGGGGTTCAGACGACCACGACTTAGCTGGACTCGTCTGCCGTCGGTCCGTAGCAAACCGGAACGGGCACATCTGGTGGATGGCCGAGCCGATTCGGTTCTCCAGACCAACCTGAGCGAGACCGATTCGACGGTCGATCCGCATCAACTGGTGAGCGCGGTCGCGGACGTTGGCGCCAACACGTTCTCGTGAACATGGGCGGCATCGTCGCGATACCCGACCGCGTGGCGTTTCATTATCAAGCCCTTTTGGGCGGGTCGCGATTTTTTGGTGACGTCCTGCGCGACGCCCACGCTGTGGCATGCGCGTCGTCGGCCGCTTCGACCTGAGCAAGACTCAGAAGCCGGCATACGACGCGCACCCTGAGTGGTTCTTCCGGCGCGCCGACGGTCAGCCGGCAATCTACAACGGCCTGTATTCGACGTGTATCAACGGCGACTACTACGGCAAGCACGCGCTGACGATTCTGTCCGAAGCGCTGGACCGCTACGACGTCGACGGCCTGTTCTTCAACATGTTCGGGAATCCCGCGACCGACTACAGCGGCGTGCCGATGGGGCCGTGCCGGTGCGACGCCTGCCTGGCGCGGTTCCGCAGCCGCTACAACCGCGACGTTCCGGCCGAGGCCGACGCCGATATCGCGCCTTCATGTCCGAATCGGCCGCGAGGTTGCCGCGACGATTGCCGAGCTGATACACCGCAAACGCCCGCGCGCGGCCTTCCTCACTTACATCAGCGATCACACCGACGGCATCATGTCCGAGTCGAACACGGCGGTGGGCCGTCCGCTTCCGCTCTGGCCGTACTCGGCCAGCGACAACGTCAGTCGCGCGCTCGGCTCGGAGCCGGATAAGGTCGCCATCAACCTGGCGATGAGTTTCGTGGACTTCCCCTGGCGCTACGCGCACGTGTCGCAACCGGAAACGCAGCTGCGGCTCTATCAGAACATGGCGCACGGCGGGCCGCCTGCGGTCGTCGTGGTCGGCACCATGACGCAACAGGACCGAACCGGGCTCCTGGCCGCCAAACCGGTTTTCGCGTGGCATGCGCGACACGAGGATCTCTATGTCGGCCAGAAGAATGCGGCCCGCGTCCTGCTGATGGCTACCGGCGACACGCCGGCCTACCGGGGCTTCTTCCGCCTGCTGAGCGAACAGCACATCCCGTTCGCCGTCTCCGAGAACCTTCGGTGGATGGACGACGCAACGCGGCGCTACGATCTCGTCATCGCGCCAGGACGCGTCCCGCCTGGAGCTCGAACGATACGTGCGTGAAGGCGGACGGCTGCTGGCGGCTGGCGCGACTGCGCCCGCGCTTCCGGTAGGCCGCGTCGTCGGCCGTCGGTCGACACAGGGGTACTGGCGAATCCACGACCACACCGGCTTGCCGTCGTTGCGCGACACGAACCTGCTCTTCATCGACGGCGACTACGTCGAGCTGTCACCCACCGACCCTCCGCTGCTGACGCTCATTCCGACGGCGATGTTCGGTCCGCCGGAAAAGGTGTGGAGCGACAAAGTCGAAACCACCGTGCCGGGCCTGGTCTTTGCCAATTACGAAAAGGGGCGGGTGGCCTACATTCCTTGGGACGTGGGCGGCCTCTACTACAGGCACAGCTCACCCGGGCACGCGGGCCTGATGGCGGACGTGATCGATTCTCTCCTGCCGTCAGGCCGTCAGATCAAAACCGATGCGCACCCGCTCGTCGAACTGACCGTCATGGATCAACCGCATCGCCAACGAACGCTCGTGCACCTCGTCAACGGGATCGGCCACCAGGACACGGCGTACTTTCCACCGGTGGAACTGAGAGATATTCGAATCGAGCTCGCTCGAGACGTCCGCCGCGTCCGCGCCGTTGCGCTCGGCGTGGACCTGCCCGTGACGAGCTCCGGCGCCTATCGATCGATGACGCTCCCGAGCCTGAAGGCGTACGAAGTCCTGATCGTTGAATAGAGCCACGGATTACACGGACAGCACGGATCGGGTTTATGAGATAGGTTCAAGTGGGGTTCAGACGACCGCGACTTAGCTGGACTCGTCTGCCGTCGGTCCGTAGCAACCCGGAACCGGCACATCGAGCAGGCGCAGGTAGACCGACAGCTGCCCGCGGTGCGTGAATCGTCTGGCTCAGCGTGACGCTCGTACAGTCGCACTGACGAGGTAGACGAAGACGTAGCACTGACGAGGTCATGAAAGATGTACGGCTGTCGAGGGACCGACCGCTTGCAGCCCAGAGGATGAGGTGGCGTCGCAGAAAAGAGGCGCTGCCGAGCTGGACGTTGCGATTTTTTTGTTTCGCGCCGGCGATTTGCGCGAGGAATGCCAGGACGTCATGCTAACCTCGGAACGGCTCTCATATTTCCGATCGTCGGTAGTTCTTTGACACCTCTATGAAAGTGTCAGACAAATTTCCGAGCCCCGCACGTGACACTCGTCTGATTCGGCTGGCGGGAAATTTGCTGGTGTGGAGGTGGCGTGGAACGTCGTTGTTGTTGTTGGGATTCCTTGCTAGATGGGGTGACACGATGACTCGAACAAGCCGAGCTGGAGGAGTGTTAACCGTTTGCGCGACTGCGGTCTTCCTGACAATCGGCTCATCGCCAGCCGGCGCTGAACCAATTGCGATTGCGATGTGGTGACCGGACCGATGATGCAGCAGACGGCAGAACGGGCCGTGCGTCATCGGCGAGCCGTCGTGCCACAACCCGGACGACTTTGCCGTTTACGCTGATTGCGCCGAACGACGATGCGGGCACGTACAGTTCCCTGGCTATACCGTCGGACAGATCAGAAACCTGATCGGTGGCAACACGTTCTATCGTGGGCTTGGATCTCAACCAGGCCATGGGTCAGAACGGAGGGGCGTTCACCTTGAGTCTTTCGACGCTCGCGGTCGACGGAGTCACGGGCTATTCCACGACCGGACCAAACGACCCTGGTTTCTCGTGTCGTCATGGTTGCGAACGGCGGAGCCCAACTTCAATCTGTTCTCGGAACCGGAAGCGGGATGTGTCAGACCGAGCAGCAACCCGTTCACCGCATCAGTTCTAGTGGCGTGTCGCACCGGGAGCACTTTCTGACGACGGAGCGGCCGCTCCGGTCCCGGAACCCGCGACGATGCTTCTGCTCGGATCGGGTCTGGTTGGACTGGCCGCCGCGCGACGCCGCCGCGCAAGAATCTGAAAGCCTCAGGAGAGTAGGACGGCGCGCTGAATGGTGAGCGGGAGCTCAGCCCGATCCACGACTCAGCCGCGCTCGTCTGCCGTCGGTCCGTAGGAACCCGGAACCGGCACATCGAGCAGGCGCAGGTAGACCGACAGCTGCCCGCGGTGGTGAATCACGTGGCTCAACGTGAAGTCCCTGAACACCGCCGCCTTTGGCTTCTCGACCCGAACGCGGCCCATCACCTTGAGACGCCAGGGCCTGACTAAATCTTTGTCCGTCGCCGCGGCGAGCACGCGCGTGCCTTCGGCCACTTTCTCGTCAAACGATTTCAGCAGATCGGAGACCGACGAAGCCAGATAGGGTTTGTAGGTGGCGGGCGTGAAGTCGAATTCATCACTGCTGAAAATCGAAGCCGTCCAACCGACGCACTCGACAATGTGCGAGGAGAGTCCACGAGCGGTGAACGATTTCTCGTGTGGCCGCCAGTCAAGCCTGTCGTCGGGGAGTCGTTCGAGATGCCTGCGCGTCGTCTGCGCCTCATGCTCGAACTCCGAGGCGATTGCGTCAATCAGCTTCATTTTCTTGCTGCCTTCTTGCGGGCGGGACTCTTACGTCGAGCCACCGCCGTACGGCTCGCGGTTCCACGACGGCCCGGAAGCTTGCTGACGACCGCAGCGCTCGTCAGCTCCTTGAGGGCGCCCTTCCCAATCCACCTTGCCGACGGGTTCTCCGAGGTCGACAAACGCCGGGCCACGGTGACCGACGCGGCGTTCAGCGCGGCATTGCGCCTGCCCACCAGGCGGATGGCCCAGCTGACACCTTTCTTCACAAAATTCCGGTCGTCGCTCGCAGCCTGCTCGATCAGCCGCAAGCCCTCGAGGAACGGCTCGTCGGGGGCGTCCTTGTCGTGAAGCGCGAGACACGCCAATAGCGCAAACGACGCCCGCTTCGCGAACTCGCCGCGACGGTCGGACCACTCGGTGACCTTCGCCCAGGCGTGCGGCGTGCGATCGAAGAGGGCGAAACACGCCGTGTCGCAGATGCCCCAGTTGTCGAAGTCGCGGCACCAGCGTTCCATCTGCGCGGGCGTGACCCGCGCCGGCTCGTCGATGAGCGTGGCCAGCATGCGCGCCTCGTACCGGTCGGTGTCCCAGAGCGCCGCGGCGAGCTCGTGATGGGGGCCGACACGCTTCGCCAGCACCTTCAGGTTGGCCATCGACACCCCGAACGGCCTGGTCGCCGTAATGCCGAATCGCGCCAGGTTGTCGAGATCGCGCCGGGTGCTCATTTGCTCGAGCGATTTCAGCGCGGCCTGCAGCTGATTCTCTACTGATGGTTGGTCTGTCTTCGTTTTTGCAGCCATGCAAGGTTCGGCGTAGCGCCGACGCGGCGCGCCCATATTCATAGCACGTTCGCCCCACGCTCGAACCGACGACGCGGGGGGTGTGGTAACGTAGCTCACGAGCTCCCACCAGCCGTGCAGGGGTAGATGAACCAACGCCTGATTGCTCTCACCGCGACGTGGCTCGGGCTCACGGCGACGCTCGCCGCCGGCCAGGACAAACCCGCACCCTTCCGGGTTGCAGTCGACGTCGTGGCGGTCGACGTCCAGGTCATCGACAAGAACGGCCACCCGGTTCCCGATCTCGGTCCCGAAAAGTTCTCGGTGACAATCAACGGCCGTCGACGACGCATCCTCTCTGCCGAGCGGATCGGCAGCGAAGGGGGCGACCGTTCGATCGCTGCCGCCAAGCCTTCTGCCACAGCTCCCGGCCGCGTGATTGTGATCGCAGTCGACTGCGTCAGCTTCGACGCGACCGCGTCGCGCGGTGTGATTCAGGCCGTCCGGCAATTCGTGCGGCAACTGTCTCCGGACGACTCGGTCGGTTTGTCGGCCTACCCGAACGGCCCCAAGCTCAATCCGACCACCGATCACGCCGCCGTCCTGCGGGCGCTCGACACCGTCGTCGGCCAGCGCGATCTCGCCGAAATGACCCAGTTCCCCGTCAGGCCATCAGAGATCGTCGACATCACGCGGGAGCTCACCAGGGGCGGCGGACCGACCGTCGATGCGGTTCTGGCCAGGGAATGCGCGAGCGAACCGACGTGCAGCCAGCGCTTGATCACGGACGTGACGAACACCGCGCTCTACTACGAGGGGCAGGCGACCGCGAGCCTCGGAATGCTGCGAACGCTCGTCGAAGACATGCGGTCGTTCTTGGGTCGCAAGACGCTCGTCCTCATCAGCGGCGGGATGATCGCCAGCGACACGCCGGGCGGACGGCCTGATCTGAGCGAGCTCGGGATCCGGGTCGGCAAGGAGGCCGCCCTCGCCAACACGACGATCTATACCTTGTATGTCGAAACGGGCTACTTCGAGCGGTTCTCAGCGCAGACCAGGCTGGGCGACAAGAGCCAGGTCAACTGGAGTCGCGACAATGTGATGCTCGGCCGCTGGCTGGAGCAGTTCTCGGGCGCCGCGGGGGGCGCGCTTTTCACCGTCCCGGTCGGGAACGCCGAGCAGGCGCTCGCGCGCATCAGCACGGAGTTGAAGTCGTACTACCTCCTCGGCGTCGAGCCGGGAGACGAAGACCGCGACGGCCGCACGCACGAAATCTCCGTGAAGACCACGCAGCCGAACGTCTCGATCCGCGGCCGGCGATGGGTCATGGTCCCGAAGCGGACGGGCGCTGGCAGCGCGACGACCGCGACCGCGGCGCCGACTCCGACAAAGGCGGCGGACCCGGCGCCTCCCGCTGCCGCTGGCACCTCCGCGCCCCCGCCGCGACCGGTCGTGCCGCCCGAAGTCCAGACCCTTGCCGACGTCTACGATCGCGGCAACTACGACGCGCTGCAACGGGCAATGCCGCGCTCGGCCGAGCTCGCAAACACGATCCGCGCGTTCCGGATGTCGGTCAGCCCGTGGCCGAACGATCCGAAGCGGACAGCGGTGTTCGCGCTGGAAGTCGCGCTCGCCGGACTTCGCAGCGACAACAACTTCGCGCGTGAGGAAGGCGGCCGCCTGCTGGCCGAATACCATACGCGGGTCAGGCAGCCGAGCGGCGCGGATGCGTTCGAGTGCTTGTGGTTCCTGACCGAGTCGGCAGCGCTCGAGGGACTCTTCCTTCCAGACAGCGCCTTGCTCTTCATCCCGAGAGCGCTGCAGCGCTGCCCCACGAGCCCGAGGCTCCGCCTGGCATATGCGTTCGTATCCGAGCAGCAGTGGCTGCGAGGCGGACTGACGCCCGATCAGGAACGCGAGGTCGTGCAGCGGTACGAGGAGGCGATGAAGTTTCCCGAGACCGAGCCCGAAGCACGCGTGCGGGCGGCAAGATTTCTTTATGGCCTCGGCACGTTCGACCGCGCCCTGGCCGTGCTCGATGGCGGAACCGCGCCGTCGACCGACAAGGAAGTCCAGTACTTCTCGCAACTGATTCGAGGACAGATCCTGCGCGCCCTCGGCCGTTCCGATGACGCCGTGGCGGCGTTCCGTGCCGCGCTCGCGACCTGGCCGGGCGCACAGTCCGCTCGGGTCGCGCTGATGACGCTGCACGTCAATCGCGGCGAACGGGAGGAGGCGGCCAAGCTCGCCGAAGCCACCCAGACAGCGTCCGAGAACGAGTTCGATCCCTGGTGGACGTACTGGCTGGGCGACTTCCGGACGTATCCGGCCATGCTCGACAAGCTGCGCGAGCTTGGACGATGACCGCGCTGCCGCTTGTCGCGGGACTGGTTGCCATCGGAGCCGCGCTGTGCCGCCAGCTGGCCAGGCGCCGACAGCGCCCGCGCAGGAGCCTGCGCCCGTGTTTCGGACCAGCGCCGACGTCGTCAGCGTCGAAGCCGCCGTCCGGCGCGAGCGCCGGCCGGTTACCGGGTTGACCGCCGCGGATTTCGAGCTCCTCGACAATGGCGTCCCGCAGGAAATCACCAACATCAGTTACGAGAAGCTGCCGATCGACGTCACGGTGCTCCTTGACGTCAGCGCCAGCGTGACGGGATCGGCGCTCGAAGAGTTGCGCCGCGCGTTGCGACAGCTGAGGACCGACCTCGCCGCCCAGGATCGGCTGCGGCTCATCACCTTCGACATGCGAATCCGTCGCCTCGTGGATTTCAGCGATCCTGCACCGGCGGCAGACAAAGCGTTGGCGTCGATCGGGGCCGCCGGTAGCAGCTCGATCTTCGACAGCCTCGCCGTCGGGCTCACGACGGCGGTCGCGCCCGGGCGCCGGCAGCTCATCGTGCTCTTCAGCGATGGACAGGACAGCAGCAGCATCAGCGACGCCGAAACGCTGCTCGACGTCGCCAGGCGGAATACACCGACGGTCGCCGTCGTTCTGGCGTCGCAATCGCTCCAGCGTCCGGC
>CAWCQI010000005.1:0-10321 GCA_963797625.1 uncultured Acidobacteriota bacterium
GCATCGGCGTCCCCGCCACGGAGCCGGACCCACCGCTCACGCTCAAACTGTTTCGTCGCGTCGAACCGGGCGTGCATCCGGAAATCGAGATCACCGCGCATCTCTCGACCGCAGGTTTCACGCGTTCCGTCGATCGCAGCGACGGTTGACTACGGGCGACCGGATGGATCACCGAGCTCGATCGGCATGTTCACCGTCGACGCCCAGCCGACGGTGAGGCGGACGGGTGGACGCACGCGATCGACTGGTTGGGCCGGCTGTTCGACCAGGTCAAGGCGATCGAACCGCCTGCGGCGGCGCTGGCACCACCTGACGGCAGGGGCTGCCGCCTGCCCCGGTTGGCGATCTGATCGGCCCCTATCTCGAGATTGCGGGGCTTCTCGGCCGGCGGACCGCCGACATGCATACCGCGCTCGCGGCTGACACCACTGACCCGCGCTTCACGCCGGAGCCGCTCGGGCGCGACGATCTCGGCGCGGCCGCCGATCGAGCGTTCGCACACGCCGAACGGACTCTCGTGAGCCTCGAGGCGGCGCTCGGTTCGACGCCGCCACGGATGTCTGCCGACACCGTTTCGTTGGCGCAGCGTGTCCTCGAGGCGCGCCGCGAGCTGCTCGACGGGATACGCTCGATCGCGACGCTCGAGACTGCCGCACCGAAGTGCCGGATTCACGGCGACTATCGCCTGGGACAGGTGATGCTCTCCGAGGGCGACCTGTACATCCAGAACGTCGAAGGACACGTCGCGTGGCCGGCGGCGGCCCAGCGCGAGAAGCAATCGCCGCTCAAGGACGTCGCCAGCATGCTGCGGTCGTTCAGCTATGCCGCGCACGCGGCAGTCCTGATGCGCGCAACCGCGACGCCGGATCAACTGCGTCATTTCACCGGCTGGGCGCTCTCGTGGAACGCCTGGGCCTCGGCCTCGTTTCTTCGCAACTACCTCGCCCAATCGGCGGCCATACCGATCGGACGAGACGGGCGCGACGCGCTGCTCCAGTTCTTCATGCTGGATCGGTCTTTCCGCGAGCTCGACGGTGAATTGAAGAACCGCACGGAGTCGATCAGCATCCCGCTCAACGGCCTGGTGGAGCTGCTCGGGCTCCGGTGACGAACCATGTACATCCCGCTCAGCACTTACCGTCTGCAGCTGCACGCCGGCTTCACGTTTGACGCCGCCGCCGACCTCGCCGGCTACCTCGCGCAGTTGGGCGTCGGCGCGTGCTATACGTCCCCCTACTTTGCCGCCAACCCTGGCAGCACTCACGGCTACGACGTCACCAATCACAACGAGATCAACCCGGAACTCGGAGGGCCGGAGGGTCACGCGCGATTTATCGCCAGGCTCGCCGATCTCGGCCTCGGCCACATCCTCGACTTCGTCCCCAATCACATGGGCATCACCACCCGGACGAACCTGTGGTGGCGCGACGTTCTCGAGAACGGTCCTGGCTCGCCGGGCGCGCGATTCTTCGATATCGACTGGACGCCGCTCAAAGCCACGCTCAAGGCCAAGCTGCTCCTCCCAATCCTCGGCGACCAGTACGGCCGCGTGCTCGAGCGCGGCGAGCTCGTCCTGTCGTTCGTCGATGGTGTTCTCGTGGTCAGGCACTTCGACTACGAGGTGCCAATCGACCCCAGGTCCGCGCCGCTCGTCCTTCGCCGGGCGGTCGCGCCGTTGACGAACGAGCTCGGCGCCGAGAGCCCGACGCTGCATGAGTTCCTGAGCATTCTCACGTCGCTGCAGAACCTCCCCGATCTCGCCGACGATGCCGCGACGGCGGTCGAGTCGGAGGCGTCACGAAGACCGCCAGCGGCACGAGGCGTTGATCGAGGACCGCCAACGCGAGAAAGAAGTCGCGCGGGCACGGCTCTCGCGCCTGGTCGCGGAATGTCCGTCGGTTGGCGAGCAGATCGAGGCCGCGATCCGCGAGGTCAACGGCGAGGTCGGCCGCCCCGAGAGCTTCAACGCGCTGCATGAGCTGCTCGAGGTCCAGGCGTATCGACTGTGGTCCTGGCGGACGGCGTCTCACCAGATCAACTATCGGCGCTTTTTCGACGTCAATGGGCTCGCCGGCCTGCGGGTCGAGGATCCCGGCGTCTTTGCCGCCACCCACGCGCTCCTCGGCAAGCTCATCGAACGCGGGAGCGTCCAGGCCGTGCGGATCGATCACCCTGACGGCCTGTTCGATCCGGCGCGCTACTTCGACATGCTGCAAGGACTTGGCAGTGGCGAGCTCTACGTGCTCGCCGAGAAAATCCTGTCGAGCCAGGAATCGCTGCCCGCGCGCTGGGCAGTCGCGGGGACGACCGGTTATTCATTTCTGAACGAGCTGAACGGCCTCTTCATCAGCCGCACTGACGCCCGGCGGATGCTCAACGCCTACGCGAAGCTCACCGGGCAGATCGAGCCGTTCGAAGACGTGCGCTGCGAGAGCAAGCGTTTGATCATGGCGACCGCGATGGCGAGCGAGCTCAACGTGCTGGCGCACGCGCTCGAGCGGATTGCCGAAGGCAACCGGCGCTCGCGGGACTTCACGCTCAACAGCCTGCGCGACACGCTGACCGAGGTCATCGCCTTCTTCCCGGTATACCGCACCTACGTCGATGAACACGGGTGGACGCCGAAGATCGCGCGGTGGTCGATCACGCGATCACGCGCGCGCGGCGCCGCAACCCTGCCATGGAGTCGTCGCTCTTCGACTTCTTCCGCGAAGTCATGATGCCGCGCAGCCCGGAGGGGGCCGCGACGCCGGAGCCATGGGTCAACGACCGGCGGGCCGGTTACCCGCCGGCCGACGCCGACGAAGCGAGAGAGCGCCTGCAATTCGCGATGAAGTTCCAGCAGTCCACCGGGCCGGTGCAGGCGAAAGGTCTCGAGGACACGGCGTTCTTTCGTTACAACCCGCTCCTCTCGCTTTGCGAGGTCGGGAGCGACGTCGAACGTTTCGGCCGCACGGTCGAGGAATTCCATCAATCGAATGCCAAGCGCCGCAGCCAACACCCCTTCGAGATGACGGCTACGGCCACGCACGACACAAAACTTGGCGAGGATACCCGCGCGCGCATCAACGTGCTGTCGGAGATGCCCGACGAATGGTCGCGCGAGGTCCGGCGGTGGATGCGGCTGAATCAGCCGCACCGCACCGTGATCGACGGCGAGCCGGCACCCGACCGCAACGACGAATACCGCTTCTACCAGGCCCTCGTCGGGATCTGGCCTGCGCAGTTGTCGACGCCGCGTGCCGTCGAAGAAGTGGTTCAGCAGCGGATCCGCGCTCTGCCGCTCCATGCGACCTCGTCGAACGGATCCGCGACTACATGCTGAAATCAGTGAAGGAAGCGAAACGGCACACGAGCTGGCTGACGCCGAACCAGGACTACGAGCAGGCCGTCGCGCGATTCGTCGAGGCTGTCCTCGTCGGGCCCGGCGGCGCGAAATTCCTGCCCGTTTTTGGCCCGCTGGCCGGCCGCGTCGCGCGTGTTGGGATGATGAACGGGCTCGCGCAGGTCGCCCTCAAGATCGGCGCACCGGGAGTCCCCGACTTCTATCAGGGTTCGGAGCTCTGGGATTTCAGCCTGGTCGATCCCGACAACCGCCGGCCGGTCGACTTCGATCTCCGCCGGCGCCTCCTCGATGAACTCGAGAACGTCCTGGTCCTGCCATCACCGGATCGGGCCGACGCGATTTCTGAAATGGTGGCGAAGTGGGAGGATGGCCGGATCAAACTGCTGCTGACGACGATCGGGCTGCGGCTGAGACGTGAGTGGCCGGAAGTGTTTCTCTCGGGACGCTACGTTCCGCTGGTGACCGACGTCACCGTGCCGTCCAGCCTCGTCGGCTTTGCGAGGATCGCCGGCGCGCGCGCGGCGCTCTTCATCGCCCCGCGAATGATCGCGCCGCTGATTGGCGAGACAGGGGCTCTTCCCCTCGGTGGCGAGGCCTGGAAGACGACGCGAGTCATCCTGCCGCCAGAGCTCCATGGCCGCATGTTCCGCCACCAGATCACCGGCGCAGACATTGTCCCGACGGCGGCCGGGGGGAACGAGTGGATGTTTGCCGGCCAGGTCTTCGAGCGTGTCCCGGTCGGAATCGTCACGACTGAAGTTGAGTACGTAGTGTCCGGCTGTCAGCCGGACGAGTAACTGGAAGCTGTCTCATGAATCTGTTACGACATCACGTAACAACACGATGCGCACGATGACACGATGGTCACGATGGATCCTGGGAGAATCTCTTCGTGTTCATCGGGTCATCGTGTTCGTCGTGAACCATGGCCGTCGGCGCGTTCAGCCTGGTTTTGGTTGATGAGATAGGTTCGAGACTCTGTGAGGACTTGATTGCCCGACGCCACCAATTTGATCAAGACGCCGCCACGCCGATACGCGATCGGCGCCGAGCCGATTGGCGATCGCCTCGCGAGCGTACGGGTGTGGGCGCCCGATCGCACGCACGTTGCTGTCGTCGTCGACGGCGAAGCGACGGCGCTCGAGCGTGACGCCGACGGCTACTTCAGCGCAGTCGTCAACGGACGGCCCGGCAGCCGTTACGGGTTCCGGCTCGACGACGATCCGCGGGCGTATCCCGACCCGGCCTCGAGATATCAGCCCGACGGGCCGCACGGCCTGTCCGAGCTCGTCGATCCATCCAGCTATGTCTGGCGCGACACCGGCTGGCCGGGTCTGCGAATGAAGGGGCTCACGCTTTACGAGTTGCACACGGGCACGTTCACGTCGGAAGGCACCTGGGCAGCCGCCGCGGTCCATTTCGAACGTTTGAAGCGGCTCGGCATCAGTGCGATTCAACTGATGCCAATCGCGGAGTTCCCCGGTGAGTTCGGTTGGGGCTACGACGGCGTCGGCTGGTTCGCGCCGACACGCCTTTACGGCCGCCCTGACGATCTGAGGAAGTTCGTAGACGAGGCCCACGGCCATGGTCTTGGCGTCCTGCTCGATGTGGTCTACAACCACCTCGGGCCCGATGGCAACTACCTGGCTCGCTTTGCCCGCGAGTACTTCACCGACCGCTACAGCAACGAATGGGGTGAGGCGCTCAACTTCGATGGAGCGAAGGCCGCGGCGGTCCGCGAGCTGGTGCTGGCCAACGTCGAGTACCGGGTTCGCGAGTATCACGTCGACGGGTTCCGCCTGGATGCGACGCAGCAGATCTTCGATACGTCGGCCGAACACGTGCATTGCCGCGCTGGCTGAGCGGGCTCGAGCGGCAGCCGGAGATCGCCAGGTCGTGATCATCGCCGAGAACGAGGCCCAGCAGGCCGAGCTGCTGCGTCCAACGGATCGCGGCGGCTGCGGCCTGGACGGGCTATACAACGACGACTTCCATCACTCTGCCCGCGTCGCGTTGATGGGACTACGCGAGGCGTACTACTCCGACTATCGCGGGACGAGCCAGGAACTCCTGTCCGCCGTAAAGCGTGGCTTCCTGTTCCAGGGCCAGTATTTCAGCTGGCAAAAGAAACGTCGTGGAACGCCGGCGCTCGACCGGCCACCGTACCAGTTCGTCCACTTCCTCGAGAACCACGACCAGGTCGCGAACTCGGCCACCGGGCGAAGGCTCAGCGAGTTGTGCGCGCCCGGGCAGCTCCGCGCGCTGACCGCGCTGCTGCTGCTCGGGCCTGCGACGCCGCTCGTCTTCCAGGGCCAGGAAACCGGCGAGACGACACCCTTTCTCTATTTTGCCGATCATCAGGGCGAGCTCGGGCAGAACGTCCGCCAGGGGCGGCAGCAGTTTCTGAGTCAGTTCCGGCGACTGGAAGGCGCCGGCAGGGCAATGCCGTCGACCGATCCAACCGAGCGCGCGACGTTCGAACAGTGCAAGCTCCAGCACGAATCGACCGAGCGGGCAGCGCAGTACGTCCGGCTGCACAGCGACCTGCTTCTGCTGCGTCGCGAGGATTCCACCATTGCCCTCCAGGCGGGCGCCGGGCTCGACGGCGCGACGCTTGGCGAACGGGCGATGCTCGTTCGCTTCTTTGGTCCGGCCGGCGACGACCGACTGCTCGTCATCAATCTCGGCAGCGATTTCGACGCTGGTCGCGTGGAGCGAGCCGCTTGTGGCTCCGCCAACGAACGCGTCCTGGAAGATATCGTGGTCGAGCGAAGATCCGTCCTATGGTGGGAGCGGCACGCCGCTGTGGCGGGACAGACCGTTGGCCTGTTCCGGGCCAGTGCGCGCTGCTGCTCGTTCCCGCGTTTGCCCTCAGTCTGACCCCCATCTGACAAGGATGACCGGCGGACGCCCCGTGGCTGACCTGCAGACTCCCGCCGCGAATGAACCGCTGATCCGTCGGCTGCAATGGGAGGCGGACGGTGCCCGCGACGCCGTTGATGGCGCGCGCCGCGAGTGGCTCGTCACCAACGGCCTCGGCGGGTACGCGTCGGGCACGATCGTCGGCGCGATCACCCGGCGCTATCACGGGCTCTTGATTGCCGCGCTTCCGGCGCCGATCGGCCGGGCGATGCTCGTCAACCACTTGTCGGAACGGTTACGTTTCGAGGATCGCACCACCGAATGGCTGGGCGCTCACGGTCGCGACGGTCGGCTGGCGCAAGCCGAAGGCACGCAGCACCTCGTCGAGTTTCGTCTCGAGGCCGGGCTCCCGACCTGGCGGTATGCACTGCGAGGCATCGTCGTCGAACGATCGCTCCTGATGCCGTACGGGCAGAACAGCGTCCACATCACCTACCGCATCATCGAGGGAGACCAGTCGACTCGGCTCACGCTTCGGCCCCTGCTCGGGTTCAGAGGCCATGACGACCCGGTCGATCGCGCGCCGGTCGGCGGCTACACGCTGACGGCCAGAGATCGACGCATCGAGATTCAGGGCGAGGCGCCATTTCCGCCGCTGCGGCTGGCGCTACGTGCCCCCGAAGGCGCCTTCACCGTCGACGACTATGCGATCGCCGACGTCCGATACCTGCTCGAGGAGCACCGCGGTTACGAGCCGAGCGGGCCGCTCTGGAGTCCTGGCTACTTCCGCGCCCGGCTCGCGCCAGGCAGCGACGTGACGGTCATCGCGTCGACGGAGTCATGGGAAACGATCGCCGCGATCGATCCTGTGGAGGCGCTGGCGACAGAGCGCGAGCGCCGTGCCCGGCTGATTGCCGCGGCGGATCCGGCGGCGCGGTCGGGCGCTGCTGCCGAGCTCGTACTCGCCGCCGATCAGTTTGTCGTTCGGCCGTCGTTCAGGGCCCATGGTATTGAGGACGAGACCCGCGCGCGCGCCGGCGGCGGCGAAGCCCGCACGATCATCGCCGGCTATCACTGGTTCACCGACTGGGGCCGCGACACGATGATCAGCCTCGAAGGCTTGACTCTGCTGACGGGACGACACACCGAGGCGCGCGACATCCTCAAGACGTTTGCCTCCCACGTTCGCGACGGGCTGATTCCCAACATGTTCCCGGAAGGCGAACGTGAAGGGCTCTATCACACCGCTGACGCCACGCTGTGGTTCTTCCACGCCATCGATCGATACGTGCGCCATACCGGCGATCGGCTGCTCCTGCGCGAGCTCCTCCCCACGCTTGGCGGCATCGTCGACTGCCATCTGCGCGGAACGCGGTTCGGGATCCGCGTTGAAGACGACGGCTTGCTGACGCAAGGCGCAGAAGGGTACCAGCTCACGTGGATGGACGCGAAAGTGGACGGCTGGGTGGTGACGCCGAGACGCGGCAAGACGGTGGAAATCAACGCGCTTTGGTACAACGCGCTGCGTCTGCTCGAGAGTTGGCTGCGCGAGGAAGGCGACGGCCGCGCCGATGATCTCGGTCGACGGGCCTCGCAGACTTTCCGCTCCTTCAACGCGCGCTTCTGGAACGCGTCGCGCGGCTTTCTCTTCGACATCGTCGACGGCGAGAGCGGTGACGATGATGCCTGCCGCCCCAATCAAGTGTTTGCCATCTCGTTGACTCACCCGGTGCTCGCTCGCGATCGGTGGGAGCCGGTCCTCCATGCGATAGCAACCCACCTTGTGACCCCGGTCGGCCTCCGCTCGCTCGCGCCGAATCATCCGGACTACAAGAAGCGCTACTTCGGCGATCTCCGCTGCCGCGACGCCGCCTACCACCAGGGCACGGTCTGGACCTGGCTGATGGGCCATTTCATCGAGGCCTGGCTGAAGTGTCATCCCGATCGACGAGGAGCCAGGCTGCTGCTCGACACGCTGACGCACCACCTCGACGAGGCTTGCATCGGTTCGGTCAGCGAGATTTTCGACGCGGAGGAGCCGTTCACGCCTCGCGGTTGCATCGCGCAGGCGTGGAGCGTTGCAGAACTGCTGCGCGCGCTTGTCCTCACGGCTGAGTTGGGGTCAGGCCGTGAATCGTGAATTGTGATCGGGGTCAGGCCGTGAATTGCGTGACCTCATGGCCTGACGCCGAATTCATGATTCACGGCCTGACCAATTCACGATTCACGGCTGACCCCGACCTGCGCGGCATCGACTTTGCGACGCCTCGGGGTGATGCATCCGCGCCACGAGATCGAGTTAAAAGAGGATCCTGGCTTTCAGACCGCCGAGTGGCGAATTCAGCGCCTGGGACTCGTCGGCCTCGTCCTGCTGGCGGCAGCCTCGGTCGGCGGCTACGTGG
Source organism: uncultured Acidobacteriota bacterium (assembly GCA_963797625.1). Lineage (GTDB taxonomy): Bacteria > Acidobacteriota > Vicinamibacteria > Vicinamibacterales > 2-12-FULL-66-21 > DATBJJ01. The sequence goes on from CAWCQI010000005.1 coordinate 8,611, forward strand.
GCTCCCCGGACACCGTTTTCCGCACGACAGCCATCTATGGGTTTCTGCTCGTCGTGTTCCGCCTCGCCGGAAAACGCACGCTGGCACAAATGACGAGCTTCGACCTGCTGCTGGTGCTCGTCATCGGCGATGCCACGCAGCAGGCGCTCATCGGCGACGACTTCACCCTCGGCACCGCGTTTGTCGCAGTGGCGTCGCTCGTCCTTCTGGATGTCGTTCTCGGTTCCATCAAGGCGCGTTCGCCTGCCATCGATCGAATCGTCGACGGCTTGCCGTTGATACTCGTCGATCGCGGCACGCCGCTTCCTGAGCGGATGGCGCGTGAAGGGATCGACCTCGAGCGAGATCCTCGCCGCCGGACGCGAGCAGTGCGGTCTCAGGCGGCTCGACGAGATCGACTTCGCCGTCCTCGAGCGTAGCGGCGACCTTTCGATCATCCCGAAGAGAAGCCAGTGAAGCGCCTCGAAATCGTTCGCCTGCTGTGGCTGGCGCTGGTCGCGTGGTGGAACGACAACGCCCTGCGGCTCGGCGCGTCGGTCGCGTATTACACGCTCTTCGCCATCGCGCCGATCCTGCTCGTCGCGATCGCTGTCGCGGGAAGCCTGTTCGGGGCTGAGGCGGTGCGCGGAGAGATCGTCGGCCAGATCGATCAGCTCGTCGGCACCGAAGGTGGCAAGGCGGTGCAGGCACTTCTGCAGGGCGCGACGCGCAAGGACGAGAACATCCTCGCGGCGACAATTGGCGGCATCACCTTTGTGCTGGCGGCATGCGGCGCGTTTCTGGAGCTGCAAGCCGCATTGGACGCCATCTGGCGCGTGAACCGGCGCCCGACGAGGGCCAGTTGAAAGCGTTCTTCCTGGATCGGCTTCGATCGTTTGGGCTCGTGGTGGCGATTGGCTTCCTGCTGCTGGTCTCGCTGGCGGTCAACGCCGCGCTGGCGGCGTTCGCGACCTGGCTCAAGACGTGGGCCCCAGCCATGCCCGTCATCCTTTACGCGCTGAACTTCCTCTTGTCGGTTGCGGTCACGGCGGCCCTGTTTGGACTGCTGTTCAAGTTCCTCCCCGACGTCGAGCTGAAGTGGCGTGATGTCGCGACCGGGGCAACCGTCACGGCGCTGCTCTTCGCCATCGGCAAACACATCATCGGCCTCTATCTGGGCCAGAGCAGCACGACGTCGAGCTACGGCGCCGCCGGTTCGGTCATCGTCCTCCTGCTCTGGGTGTACTACTCGTGTCAGATTGTGCTCATTGGTGCCGAGTTCACGCGGCTGTACAGCGATCGGGTTCGGGGCCCCGTTCCTGTGTCGGATTTCGCCGAGAAAACCGGCGAACCGGCGACGACCTGAGCTTCGGATGAGCTGGGCAGGTCGGGCACGTGTCGTGCAGTCAGCACAGCCGTGAAGCCCATCCACTGAAGCAGGAGCACATCATGAAGGTACTCGGCGGAATACTTGTGGTCCTCGGCATCATCGCGATCCTCTATGGGGGCATCTCGTGGACCCGTAGAGACACCGTCGTCGACGCGGGACCGATCCAGATTACTGCCGACAAGAAGGAGAGTATCCCCATCTCGCCGATCGCCGGAGGGCTGATGCTCGTTGCGGGCGTGGCGCTGCTCCTCAAGCGAGGGGCGTGAGGGTAAGCGAAGGGGGCCTGATTCTGAAGACGCGGGCAACCGGAACGCTATCTGGATGCGCGCGCGCTGGTCGTCA
>CAWCQI010000006.1:0-81267 GCA_963797625.1 uncultured Acidobacteriota bacterium
CTTCGTCGGTCCGATGAGCGCGATCGCGCTTGGCGCCATCGCGGCGACTCCCGAGCTACTTCGCGCTGGTGATCCGCGCCAAGACGAGCCTCGACGACTCGCTCGACGTCGTCGCGGCTCACGGCGTTGGCGGGACCGTCGGCGCCATCCTGACCGGCGTCTCTGCTCAGAAAGGCCTCAACGGCATCGCCGACGGGTTGTTGTTTGGGAATCCCGGGCAGGTCTGGATTCAGGTTGTCGCCGTCGCCGCGGCGATCGTCTACAGCGGCGGCATGAGCTTCGTGCTGCTGAAGCTGATCGGACTGGTGCTGCCGCTGGCGCGCCGACGCCGCCGACGAGACCGCCGGCCTCGACGTCACCCAGCACGGCGAGGAGGCCTACATCCACGAGCGTGGCATGACGCCGCATCCACCGATTTCCGTCCGACGGCCGGGGGGTCATACGCAGGCTCTCCCGTGAGGGTTTCCTAGTTCGGCGGGGACACTCAACCCTGACTGTCCCCGGGGACAGTCAAGGTTGAGTGTCCCCGAAATCCGGCCGAGGGTTTGGGAGGACCCGAGGCCCGCACTGGATACTCACTTGGGGGCGCCCTTCGGGGCGCCGACCTTCAACCTCTCGAGGTGACTGATGACCGAGTTCAGGAGTCGTGTGTCCAAAAGGGTCCCAGGAGTCGCGCTGGCTGTCGCGTTGCTGCTATTCATGATGTCAGGCGGCGCATCGGCGCAGACGCAGCCGCCACCGCCACAACCACCACCTCCGAAGCCAGCACCACCAGCGCCGCCACCGCCACCGGAACCCGCCGATCCCAATACCGGCGCGTTGACGTTCACGGGTGGGCTCGACGTGCCGACCAAGTATGTGTTCCGCGGCATCGTCCAGGAGGCCGACTCCAAGCTGACGCTGTTTCCATACGGCGATTCCTCGGCATCGCGTTTTACTCGGGCGAAGGCGGCCTCAAGAGCGCGTCGGTGAATTTTGGCGTGTGGAATGCCTTGCTGACGGGGTCGTCGGGGCTCGATGGACCGGAAGACAAGCTGCACTACGAGGAGGATTTCTACGCTACCCTCAACCTCGGGTTCGGTGGCGGGTTCGCACTCGGCACGACCTACACCGCATATACCAGCCCGAACGGCATGTTCGGCACGGTGCAGGAGCTGATGTTCAAGGCTTCCAGGCCAGCAAGTTTGCGCGGTCACGCCATCCTGGCGTTCGAGCTGTCCGGGCAGGCCGACAGTGGGTCGGGCGAGGGTGTCTACCTCGAGCTCGGCGCGGCCCCAAGTTGGCCGCTTGCCGGTGGAAAGGTCACCTTCGCAGTGCCCGTAAAGGCCGGATTTAGCCTGAGCGACTACTACGAGGATCCCGCGACCGGAGAAGACAGCAAGTTCGGGTATTTCCAGGTCGGGGGACTCTTCACGCTCCCGTTTACCAGCCCGACGAGCAGGTACGGGGCGTGGAACCTCCACGGCGGGGTGGACTTCTACGTCTTCGGCGACACGACTCAGTATTCAACAACGGCGATGGCCAGAAGTTCGTCGCCTCGTTTGGCATCGGCGTTGTCTATTGATTTAATGCGTATTCGTGATGGTTGGGCTGGCGCCCTTGACAGGTCGTCAGCCTAGCCAGTACCCTGCCCTTGTGAAGTCCCTGAGCTTGACCTGCGCCTGTTGTCGCCCGGAAACCCCGGGAGGCCGCCGAGGCCATGGTCTTGCTATGACTGGTGACGACACGACGCTGACGATGTAGGCCAGCGGTCATCATAAGAGACCCTAAAGCCCGGCAGGCCCCATGGCCTTCCGGGCTTTTTGTTTTTGGGGTCAGGCCAGAAAAGGCTCAAGGGGGAACCTGAGCCGATTCACGGCCTGACCCCCAGGAGCTAGATGGCGGTTTTCCCTGTGTTCCTCAAGCTCGAAGGGCGGCGGGTTCTGGTCGTTGGGGCCGGACCGGTCGCGGCCAGCAAGCTGCGCCCGCTCGTCGACGCCGGGGCGCGGGTGACGGTCGTGGCGCCGCGAGTCCTTCAAGAGATCGACGAGATCGCCGCAGTGGCTTCGAGAATCGAGATCGTCCGACGCCCGTTCGAGCCAGGCGACGTCGACGGCGTGTGGTACGTCGTCGCGGCGGCGCCGCCGGAGGTCAACCGCGCGGTTGCTCAGGCCGCCGAATCGAAGTGTCTTTTCGTGAACGCGGTGGACGACCTCGAGAGTGCGAGCGCGTATGCCGGAGCCATCGTCCAGAAGGCGGGCGTGACGATCGCGCTGTCGACCGACGGGGAAGCGCCGGCACTCGCAGGACTCGTCCGCGAGGCGCTCGAGGCATTGCTGCCAGACGAGCTCGACCGGTGGATGGCGTGCGCGCAGTCGGCCCGGCGCGAATGGCTCGCGCAGGGCGTGCCGATGCCAGAGCGGCGTCCGCTGCTACTGCAGGCGCTCAACGAGTTGTACGAGCAAAAGCGAAACGCGAGCCGAGAACCGCAAGCGCGAAACACGAGATGCGAGCCGCGAGCCGCGTGAAGCGGATCTGCAGGCACTATGACCAGACGTCCTTCGGAACGAGGTTTCGTATCGCTTGTAGGCGCCGGACCGGGTGATCCCGACCTTCTGACACGGAAGGCCGCGGATCGGCTCGCCGACGCCGACCTGGTGCTCTATGACGCGCTCGTTGATCCGGCCACGCTTGCGCTGGCGCCGATCGCGCAGCGGGTGTTCGTAGGAAAGCGTGCCGGCCGGCCGCAAGTCCGCCAGGAGTTCATTCACTGGCTGATGATCCGCGCCGCCCGCGCCGGGAAGAAAGTCGTGAGGCTCAAGGGCGGGGACCCATTCGTGTTCGGACGTGGCGGCGAAGAGGGGCTCGCGCTCGCCGCTGCCGGGATTTCGTTTGAGGTCGTGCCCGGCGTCAGCTCGGCGACCGCCGCGGCCGCGCTCGCGGGCATTCCCGTCACGCACCGCGGCATCGCGTCCGGGTTCGTGGTCGTGTCCGGTCACGCCGAGGACGCGTATCGCCCGATTCTCGACAGCCTCGCGCCGCACAGCGCGACCGTAGTGGTGATGATGGGGCTGGGGCGGCTCGAGCACATTGCCGAACTGCTCCTCGGCCGCGGCTGGAACGCGATGACACCCGCGGCAGTCCTATTTGGAGCGTCGACATCGTCGTCGACGGTCTGGACGATGACGTTGCTGGATTTGAAACACGGTCTGAAGCGCACCGACGACAGCGCGCCAGCCACCGTCGTGATCGGCGACGTGGTCCGGCTGGGCGCGGCGTTGGGCGCGCAGGCGGAGGCCGACGAAGCCGCCGCCGGAGGACAGTAATGGCAACCATGCAGGATCGCGAAACGTTCGGGCGCGCGCGCTTGTCGTTCGCCAAAGAGGCGGACATCGACGAGTTCGTGTCGCTCTTGGGGCGGTTCGAAAGCGGCGATATCGGCCCTGACGAATGGCGGGCGTTCCGGCTGCTCCGCGGCACCTACGGGCAGCGTCAGACGGGTGATGCGCAGATGCTTCGCATCAAGATCCCTCAGGGCATCCTGCTGCGCAATCAGCTCGACGCCATCGCGAGCGTCGCCGAGCGCTACTCGCGTGGCTTTGGACACATCACGACACGGCAGAACGTTCAGCTGCACTTCGTCAAGCTGCACGACGCCGAGCCGGCGATGCGCGAGTTGGCAGCGGCCGGCATGACCACGCGCGAGGCGTGCGGCAACTCGGTCCGCAACATCACCGCGTGCCCGTACTCGGGCGTCGCCAGTGACGAAGCGTTCGACGTCACGCCGTACGCGGAGGCGCTCACGCGCTACCTGCTGCGCCATCCGTTGAGCTCCGTCCTGCCGCGCAAGTTCAAGATCGCGTTCGAGGGATGCACCGAAGATCACATCGGATCGTCGATCAACGACATCGGCTGGAACGCGCGGATTCAGACGGTCGGCGGCCGCGCGGTTCGCGGCTTCAGGGTCACGGTCGCGGGCGGCACCGCGACGATGACCAGGGCCGGGAATCTCCTGCATGAGTTCCTGCCCGGTCGATGAAATGTTCGACTGCGCGGAAGCGATCATCCGCGTCTTCCATCGTCTGGGCGACTACAAGCACAAGCAGAAGAACCGGCTGAAGTTCCTGGTCCGTTCGCTCGGCTGGGATGGTTTCGTCACCGAATACGAGCGCGAGCGCGCCGACCTCGGCGCCGACTATGCGCCGCTGCCGTTCGATCCCCAGCGTCCACCGGTCGAGGAAGCACCGACCTGGCCGGAGCGCCGCGCGCTGGCGCTCGACGAGATTGCCGCCCGCGCTATCGCCACGACCGTCATCGGTCCCGGCATCGTGCCAAAGGTGGAGCCGCAGCTGGCGGTGCACTCGCCGGAATTCCTCGAGTGGTCGCGCACGAACGTCCGCTCCCAGAAACAGGACGGCTATGCGATCGTCGTCGTCACGACGGTGCTTGGCGATCTCACGTCGGCGCAGATGCGCCTCGTCGGCGAGCTTTCTGAAGTGTTCGGCGACGGCGCCGTCCGCGTGACGATGGACCAGAATCTGGTGTTTCGCTGGGTCCGAACCGAGAACGTCGAAGCGTTCTACAAGAGCCTCGCGGCGGCGGGCCTGGCACGCGCGGGCGCCGGCACCCTGTCCGACGTCACGAGCTGTCCGGGCGCTGAGTCGTGCAAGCTCGCCGTGACGCAGTCGCGCGGCCTCGGGCGGGTCCTCGCCGACCACCTGATGGAGCGCCAGGATATCGTCGCTGCCCTGCCGGGGATGGACATCAAGATCAGCGGCTGCCCGAATGGCTGCGGCCAGCATCACATCGCCGGCATCGGTTTCCAGGGCAGCCTGAAAAAGGTCGGGTCGCAGCCGGCGCCGCAGTACTTCGTGATGATCGGCGGCGGCGTTGGCGAGGGCATCACGACGTTCGGGCGACTTGCCGCGAAGATTCCGGCGCGACGTTGCGTCCACGCGCTCGAACGCCTGGTCAAGCTGTATCAGGACCAGCGCAGCGAGCAGGAATCGCCTCTGACGTTTTTCCGCCGCGTCGATCTCGGCGCAGTAAAGGCCGTGCTCGGCGATCTCGAGCGCCTGAATCCAGAAGACGCGGAGCCACAGGACTTCATCGATCTTGCCGAGGTGAGTGCATTCAATCCAGAAGTCATGGAAGGTGAGTGCAGCGCCTAGCGAGCTGCGAGGCGAACCGCGAGTAGCGAACGAGAAGTTATGCCAACACCGACTCTCACGCCCGTTTCGTTGCTGGACACCATCGGCCGCACGCCGTTGCTGCGGCTCCAGCGTCTGGCCGGAAACTCGCCCGCGGTCGAGATCTACGCGAAGGCGGAGTTTCAGAACCCTGGCGGTTCGGTGAAGGACCGCGCGGCGGCGGCGATCGTGCGCGATGCCGAGCGATCGGGACGGCTTCAGCCCGGAGGGATCATCCTCGACGCCACCTCGGGCAACACCGGGATCGCGTATGCGATGATTGCGGCGGCGCGTGGCTACCGGCTGAAGCTGTGCGTGCCGGGCAACGTCACTGCCGAGCGGATGCGCACGCTCCGCGCCTATGGCGCCGACGTCGTCATCACGAACCCGATGGAGGGCACCGACGGCGCGATCCGTGAAGCGCGTCGGCTGCATGCGGAAGCGCCTGAGAAGTACTTCTACGCCGATCAGTACAACAACGACTCCAACTGGCGGGCTCACTACGACACGACCGCCGTGGAGATCCTCGAGCAGACCGACGGTCGCGTGACGCACTTCGTCGCGGGCCTCGGGACGAGCGGCACGTTCATGGGCACTGGACGCCGGCTGCGCGCATTCCGTCACGATATTCGCTTGATTTCGGTGCAGCCCGAGTCGCCCCTGAACGGGATCGAGGGGTTGAAGCACATGGAAACGGCGATTCGCCCCGGCATCTACGATGACTCGCTCGCGGACGAAGATGTCCGGATTTCCACGGAGCGCGCGTATGCGTTGACGCGGCGGCTGGCAACCGAGGAAGGGCTGCTCGTCGGCGTGTCGAGCGGGGCGGCGCTGGCGGCAACGCTCGATCTGGCGGCGCGTATCCGCGAGGGCGTGATCGTGACGGTGTTTCCGGACAGCGGAACCCGCTACCTGTCGGAGAATTTTTGGGACGCGCACCCACCAAGAGCTAACCGGCGTTGGACCCGACGGATCCGATCAGCAAGCAATTCTCGGTCAGAACGAACAGGAGATCAGGCTAGGAGTGGTTTGGTCTGCAATCTATCTCCTGGTCTCCTGACTCCTGGAAGGCTGATGGTCTTGGTTGGGAACGCAGGGGCAAAGGAAGGGACGCTGTTGGAGGCATGAGCACAGAAAGTCTTCGGAGAATCGACCCAGACGGTCATCGTCGCCGAGGCCATCGAGACAATCCGGTCGCACGGCGCCGAGACGTTCCCGTACGAGTGCTGCGGCGCGCTCATCGCCGTCGAGGGCAAAATCGTCGAAGCGTTCAGGCTCGACAACACGACCGACGGCGGGGCGGCGCGAAGATTCCGGATTGGTCCCGACGGCTACCGGCAGGCGGAGGCGCGTGCGCAGGCGCGCGGGGGCACGCTCGTCGGCTTCTATCACTCGCACCCCAACGAGCCCGCGCGGCCATCGGCGTACGATCTGGAACACGCCTGGCCGAATTTCACGTATGTCATCATTTCAGTCCGGGCCGGCACGCCAGGTGACATCACGGCGTGGCATCTGCGCGATGACCGGTCCGGATTCGACGAGGGAGAGTTGATATGGCCCACAGGGTCCTGATTCCGACGCCGCTTCGTCCGTACACCAGCCAGCAGGAAACGGTTGACGCGGAAGGCGGCACCGTCGGAGAGGTGTTGTCGTCGCTGACGACGCAGTTCTCCGATCTCAAGCGACACCTTTACGCCGACGACGGGAAGCTGCGTCATTTCGTCAACGTCTATGTGAACGACGACGACATCCGGTATCTCGAGCGAGATGCCACGAAGCTCAAGCCGGGTGATGTCATCAGCATCGTGCCGTCGGTTGCCGGGGGAGCCCCCGGCCCGGCGGCGCCGCCGACCAGCCGCTCGACGGAGCTGAGCAACGCTGAAATTCAACGCTACAGCCGCCACCTCATCCTGCCGGAGGTCGGCATCGACGGTCAGAAGCGGATCAAGGGCGGGCGCGTGTTGTGCGTGGGCGCTGGAGGCCTCGGATCGCCGGCCGCGCTCTACCTCGCCGCGGCAGGCATCGGGACTCTCGGCGTCATCGACTTCGACGCCGTCGACGAGAGCAATCTTCAACGACAGATTCTGCATGGCACGCCAGACGTCGGCCGCTCGAAGCTGGAGTCCGCTCGCGACCGCCTGAACGCCATCAACCCCGAGGTCCACGTCGAAACCTACGAGACGCGGCTCACGTCGGCGAACGCGCTCGAACTGTTCAGGGACTACGACGTCATCCTCGACGGCACCGACAATTTCGCCACGCGCTATCTCGTCAACGACGCGTGCGTGCTCCTCAAGAAGGCCAACGCCTACGGCAGCATCTTCAGGTTCGAAGGGCAGGCGTCCGTGTTCGCAACGGTTGGCGGGCCGTGCTACCGCTGCCTGTATCCCGAGCCGCCGCCGCCAGGGCTGGTACCAAGCTGCGCCGAAGGCGGCGTGCTCGGCGTCCTGCCCGGAGTCATCGGCACGATCCAGGCGACCGAGGCGCTCAAGCTGGTGCTCGGCGCGGGTTCGACGCTGGTCGGACGCCTGCTGCTCTACGACGCCTGGACGATGAAGTTCCGCGAGCTCAAGCTGCGGCGCGATCCCGCGTGCCCGATCTGCGGCGATCACCCCTCGATCAAGGGATTGATCGATTACGAGGAGTTCTGCGGCGTGCGTCCGGCGCAGACGGCCGCTGCTGCGGGTCCCTCGGTTCCTGAAACGACGGTCGAAGAGCTCAAGGCGAGGGTCGACGCGAAGAAGCCATTCTTCCTGCTCGACGTTCGCGAGCCGCACGAGTTCCAGATCAGCCGCATCGCCGGCTCGACGCTGATTCCGCTCGGCCAGTTGCCGACCCGCACGAGCGAGCTGCCGTCAGGTCAGGAAATCATCGTTCACTGCAAGACCGGCGTGCGCAGCGCCAAGGCCGTTGCCATCCTGAAAGAGAACGGCATCGAGGCGAAGAACCTCAAGGGCGGGATTGTCGCCTGGATCGACAAGGTCGATCCGACGCTCGCGAAGTACGCTGCAACGAGCGCCCCGCCTGAGCTGGACCTCAACCGCTGGCCCGGAGTAGATTCTTTCAGACGCTGCGAACGTCCAAATCGCGTCCCGTGGCCGAAATCGGTCGTCACGGGCGCCGGAGGCGCGGACGATGTCGAAGCCCAACGGGTCGGCGGATCTCGGAGCGCCGGCCTCGCAGTCGCCAGTGCGTCGCGCGGCGGCTGGCAACGGGTCCGCGGGTCGGCTGATCATGAATCTCGGGACGTCGATCGTCATCAAGGGTGACCTGATCGCGTCCGAGGACCTGACGATCTACGGAAAGATGGAAGGCAGTGTGACGCTCCACGGCGGCCACACGCTCACGATCGGCCGTCACGCCGACATCAGGGCCGCGATCGACGCCAAAGCGGTCGTCATCCAGGGCGCGGTGACCGGCAACGTCACGGGCCGCGAGAAAGTCGAGATCCAGACGACCGGCTCGGTGTCTGGCGATGTCAGCTCTCCGCGCCTCGCGATTGCCGACGGAGCGTCCATCCGCGGCAAGGTTCACGTCGAATAAAGCTACCAGCTTTCAGCTATCAGCTTCCAGCTTCCAGCCGCCTTCCCGCTCCCAGCCACGGGCGCGGAGTAACCGGCTGATCAACCGGCTCTGGATGTCTGCTGGAAGCTGGAAGCTGGTGGCCAATGTAATATGTTGACGGCAAAGCTCTGCGGTCATATCAGGGGGTTTCTTGAATTCATCAGGCGGGAGGATTCGTCTTCATGCACCAGGTGGTTATCCCGTTGGAGCGGCGTGGGTTCGGACAGACGATGCGGCGGGATGCCTGGTGGGCGCAGCCGCTTCTGACGTTTACGGTTCTCGGAGCGTTCGTGGTCTATGCGACGTGGGCAGCGTTTCAAGGGGAGCATTACGAGTTCGGACCCTATCTGTCGCCGTTCTATTCGCCGCTGCTCTTTGGTGAAGGCGCCCATAGCTGGTTTGGCCCGAAGCCTGGCTGGTGGCCTGCGGCGCTGCCGTTTTCCGCCGCGCTCCTGATTCTCTGGGCGCCCGGCGGTTTCCGCTTCACGTGCTACTACTACCGCGGCGCCTACTACAAGGCGTTCTGGGCCGATCCGCCGTCGTGCGCTGTCGGCGAGCCGCGCAAGAAGTATCTCGGCGAGCAGTCGTTTCCGCTCATCCTCCAGAACATCCACCGCTACTTCCTGTATCTGGCGATCCTGTTTCTGTTCGTGTTGACCTACGACGTCTGGAAGGCGATGTGGTTCACTGATGCGGCCGGGCAGGTGAGGTTCGGGATCGGCGTCGGCACACTGGTCCTCGCCACGAACACGGTGCTCCTCAGCTGCTACACGCTCGGGTGCCACTCGTTCCGGCACCTCGTCGGCGGCGTTCTCGATCAGTTCTCGAAACATCCCGCGCGGCTGAAGATGTACGACGCCGCCAACTGCCTCAACTGCCGCCACATGAAGTTTGCCTGGGCCAGCCTGTTCTCCGTCGCGTTGGCCGACCTCTACGTCCGACTGTGCTCGATGGGCGTCCTCACGGACTGGAGGCTGCTCTGAGTTACGAGATTCACGAGCACGATGTGCTCGTTATCGGGGCGGGCGGAGCCGGGCTCCGCGCCGCGATCGAAGCATCGGCGGCCGGGGTCAAAGTCGGGCTGCTCTGCAAGTCACTTCTCGGCAAGGCGCACACCGTGATGGCGGAAGGCGGCGTCGCGGCGGCGCTGGCCAATGTCGACGACCGCGACAGCTGGAAGGTGCATTTCGCCGACACGATGCGCGGCGGCCAGTACGTGAACAACTGGCGGATGGCCGAGCTCCACGCCAAGGAAGCGCCGGATCGCGTCCGCGAGCTCGAGGCATGGGGCGCCCTCTTCGATCGCACGGCGGACGGCCGCATCCTCCAGCGCAATTTCGGCGGTCACAAGTATCCGCGACTGGCTCACGTCGGCGATCGGACGGGCCTCGAGATGATCCGGACGCTGCAGGACCACGGCATCCACCGTGGCCTCGACGTCCACATGGAATTCACCGTCGTGTCGCTCCTGAGCGACGGCGCGCGCATCGCCGGCGCGCTCGGCTACGACCGGGAGCGCGGACGTTTCCGGGTCTTCAAGGCCAAAGCGACGGTGCTCGCGACCGGTGGTATCGGCCGCGCTTACCGGATTACCAGCAACAGCTGGGAAGGCACCGGCGACGGCCACGCCCTCGCCTATCTCGCCGGCGCCGAGCTGATGGACATGGAGTTCGTCCAGTTCCATCCGACCGGCATGGTGTGGCCGCCAAGCGTGCAGGGGATTCTCGTCACCGAAGGTGTCCGCGGCGAGGGCGGCGTGCTGCGCAACAGCGAAGGCCGCCGCTTCATGTTCGACGACATCCCCGACAACTACCGGAGCCAGACGGCCGACAATCCGGACGAGGGCTGGCGCTACACGCAGGGCGACAAGAACGCGCGCCGCCCGCCGGAGCTGCTGACTCGCGACCACGTCGCGCGATGCATCATGCGCGAAGTGAAGGCGGGGCGGGGCAGCCCGCACGGCGGCGTGTTCCTCGACATCGCGTGGATCAAGGAGCGCATCCCGAACGCGCCCGAGCACATCCGCAAGAAGCTCCCGAGCATGTATCACCAGTTCAAGGAGCTGGCCGGACTCGACATCACCGTCGAGCCGATGGAAGTCGGTCCGACGACGCACTACGTGATGGGCGGCGTGAGAGTCGATGCGGATACGCAGATGTCGTCGTTGCCGGGTCTCTTCGCCGCGGGCGAGTGCGCGGCGGGAATCAACGGCGCCAATCGCCTCGGCGGCAACTCGCTCTCCGACCTGCTCGTCTTCGGCAAACGCGCCGGCGAATACGCCGCGATTTTTGCCAAGGCGAACGGGGCAGTATCGATCGACGAGCAGCAGGTCGAGGCGGCGACCAAGCGGTCGCTCGAGCCGTTCGAGCGCGCCAATGCGCCCGAGAATCCGTTCAAGGTCCAGCAGGATTTGCAGGGCATGATGCAGGACCTCGTCGGCATCGTGCGCGTGGAAGATGAAATGCAGCGCGCGCTGACGGGGCTCGACGCCTTGAAGAGGCGCGCCGGGCAGGTCGGCGTGACGGGACACAGGGAGTTCAACACCGGCTGGCATGCCGCGCAGGATCTCGGCAACCTGTTGATGGTCTCGGAGGCCATTACGCGTTCGGCGATCGACCGCAAGGAGAGCCGCGGCGGGCACTTTCGATCGGACTATCCCGACAAGGATCCCGCATACGCCACGTTCAACATCGTGGTAAAGCGGGGTCCGGACGGTGAGATGCAGGTCTCTCGCGCCCCGCTTCCACCGATGCCCGAAGAGTTGAAGCAGGTGATTGAGGAGAACAAGTGAGCTGCTCTCAGCTGTCAGCTCTCAGCTGTCGGCTGAGAGCTTGAGCGAGGATCTCAGTCGAGGTTCGTGACTGAGATCGGAATGGTTCTTAGCTGAGAGCTGATAGCTGAGAGCTGAGAGCTATGTCCAAGGCTACCTTTCGCATCTGGCGCGGTGATAAGTCGCAGGGCGCCTTTCATGACTACCCGACCGAGGTCAGCGAGGGGATGGTCGTCCTCGACGCCGTGCACCGCGTCCAGGCAGAGCAGGCGGGGGACCTGGCGGTACGCTGGAACTGCAAGGCGGGAAAGTGCGGCTCGTGCTCGGCTGAAATCAACGGCAATCCGAAGCTGATGTGCATGACCCGGCTCGACACGATCGATCTGACCCAGCCGGTCACGGTCGAGCCGATGAAGGCCTTCCCGATCATCCGGGACCTCGTGACCGACGTGTCCTGGAACTACAAGGTCAAGAAATCGATCAAGCCATTCAAGCCGCGCAAGCCGGACGCGCCCGATGGAACGTGGCGGATGGGGCAGCGCGAAGTCGACCGCGTGCAGGAGTTCCGCAAGTGCATCGAGTGCTTTCTCTGCCAGGACGTCTGCCACATCCTGCGTGATCACCACCTGCACGACGGATTCATCGGTCCGCGCTTCCTGCTCTACAACGCGGCGCTCGAGATGCACCCGCTCGATACGGAAGATCGCCTGTCAGACTTGAAGGATCGAGACGGCGTCGGCTATTGCAACATCACGCGGTGCTGCACGAAGGTGTGCCCCGAGCACATCACCATCACCGAGAACGCGATCATCCCGCTCAAGGAACGCGTCGTCGATCGGTTCTACGATCCGGTGACGAGGATGTTGAGGATGCTGACAGGATAGCTACCAGCTACCGGCTACCAGCTTCCAGCTAAGAACATTCAGATCCCAGTCGTACGGCTAAGCTCTGAAAGCTCTTAGCTGGAAGCTGGAAGCTGGCAGCTGAAGCTACTTCTTCCCCCCGTTGAACCCCCGCTCGACCATGTCGTTCACGTCGGTCGAGACGGGGTGATCCCGCCACAGCCAGCGCATCATGTCCGGAAAAATAGTGCCGCCGTGCTTCTGGCCGTGCTTGCCGATTCCCCACTGGAAGTTGAGGTCGTAGCCTTTCTCGTCAGGGCATCCTTCAGGCGCACGTTCTGCAGGAACCAGTCGCGCAGGGGGTCGTAAGTGCCGCCTCGACCGACTCCCCGTTGTCATTGCGCCCGTCCTGAAGAAGATCCGGATCGGCTTCTTCTCGCTGTTGCGGACGATGTCCGCGTAGGCATGGCCGCCGCGGATGTTGGTGAAGCTCCCGATCGATGCTGAGGACCTTGCGGAAATCGTTCGGTCGCTCCCAGGCAACCGTGAATGCCGCGATCGCGCCGGAGCTGGCGCCGCCGATGCCGTGGCGCTCGGGATCCTTGGAGATGTTGTACTCCTTGTAGAGTGCCGGCATGAGCTCATCGACGATGACGCGGGCGTATTTGTCGTCGAGCGAGTTGTACTCGGTGGGCCGGTTGGTCGTCCGATCACCCCACTCCTGCGGCGTCGGTTCAGGCTGTTCCGGCGTTCGACCCGGGTTGATGAACACCGCCAGCATCACCGGCAGCTCCCGGCGATCGATCAGGTTGTCGAGCACGTTCGGGACGCGCAGGTCGCCCTCCATGTTCTTGAACGCCTGGCCGTCGTTGAAGATCATCAGGCTCGCCGGGATCGATTTGTCGTACTGCGCCGGCACGTACACCCAATAGGTGTGCTGCGTACCTGGATAAGCCTGGCTCGGCAGTGTGAACGGCCCGCGGACTTCGCCTTTCGCGACGCCCTCGCGTTCGAAGGAGTCCGGGCCGAGCTGATAGTGCGCGTCAGGATTTGGGGCCGCTGGCGCTGTCGCGGTCGGCTGCGGCGGTTGCCGGCGGTTGCTGCGCGAACATCGTTCCCGCCGAGAGGGCGAGCACGAGCGCCGGGACGACGGTCGAGAATCTTGTCATATGAGGGCTCGGTGAATTCTGACGTTGCTGCTGCCTACGTGAGCCGGATGTCGCTCTTGAAAACCATGAACACCAGTGCCACGTCCAGCACGGCAACAAACGGCGTGGACAGGCCGGCGCCAAAGGATACCTGTGGAAGGCCGAACATTCCAAAGAGCCACAGGACGAGGAAGACCGCGATCGTTCTCGGTCCCAGATCTTCCGACCAGGCGCCCACAATCAACAGGGTCCAGAAGGCGACGTGCGCGATCCAGCCAGCGATGACGGGTGTGCCCAAGCCGGGATCAACCTTTGCTCAGGTAAATTCGTGCTCTTCGGACGATCCGGCGCCTGAGCTGTGCGCGCCGCGGCATGGCACGTGACTACTGTTGCGGCGCGACGCTCGCGATCGCGATCGTCTCGACTCCGCCAGTGCCTTGGTCGACCGTTCCGACGACCTCGAACGTGGAAGTGCTCTTTGATTCCCACGCGCTCTTGAGCTGTTTGTACGGCTCCTGCGCGCTCTTGTCCGGAGAAATGACGAGTGAGGTGCCGGGTCCCGATACTTCGAGCACGAGCTTGCCGGCGGTTTCTCGCACGGTCCCGCGGACGGTGACTCTGGCCTGTTTCGGCTCGAAGCCGTTCGCTTTTACGACCCGCCGGAACTGATCGAGCGGGACTCGATTGCCATCAGCGAGCTTGATGTCTGCCTCGGCCCGTTCGAGCGACAGCTCCACCGATTCGACCCCGGCAACTTTTTGAACGCCAATGCGCACGCCGTGCGCGCAGGTGGCGCAGTCCATCCCCAGGATCTTCAACTCGACTCGCTTGTACTCGGCCCGCGACCTGAGATGGCACGAGCAGCACCAGCAGGATCGCAGACAGATGAATGGTTCGCATCGGCTCTACCGGCGCCAGAAAAAGTACGTGAAGTTGACGCCGAATCTGAACTTCTCCTCGGGCTGGAAGGGCGCGTGTTGGTACACGGGGAAGAGTATGCCACCCTCGAGCCCATACTGCTTGTAGAGCAGCAGCGCGGTCGGGCCGATGAGGATCGCGTCGCCGCCGCTCACGCTCGGAAAGCCGTGGTGCAGCCCCTGATCGGTGTGCTCGCCGACCGCCTCGACGAAGAAGCGCAAATCCGGCTTCGGATAATCCACGCGTAGAAACGACGGGCGATAGCCGTAGACGACGCTGTAGTAGAAGCTGTCGCCCATCTGATCGTTTTGACGCTGCGCGAAGTACTGATACCCGCCGCCGACCCACAGATAGTGCGTGCGCGAGGCATATCCGCTGGCCGCCGAGACGTGAACCGATGGCGCGGCGAGCATGCCGTCGCCTCGGTATTCCTGCACCGGCGCCGTTGCGCCGACAAAGACCGTCGACTCGAGTCGTGCGCCCGCGCCGACCGCGCGCCGCTGGAAGCGCCACCCGAGAATCGCTTCGAGGTCCTGGTTGGAGGACATCATCGCCATGGTGCGTCCACGCGGCATGAAGATCGCCGAGTCGAGCGTGATCGGAAACGAGCCGGAGATCTGCAGATCCTCGGTGATGCCGACGCTGAGCATCGTCCGCAGCATCTGCTCGTCGTCCATCCGTCCGCGGCCCAGGCGTCCCATCCACGCCTGGTCGAGCTGCCAGCCTCCTTTGCCGAGGGTCGGGGGTGCCCCGCCGAAGACAGGCCCATGACCCGACGCGCCGGCGGGCCGCGCCGCGAGGGCGAGACGAGGAGGCACGACAGCAGGACTCGTTGAACCATAGACGCGTAGTGTACTGTGCGGGTCCGCGACGAGTCGCAAATCGAAAGTCAGTTTCATCGCGCGTCGGGCGTCCGCCGTGCCGGGGCCCATTTTGGCGAGTCTGACCCTGGTCTGACCCCGGTCTGACCCCGGTCTGACCCCGAGCCCGAAGCAAGAACGAATCCCGGTGAGGTTAGTATTGGGCGCATGAAGGCGGTTCCCTCAGCCGTGACCGACGAGCTCTTGCGCACCCTCCGGGATCTCCTTGGGGATCGCGTGTCGACGGCGCCGGCGATCCGCGACCATCACAGCCACGGCGAGTCGTACCACGCGCCTGCCTTGCCAGACCTGGTGGCGTTCCCGCGGACCACCGAAGAAATCAGCGCCATCGTCCGCGCCGCCGCCGCGCGCCGCGTGCCGATTGTGCCCTTTGGCGCGGGCACCTCGCTCGAGGGTCAGGTGCTTGCGCTCGAGGGCGGCCTCTCCATCGATCTGACGCAGATGAATCAGGTGCTCCGTGTCAGCGTCGACGATCTCGATGCGACGGTGCAGGCCGGCGTCACCCATCGTCAGCTCAACCGGCATCTGGCGAATACCGGCCTGACCTTTTTCATGGATCCAGGTGCCGACGCCACGCTGGGCGGGATGACCGCCACGGGCGCATCCGGCACGACGGCAGTCCGGTACGGAACCATGAGAGAGAACGTCAGGGGGCTCACGGTCGTCCTCGCCGACGGTAAAGTGATTACGACCGGAGGCCGCGCCCGCAAGTCGTCGGCTGGTTACGATCTGACTCGCTTGTTCGTCGGATCCGAGGGCACGCTCGGGGTCATCAGCGAGGTGACCGTCCGGCTGCAGCCATTGCCTGAAGCCGTTGCCGTCGCGGTCTGCAGCTTTCCGACCATCGACTCGGCCGTGAAGACCGTCATCGCCACGATCCAGCTCGGAGTTCCGGTGGCGCGCATCGAGTTGCTCGACGAGATCATGATGAACGCCATCAACCAGTTCTCAAAGCTCGACTATCCAGCGCAGCCGGCGCTCTTCTTCGAGTTCCACGGCACGAGCGAACGCGAGGTCTGCGATCAGGCCGAGACAGTGCAGACGCTTGCTGGCGAGAACGATGGCGCTGGTTTCGCGTGGGTGACTCGTCTAGAGGACCGCGAGCGTCTCTGGAAGGCCCGCCACGACTCGGTACTACGCGTCGCTCGCGTTGAGGCCCGGCGCGAAAGCGTGGACGACCGATGCCTGCGTGCCGATTTCCCGGCTCGCCGACTGCATCGTCGAATCGAAGCGCGACCTGGAAGACTCGCCGTTGACCGGGACGCTTGTCGGGCACGTCGGCGACGGCAATTTCCACATGCTGTATCTCGTGGATCCGGACCGTCCCGAGGAGATGGCCGAAGCGCGGCGCTTGAACGACCGCCTGGTTCACCGGGCGATTGACATGGGCGGCACCTGCTCCGGCGAGCACGGCGTCGGTATCGGAAAGAAGCGCTACCTGGCGCGCGAGCACGGCGAGGCGCTCGACGCGATGCGCGCGATCAAACAGGCCCTCGACCCCCACGGGCTGATGAATCCGGGAAAGATCCTCTAAGGGCGGTTCAGGGTTCAGGGTTCAAGTTCAAGACCTTCGAACGCACTCTCCAACACTTTGTCTTGAACCTTGAACCCTGAACCCTGAACCTGCTGAATCTGTGTCAGTTTGATGGCAGCGCGGTGACATTACGTCAACAGCGTAAAAACCGCGTAACCCGCATGTCGCTCGCACCGTATCCTACAGAGCGATATGACACATATCCGTGAGGTTCGGCCCCACGCCCAGGAGCTCAAGTTCGTCATCGGACCCGACCTGGCGCCCAGGATCCGGCGCTGGGCTCGAATTCATCTCGACGCCGACACCCACGGCACGGGGCCGTTTGGCGACGAGTACCGGACGACCAGCATCTACTTCGATACGGACGACTACGATGTCTTCCACCGGCGCGGTTCGTTCGGCCGGAGCAAATACCGAATCCGCCGGTATGGCGACGAGGACGCGTTCTTTCTCGAGCGCAAGATGAGACAGCCGGGGGTCCTCGCCAAGCGGCGGACACGCCTGCCGCTCGTCGCGCTCGAGCGATTGACTGCGCAGGCTGCCGACGCCGATTGGCCAGGGTACTGGTTTCATCGTCGCGTGACGGCCAGGCGGCTGGGTCCGGTCTGTCAGGTCGCGTATTCCCGGATGGCCCGCGGCGTGATCAGAAATGGCGAGATGGTCCGGCTCACGCTCGATGGTGACGTTCGGGCGCAGTTGGCCTCCGAGGCGCGATTTGTGTCCGACTTGGGCGTGCCGGCTATGGCGACGGTACCGGCACTGCCGGCACTGTCCAATCGCCTGATCCTGGAACTGAAATATCGAGGGGCGCCGCCGGCAATCTTTCGGCAGCTGGTCGAAGAATTCGCGCTGACTCCTCAAGCGGCGTCGAAGTACCGTTTGGGCATGGTTGCACTCGGCCAGGTCGTTCCAGAAGAGATCATGACCGTCACAGGTACCGACCCGTTCTATGCCTGAGTTCCTGCGAGGGGACTTGCAGGTAGCGGCCATGCCGCTGGCGGTTCTCGGCCGCCTCGGCGGTGCGGCTCTCCTCGGCGCCGTTGTCGCCTGGATCTACCAGCGCACTCGACCGCCGAGCGATACCTCGTCTTCGCTCGCGGTGACGCTCGTGCTGCTGTCGATCCTCATCGCGATGGTGACTCAGGTGATCGGCGACAATGTCGCGCGCGCGTTCAGCCTGGTAGGCGCGCTATCCATTGTCCGGTTCAGGACTGTCGTCCGCGATACCGTGGACACGGCGTTCGTCATCTTTGCCGTGGCCGTGGGAATGGCGGCTGGCGCGAATCACACGTCGGTCGCGCTCAGCGGAATCGCCATCGTCGGCATCGCGGCCTGGTTCATGGCCCGGCGCCGGATGGCCCTCCGGAGTCCCGACAGTTATCTGCTGCAGGTGAAGATTGGTCTCGGAAATGATGCGGAGGCCGTTCTCGGTCAGGCGCTCGGCGGTCAGGTCAGGAACCGCCGGCTCGTCTCGATGTCGACCGCCAGGCAAGGCCTGGCGCTCGAGGCCACCTACCGGATCGAGCTTGTCGACGACCGATCGCCTGGAGAGGTCGTAAAAGCCCTCAACCGTGTCGAGGGCGTGCAGGGCGTGTCGCTCAATCGCGAACCGATTGAAGATCGTTAGCAATCGCAAGAGACCGAGGAAGGCCTCCAATGTCGAACGAACGCCGGACGAGCGCGCTGTGGGTCACGATGCTGCAAGCGGGTCTCCTCGGAGTGGTCGCCGGACTGACTGGTTACGTGCTGCTCACGACCGTGATTCAGGCGCCGGCGCGGGCTCAGGGGCCCGGACCCGGAGGATTTCAGGGTCCGCCTCCGATGGGTCCTGGCTTCCCGGGCGGCGAACGGGAAATCGTCGCGCAGTTCGACAAGAACGGCGACAAGCGCCTGGACAGCTCGGAACGCAAGGCGGCGCGCGAGTCGCTCGCCGCGGATCCTGGTCCGCGCGGCTTCGGACGTCGCGGCGGTCCTGGAGGTTTCGGGCGAGGCGGCATGACGCCAGGGTCTCCTGGCCGGAAGCTGACGCCCGCCGACGTCAAGTCGTATCCGTCCGCTGCGCTCTACGACCTCGGCACGCTGCGCACGGTGTTTCTCCAGTTCGAGAACGCCGATTGGGAGCAGGAACTCGCGGCCTTCAACAACACCGACGTCGAGGTGCCGGCGACGGTCATCATCGACGGCAAGACCTACAAGAACGTCGGCGTCCACTTTCGCGGCGCATCGTCGTACATGATGGTGCCCGAGGGATCGAAACGCTCGCTGAACCTGTCGTTCGACTTCGTCGACGAGAAGCAGGCGATCGACAACTATCGCACGCTCAACTTTCTGAACGCGAACGGAGATCCCACGTTCGTTCGCGGGGTCGCGTACTCCGAGATCGCGCGCCACTACATTCCCGCTCCGAAGGCGAACTACGTGCGCGTGGCGATCAACGGCGAGAGCTGGGGCATCTACGTGAACGCGCAGCAGTTCAACAAGGACTTTACGCGCGACTATTTCAAGAGCACGAAGGGCGCTCGATGGAAGGTCCCCGGGCGACCTGGCGGTCGCGGTGGCATGGAATACCTCGGTGACGACGCGTCCGCGTACAAGCGACAGTACGAGATCAAGACGAAGGACGATGCCAAATCGTGGGCCGATTTGATCAGGCTCTTCAAGGTGCTCAACGAAACGCCGGCCGACAAGCTGGAAGCGGCGCTGAATCCGATCCTCGACATCGACGGCGCGCTGAAGTTCCTCGCGCTCGACGTCGCGCTCGTCAACAGCGACGGGTACTGGACGCGCGCGAGCGACTACAGCATCTATCAGGACGAGAAGGGCCGCTTCCATGTGATCCCGCACGACATGAACGAGGGGCTCGCCGACGAGGGAGGACGCGGCTTCGGGCCGCCCCCCGGTTTTGGAGATCAGGGTGCCAGGGGACAGGGTGCCCCGGGGCCAGGGGGGCCGCCGCCTGACATGATGTTTGGTCCGGGGCGGGGACGCGGGGGACGCGGTATGTTCGGCGGCGCGAGCGCCGAGCTCGACCCGCTGGTGGGCCTCGACGACACGACCAAGCCGCTGCGCTCGAAGCTGCTGGCGGTTCCCGCGCTTCGCGAGCGCTATCTCTCCTACGTGCGCGACATCGCGCAGAAACATCTGGACTGGAAGACACTCGGGCCGCGCGTTGAAGGATATCAGGCGCTCATCGCCGAGGACGTCAAGGCCGACACCCGCAAGCTCTATAGCTTCGAGGCCTTCACGGCCGGCCTCGATGGCAGCGAAAGAAGTCTCAAGACGTTTGTCGAAAAGCGAAGGGCGTTTACTTGCTCGAAATAGCTGACAGCTCTCAGCTGATAGCTGATCTGGGGCAGTTGTTCTTCTCATCCAACATGTTGAACAACTGTGAACTGAAGCCAAAGCCGCCGCCGCGGCCACCGCGCGTGGGAACTCCACCTCCGCGTGATGCGAAGCCTCCCCGCTCGCTCCGGATGAAGGTGCTCCGGTCGTCGATCGGGAGCGTCGACGCGCTGCCGCAGAACGCCTCGAGGCGGCCGTCGCGCCGGAGGTACTGTTCGACGTTCGACACGTAGAAGGCCGAGACGATCGCGTTGCGGGCCCTCAGATACTTGCCGACGGCACGGATGGCCTTGGGCCCGGCGAAGTCGCCCACCACTGGAACGATCAGGTTACGGCTCTGCAGGTCCTTGATGAGCGCGAAATTCTCCTCCGTCGCCAGGAAGCCGCGGGGAATTGACGCGTCATCCGTCGCTGCCACAATCTCGGAGTAGCTCGGGAACGATCCGGGACTGCCGGGTGTGACCTCGTAGCGGATCTCCGGACCTCGCGTGTAAAACTCCTCATAGACCTCCTCGATGCCTTTGAGGTCCGCCTCGGTCACGCTGCGCTCGCTCTTGCTGGCAAGGAGGCGACGGATCGCGCCGATGTTCTGTTTGAAGAGGTCCTGGCTGCGCGGCCAGGGTTCGGCGTAGGCGGCCATGATCTGCTGCACCGTCGACTGACGGCCCAGGCCGCTCGGTCGCTTCCTTGAGAAGAGCCGGGACACGAATTCGGCGCGGTCCGCGGACAGCTCGAAAAGCGCCTTGTACATCAGGTGCAGGTGCAGGTTGCCGCGGCGGACGTCGATGATGAACGCCATCGCCGGCCTGACCGCGGCGATATAGGTAAAGTTCTGTTCGGGGCCGACGCCAAGATAGGCGCGCCCGGGCCGCGCCAGGCGCGTCAGTTCCGGAATGACGCGCTGCGCGTACAGCTCATTCGAGACGAGGTTGTCGGAGCGGAAGTGCCCGTCCGGCTCCGACAACTCTGCGATGAGCTTGAAGAACTCCGCTCCGCTCAGGCGAACCGGAAGGCGGTTGGCAGAAGGCTGCGCTGCCGGGGCAACTGGTTGTGCCCGGACGACCGGCGCCAGTATCAGCAGCGCGATCGCAAGCAGCGTGCGTCGGGTCATTGATTAGTTCCGGCCAATCCCTTGATCGACACCTCAGCCAATGCTGTCGGTGTTGTCCGTCCGATCGTCCGATCTGTCTGATCCGCGCGATCTGCGTGATCCGCGTTCCTACTTGATTGGCGAGTAGTCGGTGGCGTTGAGGAAAACCGATTCAGGCGACTTCGCCAGAATCTTTCCGTCGACCTGGGACGCCGCGGCAACTTTCTGCCATTCCGGGTCCGCGCTGAACTTTCCCCAGTTCGCCTTGGCCGCTTCGCGGCTCGGGTGCGCCAGGATGTAGACCAGCGTGGTTTCAGACGTTGGTCCGTCAGCGGGTACCCAATAGCCGATGCTGGTCATGTCGTACTTCTTGAAGAACCCGAGCGTGTGATCGCGAAAGCGAGCCTGGAGCGCCGGGAGCTTGCCTTCATTCGTCGTGTAGGTACGCATTTCAAAGACGCGACCCGCCTGTGCGGCTTCGGCGACAGGTTCCGGCGACAGCCGTCCGGCGGTGTATCCGGCCGCCAGCAAGGCCGTTGCGAACGTGACACGAAATAGTGCGGTCTTCATCACTTGTCTGCCTCCTCAATACTGAGATTTTGGGGTGATCGATGACGTATGGCGGGGCCATTCTACATCGCCGCACAGATCTCGAGGGTTTGATAGGCTTCGTAAGAAACATGCGCTGGGCGGTCATCTGGCTCGTGCTCATCGGTCTCGTCCTCGTGCCCTTTTTCCTCTTCGAGACCGAGTTCAACGCATTCGCGGCGCGCATGACCCGCGGCGACACGGCGCTGTGGCTGGCGGCGTCGGCGATCTTTGGTCTGCTCGCCCTCGATGTCGTCCTTCCCGTACCGTCGAGCATCGTGTCGACTGCGGCTGGCGTGTTGCTCGGCTTCTGGCGCGGCGCCGGAGTCGTCTGGCTTGGCATGATGGTCGCGTGCCTGCTTGGCTATGCGATCGGAGCCCGCGCGTCTGGGCTGGCGCAGAGGTTCGTCGGCGAGGCCGGACTCGAGCGCGCCGATCGGCTGGTGCGCCGCTACGGCGACTGGACGATCCTCATCTGCCGGCCAGTGCCCGTCCTGGCCGAAGCCAGCGTCATCTTCGCCGGCCTGGTTGGCGCGCCGTTCGCGCGATTCTTTGCGTTGACCGCGCTCTCGAACCTCGGCATCGCGCTCGGCTACGCCGCGTTCGGCGCGTTCTCGATGCGCATGGATTCGTTCCTCCTCGCGTTTCTGGGTGCGCTCGTCATCCCGGGCGTGGTGATGGCGATAGCGAGGCTGACGATTGGTACAGTCGGCAGTCGGAAGTCGTGAGTCGCAGTCGGCAGTCACAGTCGACAGTTCCAGTCGGCAGTCCCAGTCGTAATGAACGATATCGTCGTGGACGTCGACAGTACGAGTCGAAGTTAGGATTGGGCGCCGATGACGGCTCGGCGCCGGGATCGGTGCGCTCGTCCGCGTGCGATTTGGGATCAGCATGGTTGGCGACATGATGGTTCCTGCCGCAATCGTCGGCGCCCTGATCGGCCGCGCCACGGGCGATTCACGCGCTGAGGTCCTTTTCGAACGCTCGGACTCACGTCTGCCCTGATGCAGACCTGATCCACGGTTATCATCGTGTCGTGCGCCACAGACTGAGGCGGCGGAGCGTCCTGCGATTGCACGTGCTGCTGGTGGTCCTGGCGTCAACGGCGAGTACTGTCGCGTGCCACCGCGTGCCCAGGCTCGAGACGATCGAACATGGCGGGACCGGACCGCCTACGCTGGTTCTGCTTCACGGCTACGGCTCCTCGGCGGAACAGTGGGCGCCCTTCACGAAGACCATCCGGTGGCCGGACGTGGGCGATTCGTCTTCCCCAGGCACCGGACTTTACTCTGCCCACCTGATGGACCGCCCGGCGGCCGGGGATGGTGGCACCTGGACCTGGCCTCCCACATCCCTCCGGGACAGTCGATGCCCGACCTGTCGGCCTCGCAGCCGCGGGCTCAAGATCGCTGCATCGCTCGTCGAGGACCTGCTCGACAGACATCGGCCGATCTCCGCGGCGGGCCCATCGTGCTCGGCGGATACTCTCAGGGCGCGATGGTCGCGAGTGAAGTGGCGTTTCGTTCGGACACACCGCTATCGAGCCTCGTCCTGCTTTCCGGCACGATGGTCGACGAAGCGTCGTGGGAGCGGAACTTGTCCGAGCGCCGGGGCTTGCCAGTGTTCATCGCCCACGGACGGGCTGACACCGTCCTGCCCTTCGCGGTCGCCGATCGACTGCGATCTGAAGCTCGAAGCTGCGGGGTTGAAGGTCACATGGCATGCCATTCGAGGGTGGGCACGAGATTCCTGGGAAAGTGATCGATCGCGCTCAACGAGTTCATCGACGCGCGATGCACCTATCGTGATCGTCCACGCTCGGCTGAGGCGAGCACGCACTAGACCAGGAGCACTCGATCGTCGACCCGGCCAGACGCATCGCGGCGACCTCAGGTCTACAACGGGGAAGTTGAATCAGAGGACTAGGTTGTATGGCTGCCACCGGTGCCGCTCTTCGCGTGACGTCATGGCCTCTTGGCTGCCTCAGCCTCATGGCAGTTGGGCTGGCAGTCCTGGCCGTGCCAACGCGGCTCGAAGGTCCCACTCTGCTCGTCATTAGCGCAGGCCATGCCCTTTCCCTGGTTGACGTCGTGGGAATTCTCCCCTTGATGGCCGGGGCGATCTGGCTTCATTCAGGTCTGTGGAGCCGCCGTGCGTCGATCGAAGGGTGGCTTCGGGAGCAGCCCGCCGTCGCCGGCGGATACCTGTTCGCCGCTGGCCTCGGTCTGGGTTTGCTGCTGGCGTCGGCTTTTTCGGACTTCTTCTGGTGGTGGGCGATCGGTGCCTTGCTGTTCGGGGTGATGCACGTTCCGCTGGTGACCGCCGCATTGCGCCAGCAGAACCATTCTGCAAACCGAAACAACTCCTGAACTCCACATCTCCGGTCTAGGCGTCTCTCACGCGATCCGCGCGATCCGCGTCCCGTGAAATCGCGATCAGTGAGGCGCCCGCGCCAGCACTCTGCCGATTTCCAGCAGCAGCTTCTCTTCCGCATCCGTGAACGTCCGCTCGCGGCGAGTGGCGACTCCCAACGCGCCCACCGCCTCGTCGCCACGAAGCATCGGGACGACGACCGATCCCTGAAGTCCGGTCGCCCGCGCGCCGGGGCGGACATCGCCGGTCGCGTCCGTCTGGATGTTGCAGGCGTTGACGGGCAGCTTGCGCTCGACTGCCAGGCCGGCCATCCCCTTGCCGACCGGCACATCCTTGATGGTGTCGAGCACGATCTGCGGAATCCCATCGCTCGCGGCTTTCAGGTGCAGCACGCCGTCGTTGCCCAGGATATGAATGGTCCCGCTGTCGGCGTTCATCCGCGCGAGGATTCGCCGCAGGGTGTCGTTCCACGCAACCCCGTTCAACACGGCGCGCTCGATTTCCGATAGGAAGTCGTCCGGCGTCACCGCCTTGCGTTGCCCGTCGTCTTCAGGCGCCATCGGTGACTCCAAGGTGGGCGAGGATGAGGGAATAGACGTCGACCGAGTCGATCGGTCGGTCCGGGATCAGGTGCTTCTGCCGGCTCATGACGAGCGGGCCCTCGTCGTCTCCGGCGAGGCCGGGCCGGCCATGCGACCCTTTGACGAGCGATGCGTCGAGTGGGATCACGTCCATGAGGGTCCGGAACCCCAGCGTCTTTTTGGCGAGCTTCCAGCCGATGTTCAACGCAGGCATGCGGATCGCCGGATCGAGCAGCAGCTCGACCGGATCGTAGCCCGGCTTCCGGTGGATGTCGACGGTCCGCGCGAAGTCGGGCGCGCGCTGGTCGTCGAGCCAGTAGTAGTAGGTGAACCACGCCTGCGGCGCGGCGACGGCGACCAGATCGCCGGCCCGTGAGTGATCGATTCTGTGCGCTGCCTTGCCCGCCGCGTCGAGCACGCTGTCGACACCCGGCGTTTTCTCCAGAAGTGATCGGACTTCGTTGTGCCGCGACCGGTCGTTGATATAAACGTGCGCGACCTGATGGTCGGCGACGGCAAATGCGGCGCTCGCGCCTGGGTCCAGGATCTCGAGTCCAAGCTCCTCGCGAACGGCAACCAGGCCGTGCGTTCGCAGCGTTCTATTGATGTGCACAGGTGTCGTCACATCGCACAAGCCGTATTCCGACAAGACAACGACCTGCACGTCTCGCGACTCGTAGAAGCTGATGAGATCGCCGCACAGCTCGTCGATCTGACGGACATCCGCCGCCGCTGCCGGATTGCCGGGTCCGACGCGCTGCAGGTTGTAGTCGAGGTGCGGAAGGTAGACGAGCGATAGTGTCGGCGTGAACTTCTGCTCGACGTGCCTGGCCGCTTCGGCAATCCACCGGCTGGACTCGATCGACGCCTTCGGTCCCCAGAAATTGAAGAGCGGAAATGTTCCGAGCTTCGCCTGAAGCTCGTCGCGCAGTCCGGCGGGAGCCGTGTAGACGTCCGGCAGCTTCCTGCCGTCAGCGGGGTACATCGGCCGCGGCGTTACCGAGTAGTCCGCCGCCGAGTACATGTTGTACCACCAGAACACGTTGGCGCACGTGAACGCGGGATCGATGGCTTTCGCGCGCTCCCAGATCTTCGGGGCGTGCACGAGCTGGTTGGACTGCTTCCAGAAACGGATCTCGGCGTCCTCGCGCGAGTACCAGCCGTTGCCGACGATGCCGTGCGCCGAAGGGTAGCGGCCGGTGAGGTAGTCGGATTGCGCCGTGCAGGTGACCGCAGGAAACGCCGGTCGAATGCGCGTCAGAGCGGCGCTGCCGGCCCACCGCTTCAGGTTCGAGGCGCCGGACCTGACCATGCCAGGGGTCAGGCCGACGACGTTGAGGACGACCGTTCTCGTCATTATTTGGACGAGCGAGGGGTTGGACGAGCGAGTGTTGGACGAGGGGCCGTCGGACGCGCCCAGCTCAGCGACCTCGTCGATTGTCGCCAGTACCCACTCGTACTCGCGCGCAATCGACTCGCCGAGATCCATCTTCAGACCGGGAGGCAGGACGCCCCAGGTGTAGGTTTCGATCTCGAGGTGCGTGGTGAATGGATTCTGCGCCGCGGCCGCGAGGACCCTTCGCACGTAGTCCTGCGTCGAGGCGAACGCCGCGTACTCGCGCGCGAAGAGCGGCACGTGAAAGTGAATGCGCCACTCGGACCCCGGCGAGCGCGCGTCGTCGAGCGCCACGTCGAGGTCGGGGTAGCGGCGGAGAGCGTTGGCCTGTTGCTCGACGACCTGGTGCAGGTATGTCGCATCAGCAAATGGACGCAGCTCGGCGGCGAGGGATTCCGCCTGGCGCGGGTCGCTGGGAAAGCGGACCAGCACCGCCGAACTCAGCTGCACGCGCCCGACCTGGATACCAGCGGCCCCCAGCCGCTCGAGCGCCACCGCGGGATCCTCGGTACTCGACGGCGAAGTGACAGCAGTCGAAGCAGATCCTGATGTGGTCTTGAAGATGGCGACGCGCATCGTCGGGTCCGATCCCAAGCTTCGCGGCGAGGATCAGCGCGCCGACCGAGAACAGCCACTGCTCGAAAAACGCGACCGTCTCGTCAGTGTTCTCGAGAACGCAGTCCGGTTCCGGTTCGATGTCGAGGTGGATGAGGACGCCATGCTCGCGTCGGATGCGCACGAGCGCGTCAGCGACGCGGACGATGTTCCTTGTCATCGTCTCCCACGACTCCGCTCCGGCGCCGGCCACCCAGGGCTTGTACGACAGCGGCGTGGTCGAGACGCCGCCGTCGAGCCCTGCGGGCAGTAACGCCCGCAGGATCTGAATCAGATCGAGCGTGTAGTCGACCCTGGCATCGTCCCGCCAGTCGGGCGCGTAGACGTTGGCCTTGACCGGCGTGCCGTGAAACGGCCCGTAAGGGAAGCCGTTGATGATGGCGACATACAGGCCCTCGCGATCGAGGAACGCGCGAAACTCGCGCAGCCGGTCGCCCTCGAGCAGCTCCCGCGCTTCGCGCGCCGAGAGCCGCAGCCCGACGCCAAATGGCTCGGCCGGAGAGAAGCGCGCCTTGAGCGCCGGCGCGTGTTTCTTCAGGTTCGCGAATACGCCGTCCCACCCGTCAGCGGCGTGGATGTTGGTGCAGTAGGTGAGGTGAAAAGGGCCGGAGTTGATTTGCAATGGCGGAAATGGGGTTCAGGGGTCGTTCAATCAGGGTTCCTGAACAAGTTACCTCGATCCCACCTCCGACCGTTCGAGCTCCGGGCGAATCTTGAACCGCGCCGACTGGCTCAGGAACTGCACCGGGTTCTCGAACACCAGACGATGGATGAGTGCCTCGGGGTGCTTGCGCCGGCGCATCTCCATGATGAACCGTGGCACGGCCATCGAGTCACTCGGGCCCCAGTCGCACGCGCCGGCGATGCAGATCCGATCCGGACCGAAGCGTTCGACGATGTCGGCAGCGCGTTGCGCGGAGACCTTGGTTTGGGGGTAGAGCGTGAGGCCCGCCCAATAGCCGTGGTCGAGGATCATCTGCAGCGTGTGCTCCTCGGCGTGATCGACGAGCACTCGGCCGGGCTCGAGCGTCGGAAAACTGCGCAGCACGTCGACCGAGATCCTGGTGCCCTTCAGCTTGTCCTCGAGGTGCGGCGTATGGATGAGGATGAGCTGTTTGTGGGCGAGCGCCAGCTCGATCTGCTCGGTGTAGGTATCGATTTCATTCCGCGTGACGCGGTTGAGGCCAATCTCGCCGATGCCGAGCACCGTCGGACGGTCGAGAAACGCCGGGATGCGCTTGAGCACCTCGCGCGACAGCTCGCGATCGTCGGCCTCCTTCGGGTTCATCGCCATCCACGCGTAATGCTGGATGTGATACTGCGCCGCGCGCTTCGGCTCGAACTCCGTCAGCTGCCGGAAATAGTCCTCGAAACCGTCGGCGTGGCTCCGGTCCCAGCCCGCCCAGAACGCCGGCTCGGTCACCGCGACGCAGCCCGACAGCGACATGTGCTGATAGTCGTCGGTCGTTCGCGAGACCATGTGCGCGTGATGATCGATGTACTTCATGATCGCGTCTCCCCGCTCCACCGGTCGTACGCGCCGAGCGCGCTCTTGCGGTCGAGCGCGTCGAGCGGCGCTTCTCGCGGGTCGCTGAGCAGCAGTTGTATGAAGTCGACGCGGCTCGCGTTCTGTCCCGGGGTTGCCGCCCGACTCAGTCCGCCGAGGGCCTCCGCGAAGGCCTTCATCCGAAAATCGCGGCCGGCGTACGACGGGTCGGCGCGATCGAGGCGATCCAGGAACGCCGCTATTTCCAGCAGCTTCGTTCGGTTCTCGATGAAGTACCTCATCGACCAGTTCCCTGGGGCTCAGGGGGCTCGGAGAGGACTTTCGGTTCATGACGCTCCTCGCGCAGCACGTGGGCGTGCTCGAAGTCGCGGAGCACGCCGATACTCCGGATCATAACGTCGCGACGAATTTCGTGCACGTCGAACGGCGCGCCAATCGAGCGCAACATCAGGATCGTCAGCGAGCCGCCAAGGTGCTCTCGAAACTCGTCCAGCCCGCGGAGCACGCTCGACGGGTGGTCGTCGGCGTCGAGGTGCCGGCCGAGTTCCGGGACGTAAACGGACAAACCGAGCGCCGGCAGGAGCGAGATAATCCGCCGCCAGTCGTCCTCGGGCAGGAAGCCCGCCAGGTACGAGTAGGTGGTGTCGAGCGCGATGCCGATCGCGACGGCCTCACCGTGGCCCAGCCGGTGATCGGTGAGCTGCTCGAGCTTGTGCGCCGACCAGTGGCCGAAGTCGAGGGGCCGCGACGAGCCGAGCTCGAACGGGTCGCCGCCGCTCGCGATGTGCGTCAGGTGCAGTTGCGCGCAGCGCCGGATCACCTGCTCCATCGGCGTCAGATCGCGCGCCTTGAGCGCGGCGGCATGCTCCTCCAGATAGTCGAAGAACGCGCGATCCTTGATGAGCGCGGCCTTGATCGCTTCCGAGACCCCCGCGCGCCAGTGTCGATCCGGGAGCGTGCGTAGAAACGCGATGTCGTTGATCACGGCAAACGGCGGGGCGAACGTGCCGAGATAGTTCTTCTTTCCAAACGCGTTGATGCCGTTCTTGACGCCCATCGCCGAGTCATCCTGCGCAAGCACCGTCGTCGGGACGCGGATGAGGCGAATGCCGCGATGGGCTGTGGCCGCCGCGTAACCTGCGGCATCGAGGACGGCACCGCCGCCGATCGCCACGACATAGGAATGACGGCAGAGGCCGGCATCGTTGATCGCGCGATGGATGGCATCGACGTGGCGCGGGTCGTTCTTCACCGCTTCGCCGCCGGGCACGACGACGACCGGCGCTGCCAGCTGGAGGACCGTTTTGTGCCGGCGCGCGTACTCCGCGATGCGATCGGGCAGGTCGGGATCGTGATCCAGGACGCCGCTATCGAGCACGACAATCAGGCGAGACGGCGTCTGGTCGGCCGAGCGTGCCACGACGTCGCGCAGCAAAAGGTTCGAGGGGCTGACGACACCAGTGGTGAAGTAGACCGGATACTCGAAGTCGACGCGAACTTTCTGCCTGATGACATCCATGTCAGTCTTCCCGAGGGGCTTTGCCCCTCGGACTCCCCGACACGCTCGCTCGCGCGCCGCTTCGCCGGCGCGCTCCGCTCGCGTGGCTCGCTCGCCGCGCTCGCTCGCACTGCTGAGACCGTCTGGCGATTTATGAGATAGGTTCTAGTTCACTGAACTTGTCTCGCAACGCTCTCCGTGATCCGTGTATCCGTGGCACTAGGTCACGGCAAACAACCGCGCCAGCTGTCCGGCGACGAGCCCGGTCGCGAGAATGACCAGGCTGTAGAGTGCCCCTCCATACGAGGCGCCGATGACCGCGTCGAGGAGCACGAGCGACAGCACACCGGTTCTGATCGCGTGGCGGATCGGGCCTGGTGTGGGGTCTTGGTACGCGCCCCAGAATGCCGGCAGCACACGCCACGCCAGCACGAGCGTGAACGTCACGCCTGCCGCGCCAGCTGCGGATACCCCTCCCCGGCCCAGGGCCACCGCCGCCAGGGCGACCAGCACCAGGCTCAAGGATATCAGAGCGTACGCCGTCACCCCTCGACGGCCCCCATGGACTTCGCCACGGCTGACCGCCGTCACCGCGGCAATGTAGACGAGCGGCAGCAGCGCCAGCGGCCAGGCGTCGGTCAGCATCGCAGGGGCCGCCGCAATCCCAAGCAACAGGTTGAGCGCTCGACACAAGCCCATGTTCACCGGCCCGAGCAGTCCCTGCCGTTTCCCCCAGGCGTCGTAGAGCAGGACGCAGGCCGCCGTCGCTCCGGCGACGATGCCGGCGGCGGCCGTGGCAAGCGTCGCCGCCAGGATTCCGGCGGCAAGGAGGCCAGTGCCGAGGCCGGCGGCGGCTGTCGTGGAAACGCGTCCGCTCGGAATTGGCCGCTCGGGCCGTTCGATTCGATCGAGTTCCCGGTCGAAGACGTCGTTGAGGACAACCCCGCCGGCATAGAGGCAGGCCGTCGACAGGAGCAGCCAGGCCAAGAGGGAAGGATTGTGTCGAGGGTCGCCCAATCCGGCGACGGCATAGCCGGCGAGGACGTCGGCAAGTGCCGTCGCCACGTTGGCCGGGCGCACAAGCTCGACGTAGCCCCGATAGCCGCTCATCCGTGTCCTCGGATTCTCGGTCACCGGCCCAAGTTCCGCAACCGGGGTCAGATTTCTCGCGGACGGCCCGCCCGAGAAAATCGAGATCGACCCCGGCGGAGGCGTTCTGCGATACGAAACGCCCACCGGCAAATATCGAACGAGATTGACCTTCGAGCTCTGCCAGTGTTACAAGCGTGCGACAAATATGGGCCTGTTCAGCGGCGCATGAAGCAGTCGTGGTCGTTGTTACATTGTTCAGCCACGGCTCGATGCTCGTTTCTCTGTTGTCCCACAACCGGCTGCGCGAGCTCGCCCGGCCGACTGATCTGGAGCGTTGATGTCGAACATCCGCGAAGTCGCTAAGCGCGCCGGCGTGTCGACTGCGACGGTTTCGCGAGTGCTCAGCCGGCCCGACGTCGTGTCGCCAGACACCCGGGTGCGCGTGCTCAAGGCGGTCGAACGCCTGGGCTACGCACCGAACTCGGTGGCCAAGAACCTGCGCACGCTCAAGTCGCGCAAGCTACTCGTCACGGTCCCCGACATCGCGAATCCGTTCTTCGCGTTGATTCTCCAGGGGATTGAGGATGCGGCGCAGAAAAACGGCTACGCCGTCCTCGTCGGCGATACGCAGGACGACGAGACGCGCGAGGAGCGCTACGCGCAGATGCTGAAGCAGAAGGAAGCCGACGGCCTGATTTTTCTGGGCCACCGGCTTCCGCGCGTAGCGGCGAGCGTAGTGCAGGAGTCGTCGCCGGTCTGTGCGCCGATTGTCAACGGCTGCGAGTTCAGCGCCGAGCTGGGCGTGCCGAGCGTTCATATCGATAACGCGAAAGCGTCGGCCGAAGCCATGCAGCATCTCTTCGAGCTCGGGCATCGCGCCATCGGCATCGTGACCGGACCGCTGCGCAGCCCGCTCAGCCGCGACCGTCTCGCTGGCGCGCGCGCGTCGGCTCGCGAACGCGGCTGCGAGCCGGATCTCATCGTGATGCAAGGCGACTTTTCGATTCAATCCGGCGCAGAGGCCGCCGACGCGCTCCTGCAACGCGAACATCCGCCAACAGCGATCTTTTGCTTCAACGACGAGATGGCGATGGGGGTCATGCGTTGCGCGCGCCGCCGCGGGCTGCGCATCCCCGAGGACTTGTCGGTTGTCGGCTTCGACGACATCCGCTTCGCGCAGTGTCTGGAGCCGCCGCTGACGACCATTGCCCAGCCGATGCGGGCGATTGGCGAAGGGACCGTCCGGCTCCTCCTCGAGATCCTCAACGGCCACCACGTGACGCCGGTGTCGGTCACGCTGCCGCACACCCTGCAGGTCAGGTCGAGCACGGCTCCGCCACGTCGCAATGCTGAGCTGAATGCTGAATGCTGAAGTGAATTCAGAATTCACTTCAGCATTCAGCACTCAGCATTCAGAATTGCCCGTGCCGCCCTGCAACCGATTACATCAGGTTATAATCTCCGGCTGATATTGTTTCGTCGACGCCGCTCGCTGCTGGCTGCTCGCTCTTGCAAGCTAGCGACGATGCGCGAGACGCGAACCGCGAGCCGCGAGCCGCGAGAAACTGAAAGCAGAAATCATGTCCAATAGACTCGCCATCCTCGTCGGAGGCGGCCCGGCCCCCGGCATCAATTCGGTCATCGGCGCAGCGACCATCCGCGCCAGGCTCGAGGGCATCGACGTCGTCGGCATCCGCGACGGGTTTACGTGGATCATGCAGGGCGACATCGATCACGCCGTCCCGCTCTCGATCGATACCGTCAGCCGCATACACTTCCGCGGCGGTTCGCACCTCGGCATCGCGCGTGCCAATCCCACGAAAGACCCGGCGCTCCTCGACAAGACCATCGACTCGCTGCTGCGGCTGAACGTCTCGCAGCTCGTGACGATCGGCGGCGACGACACGGCCTTCTCGGCGATGAAGCTCGAGGCCCGCGCCGCGGGCCGGATTCGCGTCGTCCACGTGCCGAAGACGATCGACAACGACCTCGACCTGCCAGCCCACGTCGACACGTTCGGGTTCCAGTCTGCTCGGCACTACGGCGTGGACATCGTCAAGAACCTGATGGTCGACGCCAAGACGACGTCGCGGTGGTACTTCGTGATTGCGATGGGCCGGAAGGCTGGTCACCTGGCCCTCGGCATCGGCAAGGCCGCGGGCGCGACGACGACGCTCATCACCGAGGAGTTTACGGCGCCGATCCGGTTGATGACGATCGTCGACTCGCTGGTCGGGTCGATCCTCAAGCGGTTGGCTGACGGCCGCCGCGACGGCGTGGCGATCATCGCCGAGGGCGTGGCCCTCGACATCGCCCCTGAGGATCTCGAGAGCCTGGCGAACGCCGAGCGGGACGCGCACGGTCACCTGCGGCTCGCGGAGATCAACCTCGGCGAGATTCTCAAGGCACAGGTCGCCGATCGCCTGCAACAGCTCGGCATCAAGACGACCATTGCCGCGAAGAACATCGGCTACGAGCTGCGCTGCGCCGACCCGATTCCGCTTCGACATGGAGTACACCCGCGACCTTGGCTACTGCGCCGCGAAGTACCTGGTGTCGGGCGGCAATGCCGCGATGGTCTCGATGCAGGGCGGCCACTTCGTGCCGATTCCATTCGCCACGATGATCGACAGCGAGACCGGCCGGACGCGCGTGCGGCTCGTCGACATCGCGTCGACCCGCTACGCGATCGCGCGGCGCTACATGATTCGGCTGCGGAAGGACGATTTCGAGGATGCGCAGGAACTGGCGAAGCTGGCCAGTACAGCAAAGCTGACGCCGGACGAGTTCCGCAAGCAGTTCGAGTATCTGGTGGCGGAGGAGCCGCCGCCGCTATTCATCGACCAGAAAGGCGAGCGGGGAAACTGATGCTGGCAATGCTGAATGCTGAGTGCTGAATGCTGAAGTACAATTCAGAATTCACTTCAGCATTCAACATTCAGCACTCAGCATTGCGATCGTCACTGCCTACTGTCCGCTGCCGGCGCCCGCCGGCGGTGCCGCTACCAGGAACGCCGCGAGATTTCGCATCGTGTTGCGGTCGATCGAGTCCGCAAGCGAATCAGGCATGATCGACGTCTTTGCCTTGGTGCGCGACTTGATCTGAGACTTGGGCAGATCGGTCGCCTTACCGTCGGCGGTGAGGACCGAGACAGTCGCGCCCGCATCCCTCAGCACCAGACCGCTAATCTTCTTGCCGTCGGTCGTCTCGATGACGGTCGTCTCGTGTTCCGGCGCGAGCTTCCGATTGGGGAAGAAGATCGATTCGAGCAGCGCCGCTTTCGACGATCGCAACGGTGAAGCCGAGAGGTTCAGGCTGGCGACCCCATGGTCGCTGCCGACCGAGCCAAACTTGTGGCACGAGGCGCAGTTGGCTTCGAACGCCTTGCGGCCGGCGTCGACGTCGAGGACCTGCTGAGGCTGGTAGACCGTTTCCTCGAACATTTCCTGACGGCTGAGGACGCGTCCGGTGGTTCGCGCCGCGAGTGGAGCGGTCGGGCCGGCGCCACGCCCGCCGCCACCGCCACGTCCACCGCGACCTGCGGCAGCCGCAGCCTGCCGCGCCTGGATGATCGGCAAGTTCCGTCGGCGTGAGCGGTGAAAAGTCCGGCGCCTTCTCGTAGAGCAGCGCCTTTTCGTCATCGGTCGCGTAGAGATCCGACACCGAGTCGAAGAACTGCCCGACGAAGTTGATGAACTGTGCGCCGCCGCGCCATTTGGAGGCGCGGCCGAACACCTCGGCGAGCTGTGCTTTCTCGGCCGGCGTCCAGCCTTGCTTGATCATCCGCAGCGCGTAGAGGTAATGGAGCTGCAGTTCCTGCTTGTCGTTGGTCTTGGGCATCGCCGCCAGAATCTTCGAGATCGCGGCGGGCTGACCCGCGTAACCGAGCATCAGCGCCAGCTCGCGATTGATGCGCTCGTCTTGCGAAGGAAACTGGTTGATGATGAGCGCATTCAACTGCTGTCGCTCGGCCGGCGGCAGGCCGTCCTTGACCTCCGTCGTCGTATACATGAACGTTCGGTACAGCCGCAGCTTGTTGTCGACCGACAGGTTCGTCTGCTTCAGCATCCCGAACTGCTTGTCGATCACCGGTTGGAGGCTCTCGCCATTGGCGGTCCGGACCCACGCGAGCATTCCTTCGAGCGCGCCGAGCGGGTTGGTCTCGGCGAGCACACGATCCTTCCACTCCGCGCGCGCGGTGTTCTCGATAGCGATGCGGCCGGCCCATCGAACGAACCGATCGGGATCGTTGAGCAGCGCGTAGATGTCCGCGACGGGTGCGAGACTTGGCTTGTCGGGCGACTGGCCCATGCGTACCAAGGCTTCGGCGGCGCGCCGGCGTACGACCGGCTCCTTGTCCTTCAGCGCGGCGGCGGCGACCGCCTTGGCCGCCTCGCCCTGCACGCCCGCCACGTAAGTGACAGCGGCGCGGACGTCGGCGTTGGGGTCCTTGATGAGGGCGGTGAGGAGCGCCGCGCTCGGGGCCGCGCCGTGACGCTGCATCTCGTAGATGGCGCGTGTCCGATCGAGGCTGGTCGCCGAGGCGTTGCGCGCGAGCTTCTCGAGTTCACCACTGAAGTTGGCGCCCCTGGCGTCTATTGCGGCCTTGACCTTCTCGATCGCCGCCCAACCCCAGCTCGAGAGTGGCTGCGGCTGACGCACGACGGCGAGAATGCCAGTCATGTCCGGCGCTGGCGGGACCGTGCCCGTGTAGCGGAGGCGCCAGAGTCCGCCGGTCGTGCTCCGCCCGCCGGTCGTGAAATACATCATTCCGTCGGGGCCGACTTCGACGTCGGTGATGTTGAACGGCTCGCCATGGACGAACTCGGCGCGATCGGCGCGCGCCGTGTAGGTCGCGCCGCTCGGCGTCAGCGCTGTATAGAGCAGCCGCCCGCGCGACCAGTCGGCCTCGAAGATGTTGTCGAAGAACTCCCTGGGGTAGGCGTAGCTCGTGTAGAACTCGACGCCGACTGGTGAGCCGCGTCCGAGATCGCGTGTCGGCGGCAGCGAGTCGATGTAGTACGGCGGGTATTTGCCCGAGCCGTTCTTGTAGCCCAGGTTCCCGTTGAGAATCTGGTGCGCCGTCCGCACTTCGCGGTACCAGGGCAGGCCGATGTCCCATTCCATGTCGCTGTCGAACAGGAACGCTTCGCCCGCGAGGTTGTAGCCGTAGTCGTAGGCATTGCGATTCCCGCCGGAGAAAACGCGGAATTTCTTCGACGCCGGATCCCAGTCGAAGATCGCGCTGTGCGCGCCCTCGCGCGCGCTCTGGCCGAAGTTGGCGAAGTAGGGCAGGAACTGCGCGTCCTTGTCCTTCAGGACCGGCGAGGTCAGATCGAGCGCGGGGTCCGCGATCGTTTCGTTGTTGCCGACGATGACCGAGATGCCGCCGTCTGGCCGGCGACGGATGGCGTGTGGACCGTGCTCCTGAATCGAGCCGGCCATCGCCAGCGTTTCAAACGTGTCCATGACGTCATCGCCGTTGGTGTCTTCCAGCCGGAAGATGCCGGCGCGATTGTTGATGTTCGGGCCACCGCGGCCGCCGCCCGGCGGCGGCGGGGGCGCGGCCGCCACCTGCTCGGGCGTCGGGACCATCGCGCACGCCGCGTAGAGCGTCCGGCCTTCGAACCACAGGCCCTGACAGTTGCGCACCTTCTCGCTGATGACCTTCTCGGACTCGTAAATCCCGTCCTTGTTGTTGTCGAGCAGAATCCGCGGGAAATCCAGTTCCTTCGACACGACCAGGCGGCCGAGGCTGTCGAAGGTGATGACCACGTAACTGTCGCCCTTCTCGGGCGGGTTCATGCGCTCGATGACAAAGCCCGGCAACGTGCTGAACTTGACGCCGGCGACGGTCTGAGTGACGAGACTCGCCTGATTCGGCGCTTGTGCCAGCGGCGCCCCGTTCGTCAGCACGGCGATGCCGGCCGAGACGACGACTGCCCGCACGTATCGAGTTGTCATGGCTGCCAACCTCCCCAGAAACCTTGCTTTCTAGCAAGCGCTTACGACTCGAGTCAAGCGCGCTGTTACGCGCGCACCTCATTTCGCTATGACAAATGCCGCGACGCTCAATGCGTTAAGCATTTGAGAGTTCAGCGCTTGCCGAAGGCGCGCGCGGTTTCGCATGGCAAATCGGCTACGACGGTCCCTCGCTCACAGTCGAGGTCATTGTTCTTGCACACCGGCGCCGCGGGCAACGCGATTTCGCGGCATTCGTGGGTCATGGACTTGCCCTGGAGTGAACGTAATGACAACTCAGCAGGCGCGTCGAACGACCCACAAAGTTCACTTGGTCCTCGCTTCTCTCGTCTGCCTGATCGTCTACCTCCAGATCGGACCGCCGATGCGGGCCGCGACGGTCGCGACAGGATTCAGCGAAACGCTCGTCGCGAGCGGGTTGTCCAGTCCGACTGCCATGCAGTTCGCGCCCGACGGGCGTCTGTTCGTGGCGGAGCAGGGCGGGCGCCTTCGCGTCATCAAGGCCGGCGTCTTGCTGCCGACGCCCTTCCTGACGGTCACCGTCAGCTCCGTCGGCGAACGCGGCCTGCTCGGCGTCGCCTTCGATCCCCAGTTCGCCACCAATCAATTCGTATACGTCTACTACACGGCCACCACCCCGAACATTCACAATCGAATCAGCCGGTTCACCGCCAACGGCGATGTTGCCGCGACCGGCAGCGAAAAGATTCTGCTCGACCTCAACATCCTGAGTAGCGCCACCAATCACAATGGCGGTGCGCTCGCATTCGGACCAGACGGCAAGCTCTACGCCGCCGTCGGCGA
This sequence comes from uncultured Acidobacteriota bacterium, assembly GCA_963797625.1. Classification (GTDB taxonomy): domain Bacteria; phylum Acidobacteriota; class Vicinamibacteria; order Vicinamibacterales; family 2-12-FULL-66-21; genus DATBJJ01. The sequence goes on from CAWCQI010000006.1 coordinate 37,695, forward strand.
GAACGCGAACGGTGACCACGCGCAGACGCTCGCGAACCTCCATGGCAAGATGCTGCGCATCAACCCTGATCGCGGACCCATCGGCCAGGCGCATACGACCCTTATTCCGACGGACAACCCGTTCTACGGCACGGCGACGGGCAACAACCGTCTCATCTACGCGCTCGGGCTGCGCAACCCGTTTACTTTCGCGTTCAATCCTGTGCAGACGCGGCTCTTCATCAACGACGTCGGCCAGAACACGTGGGAAGAGATCAACGACGGCGTCGCCGGGGCAAACTACGGCTGGCCGAACACCGAGGGGAACACGACCAATCCGGCATACGACAGCCCGCGGTATGTCTACGGTCACTCGGCCGGCTGTGCCATCACTGGCGGAGCGTTTTACGCACCGCCAACTCCGCAGTTTCCGTCGGACTACCTCAACGATTATTTCTTCGCCGACTACTGCGGCGGCTGGATCCGCAGGCTCGATCCCGCGGCCGGCAACCGTAGTCACGTTTGCGACGGGCATCACGTCTCCGGTCGATCTCAAAGTAGGACGCTAACGGCAGCCTGTACTACCTCGCGCGCGGTTCGGGCGGTTCGACTGGCGTGGTCCATCGAATTTCGTACTCCGCCGAGACGCCCAGCATCACGTCGCACCCCACCAGCCAGTCGGTCGCGCCGGGCGCGTCGGTGACCTTCAGTGTCCGCGCATCGGGACCGGCACCGCTCAGCTATCAATGGCAGCGCAACGGCGTCAATATTTCGGGCGCGACTGCCCAGGACTATTCGCTGGTCGCCGCCGCCGGCGACAACGGCGCGCGCTTCCGCGCCATCGTCAGCAACAGCTTCGGCAACGTGCTGAGCAATGAAGCAACCTTGACCGTCACCTCGAATCGGGCGCCAGTCGGGACGATCACACAACCCGCTGTCGGAACTCTCTATAACGGTGGCAGCGTGATTAGCTACGCCGGCACGGCCACCGATCCCGAGAACGGCACGCTGCCAGCGTCCGCATTCACGTGGCGAGTCGACTTCCATCACGACACGCACTCGCACCCCTTCGTCCCGTCGACCTCCGGTGTGACGAGCGGCTCCTTCACGGCCGCGAGGACCGGCCATACCGAAACGAACGTGTGGTACCGCATCTTCCTCACGGTCCGCGATTCCGCCGGCGCGACACACACGACCTTCAGAGACGTGCAGCCCCGCAAGGTCAACCTCACGATTGCGACCAATCCCGCCGGCCTTCAGCTGCGGCTCGATGCGCAACCCGTCAGCACGCCGCGGACGTTCGGGAGCGTCGTCGGCGTCGTTCGCGGACTAGGGGCGCCAGCGACGCAGGTGGCGGGCGGGAGGACCTACGAGTTCGTCTCGTGGTCTGACGGGGGCGCCGCGAGCCACAACATCTCGACGCCGGCCACGAACAGGACCTACACCGCGACCTACCGCGTCGCAACCGCCTCCAGCTCGGGACGTCAACGACGTCAATACGGGTGAACTTCCAGCCGTCGACGGCGCCGGTGCCGTCGGGCTATCTGGTCGACAGCGGACTCGTCTACGCCGCTCGCGGCAACGGCCGGACCTATGGATGGAGGGCCAACAACACCGCGCAGACAAGAGATCGCAACGCGGCGAACTCGCCAGACCAGCGCTACGACACGCTGACGCACCTGCAGAAGCCGGCGGTTCCGGATGCCGTCTGGGAGATCGCCGTGCCAAATGGCACTTACGTGGTACGAGTCGTGTCCGGGGACGCGAGCTACTTCGACAGCGTGTTCCGCATCATGGTGGAGGGCGTCCTGACAGTGAGCGGCACGCCGACCACGACGACGCGATGGATAGGAGGAACGAAGACGGTGACCGTCACTGACGGACGCCTGACGATCCGCAGCGGCGCCGGCGCCAGGAACAATAAGATTTGCTTTGTGGAGATAACACAGTCGTAAGTCGGCAGTCGTTAGTCGGCAGTCACAGTCGGCAGTCGAGTCGGCAGTCTAGTCGACAGTTGCAGTCGACCGTGATTCCTAGACTGACGACTCGGACTGCGATTGCCGACTCAGATTGTCGACTGCGACCGCCGACTGACGACCGCCGACTGGCGACTGTTCTATTCTTCTATTCTCGGCGCCTTCGGGTGTTCAACCAGGTGCATGTCCAGGCTTGGATCGAACGCGGGTCGGGCGAGACGCATCGATGCCCACAACGCCACGGCGAGCACGGCGATGCCGGTCAGCCCGATCACGACCATCAGCGACCAGACCATCGGGCGGAACGGCTCGACGAGTTCGCTTTCCTGCATCGAGACCGCGACGAGCCACGACAGGTTCGGAAAACTCTCGTGAAGCCGACTGCGCGCGACGGCGACGACGCGATCGGTGCCGTCGCTCGAGCGCGAGCGGAAACTGATCCGCGCCTGCGGGTCGTTCTCCGAAGCAGCGAGGCGCTCTTTCAGGATGTCGGCGCCGAAGAACCGGGCCCCGGGGGCCACGGCCTGCCGGCTGAAGACGATCGAGCCGTCCTGGCGGATGAGCATCACCTGTCCGGTCGAGCCTAGCTGAAGGCCGCCGATGCCCTGCAGCATCTCCTGGCTGCTCGCGACAATCTTCATGATGCCGGCGAGCTCGTCGCTCTCGGGGGCTGCGACAGGCACCGAGATATCGAACGCATAGACGTCCGCGCTCTCGTCCCGGCGGACGTCGCTCACGGTAATGCGTCCGCGGCGCCTATCGTCGAGCGCCTGTGTGAACCAGCCTTCGTCCGCCTGGTTGTAGTCGGTCGTCACGCCTGACGCGGCGACGACCCGTCCGTGCCGATCTGCTACCAGAATCTCGCGATACAACTGATCCTGCTTCACGACGTCGGACAGGAAGCGCGCGGCGGGGTTGGAGAGGACTCCGGCGAGCGCCGCCGGCACTTTCCGCTCCTTCTGCCACTGCTCGTCGAACGCCGCGACGAGCTTCGCGTCCATCGGCTGGCGGGTTCCGTCCGCTGCAGCTCTGCGGATCTCCGGCACGCGCGCGATGACCGCGGCATCGACGATTCGACGGAACACGTAGGCGTCGGCCGAGGACGCGATGTGGTCGGCTAACTGGCTCAGCCGCGCGACCTCAGCATCGCGCACGCGCGAATGTCCGGTTTCGACCGCATAGCGTGCACCGAGGGCCAGGATGGGTAAGGCCACGATCAGGGCGACCGTGAGCACTCGACGGTTGATCGAAAGAGAACCGGACGGCATTGGGGCCTCCCGGTGGGCTGTTGATCGACGAGCCCGCCTCTAAGACGAACTCTCGATCCGGCCGGCCCTGATGTCAAGTCATTCTGGAAGGCGGGCGGCCAGCTTCGAACTTCCAAATGTCAGACGTCCAGACGTCAGACTTCAGATATTCCGAGCATCGGTCCCGTCCCAGCGCCCGTTCGCTCGATGGCGCTGGCCACTTCGGTCAGGTCAGCGGTGGTCAGATCGAGATCCGCCGCAGCGATCCACCCATCCACTTGCGTCGCGCTCCGCGCTCCAACGATGGCGCCGGTGACGCCGGGAGTGGCAAGAGTCCAGGCGACAGCGATGGCGCCGACGGTCGTGTCGTAACGCGTGGCGATCGGCCTGAACGCCTCGGCCAGCGCCAGGTTGTTCTGCAGCCGCGGGCTCTGGAATTCCGGCGATCGTGAGCGCCAATCATCCGTGGCGAGCGCCGCCGCCCGCGCTTCGGTGAACGATCCGGTCAGCAAGCCCGATTGCATCGGGCTGTAGACGATGACGCCGGTGTCGTGGGCGAGGCACCACGGAAGCTCCGCGGCAAGCGCGTCTCGCCGGATCGCCGAGAACGGCGGCTGCAAAGTGTCGACGTGGCCGAGCCGCTCGGCGGCTTCGAGCCGATCGACTTTGTGATTCGACAGCCCGACTGCCCGCACTTTGCCTTCGCGCTTCAGGTCGAGGAGCGTCTGCCAGTAGACCTCGACCGGCGTGCCATCCTCCGCCGGCCAATGCATCTGATAGAGATCGATCTGGTCGACGCCGAGCCGAGCGAGCGATTGCTCGACCTCTCGCCTGAGCGATGCCGGTTCGCCGATCCGCAGCGATTGCGTCATCGGCTCTTGCTCGTTCCACACCAAGCCGCACTTGGTGAAGACATAGGGCCGGTCGCCAGCAGGGTAGTCGCGAAGCAGTCGGCCGACCAGTTTCTCGGAGTGTCCCAGGCCATACACCGCCGCCGTGTCGATCCAGTTCACGCCGCATTCGATCGCCCGGCGCATCGCCGCGAGCGACGCCTCGTCGTCTTGCGATCCCCAGGCGAATGACCAGCCCCCGCCACCGATCGCCCACGCTCCGAAGCCGACGCGCGTAATCGTCATCCCAGTCGTGCCGAGCGATCGCGTCGGCAAGGTCGATATCTGTTTGTTCATGTTTTGATCCTGAAACCGTTTCAAACACGCGGCCTGACTCCCGACTGTGACTGCCGACTGCGATTGCCGACTGTGACTACCGACTCTCGACTGCCGACTCCCGACTGTCTTACTCCGGCGTTATCTTCCCGGTAATCCGCCCCAGTAACTTCACTGCATAGACGCTGAGCCGGCCGCGCGTTTGTTCCATGTCGGCCGGACCGTTGAACAACCCGAGCGGTCGCAATTCATCGACCGCTTTGTCGTCTCCATCGAACGGGTGCGTGGCGATCCAGTACAGGATCTTGATGAGATCCTCTTTCGGGATGACCTCTTGAATCCGTTCGTAGACGACCATCGGCACGAACCGTTCGAGATCCTGCATCTGGAACACGTCGGGGACGGCGGCAACGAAGAGATAGTTGCGGACGCGCTGCACGGGATCGGCGACCTGTCCGGGCGCCCACTCGGGCAGGGCCACGCGCATCTTGTCGAGCTGGGCGGCGGTCTGTTCGTCGGGCTCCTCGGCAAGGGGCGCAATCGGCGTGACCACGCCGGAGTCTGGCGGCAGCCGCGTAAAGATCAAGTCGCGGTCGATATCCGCCATCGTGACGTCGCGCCAGGACGCCGGCGGGTTCGTGCCCGGAGTCGGCCCCGGCGCGGGGTCTGGCCGCGGCGTTGGTTCTGTCGCGCGTTCACCCGGGTCTGCTTTCGCGTTCTGGCGAGGGCGCCGCAACCGGCGGAGCCGGAGCGGCTGTGCTGAGCCTCGCCTGTTGGCGGGGTTGCCGGCGTAACCGCTGGTGGAGTCTGGGGTTGTGCTGAGCGTCTGGCGGGTGTCAACCGGAGCTGCAGGCGCCCGTTCCTCACCGAAGGTGGCTGGCACCTTCTCAGGAAAGGTGCCAGCCACCTTTTGGGGGTTTCGCCCCTGCGCTTCGCTCAGGACGCCGACGGCGACCCACGCGGCCAGCGCGACGCCGACCCAGGCCTTGCCCGGCGCGGCGGCGAACCGTTGCTCGGAATCCCATCGGAACATCTTCGCGCCGGCGAGGCAACCGGCGGCGCCGATGAGGACGAGCGCAAGCACGCTGAACCGCTCAACGCCAAGCCCCGTGCCGGTGACGCAGGCCTGCAGTGCCTCGACGGCATAGCGCCCAGGAAAGAAGGCAGACAACGTCTGCGCCCAATCCGGCAGGCTCGCGAGCGGAACCGCGACGCCGCCGATGATCAGCATCGGCAGAAAAATGCACTGCCCGAGCGCCTGTACCGCCGGCACGTTGTCGGCCATCATGGCGATCACCAGGCCGAGCCCGATGAACGCGAACGCCACGACCGTGAACGCCAGGAAAAGCTCGAACGGATGGCGCGGCAGCGGCATGCCCAGGCCCATGGCGAGCACCAGCTGCAGCAGAGCCGCGACGACGAGCAGCAGATAGCGCGCGGCGACCGTGCCGGCGACGAGCGTGAACGTCGAGACGGGCGTCAGCTTGTAGCGCCGCCACACTCCACGCTCGCGCTCGCTCACCATCGTGGTCGGCAGCCCGAAGCACGCGCCGCCGAGCGCCGTGACGGTGAGCAGCTCGCCGACGTGGCGCACGAGCGGCACCTGTTCGAAACGGTAAAGCACCCAGAACGCGACGAGAAAGATCGTCGGGAAGAGATAGCTGTAGAGCAGCGCCATCTTGTTCCGGGCGTGCAGCTTCAAGGCTGATTTCGCAGTTGGTTCAGGAGTGCACTTTTCACGGTTCAGCGCGTCAAGCGAAGGTTCAAGAGGTTCACGTGGTTCAAGGTTCACGGTTCGCTGTTAGTGAGTTCCAGAAAGACGTCCTCGAGCGTGGCCTTACTGACTTTCAGTTCGACGAGCTCGAGGCCGCGCGACTCCAGCTCGCGTCATGACCTCGGCGACAGTCGAGCGAACGGTCGCGGATCGGAACTGCGCGCTCGTCTCCTGGCACGAGAGGCCGTCTACGCCCGGGATTCGCTCCAGCCATTCACGTGCGAGAGGCTGCACGGTCGAGAGCTGCACCGTGGGCGCGGCGCGGGACCCGGCGACGAGCTCGGCTGGCGTACCGGCAGCGACGATTCGTCCTCGATCGATGATCGCGATCCGATCGCACAGCGCTTCGGCCTCGTTCAGATAGTGCGTGGTGAGAAAGACCGTTGCGCCATCGCGCTTCATTCGAACGATTTCGCCGTGAAGCTCCCTTCGCGAATGCGGGTCGAGCCCTGCGGTAGGTTCATCGAGGAAAACGAGCTCGGGTTTGTTGACGAACGCTACGGCCAGCGCCAGCCGCTGCCGTTGTCCGCCCGAGAGCGTGTCGAAGGGCGCGTCGGCCTTCTCGAGCAACGCGAAACGCTCCAGGAGGGCATGCGGCTCGGCCTGCTGATGGTAGAAGGCGCCGAAGAGCGCGAGCGCTTCCCGCGGCGAAATCTTGTCCTGAAACGCCGTCGTTTGCAGCGCCGCGCCGATTTTCTCTTTCACCGCGCGCGGCCGCCGTCGCGCGTCGATGCCGCAGACCTCGATCTCGCCCTCGTCAGGCTCCCGAAGGCCAATGATGCACTCGACCGTCGTGGTCTTGCCGGCGCCGTTGGGACCGATCAGTCCGAAAATCTCGCCATCCCGAATCTCGAAGCTCACGCCACGGGCGGCTTCTATGCTGCCGTAGCGTTTCTTGAGATTCTGGACGGATACTTTCGCTGGCATTGACGCGGCTCAAGGCTCAAGGCTCATGGCTCAGGCAAGAGCATTGAGATCTCAATGATCTTACTTGAGCCCTGAGCCCTGAGCCCTGAGCCCTGAGCCTAATCAGCCCACCCACCCGAGCGAGCTTGAGCGCCTCGATTGCAGCGCCGCGGGAGCCGGCGGTGTCGCCGTTCGGCATGATGTGGATCGGGATGTCGGCCTGTTCCTCACGCTGGTTCGGCATGCCCGCGCGAATCTCCTCGATGACCCAGCGTTGAAACGCCGCGTCGGTTTCGATCGCGCCGCCACCAACGATGAGCGCGTCGGGGTCGAACGTGTTGATCATTTCGTCGAAGAAGAGCCCGATCGCGTGCGCCTGCACGCGAAAGATGTCGCGGCACATCGGATCGCCGCGTTCGGCCAGTCCGCGAACGCGCTTCGCCGCCGCCGCTCGGTCGAGACCAGCGAGCTCGTGATTCGGATACCGTTTCAAGAAAAACGGCAGAAGGGTTCGCCCGATCGCCGTGAGCGAGCAGAGCGACTCCAGATCACCTGTACGTCCGCAGTTGCATTTCGGCACGAGGCCCTCGATCGCCTCGATGCTCTGGTAAGGGATGAGCACGTGCCCGAGCTCCCCGCCAAAGCCGCTCCGGCCCTTGACGACGTTGCCTTCGACGATGACGCCGCCGCCGAGACCCGTGCCGACAATCGCGGAGATCGAGGTTGCTGTCTTGCTCGCGCCGAAGATCGTGAAGTGACCCCAGAGCGCGCCCGCGTTCCCGTCGTTCAAGTACGTGACCGGCTTGCCAAGCTTGTGCGCGAGCGCTTCGCGCAGATCGAAGCCGGCCCACGCGGGATGGACGAAGTTGGTCGACCCGCGCGCGCTCAAGACACCCGTGCTGCTCGCAGGTCCTGGCGTGTCGAGCCCGACGACCACCACGTGCTCGAGATCGATTCCCGCCTTCGCGACCGCCATCGCGAGGCCGTCGGCGATCTGCTGGAGGCAGATCTCGGGGCCCTCCTTGGACCGCGCCGGGTGCTCGCAGAGCCCCTCGATCAGCCAGCGCTCGTCGGCGTCGACAAACGTGTAGTTGACGGCCGTGCCGCCGAGGTCAATCCCCGCGACGACAGGCCTCGATGTCACTGACATGCTGCCGAGATTCTACTCTCGGGGTCAGGTCTTGCATTTTGATGTTTTGGCCGTGGGCTCAAGCAAGATCTTGAGTCAAGAGGTTGAAGTTCTGGCCTGAGACCCTGAGCCCTGAGCCAGTTGGAGCTCCACGATTCAGTTTGCAGTGCGAAACGGCGAACCCGTTACCCGACTGAGCAAATCCTCGCCAGTTTGGAAGAAACTGCCCGTAATTGGGACAATTCTGTGACATTTTCGCGTTTCTCATCCCGAAAAAGGACGCGCTCGTCAGACTGTCTTTGACACATCGGTAACGGGAGCGTAGCCTTCGCGCACGTCGTCTTTCCGGGGTTTCCCGTCGACGACGTGTCGGATCTGCGTTCAATCTCACGGAAAGCTTAAGAGGAGGGGATCGTGAGCCATCGTTTCTCATGCGCGGTGCTTGCGTTGGCGATGATCGTCGCCGGAGCGGCCACACGTGCGGACGCCCAGGGCCTGACGGCCAATCTGTCTGGCGTCGTCACTGACACTGGCGGCGGCGTGATGCCGGGCGCCACCGTCACCATCAAGAACGTCGGCACGAATCTCGTCAAAGAGACCGTCACGGGCGTCGACGGCGCGTTCGTGTTTCCCGACCTGCTGGCCGGGACGTTCGACCTCACCGTCAACGTTCAGGGTTTCAAGAGCTACGAACAGAAAGGCATCGTCGTCGGCGCGACCGAACGCGTCGCGCTCCGCGCCATCACGCTCGAGGTCGGCGCGCCTCGAAGAGACGGTGAGCGTCACCAGCGAAGCGACGCTCGTCCAGACCAACGGCGGGGCGCGTTCAGGGCTGATCACCCGCGAGAACATCGAGGACATCGCGCTCAAGGGCCGCGACTTTGCCGGCATGCTGAAGATTCTGCCGGGCGTCGTCGACACGAGCGCGCGCGAAGCGCCAGGCTGGGGAAGCATGGGCGGCCTCACGATCAACGGCCGAAGCGGCGGCTTCAACTTCTCCTACGACGGCGTCACCAACAAGGACACCGGCTCGAACAGCGGCAACTACGCCGCGCCGGCGCTCGACTCGATCGCGGAAGTCCGCGTGCAGGCCTCGAACTTCCAGGCCGAGTACGGCCGCAGCTCCGGCGCGACGATTTCGGTCATCACGCGCAGCGGCACCAAGGATTTCCACGGCACCGCCGCCTTCTACAAGCGCGACGACAAGTGGAACGGCAACGAGTTCCTGCGCAAGCAGCAGTGCGGCCTCGGCGTCACCGCGCAGTGCGATCCGCCGCTCTACGACTTCGACAACACGGCGTGGACGTTGGGCGGCCCGGTCCTCATCCCGGGGACCGACTTCAACAAGGGCCGGAACAAGCTGTTCTTCTTCTGGTCCCAGGACATCCTGGCGCGCACCGACCCGGGCACGTTGAACCAGCGCCGGATGCCGACCGCGCTCGAGCGCAGCGGTGATTTTTCACAGACCTTCGACGCCCAGGGCCGGCTGATCTTCATTCGCGACCCTCGGATCAGCGGCGGCAACTGTAACAGCGTCTCCGGCGGGACCGGCTGCTTCGAGAACAACAGGATTCCCGCCAGCCGGATCAACCCGACGGCTCAGGCGCTGCTGAATCTGTTCCCGTTGCCGAACGCGACCGATCCGACTGGCGCCAACAACTACAACTACACCTTCCAGACGGTGCAGGATTGGCCGCGCAACGATCAGGTACTGCGGATGGACTGGAACGTCGGACCGCGACACGACCTTCTACGGCCGGCTGCAGTTCGGCTACGAGAAGCGAGCCGGCGGCGTCTCGTTCCTTGGCTCGACGGCCGCCGGCTGGCCGCAGCAGCCGAGCAAGTACGAGATCGATACCGTCAGCTACGTCAATACGCTGCTGCACACGTTCAACCCGATCGACCTTCGCGGAGTTCACGGTCGGCGTCAACTGGTCGCACCAGTACACGAGCGCGCTCAACCAGGCTGCGATTGACAACAACGACCGAAACATCGTCCTGCCGGGCCTGCCACAGTACTTCCCGGACGCCAACCCCGATCCACCTGCTGCCGCAGGCGAGCTTCGCCGGCGGCTCCATCGGTCAACAGCAACTCGATCGGGTCGTTCAACGTCGAATCGCGCTGGCCGTTCTTCGGCTTCAACACGGCTGTGGAACTTCTCGGGCAACCTGACGAAGATCAAGGGCGCCCATACCGTCAAGAGCGGTATCTTCGTCGAGCACACGACGCGCCCGGCGCAGCGGTCCTCGCAGTTCAACGGCAACCTGAGCTTCAACACCGACGCTCAGGCGCCGCTCAACACCAACATCGGGTTTGCCAATGCCTTCATCGGCGCCGTCACGCAGTATCAGGAATCGGACGGCCACCCGTCGGCGCACGGTCAGTTCATCAACACCGAGTTCTACGTCCAGGACAACTGGCGCGTGAACCGGAACTGGACGATCGACGCGGGCGTCCGCTTCTACTACATCACGCCGACCCAGAGCGAGGGCGATGAGGTGGCGGCGTTCAATTCGGCCGTGTGGAGCGGTGCTCAGGCGCCACGGCTGTACCAGCCCGTCTCGATCGCCGGAGCTCGCCGTGCGCAAGATCCAGCCGGTGGTGTGCCCCTGCCAGCGATCTACATCGGCCGCCTCGTGCCCGGCTCCGGCAACTTCATCAACGGCATGGAAGTGTTCGAGGGCACGCCGCAGCAGACACTCGCCGTTCAGGGTCGCGCCCCGCATCGGCTTCGCCTGGGACGTGACCGGCGATGGTAAGACGGCCGTCCGCGGCGGCTTTGGCACGTTCTACGACCGGTATTCCGACGACAACATCCTCGACCTGGTCGAGCTGCCGCCGGTGCTGAACACCTACACGCTCAACTACACGACGCTTCCAGACCTGCTGAGCAATCCGCTGAGCGCGACGCCGACGGCGGTGCGGTACATCGACGAGTTCATGCCTCCGGTCGTCTACAACTGGAGCCTCGGTGTCCAGCGCGAAATCGGCTTCCAGCTCGTCCTCGACGCAGCCTACGTCGGCAACGCCGCGCGCGATCAGCTGATCACCAACGGCGCCATCAACGGCCGGCCCTATGGCTACGCGTACCAGGCGTCAAGCCTCGATCCCACGGTCATCTCCGGAGGACAGGCTCAGCCGCTTCCCGACGATCTCCTGCGCCCGTACCAGGGATATGGCGCGATCACCCAGCGGACGTTTGCCGGCTACGGCGACTACCACGCGCTGCAGGTGTCGATGAACCGCCGCCGCACCGCTGACGGCCTGGCGTTCGGAGTGGCCTACACCTACCAGGTCGTCAAGAACCTCAGGCGATCGACCCGTTCGTGACCGACAACCGTGCCAGGAACTACAACCTGAACGGGAGCCGGCCGCACAACCTCGTGGTCAACTACTCGTACGAGATTCCGAACCTGAGCCAGAAGTGGAACAACATCTTCGTCAAGGCGGTGGCCGACAACTGGCAGGTCTCGGGTATCACGTCGATCCTGAGCGGAACGAAGCAAGGCTTCACGTACGCCTACACGGGCGTTCCGACCGGGGCCTTGAGCGGCACCGGCGCCATCAACGGCGGCGCGAGCCGGCCCGACATCGTCTGCGATCCCAACATCCCTCGTGGCGATCGCAGCTTCACCAGCAGTTCGACACCTCGTGCATCCGGCCCCCATCCGATCCGAACCGCCTCGGGAATGCGATCGGCGACGAGTACCAGGGACCGGGCTTCATGAACTGGGACTTCTCGTTCTTCAAGTCCGTACCGATGGGTGGAACACGTCGGCTGCAGTTCCGTGTCGAGCTCTACAACGCTTTCGACACCGACCAGTGGACTGCGACCGACACGAGCGCGGTCTTCAACTACGTCACCGGCGTCCAGACCGACACGACTCTTCGGCCAGCTGACCGGTGCGACGCAGAGCGCGCGCCGCATCCAGCTCGGCGTGAGGTTCCAGTTCTGAACCACGGACAACGCGGGGTAACGTTAGCCACGGATAACACGGATAACACGGACAGGGGGGCGCTCTTCGGGGCGCCCTCTTTCTTGTACAGACTGTCGTCAGTCGGCAGTCGTCGGTCTTCAGTCGCAGTCTTCAGTCTGAGTCGGCAGCTCGCGTCGACAGTCGCGCTCGCCGAAACTGTGATAAAGGAGTGGGTCATGAGAGCCCTGCTTGTGCCCCTCGTGCTGCTGTCTCTCGCGCAGGGCAGCCGCCCCGCCGATGTGCCGTTCAAGATTCAGCCGATCGATCCTGGCGCCAGCGAAACGGCGGCGGTGGCCGACGTCAACCGCGACGGGCGGCTCGACATCATCTCGGGCGAGCACTGGTATCAAGCCCCCGCGTGGACCAAACACCGCTTCCGGGAGCTCGGCTTCAGCAACCAATACATCGACGACTTCAGCGACCTGGTGATCGACGTCGATGCCGATGGATATCCCGACGTCGTGTCGGTCTCCTGGTTCGCCAAACAGGTCGCGTGGTGGCGAAACCCTGGCAAGGCGGGCAAAGAGGGCGAAGGCTGGAAGGCCGCGCCTATCCATAGCGGCTTCAACGTCGAGTTCGCCGTCATCGCCGATCTCGACAACGACGGCAAGGCGCAGGAAATCCTCGCGCAGGAGAACGGCACCGGCCAGGCCTGGTATGAAGTCAAGGACAAGGCCTGGGTCGCGCACGTCGTCAGCACGACTACCTACGGTCACGGCATCGGCGCTGGCGACGTGAACGGCGACAAGCGCAACGACATCCTGACGCCGCGAGGGTGGCTGGAGGCGCCGGCCGATCCGCGCGCCGGGAACTGGACGTTCCATCCCGATTGGGAGTCGATCAACGTGCCCGCGACACCTGCTGCCGCGCCGCCCAAGCCCGGCGCGCCCGCGCGCGTCAGCGAGCTCGGCTTCATGCACGTCCTCGACGTCAACGGCGACGGCCGCAACGACGTCGTCACCGCCGCGGGGCACGACTACGGCGTCTTCTGGTTCGAGCAGGGCGAGGGCGGCACGTGGACGCGCCGGATGATCGACAGCGCCTGGTCACAAGGGCACGCGTCCACGCTCGTCGATCTGAATGCCGACGGACGTCTGGACCTGGTGACCGGCAAGCGGTTCATGGCGCATAACGGCAGCGACCCTGGCGAGAAGGAGCCGCTCGGCGTGTACTGGTACGAGTTCCGAAAAGGCGCGTCCGGGCCCGAGTGGATCCGGCACATCATCGACTACGGCGGGCGGATGGGCGCTGGGATGCAGATTCCGGTCGTCGATGTCGATGGCGACGGCGATCTCGATCTGGTGTGCCCAGGGAAGAGCGGGTTGTTCTTCGTCGAGAACCTGACGAAGCGGAAGTCCGAGGCCTGACGCTTGATCTAGTGCTCATTCAGCATTCTTAGCGGCGGACAGGGCTCGCGGCTCGGACGCGCTATTGACGGCTTCGGCTTCAAAGATCACATACGCCGGGACAGGCCCACGGCGCCGATGCGCTGCATCAGGTCCTTGGCGGGGGAGACCTCGGGATCTTCGGCCTGGAACTTGATCCGCGTGTAACCGTCGAGCGCCGCCTTCACCGCCGGATCCTTCAGCGTCGTCTCGTCCATCACGACGCAGTTCTTGCACCAGGTGGCCCAGAAGTCGATGATGACCGGCGTGTTCGCCTGACGCGCGGCGAGGAGGCCGTCGGCGAGCGACGAGTGCCAGCCCTCTTTCAGCTTTTCGGCGACGCTGGCTTCGACAGCAGCCGGATCCACCCAGCGGTTCGCGAAGATGCCGTAGGCGATGTACGCGTAGTAGACGGCGGTCGCGAGGATCAGCACGCCCATCGCCTGCTTGACGCGAACCATCCACATCCCGGGCTTTGGCAGCGACGCGAGCCCGGCGCCGGCGATCGGCCAGGGCAAGCCCATGCCGAGGCCGAGGATGAACGGGAGCGCGAGCGCGATCGACGTCCCGGATGCGTGCAGGTTGCTCGCAAACACGACGACCTGGATGACGACCGGCGCGACGCACGCGCCGGCCAGGAGCGCCGCGATCGCGCCCATGCTGAACGCCAGCCACAACGTGCCGCGGCCGGTCTCACCTAACCGGAGGCCGCTTCGAAACCGTGTGAAGTCGACCATGATCACGTCGAACATGGCGAGGCCGAGCACGACGAAGAGCGCGGCGATACCGAGGTTGAACCACGGCGAGGCGTTGATCGTTCCGAACGTGCCGGCGGTCAAGATGACGATGAGGCCCAGCACGCCGTAGACGAGCGCCATGGCGCCGCCATAGACCGCGCCGAGCAGAAACCCGCGGCTGCGCCCCGAGCGGCCGGTGCCGGCGCCGATAATCGCGAGGTTGACCGGGATCATCGGCAGCACGCACGGGGTGAGGTTGAGCGCGAGGCCGCCAAAGAAAACGAGCAGAAGAATCGCCAGCGGCCCTCGGCCTTCAAAGAGACCTTTCGACTTTACGCCCTGCTCAGCGTCGCTGATGAACTTCAGGAACTCTTGCGAGTTCAGATAGCCGCCGGCGGTGCCGAGAATCGCGAATTGATCGAAGAGCTGGATCGGGTCCGACGGCGTGAGCGCGGCCGGCGACGGAGCCGGCCGGGAGACGTCAGCGGGCGACACAGCTGGCTTTGACGAATCCGGCGCTGGACTGGGCGTCGGCTCCGGCGTCGGCTTTGCGGCTGGCGGCGCCGCACGCCCCGCGGTTTTCCGTCCGGCAGACGCCACGTTCAGCGTCCAGGCCGTCGTGATCGTCATTGGCCTGAAGCAGGTCGTCTCGTCGCACGCCTGATAGCGCACCCGGACAGGAACGGCCGTCTCGCCGCCGGGGTGATTATCAGCAATCGCCAGGCGCGCCTCGATCTGGAAGGCGCCTTCGAAGACGGCAAGTGGCTGGTCGCTGCCCTTGAGCGTGAAGTCCTTCGAGGGCGGGAACACGAGGCCGGCGAGCGATACGCCCGGCGGCGCGTCGAGCGTCACGGTCAGCGGGATGAGCGACGGATCCCTGGGTTTGTCCGACTGGATGTGAAATCCTGGCGCGACCTTGACGTTGAGGATCGCGCGGACGGTCGAGCCCGGCGTCACCGGCGCGGTGAGCGGGGCGGGCGTTGCCTCGGCATAGGTGGGGCGCTGGCTCGACTGCGACATCCCCATCGTTGCCACGACGTCGACGACGGCCACGACGGCCGAACCCTGCCGCGACAACCGTTCGAGTGCTCTTCATCATCAAGATCAAGATTAGGGGAAGCCGCCCTTTAGGCTTGGACGCCGCGCGTCTCCCGCCCGTCCCGCACTGGCCCCCGGGGCCGTTCCGGTCTGCGAAACGGCCCCCAAAAGCCCAGTCCTGCAATCCTGATTTTGGACCATAATGGCCGTCGCCAGTTCGTCATCCTTCATCCAAAAGACGCGTCGCGAAACTCACGAAAGGCCCGGGGATCCGGGGCACACGGCCATAAGGCCGTCAACCACAACGACAAGGGACAACCATGAGCACTGCGACTGTAAGCGCCGACGCCATCGCACCGAACGCCCAGCGGCTGCTGTGGGCCGGCTTCCTGGCCATTCTCGCGGCGGGCATCGGCTTCGGCATCCGCGGCGGCATCCTGGCGACCTGGGCCGCCGACTTCGGCTTCACCGGTGCGCAGCTCGGCGCCATCGGCGGAGCCGGTTTCACCGGTTTCTGCTTCGGCATCATCATCGGCGGGCTCGTCGTGGACAAGATCGGCTACGGCAAGCTCATCGTGGCGGCGTTTCTGTTCCACATGCTGTCGGCCTTCATCACGTTTGCCGCGACCAAGGGACAGGCCCAAACCACGGCTTACCTGTTTCTCTACATCGGAACCTTCGTGTTCGCTCTGGCCAACGGCACACTCGAAGCCGTGGCCAATCCGCTCGTCTCGACGCTCTTCCCTCGCAACCGCACGCACTACCTGAACATCCTCCATGCGAGCTGGCCGGCCGGCCTCGTGCTCGGCGGTCTCGTGGGATGGATTCTCGGCGATGGCATGCACGTCAGCTGGAAATTGCAACTGGGCCTCTTCCTCGTGCCGACCGCGCTCTACGGCCTCGCGTTCTTCGGTCAGCCGTTCCCGAAGTCCGAGGCGTCGGCCAAGGGCCTCAGCGTCGGTGAGATGCTGCAGGAAGTGGGCATCCTCGGGGCGATCGTCGCGTGCTTCCTCGTAGGCCTGTTCTTCAGGGATCAACTGGGTAGCATTCTCTCGTTCTTCACAGGGAACGCGTTCTTTACTTCGGGCACGTGGAGCGGGCTCGCCTGGGCAGTCGCCCTGGTCCTTGTGCTGATGGTGGGGATCAAGACCAATTTCTCGGTCGGATCGCTGCTGCTGTTCGTGCTGTTCATGACCCACGCCCTCGTCGGCGCGGTCGAGCTCGGCACGGACGGCTGGATTCAGAACATCACCGGCAACATCCTGACGCCGGCCCAGGGGAAGATCCTCTTCGTGTTCACGTCGCTCCTCATGTTCTCGTTGCGCTTCTGCGCCGATTTCATCGAGCGGAGCTTGAAGGTGTCCCCAATCGGCCTCCTCTTCATCTGCTCCATGCTGGCAGTCATCGGACTGCGGATGGTCAGCGGGATCGAAACCTTCGCCGGCGCGATGATCGCGCTCGCGGTCTACGCCATCGGCAAGACGTTCTTCTGGCCGACGATGCTGGCTGTGGTCGGGGATCGATTCCCGCGGACGGGTGCGGTGGCGATGTCGATCATGGGCGGCATCGGGATGATGTCGGCCGGGCTCCTCGGCGGCCCCGGACTCGGCTACGCCAAGGACCGCTTCACCGCCGAGCACCTCCAGTCGACCAACCCGGCGCTCTACGAGCAGTACAAGGCGCCGACGCCGAGCCGCTTCCTCTTCCTGGAGGAGGTCCACGGACTCGACGGCACGAAGCTTTCAGAGGCGCAGACGGCCGCGGTCAGAACCCCGGACCAGCAAATCGTCGCCGCCGCCAGCATCATGGGCGATCGCGAAACACTGAAGGCCGATTCGTACATCCCGGCGGTGATGGCCCTCGTCTATCTGCTGTTGTTCCTCTACTTCAAGACCATCGGTGGGTACAAGACCGTGCACATCGAGAGCAGGCCGAGCGCCGCGGCGGCGGCGGGAAGGCGTAGAGCTATCAGCTCTCAGCTCTCAGCTCTCAGTAAGAGCATCCAGATCACGAATCGCGGGACTATGCTCTGAATGCCCTTAGCTGATAGCTGACAGCTGAGAGCTGATAGCTCATTTCAGCTTGATCGCCAGATTGCGCAGCTCGAGCTTCATCGGCGGGCCAGCATGCAACTGGAAGCCGATGAGCCCGCCTTGAGCGACCGTTCTTCAGGTCGTCATCGATGCAGACGGCGGTCACGTGGCCGTTCACGATGTGGATGAGCGTGTTGCCCCGGGCGATGAGATGGAATTGATTCCATTCGCCGGGCTTGAAGGCTCGCGGCGAGCTGCTCGGCTGACTCGACCTGGCCGATCGTGCTCTTGGTTCCGTCAGGCGCGATATAGGTGATCTTGCCCCGCTCCGCGAGGAAGCCTCCTCCGGCCTCTTCGTAGAGCATTCCCGGAAGTTGTTCGCGAAGTCCATGTCCATCTGGTAGCCGCCGAGCCGCCAGCGTGGCCGGGGTTGTCGCCGCCGCCTTCGTTGTGGCTGAAGCATCTTGCTGCGGTACTGGATGCCACTGTTCGTGGAGTTCATCCGGAATCTCGACCTTCAGCTCGAAGTCACCGGGCGTGCCGCCGCGCCAGATGAGGAACGTGTTCGGACCGACGACTTTCTCCGGCGTGCTCTCGCCGACGATCATGCCGTTCTCAGCGCGCCAGAATTTCGGGTCGCCGTTCCAGTCCTGGAACCTCGAGACCGGCGGCATGCCGCGCCGCCGCGCCCGCCGCGCCCGCGTTCTTCCGGCGGCAGCTTCGCCTGGGCCTCGGCCTGAGCCTTTCGGTTTGCCATCATCTGTTGCTCGCCGGGATCGAGGCTCGTGCCGTTGAACATGCTCTCGAAGCCGGTCCGGTCCTCGAAGGGCAGGACGGCGATTCCTCGGCCTCCGCCGCCGCCGCTCGTCCCTGGCCTCGGCCGGCGCCAGGTCCCGCCGGGGGCTGAACCGGCCGGTGGCGCTGTGGCGCCGCGCTGGCGGTTGCTGCTCTGCCACGATCGACATCCCATCGAACGCCAAGCCCAAGGCGGCGACCGTCAACGCGATTGCTGCGCTTTTCATCATCCCTCTCCCATTCTCACTGTACGATACGGCGACGATTCACGATGAACACGAAGACATCGAAAATCGTGAACATCGTGTGCTCGTGGTCGTGTGGACCGTGACATGTGAAACGGCGTTCTACCCCTCGACCTGCTCCCACTTCTTGGCGACGCCGACTTGAGCACGGCGTCGGTCACGTAGTCGGTCGCCAGGCCGTCGCGGAACGTCGGCCCGATGCTCTTGCCCTCGCCGACGGCGCGCGCGAAATCCGCGAACTGGTGGATGAAGGTGTGCTCGTAGCCGATCTGGAGGCCGGGCACCCACCACTGCTTCATGTACGGGTGATCGCCGTCGGTCACGTGCACGCTGCGCCAGCCGCGGACGCGGCCTTCGTCCTTGTGATCGAAGTACTGAATCCGGTGAAGGTCGTGCAGGTCCCAGAAGGCCGAGGCGTGCTCGCCGTTGATCTCGAGCGTGTAGAGCGCCTTATGACCGCGCGCGTAGCGCGTGGATTCGAACGTCCCGAGCGATCCATTCTTGTAGCGGCACAGGAACGCGCTCGCGTCGTCGATCCCGACTGGTTCGACCTTGCCGGTCAGGTTGTGCTTGCGGGCCTTGATGAACGTTTCGGTCATCGCGGAGACTTCCGTGATCGACCCGTTCAACCAGAGCGCGGTATCGATGCAGTGGGCGAGGAGATCGCCGGTGACGCCGCTGCCCGCGACCTTGACGTCGAGCCGCCACAAGCCTTCGCCGCCCTGCGGCAGATCCTCGGAGATCGTCCAGTCCTGGAGGAACTTCGCGCGGTAGTGGAAGATCTTTCCGAACTTTCCCTCGTCGATCAGGTGCTTCAGCAGGACGACTGCCGGCACGCGCCGGTAGTTGTACCAGACCGTGTTCGGCACCTTGGCGGCCTCGACTGCCGCGACCATCGCCTTCGCCTCCTCGGCGTTGCGGCCGAGCGGCTTCTCGCACATCACCATCTTGCCGGCCTTGGCGGCCGCAATCGCGATGTCGTGGTGGGTGTCGTTCGTGCTCGCGATGTCGATGAGGTCGATGTCCTTCCGCTCGACGAGCTTCCGCCAGTCGGTCTCGATCGACTCGTAGCCCCAATTCGCCGCGAAGGCCTTCGCGCGGTCGGCATTCCTCGCGCAGAGCGCCTTGAGTACCGGCTTGAAGGGCAGATCGAAGAACCGCGGCGCCTGGAGAAACGCGTTCGAATGCGTCCGCCCCATGAAGCCGTAACCGACGAGACCGATGTTGAGGTTTTTCATGTAGTCAGCTTTCAGCTCTCAGCTCTCAGCTTCCAGCTTCTCAGCTCTCAGCCGCCACCAGGATTCGCTGCTCGCAAGCTGATAGCTGAGAGCTGACTAGCCGGAAGCTGCGCTAATCCCAGCCGTGCGCATCCCGCACCGCGATCATCGCGCCGAGCACGTCGTTCCACGTCGAGGCCTGCATCATCGTGGCGTTCGGGAACATGCACCCGTCCCAGCAGATGTGCCGCAGCGCCTTCGTCTCCTTGCCCGAGTCGTCTCTCAACCACGCGCCGGCGTGCCGGGCGATATCCAGCTTGCCGTTCGGATCCTTGGGAAGGCAGTGGCGGCCGGTCTTGTCGTGTGAGCCGGATCCTTTGACGGTCGCGTCGTTCTGCGCCACGTGAAAGTCGATCGTCCACGGCCGCAGCGCGTGCGTCATGGTCTTGAGCGCCTCGTCGAGCGTTTCGCGCTTCGACCAGTCGTAGCCCTCGGGCAGGATGCGATCCTCGGGCGCGTTGTAGCCGAGCGTGAAGAGCAGCGTGTGCGCCATGTCGGCCTGGAAGCCGAGCGTCTTCGGGCGATTGACGAGCTCGAGCAGTTCCACGTTGCGCTTCCAGCTGTGCATGCCGCCCCAGCAAATCTCACCCTCCGCCGCCAGCCGCTCGCCGTGTTCGTCGGCGACATCACACGCCTGCCGGAACGTCTCGGCAATCTTTTTCTGATTGCCGGCCGGGTCCTTCGCCCATTCGGCTGGGCTTGCCGCCGAGTCGATGCGGATGACGCCGTACTTGCGAATACCGAGCCCGTTCAACGTCTTGGCGATGCGGCAGGCTTTCCGAACTTGCGTGACGAAGTTTTTTCGCTCCTCGTCGCTTCCCATCGCCGACCCGCCGCCGGTCGGCGGCCAGACCGGCGCGACGAGCGATCCGACGACGAGATTGCGCGACGCGATCTGGTCGGCGAGGCGCTTCAGGTCGTCATCGCTCGAATCGATGTTGACGTGCGGATCGAAGAGAAACAGATCGACGCCCTCGAACTTGACTCCGCCGACGCTCGCCGCGGCCGTGAGGTTCAACATCGTTTCGAGGTCGATCGGCGGCTCGGAGTCCGGTCCCTTGCCGACGAGTCCTGGCCACATGGCGTTGTGAAGTGCGGGGTATTTGTGCATGAGTTGGTGTCCTGTAAAAGGCTCAAGGCTCAGGGCTTCAGGCTCAGGAAAAGCTTGCCGATCCTAATCGATCGGCTATGAGCTCAAGGCTCTTGCCTGAGCCTTGAGCCCTGAGCCCTGAGCCGTTTTTCTCAATCCCTCCGCATCCGGATTTCCCGGCCCGAAATGCTTCAGGATGACCAACGGATCGGTCGCGCTCAGGTTTTCAATCTTGACCCCTTCGAGCGCCGCGCCCTCCGTTACGAACAGCTCGTCTTCCGTCATCTGGCCGAAGCGGATCATCGACGGCGTCGAGACGGCCAGCGACCCGAAGCGTCCGTAGCCTTGCGTGAGGATGATGCCGTAGGCAGCCGCGTCCTTGATCGTCACGCTTCGCTTCGGCAGAACGGTCAACTCCTTCGCCGAATACCAGCCCGTGCCATAGGTGATCCACTGCTCGCGATAGCCGTCCGGTTCGGTTTGCGCGAAGGGCTTCACCGGCTTCGGGAAGCAGCGGTTGTCGGCCGCGAACGTCGGGTTCACGTTCGCGTCCCAATCGAGCAGGTTGACGAGGTAATCGAGGTCCTGGTGATACTCCGGCAGGACATCCTTCGTCATCAGCGCCCACGGCGTGATTCGGCCCTCGACCTCCGACTGGAACATGGCGAACACGTCGCTCGCGACCTGCGGCTCGTAGGTGACGAGGGACCCCGGCGCGTGAAGGATACCGGGATCGATCTGCCATCCGGTGCCGGGCTCGAGACGGAACGCGCGCGAGAGGAAGAGGATGCCGTTGTCACCCTTGTTCCAGTTCTCGAGGCAGCGCCGGACGTCGGCTTTGGTCGTGCCGGGCTCGAGGCCCATGAACGTGTGAGGGAAATTGTTGTCGGTCTTGTTGTACTGCGGCGGGAAGTAGTACGCCTCGGGCTTGCCCTTCCGGCCGAGGAGCTTCGCCTGCGCATCGGTCTGATGCATGTGGTGCGGGATCGGCCCCATGTTGTCGAAGAACTTGCAGAGCAGGTTCCAGCCCTTCTCGCGCTCCATCACCGCCGATCCGAGCAGGAGATCGCCGGCGTTCTCGACGGCGTCCTTGAGGAGGAACCGGTTCCCGTCCGCGAGCCGCACGTAGCTGAGTCCTTCGTCGGCCGGTGTTCCCGGTCCGTTGTCGGCGTTGGTCGTCGACGAGAACCACCGTTCGTTGATGCCGCCCCGGTGGCCGCCGAGCGCATACAAGTCCCTCGGATGCAGCTTCAGGCGCTCGCCCGGAATCATGAAGGAGCGCGGCACCCAGCTCGGTTCCAGCCTGAGCATCCCGCCACCGGCTTCGATTGCACTCTTGACCTTTGCCCGATCCGCCATCAGCCCCGTCCTTGATCCCTGATCCGTGTTATCCGTGCGATCCGTGGCCCGTGATGATCCGCGTAATCCGCGTCCCGTGAGATCCGTGTGACGCGTCCCGTGAGATCCGTGTGATCCGTGGCCGACGATATAACCTCGGCAATCATGACTTCAAGTGCATTGGCGCGACGCGAATGGATTTCGCTGAGAGAAACGCCGATGCCCACGGCGGATCGCACCTAAATCTCTGTAACGGACGCCGTTGACGGGCCAAAACCGAAGAAAGAGAGCCATTTGCGCGAGCGATCTCAGCTATCGCGGCGTTGCGCGCCTCGAAATAGCGGACGCCACAGAAGCGAGCCCGCGAGCCGCGCAGGCGTGCGGGCATAATACCGGCGGCATGCCACTTTTCTACCGGTCCCGTCGTGCTGCCAGGCTCGAGAACGACAGCCTGCGCGTGACGGTCCTCAGGGAAGGTGGGCACATCGCGGAGATCCTCGACAAGGCCACGGGGGTCAATCCGCTGTGGACGCCGAACTGGCCATCGCTCGAGCCCTCGAAATACGACCATGCCAGGCATCCGGAGTATGGCGGCGGCGGCGACGCGTCTCTGCTCGCCGGGATCATGGGGCACAACCTGTGCCTCGACATCTTCGGCGGGCCGTCGGATGCCGAGGCCGCGGCCGGGATGCCGGTTCACGGCGAGGCGTCGCTCGTGCCCTACGAGCTCGAGCAGTCGGGCCTGACGCTCGTCCAACGCGCGCGGTTGCCGCTGACGAACCTGAGAATCGAGCGGACGATTCGCCTCGCGGATCGGGTCCTGCGGGTCAAGGAAAGCGTCGAGAACCCGTCTGGCGCCGACCGACCGGTGGGCTGGACCGAGCACGTCACGCTCGGCCCGCCGTTTCTCGAGAAGGGTGTGACCGAGTTTCGAGCCTCGGCGGCGCGCTCGAAGGTATTCGAGCGTGCCTTCGGCAGCGCCGACTACCTCGTCCCCGGAGCTGAGTTCGACTGGCCGGCGGCGCCGCGCCTCGGCGGCGGCACCGCGGACCTGCGCCGTTCGAGCCCAGCCGAAGCGTCGAGCGCCTACACAGCGCATCTGATGGATCCGCAGCTGGATACCGCCTACTTCGTCGCATTTTCGCCGGCCGCCCGGCTCGCATTCGGCTACGTCTGGCGCCGAGCCGACTTTCCGTGGCTGGGTATCTGGGAGGAAAACGCCAGCCGCCCGCAGCCGCCTTGGAATGGCTCTGCCTTAACCCGCGGCATGGAGTTTGGCGTCTCTCCCTTCCCAGAGTCCCGCCGTGAGATGATTGAACGGGGGCGGTTGTTCAACGTGCCGACGTTCAGGTGGATTCCGGCGGCGACTCTCGTGACGGTCGAGTACGCGATTGTCCTGCGGCCGGCCGACTCCGTTCCTGAAACGCTCGACTGGCCGCGCTAGTATAGAAAAGACAAACCGAAAGTTCTTCCTCGAGGAGCCTTCATCATGTTTCTTGCATCGCTTGCGTGGGTTGTGTTGTTGACGATGCCGGCGCCGGTGTCCACCCCTGAAGTCGTCCAGGACAAGCCCGCGTCCACGGGCCGCCTGGTTGAAATCACCGGTGGCGACGATATGAAGTACAGCGTCACTTCGATTTCGGCGAAGCCTGGTGAAACGCTGCGCATCCGCCTCGTTTCGAAGGGCACGCTGCCGAAGATCGCGATGGCGCACAACGTCGTCGTGCTGAAGGCCGGGGCCAAGCAGATTGATTTCGTCAACGCCGCCTCCCAGGCGCGCGCGACCGATTTCATCCCGCCCGACATGAAGGATCAGGTGTTGGGCGCGACGACGCCTTGCGGGACCCGGCGAGACCGTGGAGGTCGTATTCAAAGTGCCCGCCGCCGCCGGCTCATATCCGTACGTCTGCACGTTCCCCGGACATTTCGCCGCGGGCATGCGCGGGACGATCGTCGCGAAGTAAAGAAGCGGGCGTCGCGAAGTAGGACGCCGGATTTCGCAGCCACGCCGTACGACACGAAGGGCACGATGCTCTCGATGTGCACGATGGAGAATCATCGTGCGCATCGTGTCATCGTGCCCTTCGTGCGTATAGCCCGTCTGTCTCCCGGTTCTACTGCGTCACGTTGACGGTGAGGGTCGCGCGGCCGATCTTGCCGCGCTTGTTGAAGGCCCAGCAGGTCACCGTGGTTTTGCCAACCCGGAAGACCGATCCCGACAGGGGCATGCAGTTCACCGGACGCGTGCCGTCGACACTGTCCTTTGCGGTCGCCGTGAATGTGGCCGCAGCGCCCTTCGCCGACGTGGCGGCGACCGTCACGTCACCCGACGTGGAGACTGCCGGCGCCGGCGCGTCATCCGCTTTCGAGGGCAGGCGATCGCTGCAATCGACGGTTCCGCATTCGTTGACGTCGAAACAGCCGACATAGCCGTCGCCAACATAGTCCTTCGGGCAGCCGCCGCACTCGCGCCCGCCGGGCGTGTTTTCACACCCGGTCAGGCGATGGCACCCGCCATTGCTGATCGCGCACTCGTTGACATCCTCGCACTTGGTATCGGGCGAGCCACTGAAGCCCGGCGCGCATCCGCCGTTTGGGCTGACGCCCGTGGCAGGGGCTTGCTGCGGAGCCGGCGCTGGCGCGGCGCCGAGGGCAAAGCCAAGGCCGCCGATGAGCGCGATGCCAACTGCCGACTGCACAATCCACCGGGGAAGAAGCGTGTGAGACATGCCTGCGATCCTAGCAGGCTGGGGGCTCATGGCTCAAGACACGGTCGGTTGAGGCCGGGTTTCCCTCAAATCTTGCGGCTCTCGAGGGCTGAGATGCGATTTGAAATCCTCAGCGTTCGACCGGGCGATCGACGAGCTCGCCGTAGTAGCGGAACCGGCCCTTCGAGAAGCCGTCGACGAGCTCGTTCACCGGCTGCAGCTGGGACGTGCTGCCGCCGCCGCGGGCGTACCGGCCGAACACCGATCTGATGATCACGCCGTGGCCGGCGCGCGGTAGCCGGCCGAGGTTGGTCACGAAGCGGTCGAAACGGTCGTCGCTGAAGAGATAGAACTCGACGTTCGACGCGTAGAAGGCAGAGAGACGCTGGCCGCGCTGACCAAGGAGCGTTCCGATGGCGGCCAGAGCGCGCGGGCCGCTCAAATCCCCGACGACCGGGACGATCGCGTCGCGCTTGTGCAGGCTCTTGATGAATTGAAACGAGTCTTCAGACGCCAGGTAGTTGCTGCGTTCGCCGAGCGCGTCGGTCGCCAGCAGCAGCTCACGGTAAGTGGGGTAGTGAATCTGCGGCAGCGCGCCCGATGGACTGAAACTGCAGGTCCAACACCGACGCTCGATGAATCGGCGGTGGAATCGGTCGATCGTCGAGAGGTCCTTGTCCGAGAGTGGCACGCCAATTTTTCCGAGCGCGTCCTCGACACGCCGCCGCAGAGCAAGGACGCCGCGGTCGTCGAGCGGCGCGGCCTCGGCCTGCGACACGACGCGCTCGAGCGGCGCGTTGCGCCAGCTCTCGATGTCTGTCGGCACCGGCCGGCCGAGCAATAACGCGAGGTACTCGACCCGCGTCCGGGCCAGCGCGAACAGCGATTTGAACAGGAGGTGGAGCAGCAGGTTGTCGCGCCTGACGTCGACGATGAACGCGACGTCAGGCCGGATGGCGGCGATGTAGGTGAAGTTCTGGTCGGGGCCGACCCCGATATACGCGCCACCGCGAACACCGCGCTTCTTCAGGTCGGGAACGACGTCCAGATACGAACGCTCGTTCGAGATCAGGTTGTCGGTATCGAAGTACCCCGCCGGCTCGGACAGCGCCGCGATCTCGGACGCGAAGCTCGATTGCGCCGCCGGCCGCGCCGGCGCGATCTCGCCCGCAAGCCCCCAGGTGAGCGCGGGCAGCAGCGCGCCCATCGAGATCGCGATCAGGAGTCGGCGGGAGGGCATGGAATGTGGAGCCTCGGGTTTCGGGGATCGGGGCTCGGGGATCGGGATCAGGCGCGTCAATGTGGCCACAGCAGACTGTAGTGATCCCCGATCCCTGGACCCCGAGCCCCGATCCCTGATCTTACGTCTCGTCGTACCCCTTGATCGGCCTGATCCAGATATTCCTGAAGTGCACGGGGTTGCCGTGATCCTGGAGCCGGATCGGGCCCTTGGCGCTCGCCGGCGTGTACTTCCCGATGATCTTGTGTTCGGTCGGCCCCAGATAGGGCGTCGCGTTGTGGACGACGATGCCGTTGTGGATGACGGTGACGACAGCGGGCTTGTCGAGCGTGCCTGACGCGGTAAAGCGTGGCGCCGTGAACACGATGTCGTAGGTTTGCCATTCGCCGGGCGGCCGCGACGCGTTCACGAGCGGCGGGTACTGTCCGTACATCGCAGCGGCCTGGCCGTCCGGATACGTCGGATTCTGATAGCTGTCGAGCACCTGCACCTCGAACACACCGAGCAGGAAGACGCCGCTGTTGCCGCGGCCCTGGCCGTCTCCCTTCACTTCCTTGGGCGTCGCGAACTCGACGTGGAGCTGGAAGTCGGTGAACTGCGCCTTGGTTTCGATCATGCCCTTGGCCGACTGCAGGACGCCATCCTTCATTGGCCAGGTCAGGGGCTTGCCATCGGCCATTTGCCAGGCGCCGGCGTCGGCGCCGCTGCCGAGCAGCACGGTCGCGTCGGCCGGGGCGCCACCTGGGACTGCGCCAGGCGTGACCATCTTCGGCTGCGGCCGCGCGCCATCATGGACATGCCACTTGCCGTTTGGCTGCATGGGCGTGTCGTCGTAGCCAATCTTGGGTTGCTGGGTTGAGACGGAGACCGCTGCCGCGATCAGAATGGCCGCCGTACCGGCCGCACGAAGTCGCGTGACTCTCATAAGCCCTCCCGAGTATCCTGCACGCTATCACGAAAGCTGAGCGCCGCGGCGCGAGCGAGCGGCAGCCGTGAGCCGCCGAGAGCGCGAAGCGCGAACGGCTGCGTTGGGGTGGGGCCCAAGCGCAGTGAGATAAGTGGGGCCCCGCGAGCATTGAGCAATGAGGTCGAAATGCTGACACTTGTACTGAGGACACGGACGGCATGCACGACGTGTCTGCTGGCTGCGCCGATCATCGCCCTCGTCAGCTTGATTGGTTCTGCCCAGTCGCCCGGCGACAAAGCCGATCGGCGAGACTGGATTCAGCTCTTCAACGGCAAGAGTCTCGACGGCTGGGTCCCCAAGATCACCGGCTACCCGCTCGGAGAAAACTACGCCGACACCTTCCGCGTCGTCAACGGCGCCTTGCAGGCGTCGTACGACAAGTACACGACATTCGACAGCAAATTCGGCCATCTTTTCTACGAACGTCAGAAGTTCTCCTACTACATCGTCGCCGCCGAGTACCGCTTCATCGGCGAGCAGGTGGCCGGCGGCCCCGACTGGGCCATTCGCAACAATGGCCTGATGTTGCACAGCCAGTCGCCGCAATCGATGTGGAAGGACCAGGATTTTCCGATCTCGGTCGAGGTTCAGCTGCTCGGCGGCCTGCCGAACGGCAAGCCACGATCGACCGCGAACATGTGCTCGCCGGGCACGCAGGTCTTCATCAACGGGACGATGGTCAAGGGCCACTGCCTCAATTCGAAGTCGCAGACCTACGCCGGCGACCAGTGGGTGCGCGTCGAGGTCGAGGTCCGCGGCGGCGAACGCCTGATCCACAAGGTCGAGGGGCAGACTGTCCTTGAATACGAGAAGCCGACGATCGGCGGTGGCGAGGTCAACAAGTTCGACCCGGCGGTGAAAGTCGACGGGACGCTCCTGACCGACGGCTACATCGCGATCCAGGGCGAGAGCCATCCAACCGAATTCCGGAAAATAGAAGTTCTCAATCTCTCGGGCTGCATGGATTCGAAGTCGCCGAAGTACAAGAGCTACTACGTTCACCAGGGTGAGGGGGCGTGTAAGTAGAGCGGCGTCGCCGGACTCGGGACTCGGGGTTCAGGGATCAGGAAAACCTCGAACCGATATCATCGAAGCGCTCATGCTGAGTCCCGACTCCCCGAATCCCGAGCCCCGAGTCCCGAAAACCCGAACCATGCACACCATCGACCTCGTCATCCTGATCACCTACTTCGCGGTCGTCTTCGGCATCGGCGCGTACTTCTTTCAGCGCGCGAAGACGAGCAAGAGCTACTTTCTTGCCGACCGCAGCGTCGGCTGGGTCGCGGTCGGCGCCTCGCTCTTTGCCTCGAACATCTCGAGCGAGCACTTCATCGGGCTGGCGGGCTCCGGGGCGAGCTCGGGGCTGGCGGTGGGGTCGTTCGAATGGCTCGCGGTCTTCATGTCGATGATTCTGGCGTGGGTGTTCGTGCCGTTCTATCTCCGCAGCGGCGTCTACACGATGCCGGAGTTCCTCGAGCGCCGCTACGGTCCTGCCTGTCGCTGGTATCTCACCACCGTCTCGGTCATCGCCTACGTCGTCACGAAGATTTCGGTGTCGCTCTACGCGGGCGCGCTCGTGCTGCAGGCGGTGCTCGGGTGGGATTTCTACACGTCGGCGACTGTAATGGTGGTCGCGACGGGGATTTACACGGTGTTTGGCGGGCTCGCCGCGGTCATCTACACGGAGTTGCTCCAGGCCGTGGTCCTGCTCCTCGGCGCGGCCACGCTGACCATCATCGGCCTCGAGCAGGCAGGTGGGATGGCTGGACTCCGCGCGGCGCTGCCGCCCGACTTCTTCCACATGATCAAGCCGTCCTCCGATCCCGGCGTTTCCGTGGACCGGCATTTTCTTCGGCGCGCCCATCCTCGGGATCTGGTACTGGTGCACCGATCAAATGATCGTCCAGCGCGTGCTCGGCGCGAAGAGCGAAGCGCAGGCGCGCGGCGGCGCGCTTCTCTGCGGGCTGCTGAAAATCCTGCCAGTCTTCGTTCTCGTGCTGCCGGGACTCATCGCCAGGGCGCTCTATCCCGACATCGCCGGGGACGCGGCCTACCCGACGCTCGTCATCCGGCTGCTGCCGACGGGGCTCGTCGGATTCATGGTGGCGGCATTGATGGCGGCGCTGATGTCGTCGCTCGCCGCGACGTTCAACTCGGCGTCGACGCTCGTGACATTCGACGTCTACAAGAAGCTCAAGCCTGGCGCCACGGAGTCGCAGCTCGTCGGCGTTGGCCGGATCGTGACGGTCGTGATGGTCGGCCTCAGCATGCTGTGGGTGCCGTTCATCAAGTACCTGAGCTCCGAGGTCTACATCTACCTCCAGAGCGTCCAGGCCTACATCAGTCCGCCGATTGCGGCGGTCTTTCTCGTCGGTGTGTTCTGGCCGCGCGCCAATCGTTTTGGCGCAATCGCCTCGCTCGTCGTCGGCGCCGTGCTCGGGGCTGCCCGCTTCCTCTTCGAGTTGAACCGCGGTTCGGCGCTGGTCGAGGGCTCACCCTTCCTGACGCAGCTCGTCAGCATCAACTTCCTCCACTTCGCGATCCTGCTGTTCGTCGTCAGCCTCGCCGTCCTCGTCGTCGTGTCGCTCGCCACGGCACCGGAATCGCTGTCGAAGCTCCGCGGGCTGACGTTTGCGACCCTCGACGAGGACTACCGGCCGGTCGGCGCTCGCGACCGTTCCGTGTTCACGATGCAGGTCGTCGCGACGGTCGCGCTCGCGATCTTCACGATCGGGCTGTGGGTACACTTCGCATAACCCTCACTCTCGCACCTCATTTCTTTGGAACCAATTAGCCTCCGGTCGTGAATACGAGTACTTGAGCACCTTGCAATGATTGAACGTCTCTTCTCCCATCTTTTCAACGCCCTTCGGTCCCTCGTGGCGACTCCGGTCACGACGTTGGCCACTGTGGTCATGCTCGTGGTGGCGGTCGGCGCCAACCTCGCGGTGTTCGGCCTCATCGATCGCGCCATCCTCACGCCGGCTCGTCACGTCGTTCGTCCCGATCGCCTGTTCACGCTCGCGTTTGCCGTTCCCGGCAACCCCGGTCGCGGCGCTGGGATGACGACCACCAGCTATGTGGCCTTCGACACCATCCGCGAGCACGTGCCGGCGCTGTCACAGGTGGCAGCATGGCGCCGGACCTCGACGACAGCGATTGTGGCTGGCGAGCAGACGCGAGTCGAGTCGATGCTGGTGTCGGGCTCCTACTTCGAGATGCTCGGCGCCGTGCCGCGCCTGGGCCGGGTGATCCAGCCGCAGGACGATCAGGCGTCCGGCAGCACGGCGGTCATCAGCCATGCGTTCTGGCGCTCCGCGTTTGGTGGCGATCCTGCCGTGCTCGGGCGCCGCGTCGCGATCGACCGGATCGACTACGTCGTGTCCGGGGTGATGCCCGCCGGCTTCAGCGGTCATTCCTCGACGCGAGTGGATGTGTGGGTTCCCCTGGCCGCCGCCATGCGCGAGTCGCCGGGATGGAATCTCGATTCGTTTCGAAACGTGGTGAGCATCGTTGCGCGTGTCGAAGTGGGGCAGGACGTGGCGGCGACCGCACAGGCGAGCGTGGCGCTCGATCGCGGCGTCTCGCTCGTCGCCCTCGACGGTGGGGAGGTTGCGCCAGCCGAACGGCGTATCGCTTATGCGCTGGCCGGCGTGTCGATCCTCGTTCTCATCATCGGTCTCGCCAACGCGGCGACGCTTCTGCTCGTCCGCGGGACGCGCCAACACCGCGAAGCTGCGATTCGAACGGCGCTCGGCGCGACTCGCGGACGTCTCTTCGCGCAGGTTCTGGCTGAAGCATCGATCCTGGCGGTGATTTCGACTGCCGGAGCGCTGGCGCTCGCGTCCTGGCTGGGCGAGGTCGTCCGGCGCGTGTTGCTGGCAGGCGTGATCGAGCATGAAGTCTTCACGCTGCGGACGATCGTCGTCGCTGTCGCGGCGGGCTTGGGTGCGCTCGCACTCGCAGCCGCAGTCGGAGTGGCGCAGCTGCCGCGGCACGTCCGGGCCGGCGACCTGTCAGGCGCCAGTTACGGCGCGCGCCGAAGCCGCGCTTATCCGATGCTCCTGCTGGTGCAGACGACGCTGTCGGTGGTGTTGATGGCGGGCGCGGGCCTGTTCGGCCGAAGCCTCTACAACCTGAGGGCGCAGGACTTCGGGATGCGATTGAGCGATGTGGTACTGGTCGGGTTCGAGCCAGGGCCAAACCCGGTCGCGGGTCAGGCTGAGCTCTTCCGGGCAGCGCTCGAACGAATCCGCCAGATGCCGGGTGTCGACGGGGCGACCGAGATTCAAACGACGCCGTTCGCTGGCCATCACGTGCTGCCGATTGGCGTGCCTGGGAGGGCCGAGCCGCCAAGCGTCAACGGTCAACTGCCGTATCTCATCGCCGCGACACCGGAGTTCTTGCGGATTCTCGGCATCGACATCGCGGAGGGCCGTCCATTTACGCGTGACGATGAGCGTGGCGCGCCGGTCGTCATCGTCAACCAGACGATGGCGCGGACGGTGTGGCCGGGCGAGAGCGCGCTCGGCAAGTGCATCCGGATTGGATTCGATCCCTCGTTCGATCCATTCACGGCCACCGGTCCGCCCGGCCCGCCGACCAACGTGCCGTGCCGCGAGGTCATCGGTGTGTCCCGCGACGTCCGTCAGCGATCGGTCGTGCCCGGAGGTGCTGAGGATCGCCTGATGCAGTACTTTGTTCCGCTTTCACAGGTGCCGGGACCGCCCGCCGGTGTTGGTCCGCCGCCAGGAGTTCAAGGATTGCTGGTTCGCACCAAGGGCGCTGCTGAGGATCTGATCACCCCAATCCGTCGCGCGGTGCTGAATGGACGCGCCGATCTGCCGTTTGTCGAGGTCCGGCCCTACCGCGATCTGCTGGAGCGGCAGATGCGCCCATGGAGTCGTGGCACGGCGCTGCTGACGCTGTTCGGCGCGCTCGCGCTGACTGTGTCCGGCGTTGGACTCTACGCGGTCTTCGCTCACGTCATCGCCGAGCGCCGGCGCGAGATGGCGATCCGGATTGCGATTGGCGCTCAGCCGGCTCGAGTGGTTCGAATGATTCTTCGCGATGCGTGCCGTTCTGCCGCCGCGGGTGTTGTCTGCGGCTCGGCGCTCGCCGTCGTGGCCGGCCGCTGGCTGCAGTCGATGCTCGTCGGCACGGTTCCCTCTGACCCGCTCGTGCTCGGGGCTGCAGGGTTCCTGATGATCATCGTCGCCGGTCTCGCGACGTTCATTCCCGCCCGCACCGCGTCTCGCGCCGACCCGACGTCATTGCTCAGGGCCGAGTGAGGCGCGTGCTGTATTGAGGGCGGCTGTTTCCGGAGGTGACGGAGATCACGGTTCTCACCGCGGAGACACGGAGCGCACGGAGACGCGCGGAGGCTGTCACACTGCGGACTGCTGCACGCCGGCCGTAGGCCGGCGTAGGGAATGAGTCGAGGGACCGGGGTCACAAGCGCTCCTCGAATTCAGAAAGCGCTTGTGATCCCGGTTCCTCGACTCATTCCCACCGCGCTTCGCGCGGTGCAGCAGTCTCAGTCGGATCCGCACACTGGGCTGCGGACTGCTGATCGCCACACCGCACAGCTGCGCGCCAGCGTTGAGCGGTCTGGCAGCGTGACAGCCTCCGTGCGTCCCCGTGCGCTCCGTGCCTCCGTGGTGAAAAACCGCGATCTCCGTCTCCTCCGCTCTACAGCCGCTCCCGATCTCCAACCACGGCTGGCACGGCCGTCGTGTCCGGCGGTAAGGCAGGAAGGCTGAACGAGAACGTCGTTCCTCTCTCCACGTTCCTCTGCACGGCGACGGTTCCGTCGTGCGCGTTCATGATGGTCTGGCAGATCGCGAGGCCGAGGCCCATCCCGTCGGCCTTGGTCGTATAGAACGGCTCGAACATGCGCGGCAGCTGCTCGTCGGTCAGGCCAACGCCATAATCGATAACCGAGACCCTGACGGTGGCATCATCGGCATCGGTTCGCAGGATCACGCGCTTGATGGCCACGTTCTCGAGCGCCTCGAACGCGTTCATGAGCAGGTTGAGCATCACCTGCTGCAGCTGGACCCGATCGCCGAGCACCCGAGGCAAATTCGGCGCCAGCTCGAGGTCGAGCATGATCCGGCGGGACACGATGTCGCTCTGAAGCACTTTGATCACCTCATCGATGCTGGCGTTGAGGTTGACCGCGGCGTACTCGGACGTATCCTTTTTCAGCAGCGACCTCAACCGGCGCACCACGTCGGCGGCGCGCTGGTTGTCCGAGACGATGTCGGCGAGCGCCGCACGCAGCTCGACGAGATCGGGGACAGGCGCGGCGATGAGGCGCGTCGCCGCCTGGGCGTTGGTCATGATCGCTGCCAGCGGCTGGTTGATTTCATGCGCCAGCGTTCCGGTCAGCGCGGCGAGCGTGGTCACTCGCCCGACGTGGGCCAGCTCGTCGCGCAGCTCGCGCGCCTGCAACTCCGCGCGCCGCCGCTCGGTGATGTCGCGGACGATGCTGAGGACCTTGTCGGTGTCGCAGCGGACAACTCGCGCCTCGAAGAAGCGGACCTCGCCAAGGCTCGCCAGCGAATATTCGAGCGTCGCGGTGTCCTCGGAGCTCATCGCCCGCTCGAAGCAGCGCAGCAAGCCATCGGCGATGTCGGGCGGCAGGACATCGTGCATGCGTTTGCCAAGAAAGGTCTCGGGCGGTGCTGCCAGCCGTTCGGGCTCCTTCGCATGGAAATCGAGGAAGACGCCATCGGCGCTCAGCACGAAGATCCAGTCAGGCAGCGCGCGCAGGACGGCGCGATGCCGTGCCTCGGCCTGCTTGCGCGCCGTGATGTCTTCGGCGACCGACAGGACGCACCGTTCACCGTCGATCTCGATGCGTGTCGGCCGTGTAGAGGACCGTCGCCACGCGGCCCTCCTTCGTCCGCCATCGCACTTCGCGGGTCGCGACTCGCCCCGGTCCGTCGAGTTCGGGAGTGACGCTGGCGAGCTCCGAGGGTCGACCCAGAAACCAGATCTTTCGCGTTGGTGCCGATGAGTTCGTCGCGCGCATATTCCGACTGTCGGACGCAGGACGTCGTTGACGTCGATGATCGCGGCTGTCGTCGAAGGAAGTAATCAGCCATCGGGCACGGGTTCGAGCGAAACGCCGCAGCGAACTTTTCCTCGGACCGCTGCAGCGCGCGCTCCGCGCGGCGCCGCTCTTCGATCTCCTCCTGAAGCGCCAGGTTCTCGCCGGCGACCTGCCGCCGACGGTCGACGCTCTCCTGCAGCGCCTGCTGCGAGAGCTGGTAGTCTTCGACAAACAGCAACACCAGCCCGATGCAGGTCCCGTACACGTTGACGAGATCGAGCAGAAAGAGCTGCGGTCGCCACGCGATGATCGGATCGACGACGAATTTCAGGTCGCCGGCACCCATCAGACGGCTGACCAGTGCGGCGCCATAGATGGTTTGCGTCACTCCGTACGCAGCACAGACGCCGCCGGTGATCAGGCCGGCACGCGAGCCGTGGAGCCGCCACTGCGACAGGAATACCCACGCGCAATAGAGCAGCGCCGCCGCGAGCAATAACGTTCGCGGCGCAATCCGCACGTAGAAGCTCTCGATCGGATCGCTCCACCAGATGGAGAGCAGGATTGTCGTGACGCCAAGCGCCATCACGAACGCCAGGCCCAGCCGCTGCTCCCGGCGCGTCGGCAGGTCCGGTGACAGCATGCTTCGCGCGCCGAACACCAGCAGCGGAGGAGGCAGGAACCCAAAGATGGCGCCGAGGACCACCACTGTGATTTTCGGCAGCGTCCATTCTGGCGAAAGGGGCACGGCCAGCGAGCCGACGCCGAGGTAGAGCGCGAACGAGGTCCACGCCCAGGCCCACCACTTGAACACCGGCCGGTCGACGAGGCGCAGGTGCAGCGACCACAAGAGCACGACTGCCCCGATGGTGATGAGCGACTGCAGGATTGCCAGCCAGAGCGCGTTGGTCATTGCGGTTGAGACCGCCGTTGCCTAGGGTACCCGATGCGTTCCCCGAATATACTTTCTTGCGTCATGCGCGGGCGAAAGGGACGGGGGGCGGGGTCGTCGGCCGTCATGCTGCTGGGCGCGCTCCTCTCGTGCCTCGCATGGGGAAGCGCGCAGCCGGCCAGTCAGCCGCCAGGCCCGGGACGTGGCGGCCCACCGCCTCAGCCGTTCACTATTCCGAAGGCTGTTTTTGCCAGCGCCGAACCCGTGCGCTCGTGCGAGAGCCTGCGATCGGTCGTATTGCCCGACACGACCATCGACGTGGCAGTCGAAGAGCCGGGCGACGAGCGGACCGCTCCGTCCTGCCGGGTCACCGCCACCGTGACGCATCCGCCCGCAGGCGATCGCATCAAGGTCTTCATCGGGCTGCCGCTGAAGAGCTGGAACGGACGGTTTCAGGGTGTCGGCGGCGGAGGCTTCTCCGGCGGGAACGCGAACGCCATTCGGCAGCCGCTCTCCGCCGGCTACGCCGCCGGCGCGACCGACACCGGCCACGAGGGCGGGAGTGGAAGCTTCGCGCTCGATGCGAGCGGCCGGCTGAATTGGCACGCGGTCAGGGACAATGCGTATCTCGGCATCCATGAGATGACCGTCGTTGGAAAAGCGTTGACCGCAGAGTTCTACGGAAAGCCGCCGCGCTACGCCTACTTCAACGGGTGTTCGACCGGGGGTCGCCAGGGTTTGTCCGAGGCGCAACGCTACCCTGCCGACTACCACGGGATTCTCTCCGGCGCTCCGGCGATCAACTGGCCAAAGCTTCACGTCGAGCAGCTGTGGGGGCCGCTGGTGATGCTCGAAGCGAAGCACTTCGTTCCGATGTGCAAGCTCGAAGCGGCGACCGCAGCGGCGGTCGCGGCGTGCGACGGGATCGATGGAGTGAAAGACGGCGTCCTCGAGGATCCGCGCCGCTGTACGTTCGACCCGAAGGCGCTCGTCGGCACGGTGCCGAATGCTTGTGACGCGATCACGGAGGCCGATGCGTCGGTGATCAGAAAAATCTGGGAAGGGCCGAAGCGGAGAGACGGATCGTTTCTTTGGTATGGTCTGCCGCGCGGCGCGGGGTTCGCGTTGAGCGCGACCGGTGGCACGCCATTGACCGCGCGCCCCTCTGGCATCACGCTCGACTGGTTCAGATACTTTCTGACGCAGAATCCCCAGTGGGATTGGTCGACGCTCACGTGGGCATCGTACGAGCAGCTCTGGGATCAGTCGGTGGAGCAGTTCGGCCCGGTGTTCGGTACCGACAACCCAAACCTCTCGGCGTTCAAGGATCGCGGCGGCAAGCTGCTCCTCTGGCACGGCTGGGCCGATCCATTGATTTACGCTGAGGGGACGATCGACTATTTCTCGCGCGTCCAGCAGGCGATGGACGGGCCGCAAAAGACGGCGGCGTTCATCCGGCTGTTCATGGCGCCAGGCGTCGGCCATTGCAGTGGCGGCACGGGTCCTGCACCTCGCCAGCCGTTCGACTCGTTGGTCGCGTGGGTCGAGCAGGGGGAGGCGCCCGAGACGCTCACCGCCGTGCGCCGCGACGAGACTGGCAAGGTCGTCCGATCCCGGCCGCTCTGTGCCTATCCTCTCGTCGCGCGCTACAAGGGGCATGGGAGCACTGACGAGGCGTCGAGCTTCGAGTGCAAGGCGAATTTCTGAAGATATACCGGATGGGAGCGTCGAAGATGAAGGCATCGCGCGTACTGTTGTGGTCGTGTTTCGCCCTGGCTGTTGCGCCAACGCCAGACCTCGCCGCGGCGCAAACTGCGACGACGCAGGCTCAGACACCGCCTCCGCAGGGAGTCTACGAGCCAAAAGTCGGACAGGCCGGGAAGGACGTGGTCTGGGTGCCAAGCCCGGAGTCCACCGTGGAGAAAATGCTCGATGTAGCGAAGGTCACGCCTCAGGACTTCGTCGTCGATCTCGGTTCGGGAGACGGCCGCAACGTGATCGCGGCCGCGAAGCGCGGCGCGCGAGCGCTGGGCGTCGAGTACAACCCGGATATGGTCGAGTTGTCGAAGCGGAACGCCGCAAAGGCAGGCGTCAGCGAAAAGGCATCCTTCGTTCAGGGCGATATGTACGCCGCGGAATTCTCGCAGGCGACGGTGCTGGCGTTGTTCCTGCTGCCCGACAACCTGCTGAAGCTTCGTGACAAGTTTGCCGCCCTCAAGCCGGGTACTCGTATTGTCGCGAACACCTTTGGCATCCAGGATTGGACGGCCGACGAAACGATCTCCATCTCGGACGACTGCCTGAGCTGGTGTACGGTGCTGCTGTATTTCGTGCCTGCCAAAGTCGACGGGACATGGCAGACGGCACAAGGGCCCCTGACGCTCAAGCAACAGTACCAGCTCATCAGCGGCACGTTCGGCGCCGCCGCTATTGAGAACGGACGGGTCCGCGGCGACGAGGTCAGCTTCACAGCCGGCGGCGTCGCGTATCGCGCCAAGGTCAGCGGCGACAACATGACGGGAACGTCGAAGGCAGCGGGCCCCGAGGCCGCCTGGAAGGCGACCAGGGTGCCGAAATGAACCGCGCCGGGCTGTCGTAGTATGTCGTGACATAATGACGGGGTTTTTCCCGAAGAACTCTTCAGGAGGAGGCCAGTATGCGTGTTGGCGTGTATGCCGGAGCGATGCTCATCGCTTGGTCCGGCGCTCTCGCGGTCGCTCAGACGAAGGTCACGACCCCCGAAGAATACGACAAGGCGATGAAGCCTGCGGGCGCGGCCATGCGGACAATCGGGAAGGCCGTCGCCTCTGGCGCGTTCGCGGATGTCAGGAAAGAGCTGCCCGCCCTGAAAGCGGCAATCGCTGATACGCAGTCTTTCTGGGTACAGCACAAGAAAGACGACGCGATCAAGATGAACAAGGAATCCCTCGCGAAAATCGAGGCGTTCGAGCAGCTCGTGGCGAAGGATCCCGTAGACGCAGCCGTCGCGGGCCCCGCGCTGAAGGAGATTGGCGGCACCTGCGCGGCGTGCCACAAGCAGTACCGCGAGCAGGACGCCGAGGGCAACTACAAGATTAAGGCCGGCACCATCGGCGGATAGCGTTTTCACAGAAGGCTGAGGGCTCAAGGCTGAGGTAGAAGCTTCGAGTAATGGTCGAAGGTTTTGCCTGAGCCTTCAGCCCTGAGCATTCAGCATTTCTTAGGTCCTTCCCTCGAACGGCGTCGAGTCCCGCCCTCGCAGCACGATATCGAACCGATAACCGAGTGCCCACTCGGGCCTGGTCAACTCCAACTCGAACTTCGACACCAGACGCTCGCGTGCTCGTTCGTCGGGGACCGACTGCATGATCGGGTCGAACGGGAACAGCGGATCGTTCGGGAAATACATCTGCGTCACCAGCCGGGACTGGAACGACGTGCCGAACAGCGAAAAGTGGATGTGCGCCGGCCGCCAGGCGTTGTGGTGATTCCGCCACGGGTATGCCCCGGGCTTGATGGTGGTGAATTGGTAATGACCCTCCGCGTCGGTCATCATCCGTCCGCCGCCTGAGAAGTTCGGGTCGAGCGGCGCCGGATGATCGTCCCGCGCATGCAGGTAACGACCGGCGGCGTTGCACTGCCAGATTTCGATCAGCGTATGAGGCACCGGACGGCCGTCTTCATCGAGCACACGTCCCGCGACGATGATTCGCTCGCCCAGAGGTTCACCCGCGTGCTGGCGCGTCAAGTCGTTGTCGGTCTCGCCGAGCGGCAGATAGCCGTACACCGGCGCCGTCAGATCGCTGAAGTTCGCCGGCAGCCTGATGAGCGGCTGCGACGGTGCGCGCCGGATGGTCGATTGATACGGCGGATAGAGCAGTTTGGGTTGGGTGCCGGCTTCGGGGTTACTCATAGGCTCTCGGGATCGATCACGGCGATCACTGCGAACTCTGACAGGAGACCAGGACGATCAGGAGCTTCGCGAAACGCGATCCGCGACTCTGCTCTCGCTGACACTCCTGGTGCTCCGGCTTTAGCCGGACCTTGCCGCTGCGCCCACGCTGTCATTCCGCCGCAACCGTCCCGTGTGCCCGCGCGGTGCGGGCGTTCAGATCTCTCAGCGCTTCGAGCTCGTGGCGATCGGGCGCCGGCGTCTCGGCCACCTGGCCGGCGAAGCGGACGTCCCATCCTGTATTCTCACGCACCTGCTCGCGCGTGACACCTGGGTGCAGGCTCACGACCTCGAACTCCTTGCTCTCTGTGTCGGGCGTCATGGTGCACAAGTCGGTGACGAGGAGCGCCGGGCCCTCGGTGGTGATTCCCATCGCCCGCCGCTCGCGGCCGGTGACGCCGTGGCCGAGCGACGTCACGAACGCCAGCGTCTGGACGAAGGCACGAGGGTTGTGGCGCATCACGATATAGATGCGTTGGCAGCCGGTCGCGATCTCGGTCGCGCCACCGCTGCCGGGGAGGCGGACTTTGGGCGTGTTGTACGGGCCAATCACCGTGCTGTTCAGGTTGCCGAAGCGATCGATTTGCGCACCACCCAGGAACCCGACCGAGATGCGGCCTCCCTGAAGCCAGTACCTGAAACATCTCCGGTACCGAGACCGTCGTCAGCGCAGTTTCGCAGAGCTCGCCGTCCCCGATCGAGAGCGGCAGTACCGTCGGTCTGGTTTCGAGGGTGCCCGACTCGTAGACGAGCGTCAAGCGGGGTGCGTGTGTCAGCCGCGCCAGATTGCAGGCCGCCGAAGGCAGCCCGATTCCCACGAAGCAAATGTCATCGTCGCGCATCGCGCGCGCGGCCGCGACCGTCATCATCTCCGAGGCCGAGTAGGTAGCGGTTGCCATGTTGCCTAACGCTCTGTCGGCGTGGCGCTCGCCTGCGCGCGTTCCCTGAACTGCTCAGGACTGCCGTTCATCACGTGCTCCTGGATCCAGCCCTGGAAGGTGTCGCGATCCCGCGAGATGGCATCCCAGGCGACATAGAACGCGTTATCGCGAGCGTAATAGCCGTGCGCGTAGGACGGATGCGCGCCTCCCGGCACGGCGACAATCGCGTGGACTGTCCAGGAGGGGAGGATGACGGCATTTGTGCCGAGCCCCTCGAAGCGGTCGACGACTTCTTCTACTGTCACGATCGCTTTTCGAGCGGCCAGGACGGCCTCCTTCTGCACGCCGATGATGCCCTCGAGCAGCACGTTGCCCGCGCGGTCGGCTTTCTGCGCGTGAATGATCGTGACGTCGGGGCGATGCGCGGGCACCGCCGCCAGTGCCTCGCCTGTGAACGGGCAGGTGATGAACTTGATGTTGGGGTTGACCTTTGCGAGGTCCGATCCGCGGTAGCCGCGGAACACCGCGCACGGCATGCCGGCGGCCCCGGCCGCGTAGGCGTGGGCCATCGCCGAATGACTGTGCTCTTCGATCTCGAGCGGACGCGGCCAGCCACGTTCGACCGCGTCGCGAAAACGGTGCAGCGAGCCGACGCCGGGGTTGCCGCCCCACGAAAAAGTCAGTTTACGCGCGCAGCCGGTGCCGATCAGCTGGTCGTAGAGGAGATCGGGCGTCATCCGGATGAGCGTCAGATCCGAGATGCGCTGCCGGATGATCTCGTGGCCAGCCGCAAAGGGAATGAGGTGGGTGAAGCCTTCGAGCGCGACGCTGTGGCCAGGGTGCACGAAACGCGCGATCGCGTCGGAGAGTGTCGTGAGCTCGCTCATGCCCGCTCAAGCCTCGAAGGGTGCCCCGGTGTAGCTCTCGGCGAGGCTCGTCATGGCCGCGCGCGAACTGACAAGATACTCCAGTTCCGCCAGTTGGCGCCGGTGGTCGAACGGGTTGTCGCTGTCGGACCGGTGCAGCATCGACGTCATCCACCAGGAGAACCGCTGCGCGCGCCAGGTCCGCGCCAGCGCCCGTTCGGAATAGGCGTCGAGGAGCGCCTGACGGCCAGACGAGTAGAACTCGGCGAGCGCGCCGGCGAGTCGATAGACGTCGGCCATCGCCAGATTGAGCCCTTTCGCGCCGGTTGGCGGAACGATGTGCGCGGCATCACCCGCCAGGAACAGCCGGCCGAAACGCATCGGCTCGGCGACGAAGCTGCGCATGCCGGTCACCCCTTTTTGAAGGATCGTTCCTTCGTTCGGCCTCCACCCATCGTCGGTCGAGAGGCGCGTGGCGAGCTCGGCCCAGATGCGCGCGTCGCTCCACGCCGACACGTCTTCGTCCGGGGCGCACTGCAGGTAGAGCCGTGTCACGTGCTGTGAGCGCATGCTGAACAAGGCGAAACCGCGCTCGTGAAGGCTGTAGACCAGCTCGTTGGACGAGGGCGCCGCCTCCGCCAGGATCCCCAGCCAGCCAAACGGGTAGATGCGCTCGTAGAGGCGGAGGCGTGACGCGGGAATCGACGGCCGGCAGATGCCGTGAAATCCATCGCAGCCGGCGATGACGTCGCACGTCAGCTGCTGTGCCGTCCCCTTCGTACCATTGTGGCGAAACCGGATCTGCGGAGTCTCAGACTCGAGGTCGTGGACACTCACGTCCTCGACCTCAAAGTGCAACGGCCGTCCTGTCTCGAGGCGCGCCTCGATCAGATCGTGGACGACTTCGTTCTGCCCGTAGATCGTGATCGCGCGGCCGCCGGTCAGCGAGGCCATGTCGATGCGATGCCGGGTGCCGCCGAAGGCGAGATAGATGCCGTCGTGCCGCAGTCCCCTCGCGCGAGAGGCGCCCGCCCACGCCGACGTCGCGCATCAGGTCCACCGTCCCTTGCTCGAGCACGCCGGCGCGGACGCGCTCGATCACGTGCTGCCGGGTGCGGTTCTCGAGGATGACGGAGTCGATGCCTTGAAGATGAAGCAGCTGTCCTAGCATCAGGCCGGCAGGTCCGGCGCCGACGATGCCCACCTGGGTGCGCGAGGTCACGGGGTATTCTAGCTGGCTCAGGGCTCAGGGCTCAGGGCTCAAGGCTCAGGGAAAACCTTCGAGTAGATCTCGAAGCTCTTGCCTGAGTCTTGAGCCCTGAGCCCTGAGCCATACTCAATGACGATGAACTCCATCTTCGAAGCTTGCCCTCGCTTCGCTCCTGATTGCGTCCAGCTTGCCAACCGTGCCCAGCGTTGACCTGCGGCGCGGAGAGCGCGCCACAGGCAGCCGTCGCGCCGCTGCCGGATATCGGCGAGCGCGAGAACGATTACCGAGGCGGACTGCACGTCCGCGAAACTCGGCACTGCGATTCCGGTCGGCGCGATCGGCGAGCCGGTGTCGAGCGTCGCGGTAGCCGAGCCGAAATGGACGGCGCCGACCGACACAGCGGCGGCATACTGCGCAGTCGACGGTGCGATGGCGCCGATCGATCCAGCAGCCAAACCCATCAACTTCCGGGTGGTTTTTCCAGCCTCTTGGACGCTGCGCGCGGCGCAGCTCGGAGGTGGCGGAATGAACGGCGTCATTCCAAATCTCACGGGGGGTCGCGGCGGAGTCGTCGGACCCTCTCAAGGCGTTGCGACCTACGGGAGCGACTCCGGCCACGCTGCCAAAGATGCGCCGGAGTGGGCGCTCGTGGACGAGGCGATCAAGAACCTCGGCTACATGCAGATGAAGAAGACGCACGACGCGGCGACGGTGCTCATCGAGCGGATGTACGGACGCAAGCCGTGCTGTCACCTACTACATCGGCACCTCGCAGGGCGGCCGCGAAGCGCTGACGGTCGCCCAGCGCTATCCAGAGGACTACGACGGCATCATCTCGAACGTC
The DNA here is from genome assembly GCA_963797625.1 of uncultured Acidobacteriota bacterium. Lineage (GTDB taxonomy): Bacteria > Acidobacteriota > Vicinamibacteria > Vicinamibacterales > 2-12-FULL-66-21 > DATBJJ01. Next base: position 80,387 of record CAWCQI010000006.1, read on the forward strand.
CCCATCGTCAACTTCTCGTCGCTGATGCTTGCGCCGGAATTGATACGAATCCAGGAGAAGCCGATCGCCAACTGGGTGACGCGCGCAAAAGTGAACGCGATTCGCGGCGAGTTCATGCGGCAGTGCGACGGGCTCGATGGACTCGCCGATGGAATCATCAACAACTACATGGCGTGCCGGGCAATCTTCGACGTGAAGGAGGGCGCCAGGGGACGTCGGCCATGGGCAGCCAGGCGATGTCCGGATAACGTCGATCCCGATCCGGCGAATACGACGGCCACGGCCTGCCTCACCGATGGGCAGATCTCGACGCTCGAGTTCGTCTACAGCCGCTACGGGTTCGCGACTTCGCTGGCACATGGCGTCAAGACGTTCGGGATGTGGCTGCCGAACACCGATCCTTCTGGCAGCGGCCTGATATCCGACGTGCGCTTCAGAGGGCAGGAAGGCGCCGCGGCTGACGCGCCGATGCATTCGCATCTCGGCGTCCTCGGCATCACCGGGTTCTTGATGCGCGACCTCGCCGCCAACCCGCTCGACTACTCGGAGGGTGGCGCGCTCAACGGCCGCCGTCAGCAGCTGTCGGCGTGGCTCGACTCGACCGATCCGGATCTGAGCCGGTTCGCGGGGCGTGGCGGCAAGATGATCGTGACCATTGGCACGGACGACACGCTCGCGTCGCCCGGCGCCCAGCTCGATTACTACCAGTCGTTGATCGACAAAATGGGTCAGCCGAGCCTGGAGCGATTTGCGCGGCTCTTCGTCATGCCCCAGGCCGGCCACGGACTGAGCGGGAGGAACTACTCCGCCGACGGGGACGGAAAGACGCTGGAGGTCGCACCCATTCCGAACACGTTCGATCGCGTACGTGTGCTGATGGA
>CAWCQI010000007.1:0-102403 GCA_963797625.1 uncultured Acidobacteriota bacterium
GCCCGTCTGAAACAGGGCCTTGAACTCGGGGCGGTTCTGAATCGGGGCAAAGATTGGATCCTTCTCGAGACTGCGCGGGAGAAAGCGCTGCGGGATCGATTTGAGCCAGGCGAGCGCAGCTTCGGCATCGCCCTTCTGCATGCAGGCGCGCGCCGCCGGGACGCCGAGATCCCGCGGACCGAGGCCCTTTCCTTTCAGTTTCTCGAGCTCGGTGCACGCTTCGGCGAACTGCGACGCGCCAAGCAGCGCTTCGCCGTACGACAGCCTCATCCGCGCGTCGTCTGGCTTCGCCTTGACGAGCTCCGCGTACGACGCCGCCGCGGCGGCAAAGTTACCGCTTGCGACGTGCGCAGCTGCCGTGGCCTCGGGAAGCGCACGGCGCAGCGACGCTTGGTAGGCGGGCGCCGTCGTACGCTTGACGAACTCGATCGTGGTGTCGATGACGTCACGGGTCGCATCTTCGTCGTCGACGATCTCGAAGGCGTGGTGACCACCGGCGTAGTTGAGCAGCGTAAGCGGCGCGTTCTGGTTCGCTGCCAGTGTGGCGAGGTCGGCGATCGCGCGATTGACAGGTGGCCGATCGAGGCCCGCGCGCACCATGAGGATCGGAAGGTCGCGCCGGAACTCGCTGACCTGCGCCGAACCGTAGTACATCACGGCGGCCTTGACGACTGTCTGCTTGGGGTTTTGCACCAGGGGCAGCGCCCTGGAGACGTTGCCGGAGCCGGCATACAGGGCAATCCGGTCGCGGTCGATGCCGAGGCTCGAGGCGTTCGCGGTCAGGTGCGCGATGAGCGCATCGAAATCCTTCTCGAAGCTGTCGTCGCGCAGGTCCGGCAGGATGGCGACGAGATCCCGCGAGGCGGCGATCTCAGCCCAGGGCTTGTAGAAGAAGTTGCTCCGTTGTGCGCCCGAGGCGATGTTGAAGAACACGAGGACCGGCAGAGTTTTGCCGGCCGCGTTCGCGGGCCGATAGACATCCATCTGCAGCGTCCCGTACGCCTGGTCTTTTGAGACGGCGACGGCCGAGGCGGGAGGCGCGGGATAGAAGAACCGCATCTCCTGTGCGACGACGCCGGAGACGAGCGCGACGGCGATACAGGCGGCGAGCAGGTGTCGAGTCATGAGCGAATTGTCAGTGGATTTGCGAGGACCGGTCCAGCCAGAAGTTGCCGGTAGCAGAACGAAGGGACCAAGCGCTCGCTAGTGAAGACGAGCAGCAGAATTCGTCCGATGTCGAGCGATGGAACTGCGACTCGCTTCACGATCACGGGTCGCGCAGGACGATCAGGGGATCCACACCCATCGCGCGCCGGGTCGGCACATAACACGCCATCAGCGTGACGACAGACATCGCGACGGTAACCGCGATGTAGGTCACCGGATCCATCGGGCTGATGCCATGCAGTTCGCTCGATAGCCAGCGTGTGAGGGCCATGGCGCCGATGATGCCGATCGTTATGCCCGCGACGCAGAGCGTTGCGCCTTCCTTGATCACGAGCCAGAAGACATCTCGACGCTGGGCACCAAGCGCGACTCGAATCCCGAGATCGCGCGTCTGGCGCGAGACGAGGAACGACAGGACGCCGTAAACGCCAATGCACCCAAGTACGAGCGCCAGGCCTGCCATCGTCACGAGCAGCGACGCCGTTGCCGCGGGCGCCGCGACCGCGGCCGCCAGAACCGCGCTGACCGCTTGGACTTCGCCGATGACGACATCGCGACTGAGGTCCGCGACGAGTCGCCGAAGAACGGCTTCGACTTGCCCGTCCGCAAGCGTCGTTCGCAACGCCAGCGTCATCTCCGTGGGAACCCGTCCGTCTTCCATCGTCCCGTAAGGCCCATGCGGCACGTACACGGTGCCGACGATCCAATCTGGCACTGCCTTTGTGAGATCAAAGGCCCTGACATCGGCCGTGACGCCGACGATCGTGTGCCAATGGTTCTCGCCGACGAAGCGCACGCGCCGGCCGATGGGGTTCTCGTCTCCCCAGAAGCGTCGAGCGGTCGTCGATGAGACGACTGCGACAGGAGGGCCGTTGAAATCCTCCCGCACGAATGCTCGTCCCGATTCGACGCGGATATCCATCACTCGGAAGTAGCCGGGCGTCACGACGTGCAGCCAGAACAACGGAGCGGCCTTCGATGGTGGAACGACGAAGCCCTCAATTTCGAGCGATCTCTTGGCCACGGCCCCGGTCAGCGGGAAAGTGTTGACGAGCGCGGCGCCGCTGACGCCTGTTGCGCCCTGCGCCTTGTCGTCGAGCTCGTGGTAGAAGGCGAGGCATCGTTCAGTGGTGTCGCACAACGACTCGGTCGGCGAAATCCTCGCCGTCACGACCTGGTCGCGGCGAAAACCTGGATCCGATTGCGAGAGCGACCAGAGGCTCCTGACGAGGAGGCCGGCGGCAATCACGAGCAGTACGGCGCACGCGATCTGAGCGACTGTGAGGACGGCGCGCAGGGGTCCGGTCACCACCGGCGAGCTGCCGCGCCCTCCCGAATCGAGGACGGTTCTGAGGCGCAGCCGCAGCGCGCTGAGGACCGGCGCGATCCCGAACGCGCAGCCCGTCAGAATCGAGACCACCGCGGTGAAGAGCAGCACTCGCCAGTTCAGGTCAACATCCGTCAGCCGCGGAGTGTCTGGTGGCAGAACCAGCTTCAACACGGCGAGCGACTGCCAGGCAAACAGCAGGCCGACCCCGCCGCCGACGAACGCCAGCACGATGTTTTCGGTGAGGAGCTGGCGGGCAATACGCCGCGGCGAGGCGCCGATTGCCGTCCGGATCCCGATTTCGCGCTGGCGTGCCGCTGCCTTGGACAGGCTGAGATTCGCAACGTTCGCGCAAGCCGTCAGCAACACGAGCGCGGCGGCAGCGATCAGAATGAGGAGGCGCGCCTTGACGCTGCCGACGAGCGCGTCCCGGAGCGGGATGACCGTCACGTTCTGGTTCCAGTCGGTCGGCATCTTCCACGGAAAACGGGTCGCAATTCTCGACTGGAAGAATCGGATCTCGGCGTGAGCGTCTCCCATCGAAGCACCGGCTCGGAGACGGCCGACAACCGGCATGAAATCGCCGGCCCAGTAGCCAGTTGTATTGCGCGAATCGAGGCCGAGCGGCACCCAGATCTGCGTACGAGCAGAGGGGAACTGGAACCACTGCGGCATGACGGCAACAATCTCGCGACGAACGCCGTCGAGCTCGACGAAGCGGCCGACGATGGTCGGGTCTGAGCCGAAACGCGTCGCCCACAAGTCGTGGCTCAGGATGACGTAGCGATCCCGCGGCGAGACATCCTCGCCCTGGCGAAGCCATCGCCCGCGGGCCGGCTTTACTCCGAGAATCGACAGCAGCTCCGCCGACACACGCGTGCCCGCCACACGCGTCGGGTCACCGCCGTCCTTTAAGGTGAACCACTTTCCTTCCGCGTAGGCGGCTACGTCCATGGTCTGGACCTCGTCGCGCATCGCGGCGAGACCGCCATTTGGGTAGGTGCCGGTAATACTGATAAGTCGATCCGGCGCGGGAAACGGCAGACGCGCGAGCAGGATGCCGTCGATCAGGCTGAAGACGGCGCTATTTGCGCCGATACCGAGCGCGAGGGTCAGTACGGCCACGACCGTGTAGCCGGGATGCCGACCGAGCACCCGAGCTGCGTAGCGAAGGTCCTGCCGGAACGAGTCGATCGCGTTTAAACCACGCGCATCGCGACAGCTCTCCTTGGACTGGTCGATTCCGCCGAACCCTCGGCGAACTACGCGCCACGCTTCGGCGCGGTCCATGCCATTCGAGACGAGCGATTCCACTTCTGTCTCGAGGTGATAGCGAATCTCATCGTCCAGGTCGCGCTCGACCTGCTGTCGCCTGACAAGCGATCGCCACTTCAACAGGAGCGCGAATAGCCAGCGTTCAAGGCGCATACGAGAGTTCTCACGCAGAACGCAGCTTGACGACCTGAGTGATCGCCGACGAAAGCCTGGCCCAGTTCTCGGCTTCCTTTTCGAGGTGTCGGCGGCCGGGACGGCTGAGCGCGTAGAACTTCGCGCGCCGGTTGTTCTCGGTCGTCTGCCACGTGGCCGTAACCCAGCCCTCCTGCTCGAGCTTGTGAAGCGCTGGATAGAGCGACCCGTCGCTGACCTGGAGCACGTCCCCCGACACCTGCCTCAGCCGTTGGCTGATGGCGTGGCCGTTCATCGGCTCGAGCGCGAGGATCTTGAGGAGCAGTAGATCGAGCGTGCCCTGAACGAGATCCTGCGGTTTGCTCATCGTCTACTCGGTTACCGAGGGAAGATATCACTGCTCCGCTCGGTAAACAAGGGGAGCGTTAAGGCCGGGCTAGCTGGCCGGACGGATGCGGGCGGGGTCGGCGGGCCGAAGCGCTGCGCAGGCATCGGGCTCGACCGTCCACATCATGTTCGCGATCTTCCATGTGCCCTGGTCCTTCATCATCTCGAAGACGTCGATGCCGCAGTGCGAGGTCTTGCCGTCGGTCCAGAACTCGTACGGCGTCCAGACCACGGCAATGCTCCCGCGTACGTGAACGATCGGATCCCAGTACCGTTCGCGATACTCGACGGTGCGGTTGCCGCTCGGCGGCGTGAATACGCGCCGGGCCACCAGCGTCCCGCCGTTCGGCGCGGGTCGTTCCACGATGCTGAAGCTGCCCTCGAGCCGGAGCGCGTTCAACGCGGCAGGATCCTTGTCGGCAACAGCGAGCATGAATCGATCGACGATGGCGAGAATCACCGCCTCGTCGGGATGAGGCGCCGCTGACTGAGTTGAAGCGGTCGAGGCCGAGACAACTAACAATGCAAGAGCGAGGATAAAGACGCGGGACATGTATCTGTGCTCCGTCTGCTGGTGAATTGTGGTGCGATGACTCCAGGATAGAAGGTATCTCACAAAGCCAATCCGTGTTGTCCGTGTAATCCGTGGCTCGAGATCCGGGCCGCGAGCCGGTTTCGTCGCTACAATTGAGCATGGCTGGTCGAGAGTGCTACCACTGCAAACAGTGGGTCGACGAGGGCGAAGCGCACGACTGCTGGACGACCACCGAGACCGCGCTGACGCGGGACCTCTCCGAGGACCTTCAGGACGCGTGGGACCGTTTGCGCGAGGCGGCGGTAGCCCTGGGAGAACAGCGCATCTACGCGTCTCACAGTTCGATCATGTTCTCGCGCAAGTCCTGCCACTTCTTCGTTCGACCGAAGAAGAGCTTCCTCGAACTCTGCGTCTTCCTCGGCCGGCCCCTGAACGCGCCGCAGGTGCGGCGCGTCGATCGCGTCTCGAAGTCCAAGGTGGCGCACCTCATTCAAATCAGGCATCGGGACGAGGTCGAGGCCCCGCTGACCGACTGGATGCAGGAGGCGTACGACCTGTCAGCTGCGTTGGCCACAAAAGCTGGCTCGTCGCAAGCTCGCGCCAAGAAGAAGCCAGCGGCGCGCAGCGCCCGGGCAAGTAAAACAAAGACGAGTAAGGCAACGACGTCAAAGACCATGCTGAAGCGCGGCGGCAGTCGAAAGACGAAGCGCCGCTAGGCGCTCGATGTCCGGCCGCCGCTGCTCTCGCTACGTTCCCTCGTATGCCTGCTGCAGCCGCTTCAGGTCGAGCTTCTCCATTTGAAGCATCGCGTTCATCGCTCGTGACGACTTGGCTGGGTCCTTATCGCCCAACATCCGCGTCAACGCCGTCGGCACGATCTGCCACGACAGACCAAACTTGTCCTTGAGCCACCCGCAGCGGCTGGGCGATCCGCCGTCGGCGGTCAGCTTCGCCCACAACTCATCTATTTCTTCCTGCGTTTCGCAGCCCACGAAGAAGGAGACAGCCTCGTTGAACTTGAACACCGGGCCGGCATTGAGCGCCATGAACTGCTGACCCTCGAGCTCGAACTGGACGGACATCACCCTGCCCTGGGCGCGATTGACGGAAATGACTTTCGAGGGCTTGAAAATCGAGGTGTACAGGTTCATCGCCTCTTCGGCTTGCGTGTCAAACCACAGGAACGGCGTGATTTTCGGCATGACTGCTCCTTTTACTTCTTACTTCCGGGCGGGGCACTTTCCCCGCTTTTGTGAGTAAGTCGGAGCTGGCAGCCATTTCTCGACATCGCCAGAAAACCACGCGTCGCCGCATCAGGCCTTGCCGCGCTCGCCTAAACCCTATCCGGTTCCGGCGACCTCCCCTCGCAGCGTTACCGGTGCCGCTTCACGGCAGGCGTCAAGGAGATCTGCGTCCGAGCGATACGGCGGACTGCGCACCGCCCGCGCCGCGATCTCGATCGGAATTGTCACTCCGCCAATGATCCTGCGCGCGAGATGCGCGTGATCGGGCTGGGTGATCAGGTGGATCCCGTCAGAAGCCGGCGAACGATCACTTCAGGACACCTTCGCGATCGCTCAGGCTACTTCTGCTCACCCGCCGCCGGGCGCTTGCCCTGCCGCGCCCACTCGAGAAGAGCGTCGAAGGCATTTCCGGTCTGCGCCGGCGTGAAGTTGCAGTGGCCATTGGCGTCGACAAACCGGGCCACGAACTTGTCGGAGGTCCCGGCGAGCGCCGCCGGGACTTCGTACGCGGTCACGTCGTTGCCAAGCACCAGCGCGTCGGACGTCGTGTGTATCGTGAGCATCGGATCGGAAATACGGCCGGTCGGCGTGGCGTACTGCCGCACGTATTCGCGCGCCGCCGGCACCGCCGCGTAGCGCTTGATCGATCGATTCAGCGCCACGTCGTCGCCGAAGCCGATGTAGATGCGGTTGCGATTGTCAAAGGGTTCGCCGCCCGCGCGCTGTTTCAACTCGCCGGCGATCGACCTGGAAGAACGACAGGGCGCCCGGCAACTGGCCGACGGTGCGCCCGTAGTGCTGCGCGTATTTCGCCGCGCGCTCCGGATCGGCGGCAATCGCCGCTTTCACCTTGCTTCCAGTCTCGGCGCTGGGCTCGTACGGCGAGCCGATAGTGCCTGGGAACATGCGCCTCGAACGTGACCAGCATGTCGAACAGGCCATTATTGAAAAAGTCGACCGCCGGCCCGAGCGGACCGCACATCGGCATCGCGCCCTGGTAGACCTCGGGATAGCGCTCGATGATGGCCATCGTGATGTGGCCGCCCATCGAATGCCCGGTGATGTAGGTCTCCGACGGCGCGCCGTGCTTCGCGACGAAGTAGCGCCGCAGCGCTTCGGTTTCCTCGATTGCCTCCTTTACCGCCCATCCCTGGACGCTGTAGTCGGAGGCGGCAAAGGCAAAGCCGCGCGAGAGGAACGCGTCGCGCACCCCCTTCATGCGCGGCGAATCCTGAGCCGGAGGGCGACTGCCGACGACCGTATAGCCGTGGGCGTACATGACCAGTCCTTTGTTCCACTGCGCCGGAATCTCGATGTAGTAAGGAGCGCCGTTGATGACCCCGGTGTCGACCGTATTCGCGCGCGCGGGCTGTGCAGGCGTCTGTGCGTGAGAGCGGTGCCGCCAGAACAAGCAGCAGCAACAGAACGGGGATGCCGGCTCGTCGCGAACTCATGAGCGCCTCCTGTGACGCGCGAATTATGACAGAAGGACCGGCCGCGACATTGTGGGCGTTAGAGCGGCCCGCCTTCTGGTGCCACCAGGTGAGCGGCGAACTCTTGTATGCTGACGGGTGAAAGTCAACGGATGACTCGCATTCTGGCGGCGCTCGTTCTTGTCTGCTTGACCACGCTCGTGGCGGCGGACGGCTTTTTCTGCCCGGACGGCTGCCGGCAGGCGTCGTCACCTGACGCTGCCGATCGGTGCGACTCCAGCGGTGCGTGCGTCACCTGCACCGGTGGCTGCGCTCAGGCCGGACCGGCCATCTCCGAGATCCTTCTTGCGGTCGTTGCGGGCGATACTGCTGTCCCCTTGCCGCGTATCCTCGCTCGCGCCCTCCCGCCCGTGTACCACCCGCCTCGAACCTCCTGAAGTTCGTCCACGCTTTGTAAACGACCACTCCTCCGCCGCTGGCCAACGTGAGGAGCCGATTGCGTCGTCGTCCCCAATTGTCCGCTGAGGATCCGTTGATGAAGACATTCTCATTTGGCGCAGGTCTGACGGTCTTGGCAACTCTCGTTTTGACCGGGTCCAAGGTTGTCGCGCAAACACCGGCCACGACGCCGACCCTCCGCCCACCATGGACGCTCGAGGAGGTCCTGGCAGCGGCGCTGACGCAGCACCCAGTGGTTGAGGCGGCGAGAGCGCGGGTGGAGGCCGCGCGAGGTTCGCGACGGACTGCTGGGACACTGCCCAATCCGATCGCCACCTACGCGGTCGAGGACACGCCGTTTCCCGGTCAGGGACGGTCGACAGTTCTCGAGACTGAGCGATCGGCCTACGTCACGTTCCCCCTCGAGGCGTTGTTCCAGCGACAGCCGCGCATGGACCGCGCCGATGAGGGCATACGCGCGGCTGACGCCGAACTTGCGGCGAGTCAGCGTCACACCGCCCGTGAAGTGGGGCGCGCCTTCTACCGAGTGGCGTTGGGGCAGATGGCGGTGGTTGCCGCCGAGGAAAACCGGTCGGCGCTCGAGCGACTCGTCGACTATCTGCGCCTTCGCGTTGCCGAAGGCGCGAGCCCGGAGGCCGATCTGATCCGCGCGGAAGTCGAACGCGATCAGATGATCACCGAGGTCACCCTTGCGGACGTCGATCTGGTGCGCGCCCGTTCTGACCTCCAACCGTTTCTCGGAATTCCGTCCACGCCCCTGGATGGCTTGCGCGTGACCGTTGCCGAGCCGTCGCTCGCCAGTACGCCGCTGGCACCTCTCGAACAATTCACGCAGCACGGTTCGCTGCGACCTGAGCTGGTCAGCGCCAGGGCGAAAGTCGCCGCCGCGCAGGCGGCGGCGGCGTACGAGGGACGGCTGGTCATTCGCGAAGCAGGCGTGAGCTTCGGTCTGAAACGAACGAGTGGTGAGAACTCGATGATCGCGGGACTGAGCGTCTCGGTGCCCCTCTTCGATCGAAACCGCGGTGAAATCGACCGCGCAACCGCCGAGCGCCTGGCGGCCGAACACGAGTTAGCCTGGATCGAACGTGCTGATCGCTGCTGAAGTGACAGGCGCGTACGAGGTCGCGCGTCGGCTATCAGCGCGGGTCACCGATCTTCAGCGCACGTTTCTGAGCCGCGCAGAGGAATCGGCACGCATCACGGTGGCCGCCTATCAGGAAGGGGGAGCGAGCCTCCTTCAGGTGCTCGACGCGAGCCGAACGCTCGCCGCGGCGCGACTGAGCTACGCGCGGGCCGTGTTCGCGCAGCGGGAGAGTCTGCTCGAGCTCGCGATCGCCGCGGGATACGACCCGACGGCGCCGCTCACCGGACTCGGCTCCAAAGCGGCGTTTCCCGATGGGACTCCTCGCACCGGAGGTCTGCGATGACGTGCCTTCTGTATTCATTGCATCGGCTCTCGCTGCTGTTGGTGAGCCTGATGACGCTCGCTGTGGCGACAAACTGTGGCCGGGCGGCACCGCCAGAAGACTCCGACGCAACGCCGGCCGCCACACCCGCTGAACTCACGCTGTCGGCTGAGCAAGTCGGCCATGGCGGCGTGAAGTGGGCGCCGGCCGCGCTGTCTACCGCCACGGAGGCGGTGGAGCTGCCGGGCGAGCTGAAGGTCGATGACGATCACACCGCCCGCATCAGTGCTTCGGGGCGTGGACGACTGTTGGCGATTCGCGCGAATGTGGGTGATCGAGTCGAGCGGGGCCAGGTGCTCGCCACATTGCAGAGTGAAGACGCGAGCGCCGCACGCGCCAATCACGCGAAGGCGACGGCTGACCTCGGTCATCAGCAGGCGGCCCTGGAATACGCCCGGACAGCGCGAGAGCGAGCCGAGCGGCTGCTGGCGCTGAAAGCGGTGTCAGCACAGGATGTGGAACGCGCGCGCACCGACGAAAAAGCGGCCGCCGCCGCGCTCGCGCAGTCTCAGGCCGAAGCCGAGCGGGCGAGCACGGCGCTCGATCTTCTGGACGTTGATCCCACCACCGGCCAGATCCTGCTCAAGTCCACGCTTAGCGGAGTCGTCCTCAGCCGCGACGCCACCGCCGGCGCAGTGGTGGAGGCAGGGGCCACGATTCTCGTGGTCACAAACCCGGACTCCCTCTGGCTGCAGGTCGCGGTCCCAGAACAGATTGCCGGCACGATTAGGCCTGGGGCGAGGATCCGGTTCACGGTTCCGGCATTCCCCACCGAGACGTTCGACGCCCGCGTGCATAGCCTGGCCACCGCGGTCGACCCCACCACCAGGGCCGTGCCGGTTCGTGCCGTCATCGCCAATCGTCAGCGCCGCCTTCGGCCAGAGATGCTCGCCACGGTTCGCATTGACACTGGCGTTCCGCAGACCGGCGTCGCACTACCAGACGATGCCATCCAGTTGCTTGATGAACGGCCGGTCGTCTTCATTGTGGAGCCGGACGGCCGCGGCGGCGCGCGCTTCACGCGCCGCGACGTCCAGGCGGCCTCGAAAGCCGAGGGCCGCCGGCAAATCGTCCGAGGCGTGAAGGAGGGTGAGCTCGTCGTGACGGAGGGGGCGTTCACCGTCAAGGCGCAGTTCGGCCGCTCCAGGATTCAGATCGAGTAGGTGAGGCGACCATGATCGAACAGCTCATCGCGATGGCGCTGCGGTTTCGGGCCGCCGTGGTCGGCGGCACGCTACTCCTGATTGGTGCCGGCGCGTGGTCGCTCGCCACGATCAACCTCGATGCCTTCCCGGACCTAACGCCGAATCAGGTGGAGGTGCTGACCGCGGCCCCCGGCCTGTCGCCGAACGAAGTTGAAAACCTCGTCAGCTATCCGCTCGAAACCGCCATGATGGGCCTGCCTCGAACCCAGGGCGTCCGTTCGCTCTCGAAGGCCGGCATCTCGGTCGTTACCATCGCCTTCGAGGACGACGTCGAGATCTTCTTCGCGCGGGCGCAGGTACAGCAGCGCGTCCAGGAGGCTGCAGAGGCCCTGCCCCAGGGCCTGCATCCGACGCTCGCACCCGCCGCCACCCCGATGGGCGAGATCTTTCAGTACCTCGTCGAGTCCGACTCGACCTCGCTCATGGAGTTGAACAACCTTCAGGAGTACACCATCAAGCCGCTGCTCCGCACGATTCCCGGGGTCGCCGACATCAACACCTGGGGTGGCATGGTGCAGCAGTTTCATGTCGCCGTCGATCCGAACCGCCTGACCGGCTATGGGCTGACCTTTGACGATGTCGCTCGCGCGCTCGCCGAGAACAACAGCAATTTTGGCGCAGGGTACGTCGAAACGCGCGGCGAGCGCCTGACGATTCGCGGTCTCGGGCGCGTGGCGAATGAAAGCGATATCGCCAGTATCGTGCTCGAGACACGAGCGGGCGGCACGCCGATCTTCGTCCGCGACGTCGCCGCGGTGACCGTCGGACCCATGCCGCGCGAAGGTGCCGTGTCGCGCGACGGCCGTGGCGAAGCGCTGGCGGGCAAGATCATCATGCTCAAGGGCTCGAACGGTCGTGAGGTCGTTCGCCGCGTCGAAGACCGCCTGGCTGTCATCAGACCGCTGCTGCCGGCCGGCGTCACCATCCGTCCGTACTACAACCAGGGCGACGTCGTCGACGAGACCTCACGCACCGTCTTCATCAACCTTGCGGAGGGCGGACTGCTCGTGACCCTGGTCCTCCTGTTGTTCCTGCGCAACGTCCGAGCGTCCCTCATCGTGGCGTCCGTGATCCCGCTGTCGTTGTTGTTTGCCGCCCTGGCCATGAAGGAGTTCGGGGTCTCAGCGAATCTGATGAGCCTCGGCGCGCTCGACTTTGGACTCCTCGTAGACGCGTCCATCGTCATGGTGGAAAACTTCGTCCGGCGTCTCGAACACGCGGGTCCCATCGCCGAGAGCGAGCGGCAGTCACTCTTTCGCGCCGCAGCCTTCGAGGTTGGGCGGCCCATTGTCTTTGGCGTCGCAATCATCATTGCCGTGTACGTGCCGATTTTCTCGCTCCAGGGACTCGAAGGCCGGATGTTCACGCCGATGGCGTTCACGGTCTGCGTAGCTGTGCTCGGGTCGCTGGTGCTCGCCTTGACGTACGTTCCCATGATGTCGTCGTTTCTGCTTCGGCGCGTCAAGGAGACGCCGTCCCGGTGGTTTCAGGTGGTTACCGATCGCTACCGCGGACTGCTCGATTGGGCACTCGGGCATCGGCCCGTCCTCGTCGGCGCATCCGTGGTCCTGCTCGTTGCCGCGCTGGCCTCCGTGCCGTGGTTGGGCACCGAGTTCATGCCGCAGCTCGACGAGGGGTCCTTGCTCATCGAAACACGCCGTCTCCCAAGTATCTCGCTGCCACAGGGCATGGCAATTGCCGCGGATATCGAACGCACGCTCATCACGTTTCCCGAGGTTCGGAGCATCGTGACGAACCTGGGCCGTCCGGAACTCGCAACCGAGGTGATGGGACTCTACGATGGCGACGTGTTCGTCAATTTCCGGCCCGGCCAACGGCCGAAGGCCGATTCGATCGACGCGTTCATCGAACGGATGGACGACGCGCTCAAAGACATTCCGGGCGTGGCCTACAGTTTTTCTGCGCCGATGGCGATGCGCCTCGACGAGACGATTTCGGGTGTGCGCACGGAGCTTGGCGTCAAGGTGTTCGGCGACAGCCTGGCGGTGCTCGAGCAGAAGGCGGCAGAAATCGCTGCGGTCATCGCCACTGTCCGCGGAGCGGCCGACGTCGCCGCTGGCGTCAGTGCCGGTGCGATGCAGGTCGAGGTGACCGTGGATCGGCCATCGCTGGCACGTTATGGTCTGAACGTCGCCGACGTGCGGCGCGCGGTCGAAACAGGGGTCGGCGGACAGATCGCGACGGAAGTCATTGACGGCCGCAAGCGATTCCCCGTCGTCGTGCGTCTGGCCGAACCCTACCGGGACACTCCAGACGTCATCGGACGGCTGCTGCTCAATACGTCGTCCGGTCAGAGGATTCCGTTGTCGCAAGTGGCGAGGATTCAGACCGTTGAGGGACCGGAGCGCATCAGCCACGAGGATGGCCAGCGGATGGTCATTGTCCAGAGCAACGTGCGCGGGCGCGATTTGGGGAGCTTCGCCGCGGAGGTCCAGCGAGAAGTGCGGCGGCGCGTGTCCCTGCCGGAAGGCTATTTCGTGACCTATGGCGGCCAATTCGAGAATCAACAGCGCGCGATGCGGCGCCTGTTGCTCATCGTACCGGCCGTATTGTTGCTCATTCTTGGATTTCTCTATGCCAGCTTTGGCAACGGCAGGCAAGCCGTCCTGGTCATGCTCAACGTACCGTTCGCGCTGGTTGGCGGGGTCGCGGCGCTCTGGCTCCGTGATCTGAACCTGAGTCTCAGCGCAGCGGTTGGATTCATTGCGCTCTTCGGAGTCGCCGTTCTTAACGGCGTGGTTCTGGTGGCCTACATCAATCAGCTCCGCGAATCCGGACGGCCGCTCGACGAGGCGGTCCGCACCGGTGCCGAGGTGCGGCTGCGTCCGGTCCTCATGACGGCGCTCGTCGCCAGCTTCGGATTCCTTCCGATGGCCCTCTCGACCAGCCAGGGTGCCGAAGTGCAGAGGCCACTGGCCACGGTGGTCATCGGCGGTCTGGGGACCTCGACCATTCTGACGTTAGTGGTGTTGCCGATGCTGTACGAGTGGCTGGAAGAGCGCTGGCCGAGATGGACGGCCCGGATTTCTCGAAAAGCCACCGCGAGCACGGGCGGGTGATGCCGCGTCAGCCACAGATTGGAGTGAGCGTAGTAGAAAATTGTATTTCCGTGAGGCTCCCATCCTTCGGAACGAGAGGCGTGTGCAGGGATCCGTCGCCGATACGCCCCGGCATTTGCCTTGCATCGTCGAGACGCTGATCCCCGCCATTCTGGTCAATCACACGGTCTCGTACCCGCGTCGGCCCTTCGGTGCTGACTGGAGACGCACATGTTCGAGCAGTTGTCCCTCGGCACCAAGGCGAAGAAACGTACCGACGAGCTGAACGCGATCGTGCTCGACGCTCGTCACGAGCGGGATGCGCTCGAGGCGCTGTTCGAACAGCTCGACGGACGCCGCGGCAGGCTCGCCGAGGTTTCGACAACCGTCGAGCACGTCAAGGACAGAGCAATTGACGCGTCCGAGCAACTGACAACGATCGTCGCGCGCATTGCGGATCTCGATACGCGGCTTGCAGGCTTCGAGGTGATTGGCGCGCAGGTCGCCCAGATGACGGACATCGTGCGGGAGGCGCAGGAAGCGGCCGCGCTCATGACCGACTCTGGGGGACAGCTCCAGAAGCACCGCGAGGCGATGGAGCAGCTCGCAGTTGAATACCGGGAGACCCGGGCAGCAATCGAAGCGCTGGGCGCCGAGCGCCAGATAGTGACTAGCGCGCACGCGGAGCTGCAGCGGTCCCACGCCGACCTGCGCGGCGCCCTCGATCAGGCAGCCGGCATCAAACGTGACCTCGACGAGCTTCACAGCCAGGCGTCGGCGCTGGCGAACAATCAAGCTGCCATCAGCAGGACCGCGGACCAGGTATTGGACAACACCGCCAACGTCACTCGCACGGTGAAGGATATCGAATCGAAGATCGCATCCCTGGGGACGCTCCATGAGCTCGCGTCGACGACCGAGGAACGGCTCAAGTCACTCAATGCGCTGGCCGAGCACGTGACCGTCAAGACGAAGGCGCTCGAGACCCAGCGGGTCACCATCGACCACGCCACGTCCGAGGCAAGCAGGCTGAACGAGATGGTCTGGGCCATGGAAGCGCAGATCGGAAAACTCGAGGAAGGAAACCGTCAAGTCACCCGCGCCGAGGAAGTACTGCGCCAGGCCGAAGAACTCGCCGAAGAGGTCCAGGACGAGCTCGACGGCGCGACCACGCGACGTGATCTGTTCAGGCGTGAGACGGCCAGAATCGAGAAGGATGGTGCCCAGCTGATTCAGACGGTGCGCGCGCAGATCGAGCGGCTCGCAATCGAGGGAAAGAGCTTCGATGCCCACGAGCAGCGCATTGCCGGCCTGCAGGGCGCGCTCGACACCGCCGAGCGTCAGCTCGAGGTGGTCCTCGGCCGGCAGGAGGCAGTAGACGCGCTCGATCGCAAGGCGGAGGCGCTCGGACAGACCGTGCGGCAGCTCTCGACAGAGCTCGGCGAGCTGTCACGCCGGCGCACCGAGGTCGCCACACTCGCGGACCGTCTCGCGCGCGTGGAAGCGACCGCCCGCGACGTGGAGGCCCGGCAAGCGGGGCTCGAAACCGGTCGTCAGCAGCTCGAGGAGCTGCGCGCCGGGCTCGAGGCCATCCACACGTCGCGCGCTTCGGCGGCGGAGCTCTGCACGCAGCTCAACGCCGATCGCGTGGCGCTCGAGACTGCCGGCGAGAAGATCGCGCGGTTCGCGGTCGAGGCCCCGGCCATCGAGAATCAACTCGACGCCGTTCTCGGGAAGCTTCGAATCCTCGACGACGCCGATCGCATGGCGGAGCGCACGAGGGAGACCGTCAGCGAGCTGGAAGCAACGCTGGCACGGTCGAGCGAAAAGCTCCAGTTCGTTGAGAAAGTGGAGCAGCGTCTGCACGGGCTCCACAAACTGAACACGGAAGTCGGGCGACGCATGGAGGAGCAGCTCCTACGACGCGCCGATCTGGAAGGCATTCGGACACGCACCGACGAGATCAGCGCGCACATCAGCGACGCGCACCAGAGGCTTGGCGCAATTCGGCGCCGCGCAGGAGAAGCTGCCGGCAATTCTGGAATGCGCAGCAACCCTCGGCCGCGACATCGAACAGCTCGAGACGCGCATGAACGGCCTGCAGGCGCAGCGAAACGGACCTCGCCGACCAGGAACAAAGGCTCGACGCGCTCGTCGCTGCGAGTCGCGAACACCAGGCCGCGATCGCCGAACGCACGACCCATTTCGAAGCGCTCGCGGAGGAGCTGAACCGCGGAAGCCTGCTCAGGAACGAGCTCATCACCGATCTGTCGCGCGTGCAGTCGCAGCATCAGGAAACCGCCGCGCGCATTGCTGCGACAGAGGAACAGCTGAAACATCTGGACGCGCTCCGGCAACAGCTCGACGACCGGCAGTCGGCGCTGAGCGTTGCCGAGCAGCGGATGGCCGCATTCGAGGCGCAGAGCGAGAATCTCGCGCAACTCGCCGCCGACACCGACGTCAAGATTCAGGCGATCGCCGGCCGTGAGTTGATGGTCGCGGCCATAAAGGCCGAAGTGGATCAGGTGCGGGACGTCGCGGCCGCCGCGAAGAGCGACGTTGAAGCCATCGTCGAGCGGCGCGAGGAGCTACAGGCGCTCAGAACCAGGCTCGATGTGCTCGTTCACGCGCTCGGCGACACTGACGAGCGCCTCGCGACCATCGAGGCGCGGCGCGCGCTCGTCGAAGATGTGCAGTCGAGGACCGAGATGATCGCCAACCTGCTCGAGGACATCGGCGCCAACCTCGATATGGTGGCTGCTCAGAAGGCACAGATCGAGTACGTATCCGACCAGGTGGCGCGCCTCGAGTTCTCGATCCAGCAGTCGCAGAACACGATGCGCGCGCTCCACCACGAGCGCGAGCGCGCCGAACGCGTGGAAGAGGCCATCCGTCAGCTGCGGACTCGCGAACGATCGATTCGCCCCGCCGACACCGCGATGACCGACAGTCATGTCGTCCTGACTGTCGTGCCGGTGCGCGAACCGTCGTAACGACGCCAACCTTCTGATGCTTAGAGGCTTCGCCGAAGGCCGCAACGTCCCAGGCGGCTATGGCTGGCGTGACATCAGGACGACGTCGCTTCTGTTCACGACGCTGGCGAGCGACAGCCATCGGCCATCGGGCGACCACGCGAAGCTGAAGATCTTTCCTGTGCTGAAGTGCGTGATCGGCACTGGTGGGCCGCCGGCGAGTTGCTGCCGCCAGATATTGGAGACGCCGCCTCGGGTCACGACGTAGTCGAGGCCGCTCGTCCGGCACCCGGCCGGAACGGTGACGATGTAACGCGGCTGCTGCGCGTTCTCCCCCAGTGCCTTGCGGAGCAGGAGAATCTGCTGCGTCAGGTTTCCTTCTTCAACCTCGACATCGGGCCAGACCGAACTGAGCAGTCTCTTTCGTGACGACGGGCGCTTATCGCGGCGGCATGGAACGTTTCGCGACCGTGAAAACCCGTCTCGACAGTGCTGACGTGATCGTCTACGTCAGGCGGAAACCGTGGACGGACCGTGAATGAACCGCGAAGGTGCGCAGAGGACCCGTCGGAGAGCGTGGCTGCACCGCGCGAACCGCCCTAACGACGCCAACCTTCTGATATTCAGTGACTTAGCCGAAGGGCGCAACGTCTCCAAGGTTCGCCGGCCTGTCGGAACACGTATACGTAGATCAGACGTGGCCGGGAGCGCGAAGTGAAAACCGTCGAACGCGCCGCCTACATGGTGGGCGCCCTGCTGATCTTGAGCGGCCTTACCCACCTTGCCATCCTGCTGATCAGCGGTGGCTCCTGGGAAGGACCGCTGTCGTTGCGCAAACCCACAACGTTCGGCCTGTCATTCGGTCTGACGCTGGTCAACGTCACGTTGATTGTGTCGTTCCTGTCCGTCAGGGATCGAACACGTTCGCTGCTGCTGGGCATCTTCGCGGCAGCGTGCGTCCTCGAGACGTTCCTCGTCTCGCTGCAGGCGTGGCGCGCCGTTCCATCGCACTTCAACGTGGAAACGCCGTTCGACGCCGCGGTTGCGCAAGCGCTCGCTGCCGGCGGATTCACGCTCGTCGCAGTCATCGTGGTGCTGACCGTCATGGTTCTCCGAGACCACACGTCCATGCCGCCTGGCCTTCGCCTCGCGACGCGAGCTGGAATGGTCGCCCTTGTCGGCGCGCAGGTCGTAGGCGGCCTCATGATCGGTACCGGCATGCGGCTGGTGTTCGCTGGTGATCCGCAGCGAGCGTACGCGACTGGCGGATGGCTGAAGCCCGTCCACGCCGCGCTGATGCACGGCATTCTCGTGCTGCCGCTGGCGGCATGGCTGATCTCGAGAACGGAGTGGGCCGAGCCCACTCAGTCACGAGCCGTATGGACGTGCATAACCCTCTATGCGTTGGTGGTGCGTCGGAGCGGCGGTGGTGAGCCTGCGCTGAATTGGCGCTGACGCTGTCGGGCTTGTTAGCCTGCCGCTGGACGGCCGCCGAAGCAGACGATGTAGCCGTCGGGATCCTCAACGTAGAAGTCTTTGGTGCCCCACGCGGTGGCCGTGAGCGGCTTGAGGATCGTGACACCGTTGGTGACGCACTGCTCGTAAAACGCTTCGATACCGTTGACGCCCCCAGAGGCGTCGAGATGCTCATTGTCCCGCCGGTGGCGGCGCTCAGCCTGGTTCTTGGGCGCTTCCTTCAGGTGTAGTTCCAGCCCGTCCAGATGTCCGATGGCATAGAAACCGCCCCATGGTTCGCCGAACGTAAAACCGAACTTCCGATAGTACGCAATCGAGCGCTCAAGGTCGTCGACGAGGAATTGCGGAGCAAACGACGTCATACGCGGCTTCATCGCGCCTCGCTTTCGCAGTCATGGCACCGGCGGCGCGCCCGACTTCAACTGGCGTTGGTACTCGGCCTCATCGTAATGCCCGTCGGAGTGCACGATGAGCCCGTCGGCGTTGAATGTCCACTCCTCGTACCCTTTGATCCGAACGGACTTGCCAGTGCCTCCCGGGCCACTGTTCGTCCCGGTCCAGATCCACCGGAAGACGGCGCGGCTACCGTCCTGACTGACCTCGTCGGTCCTCACCACCATGTCGGGAAATGCTGTCATGAATCCTTTCGCTGTTGCCGTGATCGCCGCGCGTCCGATGGACGGAGGACCGGCGTTGACGGTCAGCGAGCCGTTCTCGGCATAAAAGGATGCGAGGCTGGCTGGATTCTGGCTGCTCCAGGCAGCCGCGTACCGAGTCGCAAAGTTGGCGAGTTCCGCTTGGTTCATCACGGTCGTCCTCTTGGCGCAGGTCGTGAGGGTCAGGGTTACCACGGCCACAGGCAGCAATCTGCGCAGGACCGGCACCAGCCGACGTTGCGTGATCATGACGAAAAGTATTTTCGTCCATCAGATGTGCGAAAGACCGGCCCTTGACATGACTATAGCTATTCGCCTGCTCAGCTGCGAGCGAGCACTCTCGAGCGCGGAAGCAGCCCAGGCGCCGCAGCGTGAAGCGGAAGACTGCGAAGAAGCGGTAACGCAGAACGGCGTTACCGCGCCATCGGACTCGAGGCCTGCCGGTTGCGCCTCAGCTCGCGCATCACCTCGTCGTAGTACGGCTTGTCTTTCAGGCTCGCGCGCGAGGCGGGAAAGTACGCCAGCGCCACGCTGAGGACTTTCGGATTGAGCGCCGTGAGCGACACGGAGGTGCGCTCGCCGCCAGACAGCCGCGTATTGTCGATCATCGGAAAGTCGAACAGTCCGACGATGAAGTTGGTGTCGACCTCCCGCTTGCCTTCCAGGTCGAGACTCGACTGGTGACACTCCTCCGCCGTGAGGAGCTGCGACACGTAGAGGTGCACTTGCACTTCGCGGGCATTCTCGTTGAGGCCGATCAGCTCCAGCCTGAACTGCCGGTAGTGCCTCGACCCGTCGGCCGCCTCCATCGACAGGCACAGGCGGGACGCGCCTTCTCCGGGCTTGACCCGCGGATCGGCAATCGTCCGCGTGCCGAACATGATGTGCGCCTGGAAGTCCCTGATCTTCTCCGGCAACGCATCGCCGCGCTCGACCATTCCCACGTCGGACAGCGCGGTGAGCTGGTGTTCGATCACTTGGAACGCCACCGACTCCAGGCGGCCGCGCAGCTCCGCGTTGGTGCCGCGGCCTTCGAACGCGATCCGCCGCTCGACGTCCTTGAACAGCGGGGCGATGTCGAGCGACTCGTGGAAGTTGTAGGCGAGCAGCTCGAGGCTCAGAATCTGCTGCCTGATCACCTCCTCGGACGAAAGCCGCAGCGCCGGATCCCTGGCCATGAACGTGGCCAGGATCGAGTTGAACATGTCCTTCCGTAGGTTGCTGTCGGCCTCCTCCCGCCGTCCCATCATCTCGGCGTACAGCCGGATGTTGCTCTCGACTTGCTGCCGTTCGTTCAGCGACGAATTGAACCAGTAACCGAGGACCAGCGTGACGAGCGGCAGCGCCAGGATCTTTGTCAGTTCGATCCACGCTGGGTGGCCGTTACCGTGGTCCGCGGGTGGCGGTGCCTCCGGCTGCGGAACTGCACCTTCGACGGTCGTCATCTGCGGCGCAGCTCGTACTTGCCGTCAGCGAGCTTCGCCAGCTCGAAGTTGTAGGACGCCGGATTCGGACTGGAGAAGACGGTGGCGGACGGACGGCCCTCGAACGTCGGGAGCGCGAACGTGCACTGCCCCTCCTGCGGCACGTTGATGCGATACGCGCCGTCGCCCGCGGTCGAGCCGGTCACTGCAGCGTCCTTGCCGCACTGGATCTCGATGCTGGCGCCCTTGACGGGCTGCCCGCCCGAGACGATGGTCCCGTAGATTTGTCCCGCGTACAGAACCGCATGTGCGAAGAGTACGAGTGCGAGGCAGAGGCCCTTGACTGGTTTCATGAAATCCTCCCGGAGCGCCGCCACGGCCGAGGTGAAGGGATCGATGCCATTCTAGCGGCTGCGCGGATGGCTTCGTGGGCGCGGTCAAACGCAGGCTCCGCATTGTCGAATGGTAGCAGTTCGCCGTGGCGCGTCGCGGACGGCCCGGTCACGCCCAGCACCGTTTTCGCCTTCTCGCTACCACAACCCCGCCTTGCTCTTGACCGAATCAATCAGTTTCACGGGATCGAACCCGACCCCCTGCTTGAACACGACCTCGACGTTCCGCACGTCGCCAATCGTCGTTGACGGATCGCCATTCACCACGACCAGATCCGCCTGTTTGCCAACCGCGATCGTGCCGACGCGGGCGTCGCGGCCCAGATACTTCGCGCCGTTCGACGTGCCGATGCTGATCGCTTCGAGCGGGCTGAAACCCGCCTCGACGAGCAGCTCGAGCTGGCGCTGATTCGAGTAGCCAGGGACGACCCCGCCGCCGCCCGTTGGGTCGGTTCCGGCAATGAGCAGCCCTCCGGCCTTGGCAAACGCGCGCTCGAGCGCGAGCGCCTTGGGAAAGAGCTTGATGTAGATCGATTGCTGGTTGCCGGCGGTGCGCGCGTGGTTCTGGAGGAACTGCTCCTTGAGCTGCGGCAGCAGGACATCGACGCCGGGCGGCACCGGACGGCCGGGCGTGTAGGTCTCGAAGACGGTCAACGTCGAGGTCAGCGCGACACGTCGATCGATCAGCTTCCTGACGAGAGCCTTGAAGGGCTCGCCGTTCTCGTCGAGCGCCGCCACGGTCTGTTGTCCGCGACCCTGGCCTGGACAGACGTCGGGCTGCTTGTCGGTCACAAAGTCCGTGGCCGCCAGAAAGCCGTGCTCCAGGTTGTCGATGCCGAGGTCAGCGGCTTCGGCGTAGGTGACCGAACAGAGGTGGCCGGTGATCTTCAGGCCGCGTTTATGGGCCTCTTCGATCGCGGCGCGGAGTTCCTCGCGGCTGATCTGCATGTAGGCCTTGAACGACGTCGCCCCCTCGTCGGCCCAGTACGCCACCTGCCGCCTGACATCTTCCGGCCCCTTCAGGTCCCGCATCTGCGAAAAGGTGTTCACGCCATTCAGGTAGGGCGCGGTGGCATCGATGGCTGGGCCGGCCTTCTGCCCGGAGTCGATCAAGCGTTTCAGCTTCAAGTCCATGAAGCCGTTGACGTTGCCTCCGGTCCTCATCGTCGTCACGCCGCCGGCGAGGTACAGGCGGCTGAAGCTCTCGCCAAGCTGACCGTAGACGCCAGGGCCGGTCGGGTAATAGAGGTGTTCGTGCACCATCACGAGCCCGGGCATGACGCTTCGTCCCGACAGGTCGAGCGTCGTGGCGCCGGCCGGAGGAGCCACGCTGGCGCTGTCGCCGATGCGGTCGATGGTGCCGTTGCTGATGATGATGGTCTGGTTGGGGCGCGCGGGCGCGCCGGTTCCGTCGATGACCCTGACGTTGGTCAGGGCCACGACCGGCGCATCGACCTTGATGTAGGCGCGAACAGCATCGCTGAACTGCGCTTGCGCCGAGACGAGCGCCGCCGCGATCACCGGAAAGATAAACGAGAGGAACAGTCGTCGATCCATCGGGACCTCCGTTACCAGGTCCAGCTGCCGGAGGGCGGCGGCCAGAGGCCCATCAGCTGACGCAGGATGATGACCTGTCCAAGATGGTGCGCGTTGTGAGTGCCGATGTGGACAATCGCGTCACGAATCGTGTAGTTCGCAAGCGGCGGAAACTCAATCGCCGGTATGAGTCGCGAGGCGAGCCGACCTGGGTCGTCGCCGAGCGCGACGGCCCGATTCAGCGTGGTCAGGAACCGGGCGTGGAGCTCCGGCCAGGACCCCGGCGCGACAGCCGGCCAGCCGCTCGCGGCGCTCGTCACCATCGGCGCGTGGATGCCCTCGCACCGGTCGCAGAACCATCCGGCCCAGAAGTTCAGATGCGCGACGATCTCGGCGATGGAGTGATTCGCGCCGGGCACGCGTCGCTCGGCGTCCTCCGGGGTCAGATGTTCGACGGCGTGTGCGGGACGAATGTGCGCAATCGTGTCAACCAGCAGTTCGCGAGCGTCCATGGCGCCGAATGGTACCACGCGCGCATCGGGACTGCGGGACACAGCAAGGTATCATCTACGCCATGCGCCCTGCCTACGCCACCATCTTTGCCGTCCTCGTCGCATGCATCGGCTGTTCACCGCCGGCGCCGACGCAGGCGCCGCCCACGATGGACATCATCATCAGGGGTGGCACCGTCTACGACGGCACGGGAGCGCCGGGACGCCTCGCCGACGTCGGGATCAAGGGCGATCGCATCGAGCGCGTCGGCGACCTCTCGGCAGACACGGCTCCGACCACGATCGACGCCGCCGGCCGCGCGGTCGCGCCGGGCTTTATCAACATGCTGTCCTGGGCAACCGAATCGCTCCTCGCCGACGGCCGGTCGCAGGGCGACATCCGCCAGGGAGTCACCCTGGAGATCTTCGGCGAAGGCAGCTCGATGGGCCCTCTGAACGACACCATGAAGAAGCGCATCGTCGAGGAGATGGGCGACATCAAGTACGACATCACCTGGACGACGCTCGCCGAGTACTTGAAGGAGCTCGAACGGCGCGGCATCTCCACCAACGTCGCCTCCTTCATCGGCGCGACGACCATCCGCGAGTACGTGATTGGATTGGAAGATAAACGCGCGACTGCGGCCGACCTCGAGAAGATGCGCGCGCTCGTCAGGCAGGAGATGGAGGCGGGCGCGCTCGGCATCGGCAGCTCGCTCATCTACGCGCCGGCGTTTTACGCGTCGACCGAGGAGTTGATCGAGCTCTGCAAGGTCGCGGCGCAGTATCAGGGCAAGTACATCTCCCACATCCGGAGCGAAGGCAATCGTCTCGTCGAGGCGGTCGCCGAGCTGATTCGGATCAGCCGTGAGGCAAAGATTCCGGCCGAGATCTACCACCTCAAGGCCGCCGGCAAAGCCAACTGGTCCAAAATGGACACCGTCATCGCGATGATTGAGAAGGCGCGGGCCAGCGGGCTGAAGATCACCGCCGACATGTACACCTACACCGCCGGCGCCACCGGCCTCGACGCCGCGATGCCGCCGTGGGTGCTCGACGGCGGCTACGAAGCGGCGTTCAAACGGCTCAAGGATCCCGCCACTCGCCAGAAGATCGCGCACGCGATCATGACGCCGTCGAAGGACTGGGAAAACCTCTTCCTCGCCGCCGGATCGCCGGACCGCGTCCTGCTCGTCGAATTCAAGTCCGAGGCGCTCAAGCCGTTGACTGGCAAGACGCTCGCCGCGGTGGCCAAGGAGCGCGGCGAATCGGTCACCGACACGATCATGAATCTGGTGCTCGAAGATCGCTCGCGGGTCGGGACCGTCTATTTCATGATGTCGGAGGACAACGTCAGGAAGGAGATCGCGTTGCCGTGGGTGTCGTTCGGATCGGACGCCGCCTCGATGGCGCCGGAACCGCCGTTCACCCGGTCGTCGGCGCACCCGCGCGCCTATGGCAACTTCGCGAGGCTCCTCGGACGATACGTCCGGGACGAAAAGCTCATCCCGCTCGAAGAGGCGGTCTACCGGCTGTCGGGTCTGCCCGCCACGAATCTGGCGCTCGCGGGCCGTGGCATCCTCCGCGAAGGCATGTTCGCCGACGTCGTCGTCTTCGATCCCGCGCAGATTGCCGACCGCGCGACATTCGATCAGCCGCACCAGTATGCTGTGGGGATGACCCACGTCTTCGTCAACGGTGTGCAGGTGCTCAAGGACGGCGAACATACCGGCGCCAAGCCCGGGCGCGCCCTCTGGGGCGCGGGCCGCAAGTAAGGCCACGGAAAACACGGATTAACACGGACAAGGTTCACGACGTAGGAGCTCATGCGCACCGAGCATCGCTACTGGCATTCGCCGCGGCTCGGTCACGACATGGGCGTGGCCGTCTTCGGCCACTGGGGCCCACCGCTGCTGGCGTTTCCGACCAGCCACGGGGACGAGTGGGAGCTTCAGCGGAATGGGATGACCGACGCGCTCGCGGAGTTCATCGACGGCGGCCGGGTGAAGCTCTTTTGCGTGGGGTCGAACAACCACGAGTCGTTTCTCAACAGCAGCGCCCACCCCTTTCATCGCAGCTGGCGCCAGCGCATGTTCGACGAGTACATCCGCGAAGAGGTCTTCCCGTTCATCTACGCCGCGTGCCAGACCGATAGCATTCCGATTGCGACGATGGGCGCGTCACTTGGCGCGTATCACGCGGCCAATACGCTCTTCCGCTATCCGCACCGGGTCAAACGCTGTTACGCGCTGTCGGGCGTCTATGACCTGAAACGGTTCATGGACGGGATGTACGACGACAACTTCTACTTTCACAATCCCGTGGACTACATGGCGAACCTCGACGACCCGTGGATCAGGGAACAGCTCGCGAGCTGTGAGATCCGCCTGGCCACCGGTTCGGGCCCGTGGGAAGAAAGCCGCTTCTGGTACACGATGTCGGGCATCCTCGCCCGCAAGGGCATCCACCATCACCTGGACGATTGGGGGCCGCGCGGCGGCCACGACTGGCCGTACTGGAAAGAGGAGATGCGGGAGTATTTGTCGCGCTGGTAGGTCGGATCGGGGGTCAGACCGGGGTCAGACCCCTCTAGCGGAGCGAGACTTCAACTCGTGGCCAGATCGAACTTCTCGAGCAGGTATTGTCCCTGCTCAATCACCTTATCCTCATCTATCCAGACGTCGCACTCGCGCGTCAGGACGTCGACGTGCGTCTGCGACGACCAGTCCGCACGGGTCTGACTGCCGTAGGGATCGCCGAACGCGATATGCACGCCCGGCACCTTTTCGTCCTGGAGCAGGATTCCGATCATCTCGCGGAGACCAAGATTCGTCCCGAATGCCAGCTCGCCGACGCGATCGCTGTTGGCGTCGGTATGCGTGTAGGCCCAGAAGTCTTCCTGTAGATCGGTGCGATCGCACCTGGCGGACCTCAGTCGCCCGCCTTCAATCTCGAGAACGAGTGGCGAGCCGTCGAGCGTGCCGTATTTCGCATTGAAGTAGTCGCCGGCGGTGCCGTCGCAGACGAACGTGCCGTCGACCGAGGCCGGCGTGGTGAAGGCCTCGCCCGCCGGTAGATTCGACCAATAGCGCGGGTTGATCAGGCCGCTTGTCTTCACCCACGCCAGACGCCGGGTCAAAGGTTGCGGTGAAATTGGTCCCGGCCGCCGTGCGCACCGTCAGGCGTCGTGCCCAAGGCATCCGATCGCACAACTGCTGACTGAGGCGATCGACGCGGTGATAGTCGGCCCGCATGCCCTCGCACATGATCCGCGGCGTCACCCCGACCATATGCGCGTAGCGAATCCTCCGTCGTTCGACGACGCCGACGATCGCCCGCCGCGCCGTCAGTTCGCCTTCCTGCGGCTGTATACAGAGGATGCCCGCGTCGGCCTCCTCGAGGGACGCCAGGACCTCGCGCGGCGCTTCCAGGAGCGGCCTCGGAGCGAGCGCCTCGATCGAGAGGCACGTCGCCACCGCGCGGCACTCGCTGAGCGCCCGCGCCAGGCTCGCCGCGACCTCGCCGCTCGCCCGGTCGGCGATGAGCGTCACCCGCTCACCTGGCTGAATCGCAAGACACGTGTCGACGGCATTGCGCGCGCCGGGCAGCAGATCAGGTGAGGCCGGACCAAAAATCATCACAATTATTGTAGCCGGGCCCGCGCGCGAACGCTCGCCGCCCGCTCCGTGATGACGCGCACGGCAATGCTCGTCTCGCGCACGAGAAGAAGAGAGCCGCGCACGAGGGCTGCGACCCCGATCGTACCAGCACCGACCGCCGCGATTTCGAACACGGTCACCGCAGCGTCTGGTCCAACTGGCGCCAGCACCGCCCCAAGCAGCGACGCCAGCGTCGACGAGGCGAAACCGCCGAGGGCGAAATAGAAGCTCTGGAGCACGTGCAGCAGCATCGTCGTGCGGACTTCGGTGGCCGACAGTTCCTCGAGTCGACGCTCGAACTCCGCCCGGCCGTCCGAGCCCGTCGACACGTGCGTGGAATCTGTCGCCTCGAGTTGTCGCGCCAGCTCGCGCGCCCGGTCCACGGCGCGCGCCAGGCGGTTGCTGGTGCTCATCGCCAGCACCGATGAAGCGTTGGTCAGGATCGCGGGGGCAACGATGAGGGAGAACGCGGCAAAGGGATTCGCGGGATCCATTCTCGCGATTCTATGCCACGGATCACACCGACAACACGGATTGGAGTTTATGAGATAGCTTCCAGAGCGTCGGCGCACCGGCCGTCGCCGGCGTTCACGCCCGGCGGAGCTCGAACAGCGTGACCTCTGGCCGAACGTTGAAGCGGACAGACAACAGGTGACCGACGCCACGATTGATGTACATGGACCTGTTGCCGCTCAAGCTGAACTCGCCCTGCGTGTAGCGCCGGTTGAGAACCGGGAGCAGCGGCGGCGGAAGAAACGGTGGCTTGCATTGTCCACCGTGAGTGTGGCCCGAGAGAATCCAGCCCTCGTATCGTCCCCAAACCGGCAGGTCGACCGTATCGGGATTGTGGCTGAGCGCAATCGCCGGGCGTCGGTCGTCGTAATCAGCGAAGGCCTGCGACGGATCGAAACGTTTCGCCCAGAGATCGTCGAGCCCGACAATCTGCAGCCCTTCGATCTCGCAGACGCGATTGCGGAGCATCGTGATGCCGTGCCGTTCGGCAGTCGCGACGACCTGATCTGCGATCTCGGGATGAGACCAACCCGGCCCGTAGTCGTGATTCCCAGGAATGCCGACTGTGGCTAGACGACCCCGTGGAAAGTGCCGATAGACGGCATCCATCTGCTCGAATACGCGATCGTGATAACTGACAAGGTCGCCTGTCAGCACGACGATGTCTGGCCGGAGAGCGGCGACGCGCTCGAATACGCTCAGCACGTAGCCGTTGTCGACGCGGGGACCGACATGAACGTCGCTGATCTGCGCGAGGGTCTGACCGTTGAGGGCGAGTGGCAGGTTGCGAACCGGCAGCGGCCGGACGACGAGATCGAGCCAGTAAGGCTCAATGCCCCAAGTGTAGACACCTGTTCCGGCTGCCGCAGCAGCCGCACTGGCCGCATAAGATGAATTGACGTCGGGACAGCCTCAACGTTGGTGACCCTTGGATACGAAGCCGGTGTCTGAAACGATCTGAACGTGTCGTGAAGAAGGCTGAACACCGCTGACGAGCGGCAGGCGTACTTCAACCGACGCGCCCCCACCCTGGCGATTCGAAACGCGAATAGAGCCGCCGTAACCCTCGACAATCGCTCTGGCAATCGACAGGCCCAGCCCCGTGTGCTCGCGGCGGCCGCCATCCTCGGGACGGTAGGAGAAGAAGCGATCGAAGACGCGCTCGACATGCCCAGGGGGAAATCCAGGACCGCGGTCCTCGACGCTGACGACACACGTCGCGCCCTCAGACGTGATCGAGACTTCGACGAAGGAGTCGGCCGGCGCGAAACTCGTCGCATTGTCGAGCAGGTTCTCGACGACTTGCGCAAGGCGATCTGGAGACGCACGAACGTAGACGCCCAACGGCCGGGTCCTGCTCGCGAATCGGACGCGTGGATCGCGCTGCTGAAATCCGTTGACCAGCTCGTCAAGCAGGACCGACACGTCGACCGTGGCCACCTCCTCGTGCGCGAGCTGTGCGTCGACTCGCGCCAGCTCCCGAACCCCGGAGACCAACCGCTCCAGTCGGTCGACGTCGCGCGTGAGCATCTCGAGAAGACGCTGCCGTTCGGCGTGATCCTCGGTCGAGGCGATGACCTCCGCGGCAACGCGAATCGAGGCCAGCGGGTTCTTGAACTCGTGCGCCACGTCGCCCGCAAACGATTCGAGGAGCTTGATGTGGGCATCGAGCCGTGCCGTGAGCTCTTCGAGCGTCCTTGCCAGGTCCCCAATCTCGTCCTTGCGATCGACGTGGCCGAAGCCGGCAGGGGTCGCGCGGCGGTCCGACAGCGCGAGCGCCGCGTGGCGCAGGCGGACGAGCGGCCGGACGAGCGTCGCCGACATCAGCAGCCCGATGACGACGGCGGCGGCAAACGACGCGATGACGATTTCGAAGATACGCAGGCGAACCTCGTAGAGCGCCTGCAGGATGCGGAACGTCGATTGCGACACGAGCGCGACGCCGACAACGCGGTCGCCGTGACGGATAGGAACTGCGCTGTAGAGTGTCAGCGAACGTTGGCCCGGTGTCGGCCGCACATCGGCGCCATACCGCCCTTCGAGCGCGGCGCGAAGCTCCGGCCCCGGCGTCGGATCGGGAGGGCCGTCGCTCGAGGTGGCGCGTGACCGCGCCAGCATGGATCGTGCGAGCGACCCCATCGCCCGGCGCACGCCGGCTAGCCACGCACCGAGCCTGTAGAGAAGACGTTCGCGAACACCGGACGCCTTGGCATAACCACTGGACGCCGCGTCAGAGGGCTGCTCGGGAACACCGACGTCCGGCGCGCGCACCGAGTCGGCCAGCAGCACGCCCGCCGCGTCGTAGACACGGATCCGCGCGTCACCGCGCCGACCGAGTCGCGACAGCATCGCTTCCGCCTCGTCCGGCAGGATGCGGTCCCGGTCGCCAAGCGCCGCAGCGACGAGACGGCCCTGCTGCACCATGCCACGTTCCTGCACGTCGAGCAGGCGGGTCTCGTAGACGTCGAGATAGAGAATTCCGGCGACTGGAAGAAACACCAACAGCAGGTTGAACGCCAGCAGGCGGCGGCCGATCCGCGATGGCCGCAAGCGACGGAGGCGGGTCAGCCACGAAGTCCCGCGTCATCAGGGCACGCGATAGCGGTAGCCAGCGCCGTAGACGCCCTCGATCTGATCGAACGCCGAATCCACGACCTGGAACTTCCGCCGGATGCGCTTGACGTGGCTGTCGATCGTTCGATCGCTGACCGACACGCGGTCGGGATACGCGTCGATCATGAGCTGTTCCCGGGTCTTGACGATTCCGGGCCGGCGGACAAGCCCCTGCAGCAGCAGGAGCTCCGTGACCGTCAGCGCCACGGTACGTCCGTCCCATGCCACCGCGAGCCGCAGCGGATCGATCGTCAACCGGCCGCAGACGACCGGCTGATCCTCGGTCGAGCGCGCCGCGGCGTCCGTGGCGTTGGCGCGCCGCAAGAGCACCTTGACCCTGGCCATCAGCTCGCGCATCGAGAACGGCTTGCACAGGTAGTCGTCGGCGCCGATCTCGAGGCCAAGCACCCGATCGAACTCCTCTTCGCGCGACGTGACGAAGATAATCGGCAGGCTTTCAGAACGTCCGCGCAGCCGTCGGCAAATCTCGAGCCCGTCGAGGCGAGGCAGGCCGATGTCGAGGATCACCAGATCCGGCAGCGCGCGACTGAACGCCTCCCACGCCGTCACCCCATCATCGAACACCTCGGTCCGATAGCCCTCCTTCGCAAGAGCGAGGCGGACCATCTCTCGAATCGTGTCTTCGTCCTCGACGACCGAGATGAGGCGCGCGGCTGCAGACATCGGTTCTGAATGTAACCGATTCTGGCGCCTCTCTCGCTGCCTTAGTGCGGCCACAATCTGCCGCCGCTTTTCCTTCACCGCGTCATCGTGCTGGTCCCGGTGTCGCGCTGTAATGGCCGCATTCCTCAGGAGGGATGGATGAGAACGTCGCCGATCGCTCGACTGCTGATCATGGGAGTCATTCTGATGATGCTGAACGTCCCGCTGACGATGATGTGCGGTGTCGTCGGCGAGCGCGCGTCGCGCCGCAACCAGGTCGTGTCCGAGGTCAGCGGCAATTGGGGTGGCGAACAGACGATTGGCGGCCCGGTGCTGTCGGTCCCGTACCGCTATTCGTGGACCGACTCGTCAGGACGCCTCCAGAGCTCAGCGTCCTCCTTTCATTTTCTTCCCGAGGCGCTGGAGATTGACGGAACCGTCGATCCCGGCGAGCGCAAGCGATCGCTCTTCACCGTCGTCGTCTATACCGCCAAGCTCAAACTACGCGGGCGATTTGCTCCGCCCCGGATGGGCGACGTCAGGCCGGTCCCCGATCTCATTCACTGGGATCGCGCGACCATCAGCCTCGGCGTCGGCGACCCGCGGGGAATCGCCCGCGCGATCGATCTGAACTGGAATGGGCAGACCCAGCGCTTCGTCCCTGGCTCGGCGCGCATCGGCCTGCTCATCTCGCGCGTCGAGGCGCCGGCACCGGGCCTGACACCAGACCGGACCGAACCATATCCCTTCGAGCTCGATCTCGAGCTCAGAGGCACCCGCGAACTCCGCGTCCTGCCCGCTGGCAACGAAACGACCGTGCAGCTGACGTCGAGTTGGCCGCATCCAAGCTTCGTCGGCACCGCGCCGGATCCGCCGCGAGTCGATGAGACCGGCTTTGCCGCCTCGTGGCGGGTGCCTTACTTCGGCCGCGGGTTCGCGGCGGACTGGAAGGGCGACGAGCCGCAGGTCGACGATGCGCTGGCACGCCAGGCGGCCGCGGCGTCGTTCGGCGTCGCGCTGATTCAGCCGGTGGACATCTACGTGCAGACTGAACGAGCGGTCAAGTACGCCGTCCTCTTCATCGTCATGACCTTCGTCCTGGCGTTTGCCTGGGAGATCACCGGCGGCGTCCTGGTTCATCCCATTCAATATCTGTTTGTCGGGTTCACGATGTGCGTCTTCTATCTGCTGCTGTTGTCGCTTGCGGAACATCGTGGATTCGACTTCGCCTATGCCGCCGCAGCGGCCGCGACCGTCCTGCTGCTGTCGTGGTACTGGAGCTGGGTTCTTGGCGGACGGCGCAGGGGCGCCCTCATGGGCGCTGCGATGGCGACACTCTACGGCTATCTGTATTTGCTGCTACGGCTCGAGGATTATGCGCTGCTGGCTGGCTCGGTGGGCCTCTTTGTCATGCTCGCGCTGCTGATGTTCCTGACCCGACGCGTGAATTGGTACGAGCTGAAGCTGGGCGAAGCGGGCCGGCGCGCGTGAGATCGCTCGAAGTGATCGGATAATCGTGGGAGGCTGCGGAAACATCGACACTGATGCCGAACCTGGACACTGCGGGCGCGTCACTCCATTACGCTCGGACCGGTCAGGGGCCGCCGGTCCTGCTCATCCAGGGCGTCGGGGCAATTGGCAACGCCTGGCGCCCTCAGATCGCGGCGTTGAGCGATCGCTACACGCTGGTCTCGTTCGACAATCGCGGGATTGGGGGGAGCACCATCCGCGACGGTCAGTTCACGATCGAAGCGATGGCCGCCGACGCGCTGGCGATCATGGATGCGGAGGGTGTCGATCGCTTCCACGTCGCCGGACACTCGATGGGCGGGGTCATTGCTCAGGCCCTGGCACTCGCGGCGCCGGCACGCGTGAAGAGCCTGGCGTTTCTTTGCACCTTTGCCCGGGGCAAGGACGGATCGGCGATCACGCTCCCGATGCTCGGAACCGCCCTGCGGATGCGCATCGGTACGCGCGCACAGCGACGAAACGCCTTTCTCGAGCTCATCATGCCCGAGCGGTATCTCCAGCAAGTCGATCGCGCGCGCCTTGCCGCGGAGCTGCAGCCGCTGTTCGGTCACGACCTTGCCGACCAGCCGCCGATCGTCATGAAGCAGTTGAAAGCGATGTCGAAGTTCGACGCCGGTGCGCGGTTGAACGAGCTCGCGACTATCCCAACGCTCGTGGTTTCGGCCGTCGAGGATCGCATTGCCGGTCGTTCAACCGGACGGGCGCTGGCAACGGCAATTCCAGGGTCTCGATACGTCGAAATCGCCGACGCCGGCCACGGCCTGCCCATCCATCGCGCCGCCGAGACCAACGCGCTTCTCGACGAGCACTGGTCGCGAGCCGAAGGGCACTTGCCGCCGGTTACGTGATTCGCTGGCCTGAGTGGACGGCGACCTCCGATCCGGCCGCGACGAACGCCGAGCGCGGCGCGCCGGAGAGTGCCTCGCCAAACACCGGCCCGTAGAGCAACGCCGCAGGACCGCGGAACGTCGCGCGGGGCGTAGTCCAGACGCGCCACCGCGGGTGTTCGACTTCGTACTCGCTCGTGCCGCCATCGCGCTGGCGCGTGTATCCCCAGTAGTGTTCGGTGATGAACTCAGCTTCCGATCCGCTGGCCAGGACCGCTGCCGGGCCCTCAACCGTTGCGCTCAGCGAGAAGTCCCCTGTGCCGTAGCGCCACGCATACTCGATGTCGCCGCCACGATCCGCGTGGAGTCCTCCGTGATGGCGCATCGGAATCGACAAGTACGGCTCGTTGTAGAGGAAACGCGCGATTGCCGCAATCGCGTAGCGCGGGACGAGCTCGCGGACGAAGACGACCGCGCGACGATCGGGCGCCGAAGCGACCCGACGGCGCACGTAAAACCTGAGATTGACCTCCTCGAAGTGCCGGTGCCCGGGAATCGCGAGGCCGTGAACCCTCGTGTCGGTGAAGAGGAACCCGACGAGGCTCACGAGCGCCTGGCCCTGCCAGATGTCGAGTTCAGTGCCGCGCGGGACGAGGGGCAACACCACGGCGGGCGGGACCTCGTAATTCAGAATGACGAGGTCGGTCCAGCGCGCGGTGAGGAACGGTCGACGCACTGAACTCCCACCGTGGTGCACGCGCTATTCGGTCTCGATGTGGAGGCCGCCGACCATCCCGGCGACGACGTTGTACATCACGGCAGTGATCGCCCCGCCAATCGCGCCAAGGACGCCGTAGAAAATCGGAAGAAACACGATCGCGCCAACACCGAACAACCCGCTGAGCCACCCCGCCGTCGGGTCGTCGTTCGCCGCGCCTATTCCGGCGCCGACCAGTGAAAACAACGCCACGATCACGCCGAAAATGAGGCCCCACAACGCGTAGAGAGCAGCGAGCATCCTTGCCAGGGACCCGACGCCGATGTGACGAATCACCATGCTGGCTCCTTTGCAGGTCTGTTTGGACGAACGGTGCCGACACGATAGCAGAAGCGCAAAAAAAAGGCGCCCGGATGGTCCCGGGCGCCTCGACCGAACGCCGCTTGCCTGAGCGATTGGCGGGTGTTACTTGATGAACAGCATCTCGCGATAGGTCGGCAACGGCCAGGTGTCGTGCGGCACGATCGACTCGAGGCTGTCGCCGGTCTCGCGCAGCGACTCCATCGCCGGCACGACCTTGTCCCGGAAGAACTTCGCGTGCTTGTCGGCGCCGCCGCCGCCCTCGTGCTCGAGCAGCTCCTGTAGCTTGTCTGCCTTCTGCTTGAACTCGTCGGTCAGCTTGACGATCTGGTCGAGGGTCTTCTTCCCCTCCTTCGACGTCCCGCCTGCCGCCTTGACTGCCGCGACGCTCTCGGCCACCTGGCCCTGGTACTTGTAGGCGACCGGGAGGATGTAGCGGTTGGCCATGAGAACCATCAGCTGTCCCTCGATGTTGAGGGTCTTCACGTACTGTTCGAGGGCGACCTCGTAGCGCGCCTTGAGCTCGCGCTCGTTGAGCACGCCGTACTTCTCGAACGCCTTCACGACGTCGGGCTTCAGGACCTCGCCGTACGCGTCGACCGACGTCTTGTGATTGAGTAGTCCACGCTTGGCCGCGTCTCTTCTGCCACTCGTCGGCGTAGTTGTTGCCGTTGAAGATGATCTGCTTGTTCTCCTTGATGATCTTGGACAGGAGGTCCTTGACCGCGGCCTGGAGCTTCTTGCCGCCCTTGAGGCTCTTCTCGAGCTCGGTCGCGCAGTAGTCGAGGGATTCGGCGACCGCGACGTTGAGCGACACGTTCGGGAACGCGATGCTCTGATTGGCCGAGACCGCGCGGAACTCGAACTTGTTGCCGGTGAAGGCGAACGGGCTGGTGCGGTTGCGGTCGCCCGCGTCGCGCGGGAGCTTCGGCAGCACGCTCACGCCGATGTCGAGGATCCCGCCGGGCTTGGTGCTCTTCGCGCTGCCCGCCTTCTCGATCTGCTGGAAGATGTCGGTCAGCATGTCGCCGAGGAAGATCGAGATGATCGCCGGCGGCGCTTCGTTGGCGCCGAGGCGGTGGTCGTTGCCAGCGCTGGCGATGCTGTAGCGGAGCAGGCCCTGGAACTTGTTGACGGCGCGGATCACCGCGGCGCAGAAGACCAGGAACTGCACGTTGTCGTGCGGCGCCTCGCCCGGGTTGAGGAGGTTGTTCCCGAGGTCGTCGCTCATGCTCCAGTTGAGGTGTTTGCCCGAGCCGTTGACCCCGGCAAATGGCTTCTCGTGCAGCAAGCACGCGAGACCGTACTTCGGCGCGATCCGTCGCATCATCTCCATCGTCATCATCTGATGGTCGGTGGCGACGTTGGCGTTCTCGAAGATCGGCGCGACTTCGTACTGGCTCGGGGCGACCTCGTTGTGACGGGTCTTGACCGGGACGCCGACCTTGTAGAGCTCGCGCTCGACGTCCATCATGAACGAGAGGACGCGGTCGGGGATGGCCCCGAAGTACTGATCCTCGAGCTCCTGGCCCTTGGGGGGCTTGGCGCCGAAGAGCGTCCGGCCGGCGTTGATGAGATCCGGGCGGTTGAAGAAGAACTGCCGGTCGATGAGGAAGTACTCCTGCTCGGGCCCGCAGGTCGTCACGACCCGGTGGGCCTTCGAGCCGAACAGCTTCAGGATGCGGACGGCCTGCTTCGAGAGCGCCTCCATCGAGCGGAGGAGCGGCGTCTTCTTGTCGAGCGCCTCACCGGTCCAGCTGACGAACGCCGTCGGAATGACGAGCGTCGTGCCGTTCGACATCACGAGCAGCCAGGGCGGGCTGGTCGGATCCCACGCCGTGTAGCCGCGCGCCTCGAAGGTTGAGCGCATGCCGCCGGAGGGGAAACTCGAGGCATCCGGTTCGCCCTTGATGAGCTCCTTGCCACTGAACTCGGCGACGGCGCGGCCGTCGGCACTCGGCGACAGGAACGCGTCGTGCTTCTCGGCGGTGATGCCGGTCATCGGCTGGAACCAGTGCGTGTAGTGCGTGGCGCCGTGTTCGACGGCCCAGTCCTTGAGCGCGCTCGCGATGGTGTCGGCAACCGACGCGTCGATGGGCTCGCTATGCGCGACCGCGCGCCGGAGGGCGCGATACACGTCCTTGGGCAGCCGGGCCCGCTGCGCCTCCTCGTTGAATGTGAGCGAGCCGAACTCCTCGCTGGCCTTGCTGCGCGAAGTCGTCGTCGATCTGACCCCCAGGTTCCAGTTGCTGATGCTGCGGATGGTATCGCCTGCTGATGCCGAGCCCATAGGAGTTCGTCCTTTCCAGTAGTTTGAATGCACCACGCCTACGCTAGTGAGCTTCCGCCATGTGCCGACGCGTTGTTGACTGACGCGGGATCAAGCGGGGAGGCACCACAAATGCGTGGCCGCTTTGAAGGCAATGATTATTGGCCACGACGACTCCGCCTGCAAATACTTTTAGCGGACGGCGGCGCGAGGTCGGCGGTTTCTGGCGTCAAATCAGGGGTTTATGGTGGTCCTGCCATAGTATACAATGTTAGCTATATGAAGCCGTTCCCGTTCGGCGCGATTCTGGGCGAGTTCGAGCAGCTGGTCCTGCTCGCGCTCCTGCGGCTTGGCAACGGCGCGTTCGGCGCCGCAATCCACCGAGAGATTGTCACCCGCACCGGCCGCGATCTTCCGGCGAGCGCCGTCTACGTCACGCTCGACCGGCTCGTCGCCAAGCGCATGGTCTGCCCGTATGTCGGCACGCCAACGGCGCAGCGCGGCGGACGGCGCCGCAAGCACTACCTCCTCGACACCGCGGGCCAGCGCGCCCTCGCGCGCGCCTACCGGACCTTCGGCATGATGACCGCCGGGCTCCAGGACGAGCTCGAAGATCTCACACAGCGGATGTGGCCCGGCGCCGCTGCCCGCACGCCGACGCGGCACACCGGCTGGTAAGCCTCCCGCGTCATCCGCGCAAGAGAAATCGTTGACATCGAGACGCTAACCGTTTATACCCATAGATCGTCTATGGGAAAGAAGCGCACGGACCGTCAGGACCTGCTGCCGGGCACTCTGGATATGCTGATCCTCAAGAGCCTCACGCGCGGTGTGATGCATGGCTACGGCATCGCCGAGCACATCCGGCAGCTGTCCGACGAGGTCCTTCACGTCGAGGAGGGATCGCTCTATCCGGCATTGCAGCGGCTGCAGGTGCAGGGCTGGATTGCGTCCGAGTGGGGGCACTCGGTCAACAATCGGCGGGCGCGCTACTACCGTCTCACGCCGGCCGGTCGGCGGCAGCTCGGACAGGCCGAGTCCGGATTCGAGCGGCTGATTCAGGCGATCACGAGAGTCATGAGAAATGCTGAAGGCTGAAGCGCGTCAGATAAGGACGACCCATGGACACTCTAGGGGAACGCGCCGCGGCGTGGGTTCGCCGGATCCGCTCTCTCTTCAGTCGCCGGTTCGACGACGAGCTGGCCGACGAGATGCGGACTGCACATGGAGCTGCGGCGCCAGGCGCTCATCGACGGCGGCATGGACCCGCGCGAAGCGGAGTACGAGGCCCGCAGGCTGTTCGGCAACCCGACGGTGTTTCGCGAACGGGCGCGCGACGCGTGGGGCTTCGCAAGCGTCGCGTCCTTCTGGCGCGATCTCGGGTTCGGCGCGCGGCTGCTGCTGCGCCAGCCGGCGCAGAGCGGCGCGATTATCCTGACGATTGCGCTTGGCGCCGGCCTCAACGCGGCGCTCTTCCTGGCAGTCAATGCCGTCTTCTTCAGACCGCCGGACATCGCTGACGCTCACGAGGTCATCCGCCTCGACGATG
Organism: uncultured Acidobacteriota bacterium; assembly: GCA_963797625.1. Classification (GTDB taxonomy): domain Bacteria; phylum Acidobacteriota; class Vicinamibacteria; order Vicinamibacterales; family 2-12-FULL-66-21; genus DATBJJ01. The sequence continues at coordinate 37,341 of CAWCQI010000007.1, forward strand.
GCAAGCCGAACGCCGGACTGTCGTATCCGGACTACGCGGACTATCGCAATCGTGCCGCGGCGGCGGTCGATCTCGCAGCGTTTGGCCACGTCGACGTCACCGTCCGGCTCGAAGGCACAGGCGCACCAGCCGACGAACGCGCGGGGATCGTCTCGGGCAACTTCTTCGACGTGCTTGGGGTCCGACCGATCCACGGGCGGACGTTCACCGGGCGCGACGATCTGCCGCCACTCGGAACCGCCGTCGCCGTGCTGGGCGAGTTGTACTGGGCGCGGCGGTTCAACCGCGATCCAGGCGTCGTGGGGCGATCGATCGAGCTCAACCGCCGCCCCTTCACGGTCGTCGGCGTCGCTGCTGGCGAAATTCCGCGGCCATTGCCGAGCTCGCGAGTCTGACGCGTCGCTCCTGTTCGGGCTGACGCCAACGGACCCAGGGAGCCTCGCCGGCGCGGCGTTGCTGATGACGGCCATCGCTCTCGGCGCCGCGTACCTCCCCGCGCGGCGTGCAGCACGGGTCGATCCGATAGTGGCGTTGAGGGCTGGTTCTTAGTTCGGGGTTCGGGGTTCGGGGTTCGGACGTTCGAACTTCGAAGTTGCAAAACTTCAGCGTTCGAACTTCAGACTTCAGACTTTCTTCTTGTATTCGACAATCCTGTCCCACTCATCGGCGCTCGATCGCGCGACGACGGCGACGACCGGTTCGGTGTCGCTGAGGTTGTAGACCTCATGCGGTACGCCGGGCTCGATGAAGATGAAGTCCCCGGCGGTGTGCTCGACGCGGTGCGCGAGCTCGTCACCATAGTCGTGGCGGACGCGGCCTTCGAGGATGTAGAGCATCACCTCGAAGCCGACGTGGATGTGCGCTCCCGCGATCCCGCCGGGAGGTATCACCGCTACGTTCATCGACAGCGACTTGGCGCCGACGTTCTTCCCTGACATCCCGAGCTTGTATTCGATGCCGTTCCAGCGGCGGCAGACGCCGCTTCCTCTGATCCACGCGAGGCCGGCGTGCCGTTCGACTCGAGGAGGCTTCTCCATGTCTTGACTATACTGCCGACATGTTTCTCGGCCACATGGCTATCGGCCTGGCCGCCAGGCGCGTCGAGCCGCGAGTGTCGCTAGCGACCTGGTTCGTGGCCGTCCAACTCGTGGATCTCATTTGGCCGGTCATGCTCCTGCTGGACCTCGAGCATGTCGCTATCGCGCCAGGCATCACCGCTTTCACCCCGCTCGATTTCTTCGACTATCCGATCACGCACAGTTTGGTGGGCAGCCTCGTCTGGGCAGCACTGTTTGCGGCTTTCTGGTTCTCGATACGCGCGAACCCCTGGCGCAAGTTTCCCGGGGCAGCCGGGGTGGCGCTGCTGCTCGGCGCGGGCGTGCTGAGTCACTGGGTACTCGACGTGATCTCACACCGGCCGGATGTGCCGCTGTTGCCCCACGGGCCTTATCTCGGTCTGGGCTTGTGGAACTCGATCCCGGCCACGCTCGCCGTCGAGCTCACGATGTTCGCTGCCGGGCTGGTGATCTACATTCGCTCCGGATCCCCGGGGCGCGGCGGGTCTCGTTCTGGCTGTTGATCGCGTTTCTGCTCATCGCTTACTTTGCCGCCGCGTTCGGTCCACCTCCGCCGAATGTCACGACGCTGGCGTGGTCGGCGCTTGCGCTGTGGCTACTCGTCCCGTGGGCGCGGTGGGCTGACAGGTAAGAGGTTCAGGTTCAAGGTTCAAGGTTCAGGTTCAGGTTCGAGTTCAGGGTTCAAGGCGTGCAGGGTTCTACCGCTGAACGAGCGACATTGCCGCGTCTGGGAACTGGCGGCGAATACGTGACAGCGTGTGTGGCGCGACGGTCAAGGCAGTGGCCAGCGCGTCTGCCGTCGCCCCATCCGCGGCGATCACGCGCGCGGTGACCTGATTCGTCAGGCCGAGACCTGTTCGCGGATCGACGACGTGGGAGTAACGCACGCCGTCGATCTCGACAAACTGCGCGGTCGGCCCCGACGTTGCCAGCGCCGCGTTCGTCAGCCGCGCGGCGCGCGCAACGAACTCCGCATCGGACCCTGTCACGTCGATGCTCCAGCCATCACGCCCCGGCGGCGCGTCGCCGACGACGATGTCGCCGCCGGCTTCGACGAGGGCCCGCGTCACGCCGAACGGGATCATCGCCTGGAGCGCCTGTTGGATGATGTAACCCTTGGCGATCCCGCCGAGATCGAGACGGACTCCCTCGCGCGCGAGACGGACGGCAGGACGCGCTCTATCGAGCTCGACGAGGCGCCATCCAACAAGGCGCTTCGCCGCGTCGAGCGCCGTGGCGTCGGGGAGACGGCGGCTGTGGCGCGCCTCACGCCACAACGCGACGAGCGGCCCGACCGTTGGATCGAAGGCGCCGCCGGTCGCGTCCGCGATCTCGATCGCCCGCTCGAGCACGGCAAAGAGCTCGCGGCTTACCGGCGACCACGAGCTACCGAGACGCCGGAGCTCGCTGTCGGGGCGGTAATCGCTCATCATCTGATCGAGCGCGGCGACCCGCGCGAACGCAGCCGCCGCGGCGGTCCCTGCTGCTGTCCTCACTCGAGCTGTACAGCCGGATCCGCACCGGCATGCCCATGTGAACCTGGGCGAATTCGTGCGGAACGCTGAGAGACGGCCTCAGATAGAGGCGGATCGGGACCGATGCGAAGCCCGACGAGCGCGAGTACAATCAGTGGTCGAACAGGGCGCAATGCGTTCAACATACCTGGTCACGGCCACGTTCGTGTGCGCGCTCGCACCGGCACTCCTGGCGCAGACGGCGCCGGGCGCCCCTCAAGCCTATCGCGAGTCCATCGCGGGCACAGTCGTCACGTTTGAAATGGTCCCGGTGCCGGGCGGCACGGTGACGCTCAACGGGCAGTCGGTGGAGGTCAAGCCCTTCCTGATTGGCCGGACCGAAGTGACGTGGGACATGTACGACGTCTACGCGCTCGGCCTCGACGAGCCGAAGGGCGGTGGCGGTACGGACGCGGTCGCGCGCCCGTCGCAGCCCTACGGTGCGCCCGACTACGGCTGGGGTCACGCCGGCTACCCGGCTATCAGCATCGCCAGGCCGGCGGCTCAGGCCTTTGCCGCCTGGCTCTCGACCAAGACCGGAAAGAAGTATCGGCTGCCCACCGAAGCCGAATGGGCGCATGCCGCCGCGCTCGCCGTCGGGAAGGACGCGGCGACGCCAGATCGAATCGACGCGCTCGCGTGGCACAGCGGCAACGCATCGGCGCGCACACATCCGGTCGGGACGAAGGCTGCCGATGCGCTCGGTCTCTTCGATCTCCTTGGCAACGCCGCCGAGTGGGTTACGACCGGCGTGCCCGGCCCTGGCGGCACAGGGATCTCCGTCACGCGCGGCGGATCGTTCCGCGACGCGCCCGGCACGCTCGGTCCCTCCGCCCGCACCGTTCAGGACGATTCGTGGAACGAACGGGATCCACAACTCCCCAAGAGCCGCTGGTGGCTCTCCGACGGCCCGTTTGTCGGCTTTCGGCTGGTTCGTGAGCCCTGAGCTCCGCGAGGACAACGACTACGAGGATTACGCACATGACCAACGATGAGATCGGATCGGTTTCGCGGCGTTCGTTCGTGCAGACCACGGCGGCGGCGACTGCGGCGATGATGTTCAATGGCGGCGCGTCGGTTGCCGGCTCCGATGTGATTCGGGTCGGCGTCGTCGGCTGCGGCGGCCGCGGCACGGGTGCGGCGATGGACGTCATGCGATCGTCGGATGGCGTCGAGATCGTGACGCTCGGTGATTTGTTACCGGATCGCCTCGCCGAGTGCCGTGCCAACCTGGCCAAGGAAACGGCCAGCAACGCCGCGCTCGCATCGAAGTACAAGGTCACCAACGAGCGATGTTTCTCCGGGTTCGATGCCTATCAGAAGGTGCTGGCGTCCGACATTAACTACGTGATCCTCGCGACGCCCCCAGGCTTCAGGCCCGCGCACCTCGCAGCTGCCGTTGCGGCTGGCAAGCATATCTTCACCGAGAAGCCGGTCGCAGTGGATTCTGCCGGCATCAGGTCGGTGCTTGCGAGTTACGAAACGGCCAAGCAGAAGGGACTCGGCATCGGCGTCGGCACCCAGCGTCGGCATCAGGCCGAATACATTCCAACCATCAAACGCATTCACGACGGGTCGATCGGCGACGTGATGAGCGGTCAGGTGTTCTGGAACCAGGGTGGCCTCTGGAACCACGCGCGTCAGGCGGCGTGGACGGACGCTGAATGGCAGATTCGCAACTGGCTGTACTTCACCTGGCTCTCCGGCGATCACATCGTCGAACAGCACGTGCACAACATCGACGTCGCCAACTGGGTGTTCAACGCGCATCCGGTCAAGGCGATCGGCGCCGGCGGCCGCCAGTGGCGGACCGATCCCAAGTACGGCCACATCTACGATCACTTCGCGATCGACTTCGAGTATCCGAGCGGCGCCAGGGTCATGAGCATGTGCCGGCAGATTAACGGCACCGCCGGCAAGGTCGACGAACACTTCATCGGCGCGAAGGGAATGGCCAGCCTGTCGTCGGATTCACCCGGACGAATCACCGGGGCGAACGCGTGGACATTCGAGCGGACCGGCAAGCCTGTCAGCCCCTACGTTCAGGAACACACCGACCTCATCGCCAGCATCCGCTCGGGTAAGCCATACAACGAGCTGAAGCAGGTGGCCGAGAGCACGCTCACGGCGATCATGGGTCGCGAGGCCGCTTACACCGGCCAGGAAATCAAGTGGGACGACATCCTCAACGCCAAGCAGGAGCTGGCGCCGCCGCAGATTGCGTTCGGGCCGCTTCCCGTGCCGCCCGTCCCGATGCCGGGCGTCACCAAGCTCGCGCGCGGGTGGAACGCCTGACGCCGCAAAGGGAGCTGACGCGATCAAGCGGATCCTGCACATCGACATGGACGCGTTCTACGCGTCCGTGGAGCAGCGCGACAATCCCTCGCTGCGCGGGAAACCGGTGGCGGTCGGCGGCCGTCCGTCCGAACGCGGGGTCGTCGCAGCCGCGAGCTACGAAGCGCGCGCCTTCGGCGTGCGCTCGGCGATTCCGATGGCTCGAGCGGTCAGGCTGTGCCCGTCGCTCGTCATCGTCCGGCCAGACTTTGCTCGCTATAAGGACGCGTCCCAGGCGGTGTTCCGGCTCTTTCGGGAGGTGACGCCCCTCGTCGAGCCGCTATCGCTCGATGAGGCGTACCTCGACGTCACGGAGAACGCCTGGGGTGAGGCGCTGGGACGCGTCGTGGCGCAGCGCCTGAAGGTTCAGATTCGCGAGACCACCGGACTGACCGCGTCGGCGGGAGTCGCGCCCAACAAGTTCCTCGCCAAGATCGCCTCGGCGTGGAAGAAGCCGGACGGACTGACGGTGATCTCACCAGAACGCGTGGAGCACTTTCTTCAGAGGTTGCCGGTCGATGCGCTCTGGGGAGTCGGCCCGGTCACTGCCGCCCGACTGCGCGAACGCGGAATCGAGCGCCTGGTGGATGTGCGAGCCGCCAGCGACGCGACGTTGCGCGACGCCGTCGGCAGCCAAACCGAATGGCTGCGTCAGCTCGCCGACGGCATCGACGATCGTCCGGTCGTACCGAACCGCGTCACGAAATCCTGCGGCAGCGAGAACACCTTCTCGCAGGACCTCACCGATCTCAACGAGATCCGTTCCGCGATCGACGAGATGGCGCGCGGCGATGCGGCGTGGCTGGAGCGGCGAGCGCTGCTTTGCCGGACCGTGACAATCAAAGTGCGGTATTCAGACTTCACGACGATCACGCGCAGCCACAGCCAGCTCCCGGCGACGCGGAATGCCGACGCGCTTTCAGCCCGGGCGTGTGCGCTCCTCGATCGGACCGAGGCCGGCCAGCGGCCGATTCGCCTGCTTGGCGTCAGCGTGCACAACCTGGTCGATCCGAGCGAACCGCCCGGCGGTACTGCGCTTCCGTTCGCCGACGACGGCTAGAACCTATTTCACAAATCGCCCGGGGGGAAGCCGTGCGAGCGAGCGCCGCGAGCGAGCCACGCGACCGGAGCGCGCCGGCGAAGCGGCGCGCGAGAGAGCGTGTCGGGGAGTCCGAGGGGCAAAGCCCCTCGGGAAAGACTAGAGCGCCGTCCGAATCACAACCTACTCCTGGGAAACGTCGCTGCGCGTGCGGCTCCGAGTGGTTTTGGGACGGCCGGCGGACTTACGCGTTTTCGATCCGGCAGGAGCGAACGCGGCAGGGTCCTGCCGACTCGCAGTGGCAGTCGACTTTCGCGGCGCTCGCGGTTCCCCCGGACCAGGCCGGGCAGCTTTCGCCGCGCGCGGACGACGGCGGGACGGCCGCTCGGCAGGCGCGGGCGCTTCTTCCGCGTCGACGACCGCCGGCACTTCAATTTCCTGTAGAACGGAGCCCTCGACGACCTCCGCCTCGCTCGACGGCTCGACGGGTGGCACCCATCCCGACTCGAACGACTCAGCGGGTTCGGCGACGGCGTCGGCGTCCGGCGTTTCGGCGCCGGCGGCAGGCTCGTGTGAGGCCGCGGCACGTCCGCGGCGGGCGTCACTGTCCCTGGGAAGATACGCATGCCGCCCTGACGATCGCGTTCGATGCGAAGGAGCCCATCCCTCTGACAGGCCCTCATCAGATCGCCGAGCGTCTCGAAACCGTACTTGCGCTCGTCGAACGCGGCATCGACTCCGCGCAGAAACTGTTTCAACTGCCGGATATACATCGGCCATCGCGGTGCACGCGGGGCGGTCTGAATCAGCCGCCGGACCTCGCGAATGCCATCCGCCGCTCGAGCACCGGTCCCATTGGTCGCCGCCGCGGCTTCGCGCGCGATCGGCTCTGACGAGGATTGCTGACGACCATCCTCCCCGGCCTGCCCTGAGCTTGCCGAAGCGGCCTGCCCTGAGCTTGTGGCAGAGGAGCCCACAGGAACGGCGTCGCTGAGCTCGACGAGAACGTTCCTGCCTGACTCGCGGAGGACGACGTGCCCTGCGGCTGAAAGCTTCTGCGCAAAGTCGCGGAAGCTGCCTGCGCCGTAGGTGCGCTCCGAGAACGTCGAATCAAGCTGCAGGAGCGTGCTCTTGAGCAATCCAAGCTGCGGCGTGACCTCGCGATCGGTCAGCACCTTGAGCGCGCGGCGCACGAGCGGCAACACCTGATCGAGCGGCGCCTGCTGCGTCGTCGACGGTGCACTCTTCTGACCGCGGTCCTGGAAACGCCGCGAGCCGGTGAGGTTCTCGTAGGCGATGAACTCGTGGCAGTTGCGCTGCATGACCAGGCTGGTGAACGCCCGGCCGCCGACCACGAAAATCTGTTTGTCGTACTGCTTGAGCTTTTCGACGAGGCTGATGAAGTCGCTGTCGCCGCCGACGATCACGTAGGCGTTGATGTGGCCGTGCGTGAACGCCATCTCGAGGGCGTCGAGCGCAAGGTTGATGTCGGCGCCGTTCTTGTCGCCGCCTGGAGTCAGGTTGCGCTGGACCAGCTTGGTTGCGTGCTGCGTCAGCGACCGACTGTAGTCCCCGGCGCGCGTCCAGTCGCCATAGGCGATCTTGGAGACGACGTCGCCCCGCTCCTTGAGTGCTTCGAGGACTACCCCGATGTCGAACTGCACGCCCAGCGTGCTCTTGACCCCGATTTCAATGTTGTCGAAGTCGATGAAAACCGCAATCTTCAGTCGTGTGTCTGCCAAAACCCTTCCCGTTTACCCTTCTTTTGCGGCCGCGAGGCCCTGAATCGAACCTCTATTATGGCCCGGATCGGGGTGGGATGGGTCTTTGGTCCGGCTAAAGCCGGACACTACGAGGCCAATGCGGCCATGCGAGTGCCAGGCGGCCGTAGTGTCCGGCTTTAGCCGGACCCCTACTTGGCCTTGACGTCGTAGGCGTAGATAACGTCCTGATCTCGCAGGAAAAGCTTGCCGCCAGAGACGACCGGATGGCTCCAGGTGGGCAGTCGGCCCGTCTTGAGCTCGAAGCGACCGTGCTCTCGGTAGCCCGCAGGGTTCGCCTCGGCGAGCCCGACCACACCGCCTTCACTGTAGAGGTACAACCGCTCGTCGGCGAAGGTCAGCGAGCCTTTCCCGACGCTGCGGTTCTGCCAGGCGACCTCGCCAGTGTCGAACTTCAGCGCCGTCAGGATCGCGCTGTCGAATCCATACAAGTAGTCACCAACCAGGATCGACGTCGCGTGGTGGTTCTTCATCTGGCGCGTGAAGTACACCTCCTTCGCGCCAACGCTGTTCCCGGACGCTGTGAGTTCCAGGAGCGCCGACCCAGTGCCGTAGTCGGATGAAACAAACACCCGGTTGCCCCGAACCACGGGCGTCGCGATGTTCGCGACTCGGTTGGCCACCTGACCGTAGCTCCACAACCGTTTGCCGTTGCTCACATCCACGCCCATGACGCGCTGACTCGTGAAGAAAATCGCCTCGGTGACGCCGCCCGCCTGATGAAGGACCGCCGACGAGTACCCGGCCTCGTCGCCGGGACTCTGCCAGATCGCGCTGCCGTCGGTCTTCTTGAGGGCGACGATCGTCCCGCCGGCGTTCACGAGAATCCGATCCTCGAGCACGAGCGGTGATTCGCTCAGGCCCCACTGAATGTTCGAGCCGCGGTACTGCTTGAGGACGTTGACCTTCCAGTGCACCTTGCCGCTCGCCGCATCGAGCACGCTCAGATCACCGCTCGCGCCGAATGCGTACACGCGGTCGCCCTCGATGGTGGGCGTGGCGCGCGGACCATCGCCGCGATCGTTGCTGAAGCGGCTTCCGTGCGCGGTTTCCCACAGTCGCTTGCCGCTCGCCGCGTCGAACGCGATGACGTACTCCGTGTCGCCGCGCGCGCCGAGCGTGTAGAGCCGGCCCTGGGACACGGCAAAGGACGAATAGCCTTCGCCGGCACCTGTCGTCCGCCAGGCGAGCGGCGGGCCGCCAGCCGGCCACGTCTTCAACAGCCCTGTTTCCGCGGACCGTCCGTCGCGGTTGGGCCCACGCCACTGTGGCCAGTCGTCCAGAGCCCGGTTCGAAACGGCAACGGGCAGGGCCACAACGAAAGCGGCGGTCGCCACAACAACGGCTGAGGGCAGGCTGGTCATCTTTCGGAGACTCTTCATATGCGTTTCCCCTGAACTCGCGGCATCCCGACTTTTTGACGCCGCAGGCGTCGATCTGGTTTTCGAACCTTTGGATTCCCGCTATTGGACGATCCGGACAGACTTGAGCTCGATTCGACTGACCGGCGCCTCACCGTTGACCGCGGATTGCTCGATGGCTTCGACGACGGCAATGCCGTCCACCACTCGGCCAAAGGCAGTGTACTTGCCGTCGAGCGACGGAGCCTCGCCGGTCACGATGAAAAACGACGTCATGGCGCTCGCAGGATCGTCGCCGCGAGCCATCGACAGGACACCTTTCACGTGTTTCGTGTCGTTGAACTCCGGCTGAAGCGATCGTACCGCTTTCTGCTGCTTTTCGGTCACGGGACCACGCGACGTCAGCGACCCGGTCTGGATGACGAACCCGCGCACGACGCGGTGAAAGGAGGTCCCGTCGAAAACGCCAAGGGCGGCGAGCCGCAGGAAGTTTCGTACATGCTCCGGCGCTTTGTCCGGCATGAACTCGACGGTTATCGGACCAGCAGAGGTCTCGAGAATGGCCCGGTGCTTGGCCAACTGCGCCGGCGACTCTCCCGCGAACGGCTCTGGTTCAGGCGGCGGCGTGTCACGGATGGTGACGCTGCGGATCTCGACGCGCTCGAGCGGCGAGCCCTTCTCGTCGGCGGCAGACTCGGAGATCTTGGTGACGACGTCGAGGCCCTCGGAGACGCGCCCGAAAATTGTGTAGTTCCCGTCGAGCGCCGGTTGATCGGTCACGCAGACGAAAAATTGAGAGCCAGCGCTATCGGGCTTTCCCGGCTGGAGCACTGCCGAGACAGCGCCGCGCGTGTGCTTCTCGCTGCTCGTTTCTGCCTTGAGCACGCCAAGACCGCCGGTTCCGTACTGCTTCGCCTTCGCCGGATCCTTCGAGAGCGGATCTCCACCTTGAATGATGCCGAGGCGAACCACGCGGTGAAAGATCGTCCCGTCGTACGCCCCGGCCCTGGCCAGCTTGATGAAGTAGCCGACGTGATTGGGCGCCAGATCCGGACGCAAATCGACGACGAACGTTCCAACCGTCGTCGCGACCACGGCCTGCTTGCCGGCCATCTCGGCCTTCGTCAGCGGCGTCGTGAACGGCGCAGCGGGCTTGGGCGACTGAGCGAGCAGAATGAGAGCTGCGACGGCAAATGCGCTGGACATGTGGACCATAGAACGAACGCTGCGACCGTCGATCGGCGCTTAGAGCGAGAGGTTCTTCCGGGCGTAGGCGATCGAGCGATTGATCAGTTCGTCTTCGAGCTTCAGCGCATCGGCCGCGCTCAGACCCGTGGTCTTCGTGAGCGGTGTCTTCGGCGGTGTCGTGCGCACGATCTCGAGGACCCGCGCGAGGTCGCGACCGGGCAGCGGGCTGTACGTGTCGTCGAACGTCGCCCAGTACTTTTTCGTGAAGACGGGAATCTTCAGCGGGTCGCGCGTGATCATCTCGAGCGCGAAGATCATGTTCGGATCCCTCTGCTGGAGGCCTTTCACCATGCCCGGGATGTCGAGCATGCCCTCGCCGAGCGCCATCTCCGATAGCAGAAAGCCCTCATCGTAAGGCGCGACCGCCATGTCCTTGAAGCTGACATAGATCGTCACGGGCGCGAGCAGTCGATAGGTCTCGGCCGGGTCCTCGCAGAGCGCGATGTTGTTGCCGAAGTCGTAGCAGGCGCCTATCCACTCGCTGCCGAGCCGCTTGATCCAGGCGACCTGTTCCGCCGAGCGCCAACCCTTGTGGTTCTCGATCGCCAGCTTGACCTTGTGCTTGCGCAGCACCGGCTCGGCGAGCTCGACGGAGCGCTGGTGACGCTCGAAGCTCGCCTTGAAGGCTTCGAAGGTATCGAACTCCTCGTAGCGTCGCGCGGTGAACGACGCGTGCGTCGTCACCGCTCCGAGCTCGCTGACCGCGCGAACGCCAGCCTCGTACTGCGGAAGCGCGCCCGCCTCTTTCGGCGGCGCCAGGCTGATGATGACGCGCATCCCGTAGCCTTCGATCTTCTTGCGCAGCTGACGAACCGCCTCGAGGTCTGTTGAGGGCAGGTTCATGCGGACTGCACCGAGACCGAGGCCGCGACAGTGCTCGAGGATGTCAAACCCTCCGGCGCGCGAACGGTGCCCAAACCCCGGCGGCTCGCCGCCCATGTTTTTGAGCATCGGCGCCTGGGCCTGAAGCCCTGAGACCGACAGCCACGCCATCGCCGAACCCGTCCCGGACAGCATTTCGCGTCGAGTCATTCCTAGTCCTGTCTAAGGATAGACCAGGCAATGGTTCAGGGTTCAGGAGGTTCAGGGTTCAGGGTTCACGGTTCAGGGTTCAAGGTTCACGGACGGTTCACGAGTCAGAGACCGAATGGCAGGAACTGCCACATATGGTCGACCAACCGACTGCAGATGTTGCAGCGTTTTGTCGCGACTGGCCTGAATTGCTGGACGGATCTCGATGGCACTCCGCGTGCTGTTGATTACTGGATGGCGACCGCGCAGAAGTTCGAAGAGCTGGAGGCGTATCAACTCTCCAAGGAGCTCCGGGACACGATCTTCAAACTGACGGAAGCAGGGCCGATGCTCACAAACCTCAAGTTCCGCGATCAGATTCGCCGGTCGTCGAGCTCGGCGCCGGCGAACATTTCGGAAGGATTCGGTCGTTTCAAGCCGCGAGAGTTTGCTCACTTCGCGCGAATCGCCCGCGCATCACTGCTCGAAACCCGCAACCACATCGAGGACGGGCAGACCAAGAACTACTTCTCCGAGGAGGAAGCGACCCGCCTCTTCGACCTGCAAGTACGAGCCACTAAAGCGACCACCGGGCTGTTGCGATACCTCGAGTCCTGCAAAGGACAAGCGCCAACCGGCTGGGACTGCTGAACCTGCTGAACCTGAACCTGAACCCTGAACCCTGAACCCTGAACCTCATCGAACAGTAATCTGCCCCTGAACCTCCCACTTCCCTCCTGGCGTCCGCACCTCCAGCCATAGGGTCTGCCGTCCGGGCGGCGTCTGAAACTCGAAGTCATAGGTCTCGCCGACGGCGATGAGTTGCCGCGCGGGTTGCGGTACGCAGCGATCGGGTGGCAAGGGAGCGCCGTCTTTCGTCAGCGGACGCCACGTCACTGGCCCTTCCGCGCCTTGCAGCGACACGGTGAAGACGCCGTTGGTCGTGATGTTGATCAGCCGGACGCGATGTCGAGCGCCGGCCTTCCACGAGAACCGCGGATCTCGCGTGCCATTGAGAACTGCCGGCGCGTCGAGCTCTCGACCGGCGCTGCCGATGACGAAGACGTGGTCAACGGTGGGATCAAATGCCTGTCCGGGTGCGGCCGGATCGACCACCAGCATCGCGCCGTAAAGCCCTGACGGGAGCTGACGGTGGTCGTGCAAGTGGGTGTGATAGATGAACGTTCCGGTACGCGGCGGCGTGAACCGAACGACGAAGGTCTCGCCTGGTTCGATGAGCGGCGTGACTCTCGTGCCGAGGCCGCTCCAGCCGTGAACGCCGTCGTAGTAGCTGTCGAGTTCCATCCCGTGCCAGTGGATGGCTGTGGCTTCGGTGAGGCGATTCACCAGCGTGATCTCGACGGGCTCGCCGCGGCGCAGAACCAGCGTGGGACCTGGAATGGACGCGCGCTTCGTCCTTCGGCGCATCGCTGCCTTCCGTCAATGCGAACCCGTTCGCAGGCTCATCGCCCGGTCGCGTCGGCTGGCCACGCATCGTCAGCATCAGTTTCCGCGGCGCGACGCCGGCGACAGTGTCCGAGGGCGTCTCGTTCGAGCCAACGACGGTCACGCCCAGGATCAACCCCGCCATCCCTGCGGCGGCATCGTGCGTCCCATGATGGCCCTCGTGGGTACTGCCCGATTCCGTCAACCGGCGGTCCGGCGACACGTGGTACATGATGTGGCAGTGAAACAGCCAGTTGCCGGGGCGCTCGGGAGTCCAGGTCATCGCCATGGTGGAGCCGGGCTGCATCAGGTGTGTCACGACACGCTGCTTCTTTCCCTCCGGGTAGGCCGTTTCCCGTAGTCCATCCCCGACACTGTCGATCTCGTAGTAGAAACCGTGCATGTGCATCGGGTGGCGCTGGCTGCTCAGATTGATCACTCGCCAGCGAACCTTGTCGCCAACACGATAGGTGAGGCGTTCGGTGGCAGGCCACGACAATCCATTGAGGAGAAAGGTCAACCGTGGATTGAGGCGGAAGAACTCGACGCCAGGATCATCGGCGTTCGCGACGAGTTTCAGTTGCTCACGCGTCAGGCTCGTCCAATCGGTGATGACGAGAACGCGATCGGCCTCGATCGCTCCTTCAGCCGGATCGACGACAATCGCGCCGGATAGCTGGGTATCGGACGCGCCGCGAAACGGCAACGGCATCCCGGTGGTCGTCGCCCAGTAGTGATACGTGCCGGCGCGCTCGAGCGTGAAGCGGACCTCCTTGCTGCCGGCAGTAGGCACGTCGACAGGCGCGCACGGTTGGCCATCGCGCGCGCACAGGCCGTGCACCCTTAGCGTCACGTCGAGATCGTTGCGAACCGACACGACAACCGTCGTGCCTTCTCGCACGCGGAGGAGCGGCGCCGGCACCCGCAGCGCATCGCCTTCCTCGCCGAACGCCTCGACCCGCAGCGCGGGTCCTTCTTCTCCTTCCGGCTTCCAGAGCCCGAGGGCGGCGCGCAGTTTGAGCGAAAGGGTCGCGTCATCGGCCACGGTTCCGGCAGCCCGGCGGTTGTCGTTCGGAAGCACAGGGGGTAGCTCTTCGGCGGCCCGCGCCGCGGGCACCCCGAGCGCGAGGAGAACTACCGCAACCGACAAACCTGAATAGAAGAGCGAGCGCCTGAAAAGCATGTGTTCCTCTTGCGTGGCTGGGGATGGTGTGGTCCCTGGAATGTTGCGCAGAAGAACGAGGTTACCGGGCCAGGCGCGGCCGGTCATGAGGGACGGGTAAGGATTTGGTCAGCGATTCGCGGCGGCGGCGCAGTAGAATGCCCCAAGCCCATGCGAGCCTTCCTGGTCCACGTTCGCGACCCGCAGTTCTACGCAATCCCTCGGCAGAAGCGCGCGAACGGCCGGCTCCAGGTGATGGGGTTTCCGCCGATCGGCATCATGTCGCTCTCGTCGGTGCTCAAGCGCGCCGGCCACGAGGTCACGATGTTCGATCAGGCCAACCCTGAGACGCCGAACGACGTGATCGTCGACGAGATGCGGCGTCAGAAGCCGGACCTCGTCGGCATGAGCTTCTTGTCGACGACGAGCTATCCGTACGCCAAGTTGCTCGCCCGGCAGCTGCGCGCCGCCGATGCCAACGTCAAGCTCGCCTTCGGCGGCGTCTTCGCGACGCTGAACGCGCCACTGGTCAAGGCGCAGTGCAAGGAAGTTGACTTCGTCTGCCGCGGCGACGGTGAGCAGCTCATCATCGATCTGCTGGAGCACCTGAACGATCCCGACACGGTCACTGGCATCACCTGGCAGGAGAAGGACGGGACGCTTCGGAACAATCCAAACCGAGCGCTGCCCCGCGATCTCGATCAGTGGCCGTTCCCGGACCGCGAGAGCCTGCCGCTCGATTTCGTCGAGTCCATGCCGCTCGACGTCCCTGCAGTTCTGTCGCTCGACCGCTTCACGACGATGCAGACCTCGCGCGGCTGTCCGTGGCCGTGCGTCTTCTGCGACATCCCGATCTTCAACGAGGGCAAGTGGCGGGCGCGGACTCCGGCCCACGTCATCGCCGAGTTCGAGCAGCTGCGCAAGGACGGCTACGGATCGGTGTACTTCGTCGACGATCACTTCCTGCTCCAGCCCAAGCGCATCGAGGCGATCTGCGACGGCCTCATCGCCGCGAAGAATCCGATCAAGTACGGGCTCGAGGGACGCGTCGACTCGGTCGCGCAGCACCTGTTCCCGAAGCTCGCACAGTCGGGCTGCCGCACGGTGATGTTCGGCATCGAGAGCGGGAGCCAGAAGATCCTCGACCGCCTCAAGAAGGAGCAAACGCTGGCGGAAATCGAAACCGCTGTCGGCAATGCCAAGGCCGCAGGCATCGAGATCGTCCACGGCTTCTTCGTCGTGGGCATCCCCGACGAGACCGAGGAAGACCTGCGCGCGACGTTCCGTTTCGCCTCGAAGATCCGCGTCGACAGCTTCGGCTTCAACCGGCTCTGTGTCTATCGGGGGACGCCGCTCTGGCAGGAGTACGTCAAGCGCGGACTGGTGAACGACGCGCTCGATTGGTACAAGTACTTCAAGTGCACGTCGATCGATCCCACCTGCCTGCCTGGTGAAGAGGTCCACCGCATTCGCTCGGAAGAGATGCGGAAGCTCATCATCTACAAGTTCACGCGATACCCGCTCCAGACGTTCCGGCTGCTGCGGCGTTTCGTGCGGTTCATGCCACTGCGCGACGTGCTCTATCTCATCGTCAAGCCGTTTCTCGGCAAGAAAGCTGGCGCGACCAACGCCGAGGTCGTCTCCCGCGCCGTCGAGCACGCTGACGCCAAGAGTGCCGCCGCCGACTTGACCAGCCTGTCCGATGAGGCGCTCGAACTCGCGATTGCCGGATCCAAGGCGGAGCGCGCCCGCATCCAGGCAATGGCCGAAGCCGGCCACTGACTCGCACTCGAAACAAAACGAGAACCTATCTCGACGATCCGCTCAAGACCCGATCCGTGCTGTCCGTGTAATCCGTGGCTCTAGCTCTGATCTCAGCGCGATGACCGGGTCGACGCGGCGCTTGGCAGCCCGAAATAGCTGCCGACTGACTCAAGCGATGACCGGATCGGCGCACGACTCGTCGAACCTTGAACCTTGAACCTTGAACCCCGTGAACCGTTCTGTGTTACCGTGTGAATACGGTCGCGTGGCGCGATCGTCACGGTGGCCCGGCACGGCGTCCGGGGAGGTTCGTCCGATGTCATCCGCAGCATCCCTGCACATCATCCAGAGTTCCGAAGCCGAGGCTCGCCTCCGCGAGGCGGAGCGCTGGCTCACGGCCCGTGCCAATCGCGGCGCGCTCGTCGTCTCGGCGTCGCGCGGGGCCGCCGACGATCTGGCGCGAAGAGTCGCGATGTCGCGCGGGGCAACCGCCGGCCTTCACCGCTTCAGTTTTGCCCAGCTCGCGGCGCGGCTCGCGGCGCCGGTCCTCGCGGCGCAGGGAATCGCTCCGGCGACCCTCATCGGGTCGGAAGCCGTCGCCGCGCGCGCGACGTTCGACGCGCGCCAGGCAAGTAGGCCCGAAGAGGCGAACCAAGAGGGGCTCGCCTACTTCGGCGCCGTGGCCGGCACCCCCGGATTCCCGCGCGCGCTGGCGCGGACGCTGCACGATCTCGCGATGGCGGGCGTCGAGCCGCCGGCGCTGCGCGATCTGCCGCTCGGCGGGTCTGATCTTGCGCGGCTCCTCGAAGCATTCGACGAGCAGTTCGCCGCCGCCTCGGCGATCGGGCGTGCCGCGCTCTTCACGGCCGCCTGCGAGGGCGCCGCCGCTGTTGCCCGCCTGCCGCTCCTCCTGCTCGACGTGCCGCTGGAGTCTGCCGTCGAGTTCGCGCTCGCCAAGCAGTTGATCGCGGCGGCGCCCGACACGTTGATCACGGTGCCCTTCGGCGATCTCGCGACGCTCGACTATCTCGACACGCTCGGCGCTCCGATCGAGACCCTCGTTCCGTCTGGCGATTCGGACCTGGCGGCGCTGCGACGGTCACTTTTTGCCGCGCGCCAGCCTCCCGAGCGCGTGCCGCGCGGCGACGTCCGGCTCTTCTCGGCGCCCGGTGAAGGGCGCGAGTGCGTGGAAATCGCCCGGCGGATTCTCGACGAGGCGAAGCGCGGCGTCCGGTTCGACGAGATGGCCGTCTTCCTGCGCTCGCCGCGCGAATACCTGGGCCTCGTTGAAAACGCGTTCGAGCGCGCCGGCATCAACGCCTGGTTCGATCGCGGCGCGCGGCGGCCGCACCCTTCGGGCCGCGCCTTCCTCGCGATCCTCGGCTGCGCGGTCGAGCGCCTGTCGGCGGTCCGCTTTGCCGAGTACCTGTCGCTCGCGCAAGTGCCCGGAGGCGAAGCGACGGCACCGGCCGAGGTCCTGCCGCCTGCCGACGATGTGATCGCAGGATTCGCAGACTTCGAGACCGCACCGGACGCTCCCGACACGGAAGGAACTCCGCAGCCGGACCTCGACGACCAGACGGCGATCGTCGAAGGCGGTCTCCGCGCGCCGTGGAAGTGGGAGCGCTTGATCGTCGAGGCCTCGGTGGTCGGCGGCGATCCCGAGCGCTGGCGGCGGCGGTTGGGCGGATTGCGCGAGGGCTACGACGCCCAGATCAAGGAAGAGCGCCTGCGCGAAGACCCCGAGTCGCCGAAGCTGGCCAGCCTCGAGCGCGACCGCCAGAATCTCGCGCACCTCTCGGCGTTCGCGCTGCCGATCGTCGAAACGCTCGCGTCATGGCCCGGTCAGGCGACGTGGGGCGAATGGATCGAGCGGTTCGGTGACCTCGCGCCGCGCGTCCTGCGCCGGCCGGCGCGCGTGTTGCGGGTGCTCGGCGAGCTGCGCGCGATGAGCGCCATCGGTCCGGTCACGCTCGAGGAAGCGCGCGATGTTCTCGCGGAGCGACTGCGGACGTTCGACGAGCAGCCGCCGGCCGATCGCTACGGGCGGGTCTTCGTCGGCAGCCCGCACCAGGCGCGCGGCCGCGCCTTCAAGGTCGTGTTCGTGCCGGGACTGGCCGAACGTCTCTTTCCTCAGAAGCTGCGCGAGGATCCGCTGCTGCTCGATCTCGAGATGCGCCAGCCGCTCGCTGCCCGCCTCGGGACGCACCTCGTCGTGCAGGACGATCGCGCCAAGACCGAACGGCTCCTGCTCCGTCTCGCGGTCGGTGCGGCAACCGATCGGCTGTGGCTGTCCTACCCGCGCCTCGACGTCGGCGGCGCGCGGCCACGCGTGCCCTCGTTCTACGTCCTGGACGTCATGCGCGCGGTCGTCGGGCAGATTCCGCACCACGAGGAGCTGCAGCGCGAAGCGGCGCTGGCCGGAGGCGCGAAGCTCGACTGGCCAGCGCCGGCCGATCCGGCCGAGGCGATCGACGAGGTCGAGCACGATCTCGCGACCCTCAGGCTGCTCATCGACGCGCCCGATCGAGCGGCCGTCCGCGGCCATGCGCACTATCTGCTCGGCCTCAATCCCGCGCTCCGCCGCTCGGTGACGCGACGGTGGGCGCGCGCACGATCCAGGTGGCTGGCCCAGGACGGACTGGTCCGCGTGACACCGGCGATCAAGCCGATGCTCGACAGCCAGCGGCTCGGCGCTCGCCCGTATTCGGTTTCGGCGCTGCAGAAGTTCACGACCTGTCCGTATCAGTTCGTGCTCGCCGCGATCTATCGCTTCGCGCCGAACGATCCGCCCGAGCCGCTCCAGCGGCTCGATCCGCTCACCCGCGGCTCACTCTTCCACGAAGTGCAGGCATCACGTGCTGCGCACGCTGCACGCGGCCAATCGTCTGCCGCTGACGGTCGAGGGCGTGCCGAGCGCGCTCCAGGCGCTCGCGGTGGCGCTCGATCGAACCGCGTCGGCGTACAAGGAACGCCTGGCGCCAGCGATCGAGCGCGTGTGGCACGACGAGATCGCGGCGCTTGGACGGGACCTGCGCGTCTGGATCCGGAAGCTGCCGGAGTCGGCGCCCTGGACGCCGGAGTACTTCGAGTACAGCTTCGGCCTCGCCGACGAAGGCCGCGACGAGCGCAGCCAGCGCGATCCGGTGCGAATCGACGACCGTTTCATTCTTCGCGGCTCCGTCGACATGATCGAAACGAAGACCGGGTCGTCCGAACTGCGGATCACGGACCACAAGACCGGCCGTAATCGCACCACGCCGCGGACGGTCATCGGCGGCGGCGGCACGCTCCAGCCAGTGATCTACGGGCTCGCCATCGAGAAGATCATGGACCGCCCCGTACGCGAGGGCCGGCTGTTCTACGCGACCACCGCCGGAGGTTTTGCCGAACATCCGGTGCCGCTGTCCGACGCCAACCGGCGCGCTGGCCTTGAAGCGCTGGAGATCATCGACCGTGCCATCGAGCTCGGTTTTCTTCCCGCTGCGCCCGCCGAGCGTGCCTGCACCTGGTGTGACTTTCGCTCGATCTGCGGGCCCGACGAGCCGCGGCACGCCGCGCGAAAGGCCGCCGAGCCGCTCGCCGACCTCACGGCGCTGCGAGAGATGCCATGACGTTGGAAACAGCAGGGAGCCAAAGGCCCAGAGACTGCACCGATCTCGAGGCGCGCGAGCTCATCGCCAACGCCCTCGACACGACTCTCATCGTCGAAGCGGCCGCAGGCACGGGTAAGACGACCGCGCTCGTCGGGCGCATCGTCCGCATCATCGCCGAAGGCAAGGCGGACGTCGGTGGCATCGTCGCGGTCACGTTCACGGAGAAGGCGGCGGGCGAGCTCAAGCTCCGGCTGCGGGAACAACTCGACAGCGCGCAGGCTCGCGTCCGGCCCGAACGAAGACGCACGCGCGCGACTCGATCGCGCGTTGACGCAGCTCGAAGAGGCGCACGTCGGCACGATTCACGCGTTCTGCGCCGACCTGCTCCGCGAACGTCCGGTCGAAGCCGGTGTCGATCCGCTGTTCGAAGTTCTGACCGAGCCGGCCTCGGCGCGGCTGTTCGACGAGGCCTTCGGACGCTGGCTGCAGGAGATGCTGGCGGACCCGCCCGAAGGCGTGCGGCGCGCGCTGCGCCGGTCGGCGTTTGGCGGCGCGTCTGGCGAAGGCGGTCCAGTCGACCGCCTGCGCAAGGCGGCGTGGGAGCTCGCGCAGTGGCGCGACTTCACCTCGCCGTGGACGAGAGAGCCGTTCGATCGCGATCGCGAGGTCGAATCGCTCGTCGCCGCTGCTCCACGATGTCGCGGAGCTTACGCGCAATCCAGCGTCGAAGAACGACCCGCTGTTTGTCGGCACCGATCCCGTTCGCCGGCTGAGCGACGAGATCCGGCTGCAGCAGACGTTCGGCGACGGCGGCGCGCCAGACTACGACGGCTGGGAGGCCGGACTCGTCGACTTGTCTCGAGACCGCGCGCTTGCCAACGTCAAGCAGGGCCGCGGCGCCTCGTATCGCCAGGACGTGACCCGCGAGCGCGTGTCGAGCGCGCTCACCGAGCTGCGCGCGCGGCTCGACCAGTTCCGGATGATGGCGGACGCCGACCTCGCCGCGCTCCTGCAGCAGGAGCTGCGCGGCGCGCTGCTGCGCTACGAAGAGATGAAGGCGAAGAACGGCGCGCTCGACTTTCTCGACCTCCTGCTCGTCGCGCGCAACCTGGTGCGCGACAACCGCCGGGTCCGCGAGGGGTTTCAGCGCCGCTTCGAGCGCATCTTCGTCGACGAGTTTCAGGACACCGATCCGCTGCAGGCGGAGATCCTCCTGCTTCTTGCCGCCGACGATCCCGGCGAGACCGACTGGCGCAAGGCCAAGCCTCACCCGGGACGACTCTTCGTCGTCGGCGATCCCAAGCAGTCCATCTACCGGTTCCGCCGCGCCGACGTGTCCATCTATCGCGAGGTCTGCCGCCGCGTGCAGGACTGGGGCGCAACGCTTCTCCACCTCACGACGAGCTTTCGGAGCGTGCCCGAGATCCAGTCGTTCGTGAACGCGGCGTTTGCTCCGGTGATGACCGGCGACGAGCTCACGCTGCAGGCCGAATACGTCCCGCTCGCGCGCCACCGGCCTGGCCTTGGCGTCGCAGCCGTCGGTCATCGCGCTGCCGGTGCCCGAACCGTACGCCCGGCGTTACGTGACTGGCCGGGCAATCGAGCAGTCGCTGCCGGCCGCGGTCGGCGCGATGGTCGACTGGATCATCAACACGAGCAACTGGCAGGTCACCGAGCGGAGCGGCGCCGCGCCCGTCAAGGTTTCGGCCAAACATATCTGTCTGCTCTTCAGGCGCTTCGTCAGCTGGGAGTCCGACGTCACGCGGCCCTACGTCGAGGCGCTCGAAGCGCGCGGCATTCCTCACGTGCTCGTCGGCGGCCGCGCCTTCCACGAACGTGAAGAAGTCGAGGCGCTGCGCGCCGCGCTGACAGCGATCGAGTGGCCCGACGATGAGTTGTCGGTGTTTGCGACGCTGCGCGGCCCATTCTTCGCGATCGGCGACGAAGAGCTGCTCGAGTGGGCGCACCACTTCGGACGCCGCACCGGGGATCGCTTCAACCGCGGGAGCTTTCACCCGTTTCGCGTGCCGCGCGTGTTCGACGAGAACACGCCGGCGGAGATCGCGCACCTCAGGCCGATCGCTGAAGCGCTCTGGCTGCTGCAGCGTCTGCACCGGCATCGGAACTACGTGCAGAGTCCGGGGTTCGGGGCTCGGGGCTCGGGGCTCGGAGTCGAAGGCGAACGTACTTCAGAACGAACCTCAGGCGGCGTCTCGGGAACGTTGCAGGAGCTCCTGACCGCGACGCGCGCGCACGTGGGTTTTGCGCTGAGGACCGGCGGCGAGCAGGCGCTCGCCAACGTGCTCCACATCGCCGAGCTCGCGCGCCAATACGAGATGGGCGGCGGTATCTCGTTCCGCGGTTTCGTCGACGAGCTGCGGCTCGCGGCAGAGACAGCGCAGGCGTCGGAAGCGCCGATCCTCGAGGAAGACAGCGACGGCGTCCGCATGATGACCGTGCACAAGGCGAAGGGCCTCGAGTTCCCGGTCGTCATCCTTGCCGATCTGACGTGCAAGCTGTCGCGCCCCGACGCCGGCCGGTGGATCGATCCGACCGGCAGCCTGTGCGCGCTCAAGCTCGGGGGATGGGCGCCGACCGATCTCCTCCGGCACGGCTACGAAGAAGCCGAGCGCGACAAGGCGGAAGGCCAACGCCTCGCCTACGTCGCCGCCACGCGTGCCCGCGACATCCTCGTCGTCCCAACCATCGGCGACGAGGTGTACGAAGGCGGCTGGCTCGATCCGCTCATGCCGGCGATTTATCCATCGCTGATTGGCCGAGTGACACAAGCCCCCGGTCCCGGGTGCCCCGCGTTTTCCTCCAAGGATTCGGTGCTGACGAGACCCGACGGCGATCCCGCCAGGCCAATGACGGTCGCACCTGGGATGTATGCGTTCGGAACCGCGACGACGCGAGCCGCCGAACCGGAGCCCGAACCCCGAACGCCGAACGCCGAACCCCGAACCCCGAACCCCGACAGTTATTCAGTCGTCTGGTGGGACCCCCACATCCTGGCGCTCGACGCGGACTCCGGTTACGGCCTGCGGCGCGACGATCTGATCTCGAAGGACGGCGATCCCGCAGGCGTGGCAGCACGGCTGGGAGCGTACGAGCAGTGGCGCGCTTCGCGAGACGAAGCGACGACGCGCGCGCGAGTCCCGTCGCTGCGGATTCGAACCGCCACCTCGGTGGCCGGCGATCGCGCGATCGATCGCATCAGCCTCGACGGCGTGTCGGCGGCGCCGGAAATCGAGGTTCGTGATTTTTCTCGCTCAGCCGAGCGCCCGTTCGGGCCTCGATTCGGGACGCTCGTTCACGCCACGCTCGCGACCGTGCCACTCGACGCGAGTGAACGGGTCATCCGCGCCGTTGCCCAGGCGCAGGGAAGGATTCTTCCCACCGCAGGGCGTGAGCCCTACGCCGACGAGGAAGTCTACGCGGCCGTCGAGGTCGTCACGTCGCTGCTCGCGGATCCACTCTTCGACCTCGTGCGTCAGGCCGATCGAGCCGGCCGCTGCGACCGCGAGCTGCCGATCGTCTGGAAAGCGCCCGACGGCACACTCGTCGAAGGCACGATCGATCTGGCGTTCGAAGATCTCACCGGCCTGACGATCGTCGATTTCAAGACCGATCGGGAGCTCGTCAACCGATCTCGAGCGCTACACGCGTCAGCTCACGGTCTACTGCCAGGCGCTCGGAACGATTCGGAACACGACCGCCCGAGGTATCCTCGCGAGGGTGTGAGCGGGTCGGCTATGGGGTCGTCTTTAGGCGAAGATCTCCGGCCCCACGAGCCACGGACTACACGGAAAACACGGAACCGATTGGGAATGAAAGCACACCGGACGCAGGGATTTTCTGCGAAGCAGATGCCACGATGCGTCATCTGCGTGCGAGCGACTGGTCGCGCGTTACCGCGCCCGCCGGAGCGGGCCGGTCGGATCGAGCCGACCTCTGAGCGACGTGACACGGCGAAGCTCTGTAAAACGGCCTCGCAGCGGCACCGATCGGTGTCGGCGCCGCATTCGTCTCAAGCGGTCACTCTTGCTCGTAGCCGAACCGATTGTTGGCTGACGTCAGGATCACCCCAGCCGACGCCGCCATCGTGAGCACAAACCGCGAAGAGGTCGTTTTTCCACGTCGCGAAGCGGGAGGCTCGAGCCGACCGGCCCGCGCCGGCGTTCACGAGCAGGCGCGCTCGACGAACGTCTGTGGCGACGGCCTCTGCGCGACGCGACTGATCAAGCAAAATTCGTGTCGTCGGCCGACGGTCCGTAGATCGCCGGTACCTTGGCGCCCATCAGGCGCAGATAGACGGTCATCTGGCCGCGGTGGTGCGCCCAGTGGTTGATGGTGTCGCGCAGCATCTCGTGGCGCGGCAGCTCCATGACGACCTGCCCGCCGGCGAGCAGTCGCCACTTCGTCTTCAAATGCTCTTCATTGGTGCTCTTGAGAGCGGCCTTGGCATCGGCGGCGGACTTGTCCAGCGCCTCGACGTAGTCGGCGCTCGTGGTTCTCTTGGGCCGCGGCTGCTGCGACCCGCCTTTGGGCGCGATGTCGAGCTCGTCCTGCTTGACGATCATCGTGACCCACGTCGGAATCGTCGCCACCATCTCCGTCGAGATAGCCAAAGATCATGGATTTTTCGTGCGGCTTCCAGTCGTGCTTGCCCTCCGGAACCTGCTCGAGGGCCTTCCGGCTACGGGCGACCTCCCGGTCCAGTTCTGAGCTGAAGAGTTCAATCCACTGCATTTCAGACCTCCTGTTTATCCGAGCATCGGAGCATCAAACGTATCAGCCTGGTGTAACGTGCCCCGCGCGGGTGGCCGCGAACGGAGTCGGCTCGTCGTAGGTCCGGCGAACGCCGGACACTACAACGAAAATCAGTCCGCCTGCCGAGCCGGACACCACGTCTGAGAATACATATCCCGGGCCAGGACAGTTCCGACATTCCTGTCGGATTTGGGGACAATCTTGTCCCACGATTTCTGGCGAGTTCTCGGATATAAAGACTCGAGTACTGCTGGGCCTGGACCACCCCGCCGTGGGCGTCGGTCAGTGCCCAGACGACGCGATTCCCATGCGGTTCACCCACTACGAAACCGGCGGTTTCTTCGATGAGATGTTCGACGCCGACGGCGAGCCGCGGTCGGCGGCGCGCGCGCTCAGCCAGTTCATCGACACGCTGCCCGACGGCGAACTCCTTCGTCGCCAGCAGTCGGCGGAGCGCGCGCTCCTGCACATGGGGATTACCTTCGGCGTCTACGGCGACAACGCCGGAGCGGAGCGGATCTTCCCGTTCGATCTCGTGCCGCGGATCGTCGCCGCGGCCGAATGGCACTTCATCGAGCGCGGCCTGAAGCAGCGCATCCGCGCGCTTAACCTGTTCATAGACGACGTCTATCACGAGCAGCGGATCGTCAAGGACGGCGTCGTCCCGGCCGAGATCCTGCGCACCGCGACGAGCTTCCGCGAGGCGTGCGTCGGCCTCGATCCACCGCGCGGCATCTGGTGCCACATCACCGGCACCGATCTCGTTCGCGATCGAGATGGCCAGGTCTACGTCCTCGAAGACAACCTCCGCTGCCCGTCGGGCGTGTCGTACGTCCTCCAGAACCGCCTCGTCATCAAGCGGACGTTTCCGCAGCTGTTCGAGGCCCACCGGATCCGGCCGGTGGACGACTACCCGCTTCGTCTGCGCGACACGCTCGAGTCGCTCAGCCCGGCGGGGGTCGACACGCCGCGGCTGGTCGTGCTCACGCCAGGGCAGTACAACTCGGCGTACTTCGAGCACTCGTTCCTCGCGCAGCAGATGGGCGTCGAGCTCGTCGAAGGACGCGACCTCGTCGCCTC
This sequence comes from uncultured Acidobacteriota bacterium, assembly GCA_963797625.1. GTDB lineage: Bacteria > Acidobacteriota > Vicinamibacteria > Vicinamibacterales > 2-12-FULL-66-21 > DATBJJ01. The sequence continues at coordinate 62,526 of CAWCQI010000007.1, forward strand.
CGATGGCTTCGTCTGGATGCGGACGACCAAGGGCTTCGAGCGCGTCGACGTGATCTACCGCCGCCTGGACGACGACTTTCTCGACCCGAAGGCCTTTCGAGCGGACTCGATGCTGGGTGTGCCGGGGCTGTTCGAGGTCTACAAGGCGGGCCGGGTCGCGCTCGCCAACGCGCCGGGCAGCGGCGTGGCCGACGACAAGGTCATTTACGCCTACGTTCCGGCGATCGTCAAATACTATCTGGGCGAAGAGATCCTCATCCCGAACGTGCCGACGTACCTCTGCGCCGACCAGGCGCAGCGGGAGTACGTGCTGGCAAATCTGCCGGCGCTCGTCGTCAAGGCCGCCAACGAGTCGGGCGGCTACGGCATGCTCGTCGGCCCGCGGTCGACCAGCGACGAACGCGCGGAGTTCGCCCGGCGCATCGAAGCGGCGCCGCGTAATTACATCGCCCAGCCGACGCTGGCGCTCTCGCGCGTGCCGACAATCATTGACGGCACGTTTCATGGGCGCCACGTGGATCTCCGGCCGTACATTCTTTACGGTCAGGATATTTTCGTTCTGCCTGGCGGACTGACGAGGGTCGCGCTCAAGGAGGGATCGCTCGTCGTCAACTCGTCGCAAGGGGGCGGCAGCAAGGACACATGGGTTCTTGCCGACGATGTTCGGCCGCAGGCGGGCGCGAGCGGAGTGCAGACACAATGCTGAGCCGCGTCGCCGATTCGATCTACTGGATGAGCCGTTACATCGAGCGGGCGGAGAACGTCGCGCGCTTCATCGACGTGACGCTCAACCTGATGCTCGATATGCCGGTGGGCTCGGTGCAGCAGTGGCAGCCGCTGGTCGACACGACCGGAGACGCAAAGGAGTTCGCGACCCGATACGGCGCCGCCACGCAGCAGCGCGTCATTCAGTTCCTCACACTCGATCCCGAAAACCCGAACTCGATTCGATCGTGTCTCCGAGCGGCCCGCGAGAACGCGCGGTCGGTCCGCGAGGTCATCTCGTCGGAGATGTGGGAGCAATTGAACGAGTTCTATCTGATGGTCAATTCGACGGAGTTTGACGCCGACAGCCTGAGCGACCCGCAGCATCTCTTCGCCGCCGTGAAAATGTCGAGTCACGTCTTCTCGGGTGTGACCGACGCCACGATGACGCACAACGAGGGCTGGCATTTTTCCCGCCTGGGCCGCCAGCTGGAACGAGCCGACAAGACCTCGCGGATCCTCGACGTGAAGTACTTCCTGCTGCTGCCCACGGCGGCAGACGTCGGCACGACCTACGAAGATATTCAGTGGGCGGCAGTGCTCCGCTCGGCGAGCGCGTTCGAGATGTACCGGAAGCGCCACGGCCGGATGCATCCAGAGCGGATCGTCGAGTTTCTGCTGCTCGATCGCGAATTCCCGCGCGCCATCCAGTGTTGCCTGATGGCCGCACGCGAGTCGATCCACGCGATTTCAGGTACGCCTGCGGGCATGTTTCGCAATCCCGTCGAACAACTGCTCGGCGAGCTCTGTTCCGAGCTCGCGTACGCCCAGGTCGAGGACATCATCGGCGGCGGCCTCCACGAGTACCTCGACCGGCTGCAAACGCGGCTGAATCTCGTCGGCGTTGGCGTCCACGACACATTCTTTGCCGCTCCCAGCCTGGACACTCCGATCCACAAGAGGTCGAGGACACGCCGGGCGATCGTCTAGAGGCGACGCGCCGCCTTTTTGCCAATGTCCATCCACGTCGCTCTCCGCCATCGAACCAGCTACCGCTACGACCGGCCCGTGCAGCTCTCGCCGCAGACGATCCGCCTCCGGCCCGCGCCACATTGCCGGACACCGATCTTGAGCTACTCGCTCAAGCTCGATCCGGCGAAGCACTTCATCAACTGGCAGCAGGATCCGCACGGCAATTACCTTGCCCGGGTCGTATTTCCGGAGACCACGCGTCAGTTCCTGGTCGACGTCGAGCTCGTCGCCGACGTGTCGGTGCTCAATCCATTCGACTTCTTTCTCGAACCATCGGCCGAGACGTTCCCGTTCACCTACGACCCGGGTCTCGCCAAGGAGCTCGCGCCCTATCTCGAACAGCGGCCTGCGGGTCCGAGGCTTCGCAAGTTTCTCGACGCCGTCGACGTCAGTCCGCAGCGCACGGTCGACTTCCTGGTTGCGTTGAATGCCCGTCTCGCGCGGGAGGTCAAGTACATCATCCGGCTCGAGCCTGGCGTGCAGACGCCTGAGGACACGCTCTCGCTCGGTTCAGGCTCGTGCCGAGACAGCAGCTGGCTGCTCGTCCAGGCCCTTCGGCATGTCGGCCTCGCGGCGCGATTCGTGTCCGGGTATCTCCTTCAGCTCACGCCTGACGTCAAAGCGCTCGACGGACCGGCCGGCGCTGCCGCCGACTTCACCGATCTCCATGCCTGGGCCGAGGTCTACCTGCCTGGCGCCGGGTGGATCGGGCTCGACCCCACGTCGGGACTGCTCGCAGGTGAAGGGCACATTCCGCTGGCGGCTACGCCGGATCCGCAAAGCGCATCACCGGTCAGCGGCGCGGTCGACAAGTCAGACGTGATCTTTCATCACGAGATGAGCGTGCGGCGCATTTACGAATCGCCGCGCGTGACCAAACCGTACACCGACGAACAGTGGCGGCAGATCGATGCGCTCGGCCGGCAGCTTGATGAGGCGCTCTCGGCCGGTGACGTGCGCTTGACGATGGGCGGCGAGCCGACGTTTGTCTCGGTCGACGACAGGGACGGCGTCGAATGGAACTTCACCGCGCTCGGTCGCGACAAGCGGCATCTGGCAGGCGCGCTCGTCCGGCGCCTGAAGCAGCAATTCGCTCCTGGTGGACTGCTTCACTACGGGCAGGGCAAATGGTATCCGGGAGAGTCGCTGCCGCGATGGGCGCTTGCCTGCTGGTGGCGCCGTGACGGCGTTCCACTCTGGAACGACGACAAGTTGATTGCCGACGAGACGATCGACTACGGGTACGGCGATGCCGAGGCGCGGCGGTTCATCATGGCGCTGAGCGACGCGCTGTCCGTGGACAAGAATCATGTGATCCCCGCTTATGAGGACGTCTGGCATTACCTTCTCAGCGAGCGTCGGCTGCCGGTGAACGTCGACCCGCTGAAGTCGGAGCTCAAAAACGAGGAGGACCGCGCACGGCTGGCGCGGGTGTTTGAGCAGGGCCTCGATCGTGTTGTGGGGTACGTGCTGCCCTTGCGATGTGAAGACCCGAGTGATCCGCGAGATCCGCGTCCCGTACAAGAAACGAGCGATCCGCGAGATCCGCGTCCCGTAAGTGATCCGCGTCCCGTGGGTGATCCGAAGAATCCGCGATGGACGAGCGGACCGTGGTTCCTGCGACAGGAGCATTTGTTCCTGATTCCCGGCGATTCGCCGATCGGCTATCGATTGCCGCTCGACTCGCTTCCATGGTCGGCGCCGCAGGACGCTGAGGTGAAAGCTGAAGTCGACCCCTTCTCGGACTATCGGCCGCTGGCCGAACGAGAGCCGGCTCGGGAAACCGTTCGGCAGCTCGCGGTTCGTGGTGACGCTCGCGAGCCTGCAGCGGAGGTACAAGCGCATTCCGCGCAACCGCCTCGCCGCGGTGAATCGGCCACCGGAGTGATTCGATCCGCGCTGTGTGTCGAGCCACGAGAGGGCCGCATTCACGTCTTCATGCCGCCGGTTCGCCGCACCGAGGACTATGTCGATTTAATTGCGGCGATCGAGCGGACGGCTGCGCGCCTGGCGCTGCCGATCATCATCGAAGGCACGCCGCCCGATTCCGATCCGCGCCTGGAGCACATCAAGGTGACGCCTGATCCTGGCGTCATCGAAGTCAACCTGCACCCCGCGCGCTCGTGGCCGGAGCTCGTCCGCCAAACATCAACACTGTACGAAGAAGCGCGGCAGACGCGGTTGGGGACCGAGAAGTTTCAACTCGACGGGCGCCACACCGGCACGGGCGGTGGGAACCACTTCGGTACTCGGCGGCGCGACACCGTCGGACAGCCCGTTCCTGCGGCGGCCGGATCTCTTACGCAGTTTCCTCGGCTACTGGCAAAACCATCCGTCGCTGTCGTACCTCTTCTCCGGGCTCTTTTTTGGCCCGACCAGTCAGCATCCGCGAGTCGATGAGGGTCGGAACGATTCGCTGCACGAGCTCGAGATCGCGTTTACGCAAGTCGCCAGGCGCGGGGATTCGCCGCCATGGCTCGTCGATCGCGTGTTTCGACATCTGCTCGTCGATTTGACGGGGAACACCCACCGGGCCGAGTTCTGCATCGACAAGCTCTACGCGCCGGAAACGAGCAGCGGTCGCCAGGGCCTCGTGGAGCTGCGATCGTTTGAAATGCCGCCGCACGCGCAGATGAGCCTCGCGCAGCAGCTGCTCCTGCGCGCGCTCATTGCCCGCTTCTGGAAGAGCCCCTACAATCAGACGCTGGTTCGCTGGAACACGGGCCTGCACGACCGCTTCATGCTGCCGCACTTCGTGGCCGACGACCTCCGGGATCTCCTTGGCGATCTCGGCCGGCACGGCTTCGCGTTGCAGCCAGAGTGGTTCGCGCCGCACCTCGAGTTCCGTTTCCCGGTCTATGGATCGGTCACGCCGCAGGGCGTCCATGTCGAACTGCGGCAGGCGCTCGAAACGTGGAACGTGCTCGGAGAGGAGCCTGGTGCCGGTGGCGCGGTGCGATATGTGGATTCTTCGATCGAACGACTGCAAGTCAAAGTCACCGGCATGACGGAATCGCGCCATTTCCTTGCCTGCAACGGCCGGCTGGTTCCCCTTCATCCGACCGGGACGTTCGGCGAGTTCGTTGCGGGCGTCCGGTATCGGGCCTGGCAGCCACCCAACTGCCTGCACCCGACAATCCCCGTGCATGCGCCCCTCGTGTTCGATCTCGTCGACGCGTGGAACGGACGGTCGCTTGGTGGCTGCACCTACCACGTCGCGCACCCGGGCGGGCGCAGCTTCGACACCTTTCCGGTCAACGCGTACGAAGCGGAAGGCCGCCGGCTCGCGCGCTTCAGCGCAATCGGACACACGCCAGGGCCGATGACCGTCGTCGCCGAAACCCACGATCCGGACTTTCCGCTGACGCTCGATCTCCGTCGTCCCATCGTTCCTGGCGTCGATCGGCACGTGCCCGGGTTATGACCACCGTGCCCAACCTCCAGGGAGCGACGCACCCGTGGCGCTTCCTGCAGGAATACCAGCCGACCGATGGCGTGTTCGACGAGATGCTCGAAGCCCCGGACCGCTTGCGCCCGCAGTGCGAGGCCTTCGTCCACGGCATCGAGTCGATGGGACCGCAGGAGTTTGCGTCACGGCGCGACAGCGCCAGGCGCGCGATTCGCGAGAACGGCGTCACCTACAACGTCTACGGCGATCCTCAGGGGATCGACCGGCCCTGGGAGCTGGACATGGTGCCGCTCATCGTCGCCGCCGACGAATGGAGCCGGCTCGAGACGGGACTCATCCAACGAACGCGGCTGCTCAATCTGATTCTGCTCGATCTGCACGGGCCCCAACGGCTCCTGCAGCGTGGCCTGCTGCCACCCTCGCTGGCGCTCGGCAGTCCCGCGTTTCTTCGTCCCTGCCACGGTATTCGCGTGCCGCGCGACATCTATCTCCATATGCACGGCGTCGATCTGGCGAGATCGCCTGACGGGCGTTGGGTGGTCATTGCCGATCGCACGCAGGCACCGTCTGGTGCCGGTTATGCGCTCGAAAACCGGCTCGTACTCCTCCATACCTTGCCCGAGGCGTTCCGGAACTGTCACATCCAGCGCCTCGCGTCATTCTTTCGCGCGCAGCGCGACGCGCTCGGCGCTCTCGCACCCGAGCGCGAACAACCCGCCAAGGTCGTATTGCTCACGCCGGGGCCGTATAACGAAACCTACTTCGAACACGCGTACCTGGCGAGGTATCTCGGCTTCACGCTGGTCGAAGGCGCCGACTTGACCGTGCGCGATCGTCGCGTGTTCATCAAGACGCTGGAAGGGCTGCAGCCGGTCAACGTCATCTTCAGACGGCTGGACGATGGGTTTTGCGATCCCCTCGAGCTGCGTGGGGACTCGTTCCTCGGCGTTGCCGGGCTCGTCGACGCTGTCCGCGCGGGCAACGTCGTGGTCGCCAACGCGCTTGGCTCCGGCGTGATCGAGACGGCGGCCCTCCTTCCGTTTCTCCCGGCGCTCTGCCGCGAGCTGCTCGGCGAAGAGTTGATGATTGCCTCTGCCGAGACCTGGTGGTGCGGCCATCCGTCAGATCGCGCTTACGTGATCGAGCATCTCAACGACCTCGTCGTGAAACCTGCTTTTCCCACCAAGGGTCAGGAGCCGGTCTTTGGTCGAAGGCTGAGCGAGCGTGAGAAAAGCGAGCTGGCGGCAACGATTCGCGACCGGCCCGAGGATTTTGTCGCGCAGGCACACGTTTCATTGTCGCGTGCGCCGGTGTGGCATCGTCAACGTCTCGAGCCTCGGTCGATCGTTCTCAGGACCTACGTCGCCGCGACCGGAGACACATTCACGGTGATGCCAGGTGGCCTGACGCGCGCCTCGAGCAGCGAGGACGTCCCGATCGTTTCGATGCAGCGCGGCGGCAGGAGTAAGGACACATGGGTTCTCGCCGACGGTCCGGTGAACCCGGTGACCTTGCTGACGCCTGTCGATCCAATCCACCTGGAACCCGCCACTACCGAGCTGCCGAGCCGCGTGGCCGAGAATCTCTTCTGGCTCGGTCGTTACGTCGAACGCGCGGAACACATCGTCAGATTGTTGCGCGGCTTCGTCGCGCGCCTCGCGGAACACGACGCGACCGACGACCCGCGACAGATGTCGGCGCTGCTGCGCGTGCTCGTCGGGCTGAAGCTGCTTCCCAAAGAGTTCAGCAAAACAGCAGGGCTGCGGCAACTCGAAGAGGAAACGATCGAGCTCATCGCCAGGCAGAGCCCGCACACCGGCCTCCGCAATACCCTCAACGAGGTGCGGCGGCTCGCCAGTGCCGTGCGGGATCGCCTGTCGGTTGATACCTGGAGAATCCTGAACCTGTTGCAGCAGGACATGCGTCTCAGGCAAGGCCGCATCCAGTTCGAGGAGGTGCTCGTCCACCTGAACCGCATCATCACGGACCTGGCGGCGTTCAGCGGCATGGAAATGGAGAACATGACGCGTGGCCACGGCTGGCGGTTCCTGAACCTTGGCCGTCGGCTCGAACGATCGATGAACCTGGTCGATGTGCTGCGAGGCGCGCTCGCGGTGGAAGAGGCTGAGGGAGGGATCGTCGAACCGCTGCTCGAAATCGCCGACAGCTCGATGACCTACCGTCGGAGGTATTACGCGCAGCCGCGGCTCGCCCCCGCCCTCCACCTTCTGCTTGCCGACGACACCAACACGCGCGGCCTGGCGTTTCAGCTGGCGGCTGTCTCCGAGCACATCCTGAGGCTCCCGCGCGATCCACGAGCACCATCGCCGACGCGCGAGGACCGTTTGATCGCGCATGCTCGCGCCACGCTGACGGAGATCATCGTGTCGCAGACATGGTCCGAGGATGACCACACGCGGCTCGACGCGCTCCTCGGATCTCTTGACGACGACCTGAAGGACGTCTCGGACGCCATCACGTATTTCTATTTCAGCCATGCAGAGATGAGGGTGAGTTGAGACGCGAACGAGCGAAGCGAGTGAGCCACGAGAGCGGAGCGGGGCGGTGGGGTCCCCGCGAGCGAGCGTGTAAGGGGGTTCGAGGGACGAAGGCCCCCGAATAAGAAAGCGCATGCACTACGCCGTCACTCATTCCACCAAGTACGACTATAGCGAGTCGGTGGTGGTCGCTCATCACGTCGCCCGGCTCAAGCCGCGAGACCTTCCGTTCCAGGAGTGCGTGAACCACGAGCTGGCGATTGCGCCTGCGCCAGCGGTGACGAGCACCCATGAGGACTACTTCGGCAACCTTGTGACGATCGTAGCTGTGCAGGGCGCCCACACGAGCCTGGCCATTCGCGCTACGAGCACCGTGACGGTGAAGGCGCCGCAGCTGCCGGAGCCCGGAGACACGCCACCTTGGGAGGCCGCCGCGGATCGCGCCTCTCTGCCGCTCGACGTCGTGGAGTTCGTCTTCGACTCGACCTCCTCGAGATCGCAGTTCATCGTCGAAGACTACGCCCGAGCGTCGTTTCCGCCTGGCCGGCCGCTTCTCGAAGGCGTCCTCGAGCTGACCGGGCGCATCCACGACGAATTCACGTTCGATCCAAAGGCGACGACCGTGGCCACGCCGTTGACGGAGGTGTTTGCCTCCCGGCGCGGCGTCTGCCAGGACTTCGCGCGGCTCGAAATCGCCTGCCTGCGTTCGCTTGGCATTCCGGCACGGTATGTCAGCGGCTACATGGAGACCGTTCCGCCGCCGGGCACTCCGCGCCTCGTCGGCGCCGATGTATCGCACGCCTGGTTGAGCGTCTTCTGCCCGAGCATCGGCTGGATTGCCGTCGACCCCACCAACAACCTGCTGCCGACCGACAGGCACATCACGGTCGCCTGGGGACGTGACTACAACGACGTCAGCCCGATTCGCGGCGTGATCCTTGGCGGCGGGGCGCACGATCTTCGAGTGCAAGTCGATGTCGTGCGCCTGGACTGACGGCCTGCCTGTCTCTGTCGCCGATGGCGCGACTGGGAACGGACTAGATCGTGCAGGGATATCGCGGCGATGAAGGTTTTCCATTGCGACCACTGCGGGCATCTGTTGTTCTTCGAAAACACCCACTGCGTCCGTTGCGGGCAATTGGTAGCCTACCTTCCCGACCTGGCGATTGTCGGGTCGCTGGACAAGGATCCCGATAAAGACCCCGATAAGGACCCCGACAAAGACCGACATAGACCCCGACATAGACAATGACCAGAACGCCGAGGACAACGACCACACAGTCACGTGGCGCTCGCCGCTCAAAGCCGCCGCGGGGCGGACGTACCGGCTCTGCAGGAACTATACGCAGGAGCAGGTCTGCAACTGGGCTGTCGTCGCCGAGGACTCCAACCCGCTCTGCGTCTCTTGCCGGCTGACGCGTGTCATCCCGGACCTTGCCACGGGTGAGCACCGACAGGCCTGGTATCGTCTCGAGGTTGCGAAGCGCCGCCTGATCTTCACCCTCCTTCAGCTGCGCCTTCCCATCGTCAGTCGCGACGACGACCCGGAGCGCGGCCTTGCGTTCGAGTTCAAGGCGGATGCGCCGGACTGCGGGGCGGTGCTGACCGGGCACGCCACAGGCATCATTACGATCAATGTCGCCGAGGCCGACGATGCGGAGCGTGAGCGGCGCCGCAACGCGTTGGGTGAACCGTATCGAGCGCTGGCGGGGCACCTCCGGCATGAGAGCGGACACTACTATTGGGATCGACTGATCCAGGACGCCGGCGCATTCGACGGATTTCGACAGGTATTCGGCGACGAACGGTCCGACTACAACGCTGCGCTCCAGACCTACTACGCCGAAGGCGCTCCCGCCGACTGGCAGGATCGATTCATCAGCGCTTACGCGAGTGCCCATCCTCTGGAAGACTGGGCCGAGACGTGGACGCATTACCTCCACATGGTCGACACGGTGGAGACCGCCGCCGCGTGCGGAATCTGGCTCCAGCCGCGGCGGTCTGACGAGCCGTCGCTCAGCCGGGTCCCGCCGTACGTCGCCTCAGAGGACACACCGTTCGAACAACTGATCGACAGTTGGTTCCCAGTGACCTACGCGCTGAACGAAGCTCAATCGAGGCCTGGGACTGGCCGACCCGTATCCCTTCGTGTGGTCGGGTCCCGCGATCGACAAGCTGCGCTACGTCCACGAGATCGTCCGGCACGCGCGTTCATAGGCCACATCCCACGATGGACCTTGTGCTTTCGGAGCGAGAGGCGTAGGGTACGTAAGGTTCTGGAACAACGCTTTCCTGAGTCTGGCCTTCCACTCAATCCTTCCTGGTCGGCCCCGATCAAAGCCTCGCGAAAGGTGCGGCCATGCCTTCGGATCGATCCGCATCCGTGCATGACGTCGTGTCTCTTGGCAACAGCAATGCTTGGTCAACATGAGAATCCACGTCGGCTACGAGCTCGTCTACGACTGTCCGCAACAGACGCCGATGGTGCTGATGTTGAACATCCATCACACGCGCGCCGGCGACATCGTCGTGCCCGATCGAATGGTCGCGGAGCCGTTCGTTCCGATGACGTCCTACCGGGATGGCTTTGGCAACTGGTGCACCCGCATCTCGCGCCGCCAGGCCGGCTGCGGCTGTCAACCAGTGCGCTGCTGAACGACACCGGCGAGCCCGACCCGATCGCCACGATCGGAACAGCAGCACGCGGTGGAAGAGCTTCCCGAGGACTCGCTCGTCTTCCTCCTTGGGAGCCGATACTGCGAGACCGATCGCCTGACCGGCATCGCGTGGGACCTGTTCGGCAATTCGCCCACCGGCGCGGCCGCATCCAGGCCATCTGCGACTACGTCCATCACCACATCGCCTTCAGCTACCAGGATGCCCGATCGACGAGAACGGCGTGGGAGGCTCTTCAGGAAGGCAAAGGCGTGTGCCGCGACTACGCGCATCTGGCGATCGCCTTCTGCCGCTGCATGAACATTCCGGCTCGCTACTGCACGGGCTATCTCGGCGATATCGGCATCCCGCCGCCCTATGGTCCGATGGATTTCGCCGCCTGGTTCGAGGCCTATATCGGAGGACACTGGCACACGTTCGATGCGCGGAACAACATCCCGCGCATCGGCCGCGTGCTCATCGCCCGTGGACGCGATGCGACGGACGTGGCGATCAGCAACACGTTCGGTCCCAACACGCTCGCGGGCTTCACGGTCTGGACCGACGAGGTCAGCGAGCCCTCTCGACAAAGCAGGAGTCGGCGATTCGGCCGGAGTCACATGCGCCTCCTGACCGTGCGGCACGTCACGATCTACCGCTACTCGGAACCGGTGAGCTTCGGCGAGCATCGCATGATGTTTCGGCCACGCGAGAGTCACGATCTCCGGCTCGTCAGCACGAAGCTGGAAATCCTGCCGCGCCCGTCGGATCTTCGCTGGCTTCACGACGTCTTCGACAATTCGGTGGCCATCGCCACGTTCGACGACCGGCTCGCGAGCTTCGTTTCGACAGCACGGTCACCCTCGAACACATCGAGACGCGCCCTGCCCGACTACGCGCTCGAGATCGAGCCCACACCTATCCCTTTCAGCTATTCGGATGACGAACGGCCCGATCTCGTCAGCGCGCTGGCGCGCCACTATCCGTGCGACGACCTCGGTCCGTGGACGGCGCGCTTCCTGCCGCTCGTCCGGATCGACGACCACGATGACGCTGCTCCACTCGATGACGCGTGGCATCAAGGAGGAATTCGTGTACGTGCGGCGGAGCGAGAAGGGCGTCCAGAGCCCCGGCGAGACGCTGCGGCGCCGCAGCGGCAGCTGCCGCGACTTCGCGGTGCTGATGATGGAAGCCGCTCGGTCGCTCGGCCTCGCCGCTCGCTTCGTCAGCGGCTACATCTTCGTGCCGGAAGTGAACCGAGCCGCCGCGGTCGGTGGTGGATCGACGCACGGCTGGATGCAGGCGTACCTGCCGGGTGCCGGATGGGTCGACTTCGACCCCACCAACAGCATCGTCGGGAATCGAAACCTCATTCGTGTGGCCGTGGCGTGGGACCAGCGGAACGCGCTGCCGCTATGGGGCACCTTCATCGGTCCGGCCTCGTCATTCCGCGGCATGGATGTCGATGTGAGCGTCATCGAAGAGACTCGGGTCGTCCGGTAGTCCGTGGCCCGAGCCCCGGGCTCAACGTTTGCCCCGGAGCCTGCCCGACGAGCGATCGACTTGAGGCAACTACCGCCTCCGAAGCACCGAGGTGTCCGGGCCCGGACGGCCGAACGATTCGCCCGAGACGACGAGCTCGACGCGCCGATTGGCAGGACAACTTCATCAGCGCCTACGCGAGCGCCCATCCGCTCGAAGACTGGGCCGAGACGTGGGCCCACTACCTCCACATGGTCGACACGGTGGAAACCACCGCGGCCTGTGGCGTCACGCTTCAACCGCGGCGTTCCGACGAACCTTCGCTCAGCCGCGTGTCGCCGTTCGTCGTCTCCCCCGACGCGCCGTTCGATCAGCTGATCGAAAGTTGGTTCCCCGTGACCTATCTGCTGAACAACCTCAACCGTGGCATGGGGCTCGCCGATGCCTATCCTTTCGTCTGGCCGGCGTCAGCCATCGAGAAACTGCGCTTCGTCCACGAGACTCTGCGCAGCGCCGGGGACACTCAACCTTGAGTGTCCCCGGGGACTGTCACGGTTGAGTGTCCCCGACAGCCTCCGACAGCCGGCCGAGCTGGGAACGGCACCCCGGTTGCAGTTTTTGCCATGCGCCACGCGCGCAAGAGCTCATACGGCAAAAAGATACTCACGGAGGTCACAGTGCTGGTCAAAGAAATCATGACGCCGAATCCGTTCTGTTGCACGGCGGACACGTCCCTGGAAGAGGTTGCGAAGGCCATGGTCGAGCATGACTGCGGCGAGATTCCCATTGTCTCGAGCCGCAGCGACCGCACGCTCCTCGGAGTCGTCACCGATCGAGATATCGTCTGCCGGCTCGTAGCGCTCGGCAAGAACCCCGTAGATGAACCGGCCGAGTCCTGCATGTCGACGCCAGTCATTGCGGTACGCGAGAGCACGCCGATCGAGGACTGCACGCGGATCATGGAAGAAAACCAGATCCGGCGCGTGCCAGTCGTCAACGGTGGTGGGATGTGTTGCGGGATCGTGTCACAGGCCGACGTGGCAAAAAATGCCTCGCGAAAACTCACGGCCGAGCTCGTGAAGGACGTGTCTCAGCCGGCTCGCGTTTAGGAGCCGCTCACTCGCGTTTCACCAGAATTGCGGGGTGACCTTGCGGGCTGCTATCTCGTGTTGTGCCGTGCTGCTCGCTCTTCCAGCGGCAGTCGAGGTGAGCGTCGATCGCATCGCCGTTCAACTCGAGATGAAAAACGTGCGACTGCACGTCGATGATGGCATTGTCCTCGACGTCACCCGACTTCGCGGTCACATGGTGAGCCGGGACGAGGCCGCGCCACCGGTCTTCGACGAGCCACGCTCCTACGTGCTGCATCTCCAGCAGGCGGAGATGTCGATGGACATGGCCAGTCTCCAGAACCTCATGAACCGTCACGTGTTCGCCTATGAAGGATCGCCGCTCAAGGACGTGACCGTCGAGCCTGATGGTCCGCGCTTGAAAATGAAGGGCAAGCTGCGCAAGGGGATAGACATTCCCTTTTCCACGACCGCGAGCGTGTCGACGACGGCGGATGGCCTGATGCGGCTGCATGTCGAGTCGATGAAAGCGGTCGGAGTTCCCACGAAGGGATTGCTCGAGTTCTTTGGCCTGAAACTGGACGATGTGCTGGACATCAAGAAGCGCCGGGGCGTGGAGGTCAGGGACAACGACATCATCCTTGCCGCGGGCCAGATCCTGCCGCCGCCTGAGATCGTGGGTCACCTGACGCGTGTCGCAGTCCAGGGAACCAGGCTGGTGCAGACCTTCGACGATCCGAGCAAAGGCCGTCCGACAGCCCTGACGCTCCCGTCGCCTGCGGCCCGCAACTACGTCTACTTCGGAGGCGGCTCGATTACGTTCGGAAAGTTGACGATGCGGGACGCCGATCTGCAACTCATCGACGCGGATCCTCGCGATCCGTTCGATTTCTTCCCGGCGCGCTATAACGCACAGCTCGTCGCCGGCTACTCGAAGAACACGCCGGCCAAAGGCCTGAAGACGTATATGCCGGATTTCGACGACCTGCAGAAGCGTCGATAACTAAAGGCGGCCGAGCTGATCACTCGTAGTGCAGCGCCTTGACCGGATCGAGCCGGGCCGCGCGCGCCGCAGGATACAAGCCAAAGATCAACCCGATCGCGACTGACACGACAAACGCCAGCACGATCGAAGTCGTGGTGACGATCGTCGACCAGCCGGCCAGGAAGCCGATGAGTTGCGACAGGCCGACGCCGACGAGCACGCCCATCACGCCGCCGGCGAGCGAGATGATCGTCGTCTCGATCAGGAACTGGCGGATGATGTCGCGCTTCTTTGCGCCGATCGCCCGGCGGACGCCGATCTCGCGCGTCCGCTCCATCACGCTCGCGAGCATGATGTTCATGATGCCAATGCCGCCGACGAGCAGCGAGATCGACGCGATCGCGACCATCACCATCTCGAAAATGCGCTGTGTCCGGCGCTGCTCGGCGAGGAGTTCCGCTGGCGAGACGATGGCAAAGTCGGCCGCGCCGCGGTGGGAGACATTGAGGAGGCCGCGCAGAAGGGCGGCGGCCGCGGGGATGTCTTCGCCCGGTCGCATCTGCAGATAGATGCCGTCGATCTCGTCGCGGAAGCGGCTGTTGACGTCCTCGAGGCGGAAGATTGCCGCGTGCAACGGCACGTAGATCAGGTTGTTGCGGTCCTGGGCGGGAAGACCCGCGACGTCTGCCTGAACCGTGATCTGCGGACCGGCAACGCCAATCACTTGAAACCACTGCTCGTTGACTTTGACGTGCCGGCCGACTGAATCATCGGCGCCAAAGAGCGACGCCGCCGCGCCTTCGCCGAGCACGGCCACCGGCGCCGCCGACATCGTCTCGGCCTCGGTGAAGAACCGCCCGCTGACGAGCTGCAGATTGGCGATGCGCAAATAGGAAGGGCTGACGCCATAGACAATCGGCGGATCGCTCTGCGGCCGCGGCAACAGCTTGGACGGCGTGAAGCGCTTGCGAGCCGTCGACGCGGAGATGCCGTCGAGGTTGGCCTCGATCACCCGATAGTCGCGAAAGGTCAGCCCGGCGGAGAGTTGCCGCACCTTCTGCACGACCTGATAGTCCGTCGACTCGCGCGCTTCGACAATCAGGTTGCGCACGCCGAGCTGCTCGATGAACGCCATGACTTCCTGCTGCGCGCCGGCGCCGATCGAGAGCATCGCGACCACGGCCGCGACGCCGAAGATCATGCCGAGCATCGTCAGCAGCGAGCGAAGCTTGTGGGCGCGGAGGTTATCGAAGCCGAGGCGCAGCTCCGGAAGGTAGTCCGACGTCGTGCCGGTGATGCGGGACGCCGCCATGGTCAGCGCGAAGGGCCGGCCGCCGGAAGCGTCGGAGAGGTGTTGTTGTTGGTCGGGCGCGCGGCCGTTGGATCCGTCAGCGCGACCTCGGTACCTTCTGAAAGGCCGGCAATTGCGGCGCGGCTTTCAGTGAGGTGCTCGACCTTGACCTCGCGTTGCTCGAAACGGTCGCCGGTCTTGACGAAGACGTGCGTCTTGCCGTTCTTCTCGAGCACGGCCTGACGCGGCACGTGCAGCGCGTCGGGAATCTCCTTGCCTTGAATCGTGACGCGCGCGGAGGCGCCGGCCTTCAAGCGCGGGTCTGGCTTATCAAACTGGAAGATCACGTCGAAGAGTCGCGTGACGGTCGCGCTCTCGAACCACTGCGCCCGGCTCGCCAGACCGGAAAGCGCGCCCACCTTCACACCAAAGCTCTCATCGGGCAGCGTGTCGACGAACACCAGCGCGGGCTGGCCGGCGGTGAGGTTGGCGCGATCGCTTTCGGCGATCTTGGCGCGCACTTCCATCTTGCCGGACTCCATGACGTCGGCGACCGGACGGCCCGGCGAGACCGAGTCGCCCTGCCGATACTCGGGGATCACCATTCCGGGTCCGAAGAACATGACGCCATCGCGGTTTTCCTTGACCGACACGGTTCCGTCCATTGGCGCGCGCAGAATCAGGCTGTCGATGAGCTGCTGGGCCCGCTGCATGCCGAGCATCGCCTTGTTGCGCTTCTCGAGCACGACGGCGAGCGACGCCTGGTTGGTCGCCGCTCTCGACTTGACGTCCTCCTCGAGCTGCGCGAGCCGGCGCCTCGCCTCCTCGAGCGTCAGTACGTTCTTCTGCGCTTCGACCGCCGGAATGAGCTCGTTGCCGCTCGTGTCGAGCTCTCCTCTCCTGACGTCGAAGCGTGCGGTCAGCATCGCCACGTCGTCCTGTGCCTTCTGCACGGCGGCATCGGCCTTCATCTTGACGATTTCCTGCTCGGCCTCGGCGAGCTCCGAGCGGGCCTGCTCGAGCGCGTAGATTTGGTCGGCGGGATCGAACTCCATCACGATCTCGCCATTCTTCACCGGCATGCCGGTCATCAGCATCTGGACGATGCGGAGCTGGCCGCCGACTGGCGGGGTCGTGAGCGTCACGGTGCGTCCGGCGCGCAGCTCGCCGTTGGCGTGCACGGTGACCTTGAGCGGACCTTTTGTGACGAACGCCGTCGGCACGGTATTGCCGCGTTCGGGCAGTCGAGGCACCGCGAGCACGATCGCCGCCCCGAGCGCCAGCACGGTCACGCCGATGCCCGACGCCACCCAGCGCCGCCGAGTCATTCGGACCTCCTGATCATCTCGGGAGAGGGACGGCGTATCGCGATCCGATCGCCGACCTCGATTCCAGACGCGACGACTGCCTGCTCTTTGCCACGCTTCGTGATCTGCACCCGGCGCTCCTGGAACTCCGAGCCATCGAGCTCGTAGACGACCGGCGCGCCGTCCCGTTGGAAGATCGCCTCGGAGGGGATCAGCACGACGTTGGGGATTCGCTCGGTCGCGATCCGCGCCACCGCCGTCATCCCCGGACGAATCCGCGGATCGAGGTCGAGCAGCACGAGATCCAGATCGAAATTGCGTGGCGGCGGCCACGTCCCCTGATAGTCGACTCGCGCGAGCATCGAGATGCTGTCGATCCTGGCCTTGAAGTCGTTGCCCGGAACGGCCTCGATTCGAACCGACGCGGCTTGCCCGGCTTCGAGCCGGCTGCGATCCGATTCGTCGAGCCGCGCGAGAAGATGCACCGAGGAGAGGTCCGGCAGCTCGAGGATCGCGGCGCCGGCCCAGGCGCGGTCGCCCTGCCTGAACTCGGGCGAGCTCCCCATGATGTTTCCGGAACGGTAGTTGGGGAGGACGTTGACGACGCCGTCGGTCGGCGCCTTGACCTGCAGACGCTCGAGGCCATCTTCCGCGCGCTTCAAATCAAAAATCGCCTTCTCGCGCTTGCGCACCTTGCTCGACAGGTCGGCCTCGGCGCTGGTGCGGTCCGAGCGCATCTTCTCTTCGAGCTCCTTGAGCCGCTGCTCCGCGTCAGCGAGCGACAACTTCGCCTGCTCGTTCTCGATCCGCGAAACCGTGTCGCCCTTGTTGATGTCGAGCTTGGCGCGTTCGATGTCGTACTTGGCCTTCATCAGCGCGGTCGCGTTCTGCTCGTTCGCGATTCGCGCCTGGGCGTTCGCCTGCTCGATCTCGGCGTTGGCCTGCTTGAGCTCCGACTGCTTCTCCTGGATCGTCCGCTGCAGCGTCGTGCCGTCGAACTGCACGACGATGTCGCCGGCCTTGACCTTTGAGCCGTTGGACGCAAGCTTGAGAATCTGGAGCTCGCCCGACTGCATCGGCGACGACAGCACGATCGACTTGAGCGGCCGGATTTCTCCGCGGAGCTCCAGCGCATCGACGAACTCGCCGCGGGTGACGTCGGCTGTCGGGACATCGGGAACCGAACCGCGCCCGACCGTCGCGAACAGGCCGCCGCCGACGAGGACGAGCACGCCCATCGTCAGAAGACTCTTGCGGCTGCCGAGCCGTGAAAGGATACGCCGCATCATTGTCCAGCCCCGGGCGCCGCGTCCTGTCCGTCTTGTCCTTTTTCGGCGGGCGGAGGCGCAACATTCCTCGCGACCACGGCGCCGGCGTCGACGCCGGACGTCAGCACGACGTCAAGCGCACTCGTCGGCCCGACGGTCACCGTCTGATCCTGATAAGAGGAGCCGCGCTGCACGCGCACGAACGCGCGTTTGCCGTCGGTTCCGACCGCATCGCGCGGCACGACCAGCGCGCCCGGCAGCCGGGACAGCGTGACGTCGAGCGAGGCCGTCAGATCGGGCATGAGCTTGGGATGCGAGCCGTTGACCTGGATCAGCACGACGTAAACACGCGCTTTCGGAGACAACGTCGAGACCACGCCGAGCGGCGAGATCTGGGCGATCTTGCCGTCGAAGGACAAGCTCCGGATAGGCGTCGAGGCCGATCTTGACCGGTTGATCGAGCTGAAGCTCGTTGATGTCGGCCTGGTTCACCCGCGCGCGGACACGCATCGTCTTCGGGTTGACGACGTCGACGACCGGCACGCCGGCGCGAACCTCCTCACCTTCCTGGACCTCCGCCATCGTGTTGGCCTTCCAGACCGTCCGGAGCACGGCCATCCCGCTGATCGGCGCGACGACGGCCATCCGCTCGGCGTTGGTTTCGGCCTGACGCATGGCGCTCTCCGCGCGGTCGCGGCGGATCTTCAGTATCTGGAGGTCGGCCTCGGCCGCCTTGCGCTTGAGGGCGTAGGTTTCTTTCAGCTGATTGAGCGTGGCGGTGGCCTGCTCGACGGCGAGGTTGTTCTTCTCGGCCTGGATCTTCGGCAGGAGCTCGTTCTTGACCGTCTCGAGCTTCGCGCGCGACAGCGCGCTTTCGGCGAGCAGGATCTCGCCGTCGTCACGCGACCGCGCGGCGCGCTCGCCGGCGTCCTTCTTCTTGATCTGCTGCTCGAGATCGTTCAGCTCCGCGCGGCGATCGAGTGCGGCCGCAAGCTGCGTCTGCCGATCGAACTCGACGACGAGATCGCCCTTTTCGACCGGAGTCCCCGCCTTGATGAGCTTGGTGATGACGAGGGACTGAGAATCGGGTCCCGACAGGCGTGGAGTCGCGATGGTTGTGGAGTCCACGGCCTCGACCGTGCCGCTCAGTCGGATCGAGCGCACGAAGTCCTGGCGAGTCACCGTGGCAGTTGTCGGTCGTCGCCCCTGTTGTCCGGATCCGGGATTCCCGGGATCGCTCCCTCTCAAGAGCGCGGCGCCGGTGGCCGCGCTCACCAGCACGACCGCGATGGCTATCCACAAGCGAGAGTAGCCCTTGGGAGACATCGTTTACTCCGGTTATCAGACGGCCGCCTGGACTTGTTGGTTGGCGCCTTCTAGGGTTAGACACCGTTAACCAGGCGACGACTCGAACCTTGAGTGATCCCCCGGTAAGAAAGTCGTGCCAATGTCCGTCACTGAATACGCCGACCGGAGCGGCCGGCGTTCAGGTGGTCTGCACGACCGCCGCCGCCGGATCGTACGCCAGGCTCGAGCTGAGCCACTTTTCGACTTCTTCGATCCGCTTGCCTTTTCGGCGGGCGTACAGACTCGATCTGATCCCGACCCAGCCGGCCGACATTGAAGTATTTCGCCTGTGGATGGGAGAAATACAGCCCGCTGACGCTTGCGGCGGGCAGCATCGCGGCGTGCTCGGTGAGTGTGATCCCCTGCTTCGGAGCCTCCAGCAGCCCGAACAGCTTGAACTTCTCACTGTGGTCCGGACACGCCGGATAGCCATAGGCGGGCCGTATCCCTCGGAATTTTTCGGCAATCAAGTCGTCGAAGGACAGGTCCTCGCGCTCGCCATAGCCCCAGTCCCTTCGCGCCTGCGCGTGCAGGTACTCGGCAGACGCCTCCGCCAGCCGGTCAGCCAGCGCTTTGACCATGATGGCGTTGTAGTCGTCCAAATCCCGCTCGAACTGACGCGCCAGCGCATCGGCGCCGATGCCTGCCGTGACGGCAAACATGCCCAGGTAGTCGGGCACCCCGCTGTCGCGCGGGGCGACGAAGTCGGCGAGCGACAGATTCGGGCGCTCGTCGGGATTGATTTCCTGCTGCCGCAGCATCGGGAACCGTTCGAGCTCGCTCCGTCTCGAGTCGTCGGCGTAGACAAGGATGTCGTCGCCCTCTGCATTGGCCGGCCAGAACGCGTAAACGCCACGCGCCGTCAGCAGTTTCTCGCTGATGATTCGGTCGAGCAGCGCGCGGGCGTGGTCATAGAGCTCACGCGCGGCCGGACCGTACTGAGGATGCTCGAGGATGCCAGGGAAGCGTCCCTTCAGCTCCCACGCGGAGAAGAAGAACGTCCAGTCGATGAACCTCGCGACCTCCGCGAGCGGCAGGTCGTCGAGGAACCGGCGACCAAGAAACCACGGCGAGGCGATTTGGTGGGCGTCCCAGTCGATCTGCAGCCGGTTGGCACGCGCCTGCTCGTACGACAGCATCGGCTTCTCTCGCCGCGACGCGTACTTCTCGCGGATTTCGGCCTGGTCCGACCGGTTCGCGCGATCGAACGCGGCCTTCCCCGAGCCGAGCAGGTTCGAGACGACGTCGACCGCCCGTGACGCGTCGAGCACATGAACGACCGGCCCGCTGTACTCCGGCGCAATCTTGACCGCGGTGTGTTGCCGGCTGGTCGTCGCGCCGCCGATGAGGAGCGGCACGGTGAAGTTCTGCCGCGTCATCTCGTGCGCGACGAACGCCATCTCGTCGAGCGACGGCGTGATCAGGCCGCTCAGACCGATGATGTCGACGTTCTGCGCAATGGCCGTCTCGAGAATCTTCGCCGCCGGCACCATGACGCCGAGGTCGATGATCTCGTAGTTGTTGCAGCCCAGCACGACGCCGACGATGTTCTTGCCGATGTCGTGCACGTCGCCCTTGACCGTTGCCATCAGCACCCGCCCCTGGGTTGACGTGGCCCCCGTGCGCAGCTTCTCGGCTTCCATGTACGGCAGCAGGTGCGCGACCGCGCGCTTCATCGCCCGCGCGCTCTTGACGACCTGCGGCAGGAACATCTTGCCGGCGCCAAACAGATCGCCGACGACCTTCATGCCGTCCATCAGCGGCCCCTCGATGATCTCGAGCGGCCGCTCGTACTGCTGGCGCGCCTCTTCGACGTCGGCGTCGATGAAGTCGACGACGCCGTGCACGAGCGCATACGAGAGTCGCGATTCGACGCTGCCTTGCCGCCACGCGACGTCTGCTTCTTTCTTCTTGCCAGCGCCCTTGACCTGGTCGGCAAATTGCACCATCCGCTCGGTCGCGTCCGGGCGCCGGTTGAAGATGATGTCCTCGACGTGCTCCAGCAGATCCTTCGGGATGTCCTCGTAGACGATCAGCTGGCCAGCATTGACGATGCCCATGTCCATCCCGGCCTTGATGGCGTGAAACAGAAACGCCGAGTGGATGGCTTCGCGGACCGTGTCGTTGCCACGGAACGAGAAGGACAGATTGCTGACGCCGCCGCTGACCTTCACCCCGGGACACGTCGCCTTGATGACGCGCGTGGCCTCGATGAAGTTGATCGCGTAGTCGTTGTGCTCCTCGAGGCCGGTGGCAATCGCGAGGATGTTCGGATCGAAGATGATGTCGGTCGGATCGAAACCCGCCTGCTCCGTCAGGAGCGTGTAGGCGCGCTGGCAGATCGAGACCTTGCGATCGATCGTATCCGCCTGACCAACTTCGTCGAACGCCATGACGACGACGCCGGCGCCAAAGCGTTGAACGATGCTCGCCTTGTGGAGGAAGTCGGCTTCGCCTTCCTTGAGGCTGATCGAGTTGACGACGCTCTTGCCCTGAACGCACCTGAGGCCAGCCTCGAGCACAGACCACTTCGAGCTGTCGATCATCACCGGCACCCGCGCGATCTCCGGCTCGGTCGCGATGTAGTTGAGGAACGTCGTCATCGCCTGCTCGGAGTCGAGCATGCCCTCGTCCATGTTGACGTCGATCAGGTTGGCGCCGTTGCGGACCTGTTCGGCCGCCACCTGCACCGCCGCGGTGAAGTCGTTGTTCTTGATCAAGCGCGCGAACTTGGCCGATCCGGTGACGTTCGTGCGTTCGCCGATCATCTGGAAGTTGCTCTCGGGACGGATGGTGAGCGTCTCGAGACCGGAGAATTGGGAGTAGTGTTCGGGGCTCGCGGGGCTCGCTGTCGTCCTCGCGGCTCGCTTCGGCCGGCTGAAGCCGGCCACTACGCCCGTCCGCCGCACCAGTAGTGTCCGGCTTTAGCCGGACCTCGTCGGTCCGTCTCACCCACGAACCTGCCGGCAGCGGCCGCGCCGCCAGTCCTTCGACCTCCCGCCCGATCGCCTTGATGTGATCCGGCGTCGTTCCGCAACATCCGCCGACGATATTCACGAGGCCACCGGCGACGAAGGACTTGCAGCAGATCGCCCGTCTCGTCGGGCTGCTGGTCGTACTGCCCGAACGCATTCGGCAACCCGGCGTTCGGGTAGCAGAGGACGTAGCACTCGGCGAGCCGCGCGAGCTCCTCGAGGTGCGGACGCATCTCGCGGGCGCCGAGCGCGCAGTTCATGCCAATCGCCAGGGGACGGCGTGACGGATCGACGAATAGAACGCATCGATCGTCTGCCCCGATAGCGTCCGGCCGCTCAGATCGGTGATCGTCACCGAGATGAACACCGGCAGACGCAGACCTTTTTCCTCGAACACGTTTTCCATCGCCACGATGCCGGCCTTGGCGTTGAGCGTGTCGAAGATCGTCTCGAGCAGGAGCACATCAGCGCCGCCGTCGATGAGGCCGCGCACCTGATCCTCGTACGCGGCGCGCGCCTCGTCGAACGTCATGCCGCGATACGAGGGATCGTCGACCTTGGGAGAAATCGACAGCGTCCGGTTCATCGGACCGAGGGAACCAGCGACGAATCGTGGCCGGTCCGGCGTCCGCGCCGTCCACTCGTCCGCCGCCTCGCGAGCGAGACGGGCACCTTCATAGTTCAGCTCGTAGGCGAGCGGCTCGAGCGCGTAGTCGGACTGCGCGATGGCGGTGCTCGAGAACGTATTGGTCTCGACGATGTCGGCGCCGGCCTCGAGATACTCGCGATGGATCGCGCCGATAACGTCCGGCCGCGTCAGGATCAGGATGTCGCTGTTGCCGCGGAGATCGCGTGAATGATCCTTGAAGCGTTCGCCGCGGAAGTCCGCTTCGGTCAGCTTGTACCGCTGGATCATCGTGCCCATCGCACCGTCGAGCAGGAGCACGCGCGCTTCGAGCGGCCTGACGCAGGGCCTGCTCGGCGGCGGCGCGCCGTTGCGCTGAAGGATGATGCGGGGGTCGGGTTGGAGCTATCAGGCATCTGTTCTCGTCCTTGGTAAAATCACCGCGACCTGGGGCACGCCCAGACGAACTTCTCTGTCCAAAAGCCTCTCACCGCAGAGCGCGCAGAGCACGCAGAGGCCAGCAAACTCAGTTTTTCTGCGAATCTCTGCGTTCTCTGCGGTGAGAGGCTTTTAGGCCGCTTCTCTGACTTCACGTCAGGCTTCCTGCCACTCGCGACGATGACCGTGAACGGATCGCCAGTCCGGCGAGCACCGACATTGACCCTGACGTCAGTAAGCCCGGCCCGCTTGAGCAACTTCGCGAGCGTCTCATCGCTGAAGCCCAGCCAGCGATCGCCGAGCCGGTTCTTGACCCATTTCTCATCGTGCTCGCGCAGGTCGAGCACCAGGACGTGCCCGCCCGGGGCAACGACCCGGGCCGCCTCGGACAGCGCGCGGGCCGGATCGGGCGCATGGTGCAGCGCCTGAGAGAGGAGCGCCACATCGACGCTGGCATCGCGAAGCGGCAGCTTCTCCAGCTCACCGCGCTTCCAGATGACGTTACGAACCCGGCGGCGCGTCGCGAGCGCGCGCGCCCGCTTGAGGACAACGTCCGACCGATCCACCGCGACGACGTGGGACGCCCAGCGGCTGGCCTCGACGGTCAGGTAGCCCTCGCCGCATCCGATGTCGGCCACGCGAAGCGGCGGCAGCAGGTGTCCGAGCGCCCTCGACCAGGCGGCCCAACTTCGGCCAGGCACGAGTTGACGCTCGTTCGTGTCCGGACCGGCATGCGCGTCGAAATTCTCCTTGCGCAGGCGCCGCACCTCCTCCAGCCGGGCATCGTCGGCGCGGCCCGTTTCGGTCCGCGCGGCCTCGGCAAACTCGGCCTGGAGGAGCGCGGAGAGCGGCCCGAGACCGTTCTCGCCGGTGAGCAGGGTCGGGACGGGTCGAAAATAGGTGTAGCCGCCTTCGCGCTGCTCGACGATGAGCCCCGCGTCCTTGAGCAGGCCGAGGTGGCGGGATACGCCCGACTGGGCGATCCCGAGGATGCCGGTCAGCTCGCTCACGTTCAGCCGGTCGGCGGCCAGCAGGCGCAAAATGCGCAGCCGGGCGTCGTCGCCGAGCAACCTGAACAGGCTGGAGGCCTGAAGCATATCTATAAATCTACATTAATGGATGCATTGTTGCAAACCTCGGGATCGGGGTCGGCGGTTCGGCGTTCGGGGGCCGCGGCTCGGCCGATCCGGATACAGTTGATGGCATGCACGCTGACGACGTACTTGACGGCAAAGCCCCAGGCGGCGCTCGTGCTGGCCCATGGCGCAGGCGCGGGCCAGAAGAGTCCGTTCATGGTGCGTTTGCGCGGCGGGATGGCGCTGCGCGCACATCAACGCCGCCACCTTCGATTTCCCCTATATCGCGGCGGGCCGGAAAGTGCCGGACCGGGCCCCCGTTCTCGAACAGGCGTGGCGCGAGGCGCTCGACGAGGCCAGGGCCGCGTTCTCCGGGCTGCCACTCGTCATCGGCGGCAAGTCGATGGGCGGCCGGATGGCGTCACACATCGCGGCGCAGGGCTGCGACGGCGTCGACGGCCTGGTGTTTCTCGGCTACCCGCTCCATCCGCCTGGCAAGCTGGAGCAGCGCCGCGACGCGCACCTGCCCGCGATTGCGCAACCGATGCTGTTTGTCCAGGGCTCCCGCGACGCGTTTGGCACCTCGACCGAGATCGCCCAGCTGCTGCCCTCGCTCCAGCACGCCGAGTTGCACGAGGTTGCCGGAGGCGATCACTCCTTCAAGGTCTCAGGACGCAAGGGCGACGGGCTCGAAGCGATCATGGACGTCGTAGCCACCTGGATTCTCGCTCGGCGCTGACCCGAGAATCACTTCCGTCGCGCCTTGCGCGCATGCCGCTCCTCCGCCTCCTCCACCGAGTGGGACATCGTCAGCGAGCCGTCTTTCCTCGCCATCTCCACGAGGGCGCTGTAGTGCCGATGAAGCGCCCTCAGTTCTGCCTCGCTCATGTCCTCGCAATCGATCAGGCGATTGCTGGCGCCGGCCATGGCGGCGACGAGCTCGTTCAGCTTCAACTGAATCGCCAGCGAATCCTTGTTCTGCGATCGCTGAATCAGGAACACCATCAGGAACGTGACGACGGTGGTGCTGGTGTTGATGACGAGCTGCCAGGTGTCGGAGTAGTCAAAGAGTGGACCAGTCACCCCCCACACGACGATGACCAGACACGCGAGCACGAAGGCGATCGTGCTGCCGGTCCACCTGGTAATGGCGCCGGAGAATTGCTCGGCTAGATGAGTGAGATGAGATCGGCGGCGGCGCATAACAAGAGTCCCCCTTCCATGAGGAGTACCGTCGACTTATAGTGAGCGGATGGGACCGTCTTCATCAATCAATTCATGTGTGCCACTGCGCACGTCGCCCCTCGCTGATCCGGCCGATGCGGCCGCTGCCGAACCGCCCGCGACGCGCAGCCGTCGGCGCGAGGAGATTGCCGATCGCTACAAGTGGAACCTGACCGACATCTTCACCAGCTGGGAGGCGTGGGAGGCGGGCTACCGGCAGCTCGAGGCCGGGATCGACCGCTACGCCGCGCTCAAGGGCACGCTGGCGCGTGGCCCCGAGCAATTGCTCGAAGCGTTCCGGCTGTCGGAAACGCTCGGGCAACTCGCCTACCGTGTCTGGTACTTTCCGTCGCTGCGATACGACGAGGATCAGCGCGACAACACCGTTAACGCCAAGCGTCAGCAAGTCCAGATTCTCTTCGCGCGGTGGAAGCAGGCCGAGTCCTGGTTCAACCCGGAACTCCTGAAAATTCCTCTGGCCACCGTGCGCGCGTGGATGGATGAATCCGAAGCGCTGCGGCTCTACCGGTTTGCAATCGAGGATCTGTACCGTCAGCAGGAGCACGTGCTCGACGAAGCTGGGGAGCGACTGATGTCGCTCTCGAGCCGGCTCGCCTCCGCGCCGAACGACGCGTACTGGGCGCTCTCCACCGCCGACGCGAAATTCCAGACCGTGCGACTGTCGACCGGGGAAGACGTGACGGTGTCGTATGGGCAGTATCGCGCGATCCTGGCCACCCGGCGCGAGCAATCCGATCGCGCCCTGGCGTTCCGCGCGCTGCACGAGACCTATCAGAACAGCCTCAACACCTACGCGACGCTCTACAACGGCGTCTGCCAGCGCGACTGGTTTCAGGCGCGAGCGCGCGGTTATGCGAGCACACTCGAGGCCGCCCTGCACGGCGACAACATCCCGACTTCGGTCGTCGAGAACCTGATTGAGACGACGCGCGCCGGCGTCGGGCCCCTGCAACGCTACCACCGGCTTCGGCGGAGAACACTCGGCGTGCCGTCGTATCACGTCTACGACTACTCGATTCCACTGGTGACGTTCGAGAAGAAGTACCGAGTACGACCGCGTCCTCGACTGGATCGTCGAATCGGTCGCGCCGCTCGGGGCCGAGTACCAGGCGCGGATGCGCGAGGGATTTGCCGGCGGCTGGATTGACGTCTACGAGAATGACGGCAAGCGGTCCGGCGCATACTCCGCGCCGGTCTACGGGACGCACCCGTACATGCTGCTCAACTACACCGACACGCTGGACGACATGTTCACGCTCGCGCACGAGATGGGGCACTCGATGCACACCATCCTGTCGCACGAGGCGCAGCCGTTTGTCTACTCGAGCTACACAATTTTCGTCGCGGAGGTGCCGTCAACACTGAGCGAGGCGCTCCTGCTCGACTACCTGCTCGCCCGATCGACCGATCCGGCCGAGCGCGTCGTCCTCCTCCAGCATGCGATCGACAACATCGCCGGCACCTTCTACACGCAGGTGCTGTTTGCCGACTACGAGCTGCGCGCCCATCGTCTGGCAGAGCGCGATCAACCGATCACGGCGGAGATCCTGACGGACCTCTACCGCGGGCTGCTCGCCGACTACTATGGCGACTCGCTCGACCTCAACGAGCAGACTGGCATCACCTGGTCGCGGATCCCGCATTTTTTCAACTCGCCGTACTACGTCTATCAGTACGCGACCTGCTTTGCGTCGGCGGCGCGGCTGGCACAGCAGATCATGCACGGCTCCGAGGAGTCGCGCCGCGAGGCCCGCGACCGCTTCCTGACGCTGCTCAGCGCCGGCGGCAACGACTATCCGATGAATCAGCTGAAGAAGGCCGGCGTCGACTTGAGCCAGCCCGATACCGTCCTCGCTATCGTCAACGAGCTGGACACGCTGGTGACGCGATTGGAGACGGAGCTCGCGGCGCTGGCGTAGCAAGCCGCCGTGGGGCACGGGTCAGGCGGAATCGTCGGTTCAGGGTCTAAGAGCCTTTCACCGTCGGAGCTCGCAGAGGCCGCAGAGCCATTTGAGTCTTCTCTGCGCACTCGGCGTTCTCGGCCGTGAGAAGCTCTTGGACGGTCCGAACTCGAACCCCGATCGACGTCTAGCTTGACCGTCACACTCTTAATCGTCACAGGCTCGAGTCGGGTTCTCGGCCTTGGTCGTGACGTCGGCGATCCGATCGGCGACTTCCATTCCGCTCAGAACACGACCGAAGACCGCGTAGCCAAAATCGGACGGCGTGTAACCGCGGTGATCGAGCGCGGAGTTATTGGACACGTTGATGTAAAACTGGCTGGTCGCGCTGCGAAGCGTTTGCGTGCGGGCCATCGCGAGCGTGCCCCGGACGTTCTTCAGGCCGTTGGTGGCCTCGTTCTGAATCGGATCGTGGGTCGGCTTCTCGACCATTCCCGGCAGGTAGCCGCCCCCCTGAATGACGAATCCCTTAACGACGCGATGGAAGATGGTCCCTGGATAGAAGCCTTCGGTCACATAGCGCAGAAAGTTCTCGACCGAGACCGGCGCCCGATCCTTGAACAGTTCGACCGTGATGTCCCCCATCGACGTCGAGATGACGGCGACTGGATTGCCCGGTGCCGGCTCGAGGACTGCCGGCGGCTGAGCCACGGGCGCGGGTTTCGGTGCGCCCTGCAGGGCGAGAATCATCAGGAGCGAAGTCCACATATTCCTATTCTATCGGGCGGCCCGTCCGCGCCCGAACACGGCGGACACCTGGGCGGGCGAACTCGGACAGTTGGGTCAATCGCTCGTCGCCCGTTTCGGACGACCGCGGGCCCAAGCGGACTGCCGATTGCACGGCGCAGGGTGTCCGGCGCGAATACTCAAGCACTGCAGCGCTGGAACGTTCGCGGGATCCGGACGGGCATAGATCTCGATTCAAAGGGATGGATCGTACTGAGGTCCCAGGGCAGTCGCTGGGCGTGGTTCAGGCGGGCAGAGAGTCGTCCCAAGGCGGCGTTCGGGCAGCAAATCCGTGCGCTACAATGGGGCCTCTACGGGTTCGAGGAAAAGCGGATCGTCGGTCGCGCTGACCAAGCGCGGCTCGAGCGCCACGGCGCTCGCGAAGGAGATGCGCGATGACAACAGGACTCGAGGCCACGCCGCCACCGAACGGAGCGCCAAGAAACGGAGCGCTCAAGAAGGAACAGAAGGAACTGGCGGACTTCATCCGCGTCGGCTCGACACGCGGACACCAGTGCTTCGGCAGCTATTTCGACGAAAAGGGCGGGTCGTGCGCCCTCGGCGCGGTTTACGAAGGTGTGTACCACCTGCCGCGCGCTCACGGCAAACTGATTCCCGATCACCTCGAACGGCTCTTCCGGTGTCTCGACGAGCTGACGAAACCGTGTCCCAAGGGTTGCAAGAAGCGTTTGCCGCTCGCGTCGATGATCGTGCACTTGAACGACGACCATCGGATGACGCGTGAGCAGATCGCCGAGTGGCTCACTCAAGAATCAACCGGCTGACACTTATACCGAATCGGCTGAACCCGACGCCCGGCGCTATCGTCTGATCGAGTTGTCCGGACTCGCGAACACCCGATTGAAGCAAGGCTCCCATGTCTTTCCTCGACCGCTTCAAGCCACAACCTAAGTACCGCAACCCCGACCCGGCCATCAGGCTCGCCGGCGTGGCGGAGCTGCCAGACGACGCCGAGAGTTGGGGCGTCATCGCCGAACTTGCGGCCTCTGACGAGGACGTGCGGGTGCGGCGCGCCGCCATCGACAGAATCGCCGCCGTCGGTTATCTCGCCCGGCTCGCGAGGACGGAACGCGACGACGCGCTGCGTCGCGAGCTGGTCGATCGGCTGGTCGCCGTGGCCAATGCGCCGGCCGAGACCGACGGCGATGCCGCGGCGGCACTCGACGGTCTCAGCGATCAGAAGTCGTTCGGAACCGTCGCCAAATCATCTCCGCACGACACGGTCCGGACCGCGGCGCTCGGGAAAATTCACGACGGGAAGGTCCTCGCGAGCGTCGCGCGCCACGCCACTCGACGCGCAGATTGCCCTCGAAGCGGTCTCGCGGGTGACGGATCAGGCCGAGCTCGTCGCGGTCGCGAGCAAGACGGAACACAAGGATGCGGGCATCACGGCGCTCGAACGCGCCGTCGAGTCAATTGCCTCTGACGCCGAGCGCCGCGAGCTGCTCGACGGCATCGCCGCGCGCGCGAAAAACAAATCGGTCGCCAAGCGTGCCAAGGCGTTCATCCAGGAAATGGACGACGCCGAGCTTGCCCGGAAAGCTGCCTTCGAGCAGTGGCAGAAGCGCGTGGCGCTTGTCATCGCGCGAGTCGAAACGATTGCGGCCTCGCCAGGCACGCCCGACGCGGATGCCGAGCTCGACGACGCCGCCCGAGAGTGGCAGGAGCTCGCCGAGCACGCGGATGCGGATAGCAACGCGCAGTTCGCTGGAAAGCTGGCCGAGGCGCGTGCGGCAATCGAGGCGAGACGCCGGGAAGAAGCCGAGAGGTTGGCCGAGGCCGAGCGCGCCGCCGCCCGCCGCGCGGCATTGGTGGCGCTCTGCGAGCGTGTCGACACGCTGCGCGGCGACGACACGCCCGACGAGCTCGAAAAAGCGCGCGCCGAGTGGGAGGGCATGCCAGGCGCGTCCGCCCAGGAGCGCGAGGACGCCGAGTTGCGCGCGCGGTTCGACGAATCGTGCCGGCGCGCTTCCGAGCGTTTCGAGAATCGCCAGGCGCTCGAAAAAATTCACACCAGGCTCGGCGAGCTCTCGCTCGAGGCCGACCGCGTCTCGTCACTCGACGAACACGCGCCCGAGAGTGCCGAGCGCGACGCCGCGTGGCGCGCCGTTGCCGACGAGTGGCAGACACTCGCCGGGCAAGCCGACGGTCTCGACGAGGCCATCTCGAGCCGCTTTGCCGAAGCGGCCAGCCGCGTCCAGCACCGCGAGGACGAAAAGCGCGCCGCCGCCGAGCGGACGCTCAAGCAACAAGTGCAGCGCGTCGAACAGCTGCTCGAACGAGTCACGGCTCGCGCGGCCGCCGAGGATTTGACGTTGCGCGAGGCGGACCGGGCGGTCCGCGATCTGAAGTCGGCGATCGAAGCGCCACCGCCGGTCGGGACCCGTGAACAGCACGCCCTCCTCGAGCGTCTCAGGGAGGCGATGACGGTGATCGCGCCGCGCCTCCACGACCTGCGGGAGATGGACGAGTGGAAGCGATTCGCCAACGCGGCGGTCCAGGAGGAGCTGATCGCGAAAGCCGAAGCGCTTCGCGCGAAGTACTCACTCGATGGATCGACGAGCGTCGCGCCCGACGGTTCGACGGTGGTCACGCCGGCAAAGCCCGACGACATCGAGAAGGCCGCGCACGAGCTGCACGAGATTCAGGAGCGGTGGAAGCAGGTCGCCGAGGCGCCGCGGGCGCAGGCCCAGGCGTTGTGGCACCGCTACCGGCTCGCCGCGGATCCAGTTCAGGCCAAGGCGCGGGAGTTCTTCGCGCAGCGGGCCGAGGAGCGCAGCGCCAATCTGCGGCTCAAGATGGCCCTCGTCGAACGCGCCGAGGCACTGGCCGATTCCACTGATTGGATCAAGACGGCCGACGAACTGAAGAAGCTGCAGGCCGAGTGGCAGCAGATCGGGCCCGTCCCGCGTCAGGACACGAAGATCACGTGGAAACGATTCAGGGACGCGTGCGATCGGTTCTTTACGCGACGAAATGCCGACCTGACCGAACGCAAGGAAACGTGGTCGGCGAACCTCGCCAAAAAGGACGCGCTGTGCGCCCGCGCCGAGGAGTTGGCCTCTTCCCGCGACTGGGACCGGGCGGCCTCCGAGATTCGACGCCTTCAGGCCGAATGGAAGACGATCGGCCCGGTTCGCCGCACCAAGTCCGAAGCGATCTGGCAGCGATTCCGCGGCGCGTGCGATGTGTTCTTCGAGCGATTCAAGCGCCGGGATGAGATCGAGCTCGAAGCCAAGCACGCCGATCGCGAAGCGCTGGTCGTGGAGCTCGAGTCGCTCGCGGCGCCCGCCGCTCAGGCCGAACCGGCTTCGGCCGACGCAGAAACCCCGAACGCCGAAATACCATCGGACCTGCTCGAGCGAGTCCGCTCGCTCCGCACGCGATGGAACCAGACCACACCAGTCGTGCGGCAGGGAGCCGATCCGCTGAGCGCGCGTTTCATCGATGCACTCGCGCGTCTGCTCACTGGACACCCCGAGGCGTTCAAGGGCACAGAGCTCGACGTCGAAGCCAGCCGGCAGAAGATGGAGAAGCTCTGCGCGCGCGTGGAGGGTTTCCTCGCGGACGCGGCGCCGGCTCCGGCCGGCTCGCAGGCGCTGGCCGACATGCTGCGCGAGGCACTCGCGTCCAACACGATCGGCGGAAAAGCCGGCGAGGAGTCCAAGTGGCGGGCGATGGCCGACGAGGTCCGCCAGGCGCAGGCGTCGTGGAGCCGGCTCGGTCCGGTTCCTGGCGAGACCGGGCGCCAGCTCACAGAGCGGTTCCACAAGGCCTGCAATCGCTTCTTCGAGCAACTGCGCCGCAAAGTGCCGCCGACGCCGCAGCCGCAGCGCGGCGGGAAGCCGGTCGGCGCGCGATAGGCTTGTAGTCGTAGTGTCCGCCTTTAGGCGGACACAGATACGAGTCCGGCTAAAGCCGGACACTACGGGAAAACGCCTTTCACATTCGGCCCGCCGGCCGGACGTTCTTGCCGACACGCTTTGTCAGCGAGTCGCCGAGATCCTCACGAGCACGCTCGACGTATTCCATCAACCTCTTGACGATCTCGGGATTCGCGGCCGACACATTCGTCGATTCCGCGGGATCCTTCTCGAGGTCGAAGAGCGACAGCTCGATCTCTTTCCGAACGTACTTGCCTGGAATGCCGTCGCTGCCAGCGACCTCGAGCGACTGATACGGGTGCGGCAGATGCAGCTTCCAGTTGCCGCTCCGGACGGCGTGGAGCTCGGCACCCCAATAAAAGTACAGGACCTCGTGCGGCGCCGTCGCGCCGCGCTCGCCAGACATGACCGGCCAGAGGTTGCGTCCATCGATCGGTCGTTCGGAGGGAACCGTCGCGCCGGCCAGCACGGCGAGCGTCGGCAGCACGTCGATATTCATAGCCGGCAGCTGCGCGACCTGGCCCTTCGGGATGTGCCCCGGCCAGCGCGCGACGAACGGCACCCGGACGCCGCCCTCGAAGGTCGTGCCTTTCCCCTCGCGAAACGGTCCTGGCGACCCAGCGTGATTGCCGTAGGACAGCCACGGGCCGTTGTCCGAGGTAAAGATGACGAGCGTGTCGTCGTCGAGGCCAGTGCGCTTCAGCGCGTCGAGTATCTGCCCGACCGACCAGTCGATTTCCGAGATGACGTCGGCATAGAGGCTGCCGGTCTTCCCCTTGAACTTGTCCGACACGAACAACGGCACGTGCGGCATCGCGTGCGGGACGTAGAGGAAGAACGGCTTCTCGCGATTCCGCTCGATAAAGCTGACCGCGTGCTCGGTGTACCACGTCGTCAGCTGCGATTGATCGGGGTCGAGCTTGACGACGGCATCGTTCTCGATGAGCGGTAAATCGGGATAGAAGTCTTTCTGCTGCGGGTGCCTGGGCCACATGTCGTTCGAGTACGGCAGCCCGAAGTACTCATCGAATCCATGCTTGCGCGGCAGGAACGGTTGCTCGTGGCCGAGGTGCCACTTGCCGTAGATCGCGGTCGCGTAGCCACGAGACTTGAGCACCTCGGCGATCGTGGTTTCGTCCGGGTTGATGCCGTAGGTCGCCGTATGATTCAGCGCGCCCTGGATCCCGACGCGGTTCGGGTACGCGCCGGTGAGCAGGGCCATGCGCGACGCCGAACAAACCGCCTGCGCGGCGTAGAAATTCGTCAGGCGGACGCCCTCGGCGGCCATCCGGTCCAGGTTCGGCGTGCGCGGACGCGCGGCGTCCTTCCGCGTGCTGAAACTGCCGATGTCGGCATAACCGAGATCGTCGGCGTAGACGATGATGACGTTTGGAAGGCGTTGCGCCACCGCGGCACGCGGTGCATCGCCGCGACTCGGCGACGCGAGGATGAACCCCAGGAGCAGGATCAGCAGGAACAGGCGTTGATTCGGGCGCATCGCAGGACGAATCTTACTGCCGCTTGTAGAGCACCTTCCCGCCGACGATCGTGTAGACCACCTGCGCGGACGGAATGTCGTCCTCCGCTATTGTCAGGATGTCCTTCGAGAGCACGACCATGTCGGCGTACTTCCCGGCCTTGAGCGATCCCCGTGAGCTCTCTTCGAACGCCGCGAACGCGCCGTTGAGCGTGTAGGACTTCAGCGCCTCCATGCGGCTCATGCGCTGGTCCGGATAGAAGACGCTTCCATCCTTGAGCTTGCGGCTGACAGTCGCGTAGTAGCTGGCGATCGGATCGACGTCCTCGACTGGCGCGTCGGTGCCGTTGCTGACGACCGCTCCCGATTTCATCAACTTTTGCCAGACGTACGCGCCCTCTTCGGCGCGCTTCGGCCCGAGGCGCGCCAGCACGTACGGGGCATCCGACGTGCAGTGCACGCCTTCCATCGAGGCGATGACGCCGAGGGCGCCGAATCGCGGGATGTCGGCTGGATTGAGATGTTGCGCGTGCTCGACGCGCCAGCGGACGTCCTTCTTGTCCGGATTTGCCTTGAACGCCTCCTCGAAGATGTTCAGGGTCTCGCGATTGGCGCGGTCGCCGATCGCGTGCACGCAGAGCTGATAGCCGTGCTGCATGGCCAACCGGGCGGTGGCGCGAATGTCCTCGACCGGCGTCGTATTCAAGCCGGTGCTGTCGGGCTTATCGGCGTACGGTTCGAGCAGCCACGCGCCTCGCGAGCCGAGGGCGCCGTCGATGGATCGCTTGATCGCGCGAACGGTCAGATGCCCGTTGGCGTAGTCCACCATCCTGTACTGCGCAAGCTTCTGCGCCTCCTGCTCGAGCCCGGCACGGACCATCACCCACAGCCTGATCCCCAGCTTGTCTTCATCGGCCATCGCCTTCATGAGATCGATCGTCTCGAAGGACGTGCCGGCGTCCTGAAAACTGGTGATGCCCTTCGACAACGCTTCCTTCGCCGCAAGCTCGAGGACTCGCCGGTCGCGTTGACGGCGCTCCTCGTCGGTCGGCGCCGGCTCGCCGGCGCCCCGCTTGATCAGGCGCGAGGCCGTCTCACGAAGGAGCCCCGTCGGATTGCCTTTCGCATCCTTGAGGATCTCGCCCCCTTCGGGGTTCTTCGTCGTGCGCGAGACACCAGAGAGCTTCATCGCCAGCGCGTTGACGAAACTGGCGTGGCCGCTCGCGTGCGTCAGCATCACGGGATTTGCCGGCGACACACGGCTGAGCGAGGCTTCGGTTGGAAATCCCTCCACGCTCGGCGACGGTGGCGTCTTCCACTTCTCCTGATGCCAGCCGCGACCGTAGATCCACTGGCCTGGCTTCGCCGACTTGGCGGCGGTCTCGACCATTGCCAGGATGTCGTCCCACGTCTGCGCTGTCGCGAGCTTGAGCACGAGCTGCGCCTCGCCGACGCCGGTGAAGTGACCGTGTCCTTCGACGAACCCCGGGATGACGAGCTGCCCAGCCGCATCGATAACCTGGGTTCCAGTGCCCACGTAGCGCTTGATCTCGTCCTCGTTGCCGACCGCAACAATCCGATCGCCGGCGACTGCGACGGCACGCGCGTCGGCTTGACCAGGCTCAACCGTCACGACCTTTCCGTTCATCACGACGAGCGTCGCCGGCTGAACCGAAGGCGGCTGCTGGCCGCATGCCGCGATGAGGGTCAGCGTTGCAACAGACAGCGACCGGGCGATCGTTGTGACGCAGCGTCCTAGGCATCCGGAAACAGCCTCTCGAAATTGCCGCCGAGGATCTTCGCCCGATCGTCGGCGGTGACAGCAATCGCGGCGAGCGCCGCCACTTGAGCGTCGTACACGGGTTTCTGCCAACCCCGCGGGAAAAACGACGAGTCAGTTCCAAACATCAGACGGTCGGGTCCAACGACGGCCAGTGCCTGCCGAAAGACTCCCTCGAGCGTCAGCCCGGGATGGTACTTCATCCAGCTGTTCGAGCTCGACGTGTCCAGGTGGATGTTCGGACACTGGTCGGCGGCCATCAGCGCTTCGCGAAAGCATCCCGCGCCAAAGTGCGGGATCACGATCGGGACCGACGGATACCGCAACGCAAGGCTCGCGACCGCTAGCGGGTCGCCGAGCCGAAGATCAAACGGCGACGGCAATCCGAGTTTCTTCCTGACCCCGACCGACAGCACTCCGCAGTGCACGAACACGGCTGCGCCATGCGCCGCGGCTGCCGCGAACACTTTTGACACAGCCTCGTCGTCGAGCCGATACCGGTGCATTGCCGGGAAGAGGGCCACGGCGCGCAGCCTGAGCTCACCAAGCGCGTGCTCGAGCCGCATACCGGCGTCGGCGGCCATCGGATTGAACATGAAGAATCCGACGAAGCGCGCGGGATGCTTTGCGACGGCAACTCCAACAGACGCCTCATCGCCGGGAATGCTGGCGATGAGGGCGCACCGGGTTACGCCATGACGATCGAGTTCGGCGACCCATCGGTCCGCGAGCACGTCTGGAGTGCCAGGCGCCTCCCAGCCGAGCCGCGCCGCCACCGCGGCAGCCCGGTCGTCCACGGGAAGACCCTCGACGTCTTTAGAGAGGAGTTCAAGGAAGCGCGAGGAGAAGAAATGACAATGGCTGTCGCAGAGTGGCACGGGGGAATTCTAGTTCAGGAGGTTCAGGAGGTTCAGGAGGTTCAGGAGGTTCAAAGGGTTCAAGAACCTGAACCTTCTGAACCTTGCTCTACGTCACCTCAGGCATGGAACTACCCCGCAAACTTGTAGCCCATGCCATGGACGGTGAGGATGAACTGCGGATGCCTGGGGTTGGGCTCGATTTTCTGCCTCAGCCAGGCGACGTGGACGTCAACCGTGCGTGTTGACGGCATGGAGTTGTAGCCCCACACCTCGTTGAGGAGCTCCTCGCGTGACAGCGTCGCGCCGCGATGCTCGATGAA
This sequence comes from uncultured Acidobacteriota bacterium, assembly GCA_963797625.1. Classification (GTDB taxonomy): domain Bacteria; phylum Acidobacteriota; class Vicinamibacteria; order Vicinamibacterales; family 2-12-FULL-66-21; genus DATBJJ01. Next base: position 98,963 of record CAWCQI010000007.1, read on the forward strand.
GTAGCGGAGGAGCTGGAACTCGCGGGCGGAGAGCTCGAGAATCTCACCGGCCTTCGTGATCTCCGCGCGCCGGAAATCCATTCGGATCTCGCCGAACTGATGCCCTTCGGCGGGGTGTGGCGTGTCAGGCGCGCGCCGCAGCTTGGCCTCGATCCGCGCCAGCAGTTCGACCATCTCGAAGGGCTTCGTGACATAGTCGTCGGCGCCGAGCTTCAGCCCGACGACCTTGTCGACGACCTGCCCGCGCGCCGTCAGCATGATCACCGGCGTCTCGATGCCGCGTTTGCGCAGCTCCCGGATGACGTCAAAGCCGCCGAGGCGCGGCAGCATCACGTCGAGGATGACCAGATCGAACGCTTCTGCGGAAGCACGCTCCAGGCCGCTCTCGCCGTCGGGACTCGCCTCGACGGCGTACCCTTCGCGCGTGAGGCGATCGGTGAGTGTCATGACGAGCCCCGGCTCGTCTTCGACAAGCAGTACCCGCTTCATTGCTTAACCGGGGGCTTAACCGGGGGCTGTCACGACGGCCGGAGCGCCTGCACGCCGCCCGAGGCGTCGGCGGAGGAATGATCTGGCGCGCGCTGGCCGGCTGCAAAACCGCCGGCGACCGGGAGATGAACGGTGAACGCACTGCCCTCTCTGGGCGCGCTCTTCACCGTCACTCGCCCACCGTGCGCCGCGACAATCCGCTGGACGAGGCTCAGCCCGAGCCCAGCGCCCTGAACCTGCGCGGCGACGACGTCGGCGGCACGATAGAACGGCTCGAAGATGCGCGTTTGATCTGCCGCGTCGATCCCGATGCCGCGGTCGGCGACGGTGACGCTGACCTCGCCGCCGGACTGTCTGCCGCTGATGCGAATCGACTGGCCACCGGCGCCGTACTTGATCGCGTTGTCAATCAGGTTCTGGAACACGCGCCGCAACGCCGGCTCGTCGCCCAGAACCGGCGGCAGGTCGTCGGGAATGTCGAACTCCACGACCAACCCGGCTGTCTCGATCAACGACGCCGACGCCGAGACGATATCGCTGACCAGTGGCCCGACACCGACCGGCCTCAGCGCAAACCCCCGCTGACCCGACTGAATGCCGGCAAACTCCAGAATCTGCTCGACCATGTCGGTCAACCGCCGGCCTTCGGCGCGCATCAGCTCGCCATACCGTCTGATTCGCGCCTCGTCGTGGACGACGCCGTCGGCCAGGTTCTCAGCGGCGGATCGAATGACCGCGAGAGGCGTGCGCAACTCGTGTGACACGGCCGCCACGAATTCCATCTGCTGCTTCGCGAGACGCTGCGCGCGCCGGGTCGCGAGTACCAGCAGACCCATGCTTGCGCCCAGCAGCCCCAGCACGCTGGAGCTGATCGCCAGGTTCCGCCGTCTCTGGGAGGTCACCACTGCCTCGAGCGATCCCGACGGATGTGTGACCACGAGCTTCCAGTGTGGCGACGCACTCGACGTCAAGCGCGTCTCGGTCCTCGTAGTCGTTTTTTGTCCCGGGCCGTCGGCGGCTGAACCGGTTCCGCGACCAGGCGTGATCAGAATTGACATCGGCCGAGTCTCGGTCATCTCCGTGACCGCGACGCGAGCGGTTCCCGCGACCGACTGTCCGTGCGGCGCGACGAACGCCGTGAAGCGGCGAACCTCGGCGGCGAGCGACAGGAAGTCCTGTGTCCGAACCTGAAAGAGATCGGCGGTGGCGTCAGCCTGTGCGTCGAACTGTCGGGGTAAAGGAGGACGGTGACTGAAACACGAAGCCGTTCGGCGCCGTCTGGCTCACGACGGCGACCTTGAAGTCGAGGCCAGCGCCGGCGTCGCCCGTCGCCAGCGGCGTGACCAAAGTAGCGCGTCGCCAGCGACGGCAGCAGCTCGCGGGCGACGTACTCGCGATCGATGGCCAGCAGCGAGTACGACATCGCCGCCGCCATCCGGGCGCCCGGGCTTCGGCTCACCGAGAACAATGACCGGTGTCGGAACGACAATCGCCGGCGCGCTCTCCCAGATCGCCGACGGGATCTTCCGGATGAAGAGCGCGTTGGTCGACGAGGACGAATCCTGCCACGTCGCGACCGCGAGTTGATCGCGCCAGTCCTTCATTGACGCCGGCCATTCGACCGGCTCGAGCCGGCGCGTTGCCGGATCGAACCGGCGCAGATCGGCGACGCCGGATCGGCCGCCGGCGGCGTCGCGGTGATCCGGCGAGAACGAGTAGAACTCGTTCACGAGGCGCGGGAACCTCGCCGTCGCCTGCCACCGATCGTAGCGCGCGGCAAACCGGCCCGCGAGCTCCTGCTCGTTGGTCATGGGTTCAATCGGCGTGTCGGCCTGGAAGAGCAGGTACGCGCGCGTGATCTCGCGATCGAAATCCTGCGCAAACTCGAGCGCGCCGGCGGCCAGCGTCGTCCGGCGCTGCGTGCGCTCGGCATCGCTGATCTGGCCGAGCCATCGATACTGCAGTACCGCCAGCAGCGCGATCAGTCCCAGCAGCGCGGCCGCCACGAGGGCGAGCGGTGGGCGGAATCGCCTCCACATGAAGCCGAGTCTAGCACCACAAATGTGAGCGTCGACCGGCGCGGCGGCCCACGGACTCTTGTTTTTACGTCCTTAACAAACTCTTAGCGTCGGCTTAACCATCCTCGGCGGCCGGGTCGCCATGATCTTGGTCAATTAGAGAAAGCGCGCACAACCTGGCCGACAGCGCGCGAGAGAGAGGACAACAAGACCATGTGGAAAGCGAGCTGGAAGAGCGTGGCGGCGTTGGCCCTGATGGCCGCCGCGTACTGCGGAGCCCATGCACACGCGCAAGCGCAGGCCGACGCCAAGGCAGCCGCCGTGATCGCGAACGTTCGGAAGGCGCTCGGCGGCGAGCAGAAGATCGCCGGCATGAAGGGCCTGTCGCTCCGCGCCGACTATCGACGCGAGCTGTCCGCAGGCGCCGGCGGCGGCGGCACCATGACCATCGTCATGATGGGCGGCGGCAGCGCGAGCGGGAGTCAGCAGACGAACGGCAAAATCGAAATCGATCTCGCCCTGCCGGACAAGTATCTGCGAAGCGACATCGGCAGCGCGGCGTTCGGGATGACGAGAACGGAAGGCTTCGACGCGACGCGTCCCTTCCTCGAGGTCGTGCCAAACAGCCCCGGCATGCGAATCCAGACCGACAACCCGGCTTCCGATCCCGCGCGGGCGAAGCTCGCGCTGCAACGCAGCCAGTCGGATCTGGCGCGCCTCTTCCTCGGCCTGACCGGCGGCACCCAGCCCGGGTTCACTGCGACCTACGCGTACGGCGGGCAGGCAGAGTCGCCTGATGGGAAGGCGGACATCATCGATGTTACCGGCCCAGGCGACTTCAAAGTCCGGATGTACGTCGATGTCGAAACCCACCTGCCGTTGATGCTGACCTACATGGAGCCGGAACCACGGATGGTCATGCGGACGATGAGCC
>CAWCQI010000008.1:0-32170 GCA_963797625.1 uncultured Acidobacteriota bacterium
AGGATGGCACCGTTTCTGCCTCCGGATGTCCGTCCGCAGGGCCGCCTGCGGGCCCCGCGACGTTGCACCGAGCGACGCGAAGTGCCGAAAACACGTCTGCTTCCAGCCGAGACTGTTCGAGGCGAGGGAATCAGGATGGCAAGGGCCAGGATTACAGAACCGTTTATCCGAGTGCTGTCCCTGTGGCCTGACCGGCCATCGACACCGCGGCCGATTCGGTGCGCGGCCGCGAGGGGAATTCACTGATGGCGCGGTCGACGCCGCCGCGATTCGTCGTCCGCACAACGGTCGCGACGCTGATCATGGTGGCTGGCGTGCTGACCGCGGTCTTCGTCGCGTTCACGCTGAACGTGCGCGAGCGTGTGCGCGATGCGGTCAGTGACAAGCTGGAAGCCGGCCAGCGCATGCTGTCGGCGCTCGAGCAGCGGCGCGAACGCGAGCTTGGCGTGCAAGTCGCGACGATCGCCGAGAATCCCACGCTCCGAACTGCGGTCGCCACATACAAGCTGGAGCTCCACGCGACCGAGCCGCGTTACCGTCGCGGCATGCTCCTGGCCATCGAGCGCGAGCTCGCAACACTGGCTGACAAGACCGCCAGCGACGTCCTCGCGGTCACCGACACGTCGGGCACCGTGATTGCCGTTGCCGGTCGCCGCGCCGCCGATTGGCCGCTGCATGGAAAGGTGAGCGCGCGCCACGATGCCACCGGTGCGGCGCACGTGTCGATGGCGTCCGGGGTGTTCCAATTTGCGTCTGCTCCATTGTCGTTGCAGCAGCAGTTTCTCGGTACGCTCCAACTGGCGAGGGCCTTCGATGCCCGCTACGCGCAAGAGCTGGCCGCGTTGTCGGGCACGGCCACGCTCATCGTCTCGAGCGACGCCGTCGTTGCGAGCACGCTACCCGCCGATCTGATGAAGGACCTGACTCCCGCGGTGCTGCGGGCGCTGCCCACCCGCGACGCCGTCCGCCTCGGCTCGTCCGAGTACGCGGTCAAACAGCTCTTCCAGGACGACCAGACCGCGGTCTACGCGCTCGACTCGATCGATGCCTCGACTCGCGAACCGATGCGGAAGGCGCTCGGCGCCGTTTTCCTCACGGCGGTCGGCGCGTTTGCGCTCGCGGCAGTCGCCAGCGTGTGGCTGGCGCAGACGATCTCGCGGCCGATCGACACGCTCTCGAAGTCGCTCTCGGAGATGACGGCGTCGCGCGACTTCGAACATCCGGTCCGGCCCACGGGCTTTTCGCTCGAAGTCGACACGCTCACGGCCGCGTTCAACACGATGATGCAATCGGTCAGCGCGGCAGAGGCCGAGACCGAAGAGGCTTACGTCGGCGCAATCCGCGCGCTGGCGCTCGCGCTCGACGCGCGGGACCCGTACACCGCCGGCCACTCGGAGCGCGTCAGCGCCGTGTCAGTGGCTATTGGCCGGCAGATGAATCTTGCTGCCGACGATCTCGAGATCCTGCGCCTGGGCGCGCTCCTGCACGACATCGGCAAGATCGGCATCAGCGACGCCGTGCTGCGCAAGCCCGGCCCGCTCACGCGCGAGGAGTTCGCGGTCGTCGAACAGCACCCCATCGTCGGCGCGCACATTCTGCGCAGCGTGCGTTTCCTGGCGCCGCACTTGCCAATCGTCGAGCTGCACCACGAACGGCCCGACGGCCAGGGTTATCCGCACCGCCTGCGGGGCAACGAAATTCCTCTCCTCGCGCGCATCGTCCGCGTCGCTGACGCCTTCGACGCGATGACGAGCGCGCGCGCCTACCGGCCTGCCCACGGTCGGGCCGAAGCGATGCGCGAGCTCTGGCGGTGCGCAGGGCCGCAATTCGACGCCGAAGTGGTACACGCCCTGTCGTTGGCCGTGCCAACCATCGAGGTGGCGCCGGAAGGCGACGTGCGCGCGCACGCCGCAATGCGATTGCCTCGTTTCACCGTCGTCGCCAGCCGGGGAGCGCGCTAGACCAAGAAGGGGTCAGATCTCGATTTCTCATCCTCGATCCTCATGGATGAGAAAATCGACCCCTTCGTCCGTGAACCAGAATGCTCCTGCCCTCGTAATACGAAGTCATTCGTAGTACAACGAGGGCCACCATGCTCGAGACACTCCTCCAGGACGCCCGCTTTGCCCTTCGGCTCCTCCGGAAAAGCCCCCTCTTCACTCTGACGGCCGCCCTCTCACTCGCCATTGGGATTGGCGCAAACACCACGATCTTCTCGGTCGCCAACGCGCTCCTGCTGCGGCCACTGCCGGGGCTGGCGGCGCCGGATCGGCTGGTCGACCTCGGGCGGACGCAGCGCGGCGAGGGCTTTGACACCGTGTCTCATCCGTTCTACCGCTCGGTGCGCGAGCGCACGACGATGCTCGAAGGCGTCTATGCCACTCGGCTCGAGCCGACGGCGATGAGCCTTGGGGGGCGTGACGCCGCGGAGCGCGTGTTCGGCACGATCGTCAGCGGCAACTACTTCACCGTCCTCGGCACGCGCGCGGCGTACGGCCGGACGCTCGAGGATCGAGACGATGCGGCGGCGGGAGAAAGCCCGGTAACGGTAATCAGCTACGAGTTGTGGGAGCGACGGTACAACTCGGATCCGGGAATCGTCGGCCAGTCGATTCTCCTCAACAGCCACCCGTTCACGATCGTCGGCGTCGCGCCGCGCGGTTTCCAGGGCACGACGCTGCTCCGCTCCGACTTGTGGCTGCCGATCTCGATGACGGCGCAGGCGATGCCCCGGAATCCCTCGGGGCTCAACGAGCGCCGCCCGGTCTGGCTGGTGATGGGCGGACGGCTGAAAGACGGCGTCTCGATCGAGCAGACGCAAAGCGAGATGACCGCGATCGCGGCGGGGCTCGTCCGCGAGTTTCCCGACGACTACCGCGACAAGGGGATCGTCGTCGCGCGATCGGCGATCGTGCCGGGGCGGGTCAACATCATCGCGGGGTTCATGGGTCTGCTGATGGTGATCGTCGGCCTCGTGCTGCTCATCGCCTGCGTCAACGTGGCGGGGATGATGCTCGCGCGCGCGGCCGCGCGCCGCCGCGAGATCGCCGTCCGCCTCGCGATTGGCGCCGGTCGCGGCCGGCTGATCCGACAGCTGATGACGGAAGCCGTCGTCGTGTTTGCCGCCGGCGGCGCGATCGGCCTGGTGCTGAGCCGCTGGCTGACGTCCCTGTTCCTCGGCATCCTGCCGGCGCTGCCCTTCCCGATCGGCCTCGAGATGCCGACCGACTGGCGCGTGCTCTCGTTCGCGATCGGGCTCTCCTTCGCCGCCGCGGTGCTGTCCGGACTCGCGCCCGCGCTTCAGGCGTCCGGCGCCAGCCTGCTGCCCGCGCTCAAGGCCGACGGCATGGAGTCGGCTCCGTCGAAGCTGCGTCTGCGCAACGTCTTCGTCGTCGGGCAGATCACGATGTCGCTGCTGCTGGTGATTGCCGCGGGCCTCTTCCTGCGCGCGCTCCAGCACGCGGCCAGCGTTCAGCCCGGCTTCGATCAGGAGCGCGTCGACGTCGTCACGCTCGACCTCTCGATCGCGGGCTACCGCGACGAGGCGGGACGGGTGTTCGTCCGGCAGCTGCTCGATCGCATTTCGGCGATGCCGGGGATCGAGTCTGCGACCGCGTCGGTCGATCTGCCGCTCGACGGCGGGCGCATGGGCTTGGGCCCGACGCGAATTCCAGGACGGCCGGAGGGCATCGGCGGTCCGGACGGCGTCGGCGCCGACTGGAATGTCGTCGAGCCGGGATTTTTCCGCACGATGCGGATGCGGCTGGTGAGCGGACGCGACTTTTCGGACACCGACACGCGCACTTCGCCGCGCGTCGCGATCGTCAACGAAGCGTTCGCGCGCCTGGCGTGGCCGGATCAGGAGCCGCTCGGACAACGCATCGGGGTCGACGCGCAGCAGCCGGGCCAGGGCCAGCCAGACACTGAAGTGACGGTCGTCGGCGTCGCCGCCAACGCGAAGCTCGTCTCGCTCAGCGATGCGGCCGAGCCATACATCTACGTGCCGCTGGCGCAGCAGAACATGTCGTCGCTGTCGCTGGTGGTGAAGACAAGGGGCGATGCCAGCGCGATCCCGCAGGTGCGCGCGCTCCTGCGCGAGATGAATCCCAACCTGCCGATCACCGTCGCGATGCCGCTGCGCGAGGTGACGGCCATCGGCCTCGTGCCGCAGCGCATCGTCGCATCCGTCGCCGGCAGCCTCGGCATCGTCGGGCTGGTGCTCGCCGCGATCGGCATCTACGGCGTGACCGCGTATGCCGTCAGCCGGCGGACGAGAGAGATTGGCATCCGCGTCGCGCTCGGCGCCGACGAAGGCCGCGTGCTCCGGCTGGTCCTGCGCCAGGGCTTGATCCTCGCCGCGATCGGCGTCGGCATCGGCGTCGTCCTCGCCGGCATCGGCTCGACGCTCGTCGAGAGCCTGCTCTACGGCGTGCGCGGCCTCGATCCCGTCACGTTCCTCGGCGCTATGCCTCCTCTTCGGCGTCGTGACGCTCGTCGCCACATACATTCCGGCGCGGCGGGCCGTTAGGATAGATCCTGTTTCGGCGCTTCGCGCCGAATAGCGGCTCAGGGTTCAGGGTCAAGGCTCAGGAGGTTCAGGGCTCAGGGCTCAGAGGTTCAGATCGGTTCATGGCTGTGAGCTCAGCCATGATCCTCTGAACCTGCCTGAGCCTTGAGCCCTGAGCCTTGAGCCTGGCTTCCCCCGATCCAATTTCCCGTCCCACCTTCAACCCACTCTCTGGATCCTGGTCCCACCATCGGTCACTGTCCTGACCTATCTACATATAAATCAAGGCATTTAGTGGCTTTAGACGTGTCATTCGTCCCAGTCTAGCTGGTGCGGTTGTTGCTCAGCAGAGTCGGGGCGCGCTGCGCGCCCCGAATCGGGACCCACTTCACAGAATTTCTCAATTTTCGGAGGCAATCAGGCATGAAAAAGATCATCTCTTCGATGATCGTCCTCTGCTCGCTCTGGCTGGCAGCGACACCTGCGGTCGCGCAGCAGACGACGGGGAGCATCACCGGGCGCATTCTTGACGATCAGGGAGCATCGGTCCCTGGAGTCACCGTGACCGGCAAGAGTGAAGCGACGGGCTTTGTAAGAACCGACGTGACCGACGGCGAAGGTATATACCGGCTGACGGCGCTGCCGGTCGGCAACTACGACCTGACCGCGGAGCTGTCGGGCTTCAGCAAGATCGAGAACAAGGGCATCGTGGTCAACGTCGGCCAGACGATCGATCTCAACCTCACCCTCAAGCTGGCGGCTGTGTCGGAGACCATTTCGGTCCGCGCCGAGACTCCGCTCATCCAGACCTCCTCGTCGTCGGTCGGCGGGGTCGTCGACGTCAGCCGGCTCGAGAGTCTTCCGTTGAACGGCCGGCAGTTCGCCAACGCGGCGCTCTCGATTCCCGGCGTCGGCCTGGGCTTCCACTCCGATCCGACCAAGAGCACGCAGTACTCGCCGCAGATCGGCGGCGGCAACGGCCGCAACGTCAACTATCAGATCGACGGCGGCGACAACAACGACGACACCGTCGGCGGCCTCCTCCAGCTCTTCCCGCTCGAGGCGATCCAGGAGTTCAACTTCGTCACGCAGCGCTACAAGGCCGAGTACGGCCGCAGCAACGGCGGCGTGATGAACATCGTCACCAAGAGCGGCACGAACGACTTCCACGGCAGCTGGTTCACGTCGATGCGCAACACCGACATGAACTCCAAGACGTTCTCGGAGAAGCTCAACAACGTCCCCAAGGGCGAGTACGAGCGGTATCAGTACGGCGGCTCGTTCGGCGGGCCGATCATGCAGAACAAGGCGCACTTCTTCGCCGCTTACGAGCGCACGCAGCAGGACACGACGCAGTCGGTGAACACGCTCGGCCTCTATCCCGGCCTGGACGGCGTCTTCCCGACGCCGATGCGCGAGAACCTGTTCACGGCAAAGGGTTCGGCGAACCTCACGCCGACGCAGTACCTGTCGGTCCGCTATGGGCGAAACACCAACTCTCAGGTGTACGGCGCCGGCACGCGGCGCGTGGCTGAGAGCTGGGGCGACAGCACGAACACGCTTCAATTCGATCAACCTCAACCACAACTGGGTGCTGGGCGGATCGAAGCTGAACGAGTTTGTGTTCCAGTACGCGGACTTCGGCAACCAGGTCACGGCGCGGACCGGCGAAGCGCAGCAATCGTTCCCGAACGGCGTCACCATCGGCTACAACACCAACACGCCGCAGACGACCGAGCAGAAGAAGTGGCAGTTCCGCGACGACTTCTCGTGGAGCAAGACGGGCATGGGCGGCCTCGGGCACGACTTCAAGGCCGGCGTGAACTACATCAACGAGCCGCACCTCTACGTGACGTTCTCGTCGGGCAGCACCGACTACGCCTATACCCACCTGGACCTGAACCAGAATGGGCCGATCAGCAGCGTGAGCCGCAACAAGCCGGGCGCGTCGGCGAACCTGCCGATGAAGCAGTTCGGCATGTACATCCAGGACGACTGGCGCGTGAACGACCGGCTGACGGTCAACGCCGGGCTGCGGTATGACGTCGTCACCGGCTTCGACCTCGATCAGTCGCAGATCCCGAACTTCATCGCGCTGACCGGCGCGGCCGCCGCGGGCCGCTTCAACGGCGTCCCCGGCTTCGAGGAGTTCGGCAAGGCCACGGGCGAGGACTACAACAACTGGCAGCCGCGCATCGGCGCGGTCTACGACCTGCGCGGCGACGGCAAGGACGTCATTCGCGCCGGCTGGGGCGTCTACTACGACTTCGGCTACACCAACGCCAACATCCTCTTCCCGGGCCTCAGCGTGCAGGGCGGGTCGGGCGTCGATTTTCACCAGGCGACGAACACTGCCGGCATTCGGAACCCCGACGGCACGTTCTTCACCTTTGGACAGCCGGTCAGCAACATCGCTGGGCAGAACGAGGTCAACCCGAACGGACCGTTCTACAGCAGCAACGTCGCGGCGCCGGGGATCGAGCAGCCGTGGACGAGCCAGACCTCGGCCGGCTGGTCGCACGAGCTGACGCCGACGACGGTCATCGACGTCGACTACGTGCACATCGAGGGACGCGATCTCGGCGTGCGATGGGCGCTCAACACGCGCGTCAACGGCGGCGCGCGCCGCTACGCCGACCTGAACCTCAACCCGGCCAACCCGACGATGAACATGAGCGTCGGCGCGAGCAAGTTCGACGGCCTGAACATCGGCGTCCGCCGGCGCCTCGACAAGGGCATCTCGTTCAACGCGTGGTATTCGCTGTCCAATGCGAAGGGCCTCGGCGGGCTCGGCGTCGACGAGCTCACGACCAACCTCGTGCAGGACTCGTTCGATCCCTACGCCGACGATCAGATGGGGTCCGGCGGCGCGCACCGACGCGCGCCACAAGATCTCGCTGAGCGCGGTCATCCAGATGCCGTGGGGCATCTATGCTTCGCCGGTCTTCCGCTATCGGTCGGCGCTGCCGCTGCACATCTGGTACGGGCTATGACGATAACCGGACGGCGTCAGCAACGACCTCTACCCGACCGCCTTCGAGTTCACGGGCGTCGACGACGCCGGCGTGCCGTCCTACAAGGAGATGGGCGCGTGCGAGACGGTGAACTGCGGACGCGGCGCGGCACTCTCGACGTTCAACCTGCGGGTGTCGAAGGTGTTCCGCCTCCCGCACGGGATGAACATCGAGGCGATCGCCGAAGGGTTCAACCTCTTCAACGCGATCAATCCGAACTTCGCATCGGCGCGGCCTCGTCCTCGGCGTTCTTCACGGGCACGGCGGCCAATCACGTGCCGAACACCGTGTTCATGAAGCCGACGGCGTATTCCGGCGACGCCGGTCAGCCCGAGCAGCGCGTCGGGCAGATTGGGTTCAGGTTTACTTTCTAGGAGCTAGGAGCATTGTTGAAGGCCCGGGGCTTTGCTCCCGGGCCTTTTTTTTTGAGCTTCCAGCTGCCAGCTTCCAGCTTCCAGCTCCAGCTCCAGCTTCCCAAGGCGGCTCATAGCTCAGGCCCAGGGCTCATGGCTCAGGGCTCATGGCTCAGGGCTCAGGCAAAACCTTCTACCACTTACCTGAAGATCTTGGCTGGGCCTGAGCCCTGAGCCTGGAGCCTGGAGCCTTGCGCCCTGAGCCCTCCCCAAATCCAAAATCCCGTCCCATCCGCAACCCACTTTCTGGATCGTGGTCCCACCATCTGTCACTGTCCTGAGCTAACTACATATAAATAAAGGCATTTGACGGCAAGATTGATGTCATTCGTCCCAGTTTGGCTGGTGCGGTTGTTGCTCCGCAGAGTCCAGGCGCGCGCGGCGCGCCTGATTCGGGACCACCTCGCAGGATTTCTCAGCTTCGGAGGCTATCAGGCATGAAAAAGATTTTGGCGCTGGCGTGCGTCCTCGGCGCTTTGGCGCTCGCGGCGGCGCCGGCGTGGGCGCAGCAGACAACGGGAACAATCGCCGGGCGAATCGTCGATGCGCAGGGCGCCGTAGTACCCGGCGCCACGGTCACCGGCAAGAACGTCTTGACCGGGTTCACCCGCTCGGAAGTGACCGACGCCTCTGGCAGTTACCGCCTCGCGGCGCTGCCGGTCGGCACCTACGACTTGACCGCCGAGCTGCAGGGATTCACCCGGGTCGAGAACAAAGGCATCGTCGTGAACGTCGGGCAGACGCTCGAGGTGGCCATGACCTTGAAGCTGGCGACGGTCTCCGAAACGGTCACCGTGACCGGCGGGACACCGCTCATCGAAACCAGCTCCTCATCGGTCGGCGGCGTCGTCGATATCGGTCGCATCGAGAACCTGCCATTGAACGGCCGGCAGTTCGCGAACCTGGCCGCGACCATCCCCGGCGTCGGACTTGGCTACCACTCCGATCCGACGAAGAGCACGCAGTACTCGCCGCAAATTGGCGGCGGCAACGGCCGCAACCTGAACTACCAGATCGACGGCGGCGACAACAACGACGACACCGTCGGCGGCCTCCTGCAGCTCTTCCCGCTCGAGGCCATTCAGGAGTTCAACTTCGTCACCTCGCGCTACAAGGCCGAGTACGGCCGCAGCAACGGCGGCGTCATGAATATCGTGACCAAGAGCGGCACGAACAGCCCGCGCGGGAGCTGGTTCACGCTGATGCGCGACACTGCGATGAACGCAAAGACGCAGACCGAGAAAGACTCCGACAGCGAGAAGCAGGACTACAGCCGGTGGCAGTACGGCGGGTCGTTCGGCGGTCCGATCGTGAAGGACAAGATCCACTACTTCGGCGCGTTCGAACGCACGCAGCAGGACACGTTCCAGGTCGTCGACACGCTGGGGCTGTTCCCGAGCGAAGACGGCACGTTCGCGACGCCATACCGGGAAACGCTCCTGACGGTGAAGGGCACGATGAACCTCAACGCGTCGAACTACCTGTCGGTTCGCTACGGTCGGAACGAGAATTCGCAGCCGTACGGGGCATCCCCCACAACGCCCGTCAGCGGCTGGGGCGTCGAGCGGGAATAGAGTTCAATTCCTTCAACATGAACCACAACTGGGTCCTGGGCGGATCGAAGCTGAACGAGATCGTGTTTCAGTACGCCGACTTCAGCAACGCCATCAGCGCCAACAGCACCGACCCGACGCAGAACTTCCAGAACGGCGTTTCCGTGGGCCAGAACGGCAACACCCCGCAGACGACTCAGCAGAAGAAATGGCAGTTCCGCGACGACTTCTCGTGGCACATGGAAGGCATGGGCGGCGTGGGCCACGACATGAAGACGGGCTTCAACTACATTCACGAGCCAACGCTCTTCATCACGTTCAACACCGGGACGAACGACTACACCTACAACCACCTCGACAACAACCCCAACGGGCCGCTCTCGACCGTCACCCGCAACGGCGGCGCGGCGGAAGCCAATATCCCGCTGAATCAGTACGCGTTCTACGTCCAGGACGACTGGCGTGTGAACAACCGGCTGACCCTGAACCTCGGCTTGCGGTATGACCTCATCGACGGTGTTCAGATCGATCAGTCACTCAATCCGAACTACGTCAAGGTTCAGGCTGCGGGCCGGGCGGGCCTTCTGAAGGGGATAAAAGGGTTGGAGAACGCCGGCCTCGATCCACAGGAGGACACGAACAACTGGCAGCCGCGCCTGGGATTTGCTTTCGATGTGCGGGGCGACGGACGGGACGTGATCCGGGGAGGCTGGGGTATCTACCAGGACGTGGGGTACACGAACTCCAACAACCTCTTCGCCGCCATCGACGCGACCGGCATCGGTTCGGGCTCGGTCTTCAATGTGGACAACGCCGATGGAATCCGCAACCCCGACGGCAGTTTCTATCTGGTGGGACAGCCCATCTCGAACATCGCCAGCCAGAACCAGGCGAATCCGAATGCCCTGCCCCTCATCGGGCAGTGGGTGGATCCGCGCCTCCAGATGCCATACACGCGTCAGACGGCGTTCGGCTGGTCGCACCAGCTGAGCTCCAGCACGATGTTCAGCGTGGACGTCGTCCGCAACGACGGACGGGATCTGAACGTGCGCCCGCGGATCAACACGCGTCCGGTCGGTCAGCCGACTGAACCGCGACGCCTGGCCTTCCTCGACCTCCAGCCAAACGCCGTGGGCACGCGTCCCGCGGTCAGCCGGGGCAAGAGCGAATACACGGCGCTCATCATGGGGGTCAGGCGCCGGATGTCCAGGGGGTTCGATTTCTCGGCCAGCTACACGCTGGCGGAGGCCAACAGCACGATCGGCACGGCGGGCGACGAGCTCAATTCGAACAATATGCAGGAAGCCGAGCTGCTCTACGACGACCCCAGGGTCTTCGGTCCGACGAGCCGTACCGACGCGCGGCATACCGTTTCGGCCACCATGGTCTGGCAGGGGCCGTGGGGCATCACCGTGGCGCCGCTTTTCCTCGCCCGCTCGGCGCTCCCGGTGTCCATCACGGAAGGCCTCGACCTCAACGGCAACGGCGAGAACAACGATCTGCCCGCGAAGGCCTATGCCTTCGACGGCGTCGGCAACGCGCCGAAGGAGATCGGCAACTGCGAGACGTGGAACTGCGGACGAGGCGCCGCGCGCTGGCAGATGAACCTGAAGCTCGCGAAGTCGTTCCGGTTGCCTGGGTCGATGCAGGTCGAAGCGATCGGCGAGATCTTCAACGTATTCAACGCGACCAACCCGGCCACATTCAGGACAACTCGCCTGCTAGGCACCGGAGTGCCGAACCCGGACTTCTTGCAGCCGTCCGAGTACCGGGGGACTTCCAGAACCCCGAGCAGCGCGTCGGGCAGATCGGGTTCAGGTTTACGTTCTAGGAGCTCAGGAGCTCGTAGGAGATAGGAGTCTTAGGAGCCCGGGACTTTGAAGGGCCCGGGGCCAGCTTCTTGCTCCCGGGCTCTCTTCTTTTGCTCCAGTTCTTCTTCCTGCTCCTGGCTCCTAGCTCCTAGCTCCTAGCTCCTAGCTCCTTGAAATATCATTCCCTCATGCCCCCTCGCTTCACCAAGGACACGCTGAAGTTCCTGCGTGCGCTCAAGCGAAACAACGACCGGGAGTGGTTTCGAAGCCGCAAGGACGAGTACGAGCGTCACGTGCGGGCGCCGATGATCGCGGTGATCGAGCAGCTCGCCAAGGATTTCCCGCGCGTCGCGCCTGAGCTCGTCGCCTCGCCGAAGGCGTCGCTCTTCCGGATCTACCGGGACACGCGGTTCAGCGCCGACAAGTCGCCGCTCAAGACCAACGCGGCGGCGGTGTTCAACTGGAAGGGCATGGCGCGCCACCAGGGCGCGGGGCTGTACTTCGAGGTGGCGCCGCAGTGGGTGTGGATCGGCGGCGGGATGTACATGCCGGAGGCGCAGCAGCTCGTCAAGGTGCGCCAGCACATCGCCGAGACATGGCCGGAGATAAAGAAGATTGCGACGAGCAAGGCACTGGTCAACCGCGTGAGCGCGCTGCACGGCGATTGCCTGACGCGCGTGCCGCGAGGGTTTCCGGCGGATCATCCGGCCGTCGAGTTCCTCAAGTACAAGCAGTTTCTCGCCAGCCGCGAGTTCCCTGCCGAGTTTGCGGCCGCAGACGACTTCTACCCGACGCTCCTCGCCACGTTCACCGCGATGGTTCCACTTGTGCGATTCCTGAATGCGCCGCTCACCGGCAATCGCGGCTGACGCCACGGCTTTCGGCACGATGTTCACGACCACCTGCGCCAAGGCTACGGCGGTCCGCCGAAGCGTTCCGCGAAGGCGGAAGCGCACGATGACCACGATGGGCCTCTGCAGGATTGCTGTACTCCTGCTCATTTGCAGCGGCTGCGCGGCGCCCGCGCCAGAGCCACCGCCGGCGAGCCGGGCCCGTCATCTCGTCCTCATCACCATCGACACGCTACGAGCGGATCGGGTCGGCGCCTACGGTTACGCGCGCGCGCGGACGCCGCGCATCGACGGGCTCGCCGCGCGTGGCGTCCGGTTCGAGCACGCGTACGCGACCGCACCGATCACGCTGCCGTCGCACGCCTCGCTGATGACGGGCCGATATCCGCCAGGGCACGGCTCCCGGCACAACGGCATGCGCGTCGACTCTGCTGTCCCGGCGATCGCGACAGTCCTGTCGACGGCCGGCTTTGCTACTGGCGGGTTCGTGAGCGCGTTCCCGCTCGATCGTCGCTTCGGCCTGAACAACGGCTTCGCGGCCTACGGCGACCGCATGCCGCGTGGGACGCGCGGCCGCCTCGAGAACGAGCGCCCGGGGCGCGACACGGTCGACGAGGCGCTGGCGTGGCTGACACCGACGCTGACGGCGAGCCGGGCGAATGGCGGGCGGATCTTTCTGTGGGTGCACCTCTTCGAGCCGCACGCACCGTACGGGCAGCCAGGATCAGGACGCTCGGTCGCCGATCGGTACGACGACGAGATCGCGGAGAGCGATGCGCAGATCGGTCGCATCCTGGACGCCCTCGGTCAAGATGCCGCCTCGAGCGTGATCGTCGTCGCCGCGGATCACGGCGAGGCGTTCGGCGAGCACGGCGAGATCAGCCACAGCCTGTTCGTCTACGACACCACGCTTCGCGTGCCGCTCGTCATCGCCGGGCCTGGTGTGCCGACGCGGACGGTCGGGTCGCCGGTGTCGCTCGTCGACGTCGCGCCAACCGTGCTGCCGCTTCTCGGGCTGGCGCGGCTCGACAGCGACGGCGTCGATCTCGCGCCCACGTTCACGGGCGCCGATCCGCCGGCGCGGGATCTTTACGCAGAGTCGTGGGCGCCGCTGCTCGACTTCGGGTGGAGCCCGCTGCGCAGTCTCCGCTCGCAGGGCTTCAAGTACATCGAGGCGCCGCGCGCCGAGCTCTACGAGACGGCGCGCGACCCCGACGAAACGCGCGATCTGGCGGCGGCCGATGCGCCGCGAGCCGCCCAGTTGCGCGACCGGCTCGCGCGATACGCGACAGGACCTACCGAGGCCGCGCCGGTCGACCGCGATGCGCTCGCTCGACTGCAGGCGCTCGGCTACGCCTCGGGGAGCCCTCGATCCTCGTCAGGTTCGCGGCCGGATCCCGAAGGATCGCCGCGAGATCGCCGCGCGCTTGTCGCAGGTCGTGTCGGGCGAGCTCCAGGGACCGGCGCTCGAAGCCGCGCTCCGCCGCATCCTGTCGGACGATGCGAAGAATCCGCAGGCGAACCTGAGACTCGGGTACGTGCTGCTCGAGTCGAACCGTTGTGCCGAGGCAGTGCCATTCCTCAAGGCGGCGATCGCCGCCAAGGTGCCCAGCGCCGATCCATATCTCGGCCTTGCGCTCTGCCAGGCCGCGGCGCGGCGGCTGGACGATGCGCAGGCGACGCTTCGAGAGGCTGAACGCGTCGAGCCCGACAATCCCGTCGTCCTTGCGAACCTGGGAATCGTGCTGTCTGACGCTGGAAAGTTCCGGGATGCGATCCCGTCGTTTCAGCGCGCGCTGACGCTCGACCCGAACTTCCACGAAGCCCGCTTCAATCTCGCCCGCGCCTACGCGCGCGCCGGTCAGCGTCAGGACGCCGCGCGCGAAGCGCAGGAGCTGCTCACGCGCCTTCCGGCCAACGCACCGCAGCGTGCGGAAGTGCAGAGGCTGCTGGATGCAGTGCGGTGAGACGCCCGTCGAGACGACGACGGAGGTTACGGAGTACGCGGTTTTCACCACGGAGACACGGAGCCGAATCGCACGGGAGACGCACGGAGGGTCAGTTTGCATTTCAACATGTCGAGTCGATCCGCGTGGCAGCCAATGTTGAAATCGCAAGACCTGACCGCCAGCGATCCGCGCGATCGCTCGCGTCGAAGCGCGGCGCGACCGGTCCTCCGTGCGTCTCCGTCGTTCTCCGTGCCTCCGTGGTGAAAACCGTGATCTCCGTCATCTCCCGTGACAACGATCCACATCTCTCGCTAGCCGCAGTTCGTCACTCAACTCGTCCCACGACACACCTAACTGTCGCGCTGGATCCATCGCGTCGGTTGAGCGTCCACCAGCGAATTGGATCTGGTACCAACCGCAAAAACGCCGTCGTGACCGGACCCCATCTCGAAGTGACGGGATGTCGGCTCGAGGTGATGAAACCCGAGGACAGAATTCCGCGCCCGTGGTCCATCAGTTGCTTGGTCACGCCTGTCGTTCATTCAGCCCTCGTGTCGATGTGTGCATCCCGCTCGTGTCGGCAGAGGCTCGGAGGACCAGGCCCATGAGAAGAGTTTGTGCATCGCTGGCGTGGCTGTGCGTGTTGGCGGTGTTCAGCACCGCGGCGTTCGCGCAGCAGACGACCGGCACCATCGCCGGACGACTCGTCGACGCGCAGGGCGCGGCCGTGCCTGGCGTGACGGTCACGGGACGCAAGGTCAGACCGGCTTCGTGCGCACGGGCGTCACCGACGGCGAAGGCATCTATCGGCTGACGGCGCTGCCGGTCGGCACCTACGATCTGACCGCTGAGCTCCAGGGCTTCACCAAGATCGAGCAGCAAGGGCATCGTCGTCAACGTCGGCGCAGACGCTCGACATCGACATGACGCCTGAAGCTCGCGACGGTGCAGGAATCGATCACGGTCAACGCGGAGACGCCGCTCATCGAGACGAGCTCGTCCTCGGTCGGCGGCGTCGTCGATATCGGGCGGATCGAAAGCCTGCCGCTCAACGGCCGGCAGTTCGCGAACCTGGCGGCGACGATCCCCGGCGTCGGGCTCGGCTTCCACTCCGACCCGACCAAGAGCTCGCAGTTCTCGCCGCAGATCGGCGGCGGCAACGGCCGCAACGTCAACTATCAGATTGACGGCGGCGACAACAACGACGACACCGTCGGCGGCCTGCTGCAGCTCTTCCCGCTCGAGGCGATCCAGGAGTTCAACTTCGTCACGCAGCGCTACAAGGCCGAATACGGGCGCAGCAACGGCGGCGTGATGAACATCGTGACCAAGAGCGGCACCAACAACTACAGCGGCAGCGCGTTCTCGCTCTTCCGCGACCAGTCGCTCAACGCGCGGACGCATTCCGAAGAGGTCGCCAACGCCCCGAAGGCCGACTATCGCCGCTATCAGTACGGCGGCTCCTTCGGCGGTCCGATTGCCCAGAACCGCGCGTTCTACTTCGCGGCGATCGAGCGGACCCAGCAGGACACGAATCAGACCGTGAACACGCTCGGGCCTGTATCCCGAGTCCGACGGCGTCTACCCGACGCCGGTCCGCGAGAACCTCCTGACCGTCAAGCAGACGACGACGATCAACCCGTCGCACTATCTGGCGATTCGCTACGGCCGCAACACCAACACGGCGCCCTATGCCGCCGGACTGCGCGCGGCGCCGACGTTCTGGAGCACGAGCAAGAACTAATTCAATTCGATCAACGTCAACCACAACTGGGTGCTCGGCGGCACGAAGCCTGAACGAGATCGTGTTCCAGTACGCGACCTTCAAGAACGGGATCCCGCTCAGCAGCCCGGATGCCTACGAGCTCTTCCCGAACACCGTCGCGATCGGCGCGAACCCGAACACGCCCCAGAAGACCGAGCAGACCAAGTGGCAGTTCCGTGACGACTTCTCGTGGACGATCACGGGCATGGGCGGCCTCGGCCACGATTTCAAGGCCGGCGTCAACTTCATCAACGAGCCGCACCTCTTCACGACGTTCAACAGCGGCATCGACGACTACTTCTATACGCACCTGACCGACGAGCGCACCGGCCCGATGCAGACCATCACCCGCAACGGCGGCATCGGCGACGTCAACATTCCTTTCAAGCAGTACTCGACCTACGTGCAGGATGACTGGCGCGTCAACGATCGGCTGACGCTCAACCTCGGCCTGCGCTACGACGTCGTCAAGGGCGTGCAGGTCGATCAGTCGTCGAATCCGAACTTCCAGGCGCTGCAGGCGGCGGGCCAAGCCGGGCGGTTCCAGGGCGTCCAGGGGATGGACACGTTCGGAGAGGAGCCGCAGGATGACCTCGACAACATCCAGCCGCGCGCCGGCTTCGCCTACGACGTGCAACGGGAACGGCCGGAATGTCGATCCGCGGCGGCTGGGGCGTCTATCAGGACTTCGGCTACACCAACTCGAACGTCCTCTTCCCGGCGATCGACGCGAGCGGCCTCGGGCACGGCCCGGTCTTCTCGGTCAACAACACCACCGGCATCCGGAAGGCGGACGGCACGCTCTTCCGCGTCGGCGATCCGATCTCGACCATCGAGAGCCAGAACGAGGCGGACCCGAACCAGATACCGCTCTTCGGACAGGTCGCCTCGCCGACGCTGGAGCAGCCATACACGCGGCAGGCCAACATCGGCTGGGCGCACCAGCTGACGCGCCTCGACCGCGCTGACCGTCGACTACGTGCACATCGACGGACGCGACCTCAACATCCGCTTCCGCTACAACTATCGCGACCCGGCGACCGGCCTCCGCCGCCTCTCGGATCTGGACATCCGGCCGAACACGCAGGCGTTCCGCGCCGCGATCAGCGACGGCGAGAGCCGCTACGACGGGCTGATCCTCGGCGTGCGCCGGCGCATGACCAACGGGCTCGACTTCACGGTGTCGTACACGCTGGCGAAGGCGACGAGCAACATCGGTGCGGCGTCCGACGAGCTGGACGCCAACTACATCCAGGACGTGACCAACCCGTTTGCCGACGTGCAGCAGGGACCGTCGGGCCGCACCGACGCGCGCCACCGCGATCTCGGCGAGCGCGGTCATCCGCGTGCCGTGGGACATCCAGGTCGCGCCGTTCTTCATCTTCCGCTCCGCGCTTCCGCTCTTCACCTTCGAGGGTGTCGATCTGAATGGCGACAGCAACAACAACGACATCACCAGGCGCGCCTACCAGTACGACGGCGAGGGTGTCGCGCCCAAGGAGATTGGCGACTGCAAGACGGTCAATTGCAGCCGCGGCGCGAACTTCGCGCAGCTCAACCTGCGCGTCTCGAAGTCCTTCGCGTTGATGGGCCGGAGCACGGATCGAGGCGATCGGCGAGGTCTTCAACATGTTGAACGCGCTCAACCCGGCCTTTGCGCTGACCAACAGCGGCTCGCCAACGGCGTGCAGCGAGCGGGGATTCATTCAGCCCAACGCATTCGCGGGCGACTTCCGGCAGCCCGAACAGCTGGTCGGACAGCTCGGCTTCAGGTTTACGTTCTAAATTCAGGAGCTACGATCTGAGGATGGAGATAGGTCAGCGCCTGTGGCCCGAGCGGAGGCGAGAAGCCGTCCGGCTAAAGCCGGGAGTCGAGCTCCGACGTGCCGACACGTGGACAGGAGACAGAACACGTCTCCTGTCTATTTTTTTTGCGCTAGTAATTGTGCCGCGGCTTCTCTCTCTCGTTTGAAGCGAGCCGGTGCTTTGGCAAGGATCTCGCGGTAGACCTGGTCGGCGCGCGCGCGCTGGCCGCTCTCCTGCAGCGCGATCCCAAGATTGAGCCGCGCCTCGTAGAAATCCGGCGCCTGCTGGATCGCGCGCTCGAACCACTGAACCGCATCGGCCGGCTTGCCGGTCTGCACCAGAATCGTGCCGAGGCCGTTGGCGGCATCGGCGTAGGTCGCGTCGACCTCGAGTGCGCGCCGGTAGGCGGCCTCGGCCCGTCCGAGATCCCCCGACGCACGCCGCGCGTTGCCGAGATTGGTCCAATACGCCGCGTTCGACGGATCGAGCGCGGTGGCCTGTTCGAACGCGGCGGCCGCATCGGTTTCGCGCCCGGCCTCGGCGTGCAGCAGGCCCAACCCGTTCAACGCCTCGGGGCTTCGTCCATTGAGCGCGAGAGCGGCCTGTTCGGCCTTCAGGGCTTCCGGCAGGTTGCCTGCCGCGCGCGCTGCGACGGCCAGGTCGTGGTACAGACTCGCGTCGCGAATCCGCGTGACGGCCCGTCGGTAGACGGCGACCGCTTCGGCCGGACGTCCGGCATCCTTCAAGGCGCGGCCGTATGTGGTCTGGAAGACCGGCGCGTCTGGAAACTGGCGCGCGAGCGAGGCGAGGGTCGCGAGCGCGTCGCGAGGACGCCCGGCATTGACCGTCGAGAGCGCGCCTTCGAAGGCCGACCAGTTGCCGATGACACGCGCGGGATTGGGCGCGCGCGGATCGACGCCGCCCGCCGGCGCAGACGAGCCGCTGACGTAGCCGAGCGCGCGCAGCCGCTCGGATGCCTCTGCCGCCACGGCCGCTGGTGCCGCCGGCGTCACGCTCTGCAATTCACCCAGCTCTTTCGTCATCCCCTGCACAACGCCGGCGTTCGCTGAAGCCACGTTGTGCAGCTCGGACGGATCGCCCGACAAGTCGTACAGCTCGACCTCAGACGATCGCACGAGCTTCCATCGCTCGCCCGCGAGCACCGACAGCGGATGCCATCCCGCGATTCGCGGGTATTGCGTCTCGGCATAGACATCCCGCTCCGTCGCAGTGGTCGACAGCAGATCGGCCGCGCCAGGTGACGCCGATGCTCCTTTAGCTAGTCGAACA
Organism: uncultured Acidobacteriota bacterium; assembly: GCA_963797625.1. Taxonomy (GTDB): domain Bacteria; phylum Acidobacteriota; class Vicinamibacteria; order Vicinamibacterales; family 2-12-FULL-66-21; genus DATBJJ01. Next base: position 18,960 of record CAWCQI010000008.1, read on the forward strand.
AGTGTCGGTGCGAGGTCCACGAGCGAGACCGGCGTTGAGACCACACGCGGCTGGATTGATGGGCCTGAGAGGACGAGCGGCACCCTGAGCGTCGAGTCGTACGCGAGCATGCCATGCGTCTGCTCGCCGTGCTCGCCAAGCCCCTCGCCATGATCGCCGGCCACAGCCACGACAGTCGATGGCGACGCTCCGCGCGCGCGGAGAACCTCGACGATCCGCGCGACCTGCGCATCCGCGTAGGCGACCTCGCCGTTGTACGCATCGCCATTCGCTTTTTCCGCATACCCGGCCGGAGGTTCGTACGGCGCATGCGGATCGTAGAGGTGCACCCACAGAAAGAACGGAGACGTGGACTGGTTCAGCCAGGCGACAGCGCCGTCGACGACGTCGCCGCCGCGCCGCTCGGCCTCCAGGCGAGCGCCCTCATCCGGATTGCGCCGAATGCGGTCGTCGTAGGAATCGAATCCGTCGGCGAGCCCGAATCGACGGTCGAGCACGTAGGCGCCAACAAAGGCGCCCGTCCGATACCCCGCATCCTGCAGCCGGCGGGCCAGCGTCGGCGAGGAGGGTTGCGGCGCGAACACAACACCGTTGTCTCGGACGCCATGGGCCACCGGCAGGAGGCCCGTCATGATCGTGACGTGCGACGGCAGCGTGAGCGGCACCGTCGATCGAGCATTGTCGAAGCGGGCGCCGGCGGTCGCCAGCGCGTCGATGGCCGGAGTAAAGCCTCGGCCGATCCGGTCAGCCCTGAGCGTGTCGATGGTGATGAGAACGATGTTGGGACGGACGGGAGGTGTCGAGTCGCGCCCAGCGCGGCAACCGGCTAAGAAGGCCGGCGCCACGCCGAGTGCGAGGAGGAGAAGCGTAAGCGCTGCATCAGGAGCCTGTCGAGATCTCGGCCGAATGCCACACGCGGCGCGGGTGGCCGCGGACGGGGCCGCCCCGGCCGCCGCGCAAGGCCGCCACTCCCGTGATATGGGCTTTTGGCGCCGAGCACGGGTGGGGCTGTTCGCGGACAGGACCCGTTGCGCCATGGATTCAGCCAAGGAATCCGCGACTGAGATCAGCTAGTACCGATAGTGCTCCGGCTTGTACGGTCCCTCGACCTTCACGCCGAGGTACTCGGCCTGCTCCGGCCGCAGCTTCGTCAGCTGCACGCCGAGATGGCCGAGGTGCAGCCGCGCGACTTCTTCGTCGAGCTGCTTCGGAAGGATGTAGACCTTCTTCTCGTACTTCGCGTTGTTCTGGTGCAGCTCGAGCTGCGCGATCACCTGGTTGGAGAACGACGCCGACATCACGAAGCTCGGGTGACCGGTCGCGCAACCGAGGTTCATCAGGCGGCCTTCGGCCAGCACCATCACGCTGTGGCCGTCAGGAAAACGGAACTCGTCGTACTGCGGCTTGATGTTGATCCGCTCGAGGCCCTTGACCTTCTTCAGCCCGGCCATGTCGATCTCGTTGTCGAAGTGGCCGATGTTGGCGACGATCGCCTTGTCCTTCATCTTCGCCATGTGATCGGCGGTGATGATGTTCAGGTTGCCGGTCGCGGTGACGAAGATGTCCGCCGTCGAGACGACGTTCTCGAGCGTGTTGACCTCGTAGCCTTCCATCGCCGCCTGCAGCGCGCAGATCGGATCGATCTCGGTGACGATGACGCGCGCAGCCCTGGCCGCGGAGCGCCTGCGCGCAGCCCTTGCCGACCTCGCCGAAGCCGAAGACCACGGCAACTTTTCCGCCGAGCATGACGTCGGTCGCGCGGTTGAGCCCGTCGATGACCGAGTGGCGGCAGCCGTAGATGTTGTCGAACTTGCTCTTCGTCACCGAGTCGTTGACGTTGATCGCCGGGAAGAGCAGCGTCCCGGCTTCCATCATCTGGTAGAGGCGGTGCACACCGGTCGTCGTCTCTTCGCTGACGCCCTTGAGGGCCGCGGCGACGTTGGTCCAGCGCTTCGGGCTCTCGGCCAGGCTCTTCTTCAGGAAGTCGAGGATGACGCCCCACTCTTCGGGATCGCTCTCGGGCTTGAACGCCGGCACTTTCCCGGCCTTCTCGAACTCGACGCCCTTGTGCACCAGCAGCGTCGCATCACCGCCGTCGTCGACGATGAGCGTCGGGCCGGAGCCGTCGGGCCACATCAGCGCCTCGCCCGTGCACCACCAGTACTCCTCGAGCGTCTCGCCCTTCCAGGCAAAGACCGGCGTGCCCTTGGGATTCTGCGCCGTGCCGCCGGTTTCGGGGCGGCCGACCACGACCGCGGCGGCGGCGTGATCCTGCGTCGAGAAGATGTTGCACGAGACCCAGCGGACATCGGCGCCGAGCTCGGTCAGCGTTTCGATCAGGACCGCCGTCTGAATCGTCATGTGCAGGCTGCCCATGATGCGGGCGCCGGCCAGCGGCTTCTTGCCCTTGTGGCGCTCGCGGAGCGCCATCAGGCCCGGCATCTCCTGCTCGGCCAGGCGCATTTCCTTGCGGCCGAACTCGGCCTGCGACAGGTCCTTGACTTTGAATGGTTCGCGGCCCAGCCTTTACGGCGGCGTCGAATGCGTGCATGTCTTTCACGGCGGTAGTCATCGTTGCTCCTTGTGTCTAGCTCTCAGCTTTCAGCTTCCAGCTTTCAGCGCTCAACTTAGCCATCGGTTCTTCAGCTGAAACCTCATAGCTGACAGCTGACAACTCTGTCCTATTTCCTCGCGCTCCCGCCACGAACAACGCCGGCCCCTTGGCGTCGGCGTCTGTCGGCAGCGACGCGATCCTGATCCCCTCGAACCCCGCCTGCACGAGCAGGCGCTTGAGCGTGTCTTCATCGAATCCGAGCCACACATGTCCCATTTGCTGACGGTAGGATTCGCGGTCGTGAGGCAGCATGTCACAGATCAAGAGTCGACCTCCAAGTCGAAGAACACGCGCGGCCTCGGCGAGGGCTTCGGCCGGGATCCGGCAGGTGGTGCAGCACGAGGAGCAGCGTCGCGGCGTCGAGCGCGCCATCCTGAATCGGCAGCGCCTCGAGCTCGCCGCGCCGGACGTCGACGTTGGCGAGATCGCGGACGCGCTGTCGCGCCGCGTCGAGCATGTCGGGCGATCGATCGACCGCGATCACCTGCTTGACGAAGGGCGCGAGGGTCGCGGCCACCTGGCCGGTCCCGCATCCGAGGTCGCCGACGATCCACTCCGGGTCGAGCAGTCCCGGCAGCGCGTGCAGATACGAGGCGCGGCCGAAGAGGTCCTCGCGAAGCCGATCCCACTTCCCCGCCGCCGAAGCGAAGAATTCCTGCGACTTGCTCTGCCGGCGTCCGAGCACGCCGCGGAGCCGCCGGGCGTCCTGGTCGGCGCCGGGGGTCAGGCTCACCTGCTCGCGGAGGAGCGCCCAGAGTCGCCGCGTCGCGGGCCCGCGGTCGTCGAGCGCGAGCGTGTAGTAGCGGCTCGTGCCGTCCCGTCGCGACGAGACCCATCCGGTATCGAGGAGCGTCTTGAGGTGACGGCTGACCGTGGACTGCGGCAACTGGAGGACGGCGCAGAGCTCGGAGACCGTCAGCTCGTGGCGCTCGAGCACCATCAGCATGCGGCTGCGAGTCGCATCGGCCAGCGCCGTCAGGTCGTCAAAGATTGCCGCTTCCATCCGTATATCCGGATGAAGTGTTGCATTAATCGACCCCCGAAGTCAAGACCGGGAACTGACTGAACAGCTTGTACTTGCGGGTTTGATCCAGGGCGCGGCACCGATAGAATCCCGTGAGATGGGGCTCCCCACGTCTTTCGAGCTTGCCTCCGACGTCCCGACGACCCGCATCAGGGCCATGAATCAGGGACCGGTCAATCCCTCGGGACGCTATGTCGTCTACTGGATGACGTCCGCCAGGCGCCTGGGATGGAACTTTGGGTTGCAGCGCTCGGTCGACTACGCGGTCGCTCTGAAAAAGCCGCTCGTCATCCTCGAGGCCTTGCGCGTCGACTACCCCGGCGCGAACGACCGGCTTCATCAGTTCGTCCTCGACGGCATGGCCGTGAACCGCCGACGCGCGGCGAAAAGCAGGGCGACCTACTACCCCTACGTCGAACCCTCGCGGGGCCACGGTCGCAAACTGCTCGCCACGCTCGCCGCTGACGCGTGCGTTGTCGTGACCGACTGGTATCCCGCGTTCTTCCTGCCGCGCATGATCGAAGCCGCCGCGCGTCGACTTCGTCGGATAAATGTGCGACTCGAGGCGGTCGACTCGAATGGACTGGTTCCGCTCGCCGCGCACGGCCGCGCCTTCACCGCGGCGCGCTTCTACCGCGCCTTCGTTCAACGCGTGCTCCTGGAACACGTGAAGGACGTCCCGGAGCAGGACCCGCTGGCGCGGCTGCGGCGAGGCCCAAGACTCAGCTCGGTACCGCGGGCAATCTCAGCGCGCTGGCCACAAGCGAGCGAACGCCTGCTGACGGCCGGCGTCACGGCATTGGCAGCGCTGCCGATCGATCACGCGATCGCGCCGGTGCGGCAGCGCGGAGGCAGCAACGAAGCGGGAAGACTGCTTCGAACGTTCATCAAGACCAAGCTCGCGAGCTACGACGTCCGCCGCAACGATCCTGACGCTGACGGAACGAGCCACCTGTCGCCGTATCTCCACTTCGGGCACCTGTCGGCGCACGAGATGTTCGCGGCGGTGATGACGCACGAGCGCTGGACGACACGGCGTCTTGGCGCGAAGGGCGGCGGCAGGCGCGAAGGCTGGTGGGGCGTCTCGAAGCCGGCCGAGGCGTTTCTCGATCAGCTGATCGTCTGGCGCGAGCTCGCGTTCAACGGCTGCGAGTACATCGCGGACTACGCGAGCTACGCGTCGCTGCCCGAATGGGCCCGCAAGACGCTCGCGACTCACGCGCGCGATCGTCGCACGCACCAGTACACGCTCGAGCAACTCGAACACGCCGAGACGCACGATCCGATTTGGAATGCGGTGCAGCGCCAGCTCGTCGCCGAGGGCTGGTTCCACGGATACCTGCGCATGCTCTGGGGCAAGAAGATCCTCGAGTGGTCGTCGCGACCAGCCAAGGCGCTCGACCATATGAGGTCCCTGATGGATCGCTACGCGCTCGACGGCCGCGATCCGAACTCTTACGCGGGCTATGCCTGGGTACTCGGGCGCTACGATCGGCCGTGGCCGCGGCGGCCGATCTTCGGCACGATCCGCTACATGTCGTCGGCCAGCGCGAGGCGCAAGCTGAAGATGAAACAATTCCTCGAGCAATACCGTCCGCAGGATTGACGCCCTATGTCAAAAGGTTCTCCCTCTGAGGCACCCGCCGACTCATCCAGTCCCGTTCACTGCTCAAAGCGGCAAAGTATCAGGCAGTTACGGCGGCACGCGTTGTGCTCCTCGGGAGACTCGACATCTCGACATCTAGAGTGTTTTAAGGAGTTAGCCAAATGGACGGTACCAGGAACCTGATGGTGGCCCGGAGCGACAAGAGCGTGTGGGACAAGCCGACGTTGGCGTCGTCTCTCTACAATTGCGACCAGGAGCGTTGGCTGATGGCGGCCTGGGGCGGGGCGCTGGCGATGGTGGGAGTCAGGCGCGGCGGGCTGACGGGTGGGCTGACGGCTGCGCTCGGCACGACGCTGGCGGTTCGCGCCGCGCTCGGCCGGCACGATCTGCACGTCGCGCGGCGACTGTTCGACCGTGCGTTGTCCGATCGGGGCTGGGGCGCGAAGGACATCGTCGCCGACGCCAGCGAGGAATCGTTCCCCGCGAGCGACTCCCCGTCCTGGACGGCCGTCTCCGGCGCCAGCCCCGAGCGATAGGGTCCGGCTGGGGGTCAGGTCTTGTATTTCAACATCGCGACGCGATGTTGAAATACAAGACCTGACCCCGCATCTCGAAGCCCGCTAAGCTCAGCCGTTGGAGGCCGAAATCGGTTATGCTGAGCTCGGTTCCGATGCCCGGCGCGCCTCCGATCACGTACGCCGACTTCGACAAAGTCGACATCCGGGTCGGACGTGTCGTCCGCGCCGAGAACTTTCCTGAAGCCAAGAAGCCCGCCTACAAGCTGCTCATCGACTTCGGCCCAGACCTTGGCACGCGCACATCGTCGGCCCAACTGACGCGACACTACACGGTCGGCGATCTCGAAGGGCTGCTGGTCGTCGCGGTCGTCAACTTCCCTCCCCGGCAAATCGGTCCGTACCAATCGCAAGTGCTCACGCTCGGCGTCCCCGATGCTGACGGCGGCGTGGTGCTTCTCGTTCCGGACAAAAAATTACCAATCGGCGGGCGTCTCTTCTGACGCGATCGACACGCGCGAACTCGCGATAAACTTTCGGCGGTAACGGGAGGATCCGCATGTTCAGCGTACGCAAGCACACAGCACTCGTCTGCCTGATCGCAGCTGCTTCGGTGCCGTCAGGCTTTGCGCAGGAAGGCCCAGCCCCCCAGGGTGGCCGAAAGCCTGGCGGCGATCCGATCGCGCCAATCGAGCAGCGCACCGCCAGCATGAAGAAGATCGACGGCTTCTTCCCGCTCTACTGGGACGAGGGCGCCGGCAAACTCTGGCTCGAAATCCCGAAGCTCGATACAGAGGTGCTCTACTCGACGGGCCTCGCGACGGGCCTCGGCTCGAACGACATCGGACTCGATCGCGGCATCCTCACAGGTTCGCGCATCGTCAAGTTCGAGCGTGCCGGCCCGAAGGTGCTGATGGTTCAGCCCAACTACCAGTTCCGGGCGTTGACGACGAACGCGGCGGAAGCGCGCACCGTGCGCGACGCATTCGCGCGATCGGTGCTGTGGGGCTTCCCGATCGCGGCCGCCACCGGTGACCGCCTGCTCGTCGATTTCACCGAGTACCTCGTCAGGGACGGCAACGACATGGCGTCGCGGCTCCGGCCCGGCTCGTATCGTTTCGACGCGACGCGCAGCTCCATCTACACCCCGATGACGCTCGGCTTTCCGAAGAACACCGAGATGGAAGCCGAGCTGACGTTCGTGCGCAACGCGGGCGCCGCCGCTGGACCAGGCGGCGGCGGGCCGGGCGGCGGACGTGGCGGGGGCGGCGGCGGCGCGGGCGGGGCATTTTTCGAGGGCGTCGGCAGCGTCGCCGCGACGCCCGAAGCCGCGAGCATCCGGATCCACCACTCCATCGTCGAACTGCCGGACGGCAACTACAAGCCGCGGCGTTTCGATCCACGGGCCGGCTTCGGCGCCTTGGAATACGAAAACTACGCGGCGCTCCCCGGACAGCCGATGACGCAGCGGTTCATCCGCCGCCATAGGCTGCAGAAGAAGGACCCATCGGCCGCGGTGAGTGAGCCGGTCAAGCCGATCATCTATTACCTCGACCCCGGCGCGCCCGAGCCGATTCGCTCGGCGCTGCTCGACGGCGCGCGCTGGTGGAACCAGGCGTTCGAAGCGGCCGGTTATCGGAATGCGTTTCGCGTCGAGCTGCTGCCCGAGGGCGTCAGCCCGCTCGACATCCGCTACAACGTGATCAACTGGGTGCATCGCTCGACCCGCGGCTGGAGCACCGGCGGCAGCGTGAGCGATCCGCGCACCGGCGAGATCATCAAAGGTGTCGTCACGCTCGGCTCGCTCAGAATCCGCCAGGACTACATGATCGCGGAAGGGCTACTCAGCCCCTACAAGGACGGCACCGAGTCGCCCAAGGAACTGACCGAATGGGGGCTCGCCAGAATCCGTCAGCTCTCCGCGCATGAAGTCGGCCACACGCTGGGCATCGGACACAACTACTACGACAGCACCGCCGGGCGCATCTCGGTCATGGACTATCCGCATCCGCTCGTCACGATGAACGGCGAGGGCACGCTGGATTACTCGAAGGTCTACGACGTCGGGATCGGCGCGTGGGACAAGGTGGCCATCACCTACGGCTACTCGGACTTCCCCACTGGCACCGACGAGGCCCAGGCACTCACGACCATCCTCGAGGCGGGGTTCAAGCAGGACCTGTGGTACCTCTCGAACCAGGACATGGAGGCGCACCCGCGCGTCGACCAGTGGTCGAACGGGACGGACGCGACGGCCGAACTGAAGCGGATGATGGCGATCCGGAAGACCGCGCTCTCGAGATTCGGCGAGCAGTCGATCAAACGCAACGAGCCGATGGCGACGATCGAGGAAGTGCTGGTGCCGCTCTACCTGCACCACCGCTACCAGGTCGAAGCGGCCGCGTCGACGGTCGGAGGGATCTATTTCGTCTATGCGATGCGAGGCGACGGACGCGAGCCCGTGAAGTTCGCTCCGGCGGCCGAACAGCGCGCGGCGCTCGCGGCGCTCCTCACCACGCTCTCACCGTCCGAGCTGGCGCTGCCTCGCGAGCTGCTCGGCAAGATTCCGCCGCGACCGTCGGGCTATGGCAACACGCGCGAGCTCTTCCCGCGCTACACCGGCCAGATGTTCGACGCGATCACACCCGCCGTCGTCGCCTCCGACCTGACGGTCGGTTATCTCCTCGATGATGCGCGAGCCGCGCGGCTCGTGGAACAGCACGCGCTCGATCCGACGCTGCCTGGCCTCGAGACCGTCATCGACGAGCTCGTGACGTCGACGTTTGCGGCTAACGCTCGCAACCCGTACGAGGCCGAGATCGCGCGCGCGGTGCAACGCGTGGTCGTCGAACGCCTGATGACACTCGCCTCGACAGCCGACATGCCGCAGGTCCGCGCGATCGCAAGCCAGAAGCTCCAGCAGCGCGCGCAGCGCTTGACGACGACGGCACAGACAGCGGGAGGCGGGTCCGCGCACGCGGCGCTGCTCGCGTCGGACATCAAACGGTTCCTCGATCGGCCCTTCGCGCCAGCGACGCGAGCCGACATCCCAACGGCGCCACCAGGGGCGCCGATCGGTGATCCGGGGATGGATTGGCTGGGACGGTTGGCGCCGTTCTGCAGTTGGGAGTGGTGAGACGGACGGCGGCTTTAGGCTCTCGGCTTCAGGCTTAGCTAGTAAAACCTTCGACTACTAACTCGAAGATTCTGTGCCTAGAGCCTAAAGCCTGAGGCCTAGAGCCATTCACTTCTTCCGCGCATGCACGGCGAACATCGCGCCCTGAGGATCCATGCACTGGGCAATCCAGTCGCCGCCTGGAACCTCCATCGGCCCGTTCAGCACTTGCCCGCCGCCTGACTTCACGGCCTCGATCGCGCGGTTCACGTCGTCCACGAGAACGTAGTGGAGCCAGCCCGGCGGCGCGGGCATCTGTGGCGAGGCGTTGAACATGCCGCCGAGCATGACGCCCTTGCGGCTGAACATTTGATAGGTTCCGTTCTCGCCCATGTCCATGGCCGAGCTTTTTTCCCATCCGAACAGGCGCTCGTAAAATCGGAACGCGGCTGGATAGTCGTGCGTCGCAAGTTCATGCCACGAGAATTCGCGGAGCTGCGCCTCACCATCGTGCCCGGGGGCGGGGCCCTCCGGCGTGTAGACAGCGAAGGACGCGCCGTGAGGATCGGTCATGATCGCAAACCGTCCCACGGTTGGGATGTCGGTCGCAGGAACGAGCACGCGCGCGCCCAGATCGACGGCCTGCTCAACCGTCCCATCCACGTTCGGCGTCGAGATGTGTGCCAGCCAATGAGGAGGACTCTTCGTGTCGGGTGGAAGCTTCATCATCCCGCCGAGCGGGACGCCGTCGCTCGTCCACATCGTGTACGGCGTCGGCCCTGGAAACGGAGCCGTTCCCCAACCCGTCACCCGCGAGTAGAAACCCGGCGCAGCTTCCGGGTCGCTGGTCAGCAGTTCGAACCAGACAAATCGTCCCCTGGGCGTGTCCTCCGTCATTCAACTCCTCCCTTCGGATTCCTATTATCGATTCACGGGGACACGTGTACAGGAGATTGGGATGAAATGAGTGGGACGAAGATTGGGACTAAAGGCGGGACGACGACTGACTGGGACAGTCGACAGTCGGCAGTCGTTAGTCGGCAGTCGCAGTCGTCAATCAAGTCGGCAGTCGTCAGTCCGAGTCGTCAGTCCGAGTCGTTGGTCCGAGTCGTCTAGTCGCGTCCAATCGCGGCGCACTTTTAGCTCAGCCGTGTCTGAGGCGCGATTAATGACGGAACTGACGATTTAGAGCGCCGACTTGGACTGGCGACTGGAACTGAAGACTTCGACTGACGACTGCGACTCCCGACTTCCGACTCCCGACTGTCGACTGTCCAGTCGTCAGTCAGTCTTCGTGCCATGCACCACCGCTCTATCCTGCCGAAACGCTTCGCGAAGTGAATTCTTGCCGCGGAGCCGATGCGACACGGCGCGGGCGGCGCGATACATCGCGGAGGGTTCGGGCGTCACTGTGCGCACGTCGGCGAAGCCGACGTCGCGCAGCATGCCGTGCAGCGCGGGCAGGTTCGGGGCCCACCAGTTCGTTGGATCGTTGTTCAGCTCGCGGCCGGGGTAGAACGCCACTGCCGGACGGTCGATGCCGACCATATCGACGACGGTCTCGAGGATGAGGAGCTTGCGGGTCACCGACGCAATTCGCTCGAGCGCGAGCAGCGGATGGCGCAGGTGATAAAGGACGCCGAGAAAGAACACGACGTCGAACTGGCCGACGCGCTCGGGGGAGAGATCCATCACGTCGATGTCGACGTCCTCGACCTTCGAACCGAGCGTGCGCCTGGCGAGCTCGAATCCTGCCTTCGAGCCCCAACCGGATCCGTGCCAGGAGAAGTAGTCGGCCGCGACGACGCGGGCGGCGCCGCGGCGCTCGGCTTCGAACGAGAAGAAGCCGTCCCAGGCGCCGATGTCGAGCACGCTCAAACCGGCGAGTGATTGTGGAAGATCCAACCGCGCGAGCCTGACCGGGGTGTCGTCGATCCCTTTGGTGACGACGCCGCCGCCGAGATCAATCGTGTGATACCAGCGAATCGCCTCGACCTGTGACGCGAGATCTCCCTGCACCGAAGATATTGTGTGCCGAAATGCTCGTGCCGCCTTCACCGACGCGGCTCGAATCTGCTGAATCACTACAGGTCGCGGGCACCCACGCGGGGCCCGTCGCGGGCACAGCCCGACGTGGTCGCTGCAGCGCGCGTGCCATGGGGCTCAACGGGTCCGCGCGCTGCGCGCCCGTGGGCGCCCGTCTCCGCGCCACCGCGCGAGCCCGCCGCACGTAATGATTCAGCAGATGTATCTAGATCAGCTACTGTCCGCCAGCAACCAGCGGCGGAGCGACCGGCGTGCGATAGAGCTCGAGCGAGCCCTCGTCGAGGACGAGCGTCGTCTTGAACGCGCGTTGCGCGAAGTCGATGAGTTCGGGTGACGAGCGATGGCGATCGATGACGATGTAGCCGATTTGCAGGCGTTGGAGCGTGCGGTCCGCCTGGTTGAGCGCGCGTTCGTAGAGCTCGGGCTCGACCTGCATCCCCTCGCTCAGGCGCAGCAGCACCTTCAGCGTCGTGTTGCGGCGATACCGCTCGACGCTTCCGCCCGGAAGCCGGGAGATGTAACCGCCGACGAGACGCTTCTCGTGAAACGTCTGATAGAACTGCGAGCTTGACGAGTAGTTCCCGCGCGAGCTGAGGCCGTCGCGCAGTCCGAACGGCAGCGACAGCACGCGGATCGGCCGCGGGTCGGCGGCGACCATCCGATAGACCTCGGGAATCTCGGCCGAGTGCAACGTCCGCGGCGCGGGAAGGAGCTCGAACATCAGGAGAGCCGCGATCGCCGTCAACAGCAGTCGAGGGTGGCGAGCCCGGCTGCGCAGGTGCTGCAGCGCCATGACGAGGAGCATCGATACGCCGAGCATCACGACGATCGTCATGCGCGTCGGCGTCCGCGCGGCGCCGACAACCGGCAGGTAGCGCAGGAGCGCCCACGGCGTCGGCACGTAGGTCAACTGCTGCCCGATCGCGACGAATGGCCCGAGCGCGAGCCACGCGAACACGCCAGTGAAGATGACCCAGCCCTTGAGCGGACGGAATCCGGCCCAGATCACCGCTCCGAGAATCGTCGCCAGCGCAACCCAAGGGAGCGACGCCACGTTCTCGTTGAAGCCTCCAGGCAACGTAGTGATCCAGTTGAACGAGGCCGCGCCAAACCACGGGTGCAGTGGATTGGGCGCAAGGTAGGCCAGCAGGTCGACGCCTGGCGCGCTGTTCCGCCACCAGACCTGCGGGCTGATCCATTGACGTTCGCCAAATTGTGAAGCGGTAGCCGTCAGCACCGGCGAGAGAATCGCGACGCAGGCGATGAGCGCCACGGCGGCGGTCGGCACGTGCGACGACAGCGGCAGCACCGAGACGACGCGCGGCCGGATCGTCATCCACGCGCGAATCCCGATCATCACCGTCAACGACAGCACCGGGTTGTAGAGCCTGGTGAAGCTGACGCGGATGCCGAAGAAAATCCACCTGACCACCGCCGCGCAGCACGATGCCGACGATGAGTCCCGCGAGACACACGATTGCGAGATCGACGAGCGCGCGAGGCCAGATGCGCCGGACGGTTGCCGCCCGCGTCTCGACGCTGAACATCGTGTAGCAGGCCATGAAGCCGGCGATGAGCAGGCAATACACGGCGTAGTAGGCGTCACAGAGAAACGCCCAGGCGACCGTCGCGCCAGCGGCGCACGCCAGGCCGGCGCTCGGCTGCGAGTAGATGCGGAACATCAGCCAGCCGAAGATCGGAAGCGGCGCCGCGAGGGTCAGGCTGAAATGTTCGGCCGCGCGCGCGCTCATGAACGGTGAAAACCCGAACGCGAGTCCGCCAACCCACGCGGCGCCGGCATCGCCGGTTCGCGCGCGCGCGTAGAAATACATCGCGTAGCCGCTCAGAACGCCGCTCGCGATGACGAGCACGTTGAAGGTCTTGACGACGCCGAAGAGCGGGAGGAGCGGAAACGCCAGGAGATTGGCGAACGTCGTGTAGTTGTGGAGCGCCAGCGGAACCGGAGGGCTCAACGCGAGGATTTCAGACGTCAGGAACGGCAGGTGGTGATTCGCGATGATCTCGTGACGGAACACCCACAGGTTCCAGACGTACACACCTGCATCGCCGTCCGGCAACCCAAGCAGCGCATCGGCAAGCCGAAGCGGCAAGGGCCACGCGAAGACGAACGCTACACACACATATCCGAGCAACGCCGCGGCCTCTCTCCGCAGCGCCCAGGCAGGCATTGGCGTGGCTATTAAAGATCCAGCTCAACCGAAAAGCAACGACTACGTGCCGTAGTAGTAACGGGAAAATCTGTGCATCGGCGAGAAGGTGGGGGGTCAGAC
>CAWCQI010000009.1:0-261421 GCA_963797625.1 uncultured Acidobacteriota bacterium
AGAACGGGCAGCCGGTTCGCTTGAACTGCCAGCGCGTGCCGCAGCAGCCGCACGAGAGCAGACGCTTGCGCCCGGGGTCGACGCCGACCAGCTGGGCCATCGCGGGCAGGGATCCGCACGTCGGGCAATACCTGCGAAGCCACCGCTCCTCGTCTCGCCAACCGTCGAAGGCGTTCACCACGGGACGGAGGAACCGCGCCATCGCCGTCCACGCCAGATAACGCAACAGCCCGGGGAACGGCGGTGTGAGAGTCTCGTCGCCCAGCAGAAAGTCCGCGATGCGGCGCGAGACCTGGGGCTCGCGCCGCAGTTCCGTGTCGAGCGCGCGGGTCTCCGCCGCGAGCCTTCCCGACGACGTTCCGGAGGCCAGTCTTTCGAGAAGCGCTGCCGCCATTCGCCCGCCCGGTTCGAGATCGACGGCGGCGTCGGCGCTCGACAGCAGCGGCACACCGGCGAGAAAGTCCGCGCGGTAATCCTCCCAGTCGGGAATGCGGGCGTCGAGGACGTCGATCCCGGCCGCCGCGCGATCGACCTGCGCGCAGAGGTCGGCGACCGGCCGGAGGTACGAATGCGCCTCCAGCCACAGATCCGGAGTCATCGGCTCAATGTGCCTCGGCTGGGTTCCGCGCGGGAGAGAACCGGCATGATGACGGGCCGCCAGGCCGAAGAGGAAGATCGTCGCGGCGATCAGGCCGATCGAAACGCCCCACTCGACGATCGACGGCGCGTAGCTCTCCGGTGCGACCCAGGGCATCCGGCCCCGGAAGGTCATCGCGAAGAGGACGACGTTCATGCGGTTGTACGCCACGCCGACGACCGTGAGGAGGGACGCGACGAAGAGCACGTCGGCACGCTGCCGAAGCGACTTGCGGGCCAGCAGGACGAGCGGAAGCACGCCGCCGAGGAGGATCTCGGCCGCGAAGGCCATGCCGAGCCTTCCGGCGAAGGCGCCGGAGAGCTGGTTGCGGATCGCCATGTCTCCGAGGCGGAACACGAGGTAGACGAGGAGCGCCCAGAACGCGATCTGTCCGACCGAGGCGAGCCGCGTGATCTCGAGCGGGCGGCGCCACCCCTTCGCGATCCACATGTCGATGAGGATCACGAGCGCGGTGCCGGCCGCGATCGACGACAGGAAGAAGGAGACGGGCATCACGGGAGACCACCACTGCGGGGCGAGCATGTTCGGCATCAGCAGGTACAGGGAGCCGAGCGAGCTCTGGTGCATGGTCGACAGCGTGACGGCGGCGATCGCGAGCATGATCGGCTCGGCCTTCTGGTCCCGCGCGCGGAAAATCCAGGCGAGGGCGCCGAAGACCACGGCCGTCGCGAGGGCGTAGAGGAGGTTGCGCGACAGCAGGTAGACGAACAGCGTCACCGCCGCCGCCACGTAGGCGCCGTTCCATCGCCGCAACGCCGCCGCGGCCCGCTGGAATCCCCAACGCTCGAAGGGCACCGGCAGGAATTCGAGCAGGAGGATCGTGACGTAGAGGCCGACGCACCACGAGACCTCGAACATGGCCGAGTGCTCCGGCGCCTGCAGGGCGAGCTGGTAGGAGTTCCAGGGCAGGCCGAGGTCGGCGAGGAGCGTGACCATCACGAAGGAGTAGCTCAGGAGGCCCATCAGGACGGCGGTGCGGCCCAGCCCGTAGAGGTCCTTTCGCTGGAAGACATAGATCACGCCGGCCATCGCGAACGCGCCCGCGGCCACCGCGATCCACACCAGGTCGAAGAGGATCCACAGGCCCCACGGGTAGGTGTCGGAGAGGTTCGTGCTGCCGCCGAGCCCCAGGGCGAAGCGCGCGACGAACGTGACGGCGCCGAACGCCATGAGCAGGAGGAGGACCCAGTTGAAGGGGGTCAGCAGCTTCTGCCGGAGAGGCTCGAACTCGACGTGGCCGTGGTCTTCGGAATGCTTCGACGCAGCCGATGCGTCCGCCACCGCCTGAACCCGCTTCCGGAAGAAGGCGTACGCGGCGCCGAGCAGGGCGCCCACGGCCATCACGGCGGGGGGAACGGCGCCGAGCGCCGTCTTGGTGAAGGCCGGAAAGGGCTTCTCCCCGTACGTCGGGAAGCCGAGTTTCTCGAACGGCACTCTCGACAGGTACAGCACGCTCGTCCCGCCCAGCTCCTTCTCTCCGTAGACGTGGTCGACGTACTTGTCGGGCCGGTCGGCGATGCGCTTGTGCGCGAGCGCCAGCATCTCGTCCCGGGTTCCGTAGCGCAGGGCGTCGGCGGGGCACGCCTTGACGCAGGCGGGAACCGCGATGGTGTCGGCGAACCGCTTGCCCGCGTCGCCGGACAGCGCCTGCCCGTTGAACGCGATCGGCACCGGCTGAGCGACGCGGTCGGCGCAGTGCGTGCACTTCGAGATCTTCGGGGCGCGCGTGTTCCAGTCCGCGGTCGGCACGTCCCAGGGACACGCCAGCATGCAGTAGCGGCAGCCGATGCACTCGTCGACGTCATACGACACCGGACCGTCGGGCTGCCGCTGGAGCGCCGTCGTCGGGCAGGCGGAGACGCAGGCCGGCTCCAGGCAGTGGAGGCACCGCTGCATCACGTAGGCGGAATCCAGGCCTCCCGGCTTCGCCGGGTTCTCCATCTCGTGGAACGCGATGAGCGTGTACGTCTTCGCGCTGAGCACCGCCGGGTTCTGGAAGCCCAGGTCGGGCTCCAACTCGGTCTCCTCGCCCTCGCGCTCGTTCCACTGCTTGCAGGCCACCTGGCACGCCCGGCAGCCGATGCAGTTGGCGATGTCGATCAGCGTCGTCCTGATCGGGCCCGTGGCGGTTCCGACGTCATGTGCGTCCCCTCGGTGATCCGGATCTTCGCGCGGCCGAGCGGCCGGTCCTGACCACGTTGACGAGGCACGCCTTGCTCTCCTGGGTTCCCGCTCCGGGATCCGCGGCGTCGATCGTGAGGTGGTTGACGCTCGGGCCGGTCGACAGCCCCTGGAAGCCCCAGTTGTACGGCATCCAGACGACGGTGACCTCGCGGTCGCCGATTTTCAGCGCCTTCATGCGGGGCGTGACGAGGGCCTTGACCTCGAGCTCACCGCGCGCCGACGAGACCCGGACCCAGTCACCCGATTTCACGTCGAGCTTCTGAGCGAGGGCGACCGGCAGCTCGAGCACCGGTTCGGGAACGAGCTCGTTGAGCCAGGGGATGTTCCGCGTCGTCGAGCCGCAGCACCAGTGTTCGGCGACCGTCGACGTCATCAGCACGTAGGGGAACTTGTCGGCGGTGCCGATGGGCTGATGCGACGCGACCCGCGGATACTTGACCATCGGGTTGCTGTTCACGCTCGGGTGAAGGACGTTTTCCACCGGGCTCTCGACCGGCTCGTACATCTCCGGCAGCGGGCCGTCCTTCGGCACGTAGGCCACGTCGCGCCAGATACTCCGGATGTACTTCGCGTCGGGGTCCGAGTAGACGGCCGCGAAGAGGCGCCCGACGCCCTCCGCGCCCAGGTGGAAGGCCCGCTGGCCGTTCGGCGTGTCGGGTCCGTCGGTCAGGACGGGGACGTCCGGCAGGTCGTGTCCCGTCCAGCGCTTCGCCTGCTCGTCCCACCAGACGATGGGTTTCGAGCCCGGATACGGCTTGCCGTCCCGGTCGCACGACGCCCGGTTGTAGAGGATGCGCATGTTGTTGGGCCAGGTCCACCCGAAGCCCGGATAGAGGCCGAGGCCTCCCGGATCCGTTGTCGAGTCGCGGCGCTTCGAGAGGTTCTCGCCGTTGGCGAAGACGCCCGCGTAGATCCAGGCGCCGGACGACGTGGAACCGTCGGCCCGAAGATCGCTGACCTTGCGGATGAGATCGCCTGCCTTGAGGCCGGTCTCCGGGTTGTCGCGCAGGGCGTACCCGTTGATCTCGCGCAGGACGTCCTCGGCCGTGGTGTAGGTCCAGAAGGCCTTGCGGATGATCTCGTCCCTCGGCTCCTTCGAGTCCTGGACCAGATCGCGCACTTTGCGGAAGACGAGGTCCACGATCTCGCCGTCGGGCTTGGCCTGCCCCGGCGGCTTCACGGCGGCGTGGCGCCATTGCACCATGCCGCCCGAGTTGCTGATGGTGCCGTTCTTCTCCATGAAGAACGCCGCGGGCAGCAGGATCACCTCGGTGGCGATGGACTTCGGGTCGACGCCGGGCCGGCGCCAGAACGCCGCCGTCTCGGTCTCCCAGATCTCCTGGACCACCAGCGTCTCGAGCTTCGCCATCGCCTCGAACGTCAGCGTGAGATTGGACAACGTGACTGCGGGATTCTGGCCGACGACCCAGAGGAGCTTCAGCTTCCCGGCGAGGGCATCCTCGAACATCGGCATGGTGCCGTAGTCCTTGGCCGCGTCCCGCTTGGGCAGCCACCCATAGGCATAGTCGTTCTCGGCGGTGGCCGCCTCGCCGAAGAACGCCTTGAGCGTGTTGACGAGGTACCGGCTGTCGGCGATCCCGTTCTTGCGCACGTAGTCGTAGATGGTCGGCTCGGCGTTGGACGCGCGAGTTGAGATAGCCCGGCATGTAGTTGTAGAGCACCGCCATGTCGCACGCGCCCTGAACGTTCGGCTCGCCGCGCAGTGCGTTGACGCCGCCGCCCGGCTTGCCGATATTGCCGAGCAGGAGCTGCAGGATGGTGAACGACCGGATTCCCTGCACGCCGGTCGTGTGCTGGGTCATCCCGAGCGCGTAGAGGATGGATCCCGGCCGGTTCTTCGCCATCGTCTCCGCGATCTGCCGGATCTGATCGGCCGGAATGCCGGTGATCCGCTCGCCCATCTCGAGCGTGTACCGCGAGACGAAGGTCTTCAGGCGCGAGAACACGCAGTGCGGGTCATCCAGGCTCCTGGCGACACGCGGCTTGCGCTTCGCGTCGAGCTGGTATCCCCAGGTCTTGGTGTCGTATTTGTGGTGCTCCGCGTCGTACCCGCTGAAGACGCCATCCTTGAAGTCGAACGCCTCGTCGCTCAGGAAGAGGGCGTTCGTGTGGGTGACGACGTAATCCTCGTCGTACAGCTTGTTCACGATGATGTGGTTGATCATCGTGTTCTGGAACGCCGCGTCGGTGCCGGGCCGGATGCGCGCGTACACGTCCGCGCCCGCCGAGGTCCGGGTGAATCGCGGATCGACGTGGATGAGCTTCGCCCCGTTCTCCTGTGCCTTCCGGATCCACTTGAAGGCCATGGGGTGGTTCTCGGCGACGTTGCTGCCTTCCACCAGGATCGTCTTGCAGTTCTGCAGGTCGACCCAGTGGTTGGTCATCGCCCCGCGCCCGAATGAGGCCCCCAGACCGGGGACCGTGGGGCTATGTCAAAGCCGGGCCTGGTGCTCGACGTACGCCAGGCCGAGCAGCCGGGCCGCCTTCTGAAAGAGGTAGCACTCCTCGTTCGTGTTCTGCGCGCCGCCCATGAAGCCGATCGCGTCGGTCCGATTGACGGGCACCTCCTTGTCGCCGACCTTCTCGGTGGCGATCCAGGTCGCGTCGCGCGTCTTCCGAACCTTCTGCGCGACCCGGGCGATCGCGTCGTCCCACGAGATGTCCTCCCAGTGGTCGCTGCCCGGCGCCCGGTAGCGGGGCGTCGTGAGCCGGTTCGCGGAGGTGTGCGTCGCGAACATGGAAATGCCTTTGACGCACAGCGACCCGCGATTCACGATGTGGTCGTAGTCGCCCTCCATCGTCAGGAGCTTGCCGTCGCGAACGGCGGCGATCATGCCGCATCCGCACGAGCAGAAGTTGCAGGAGGTCGTGAACTCGCTGACGTTCGACAGCTTGAATTCCTGGGAGGCGGCTTTCACCGCTCGCACATCGAGCAGGCCGCTCGAGTGCGAGCCCCGCACCGCCGCCGATGGTGGCCTTCAACCAGTCTCTGCGATTGAGTCGTGTCGAGGCCGCAGGTCCTCTCGGGCGGTTGGCGAGACGGTTCTTCCCGTTCTTCCATGGGACGATCGCCTCCTAGGCGAGTAGACACTATTCTCTCGATAACGATCCGGAGTGCAAGCGGTATTCCGACGATGCGCCGCAGGAATGCGGCTGTGGGATTCCGGGACGAGTGTGGGGAAGGCACGTCGCGTCGGAGGTCCTCCGGCGCACCGGAGGAATCGAACCGAGGTGACGCGGTGATTTCGCATCGCACGTCGTAAATTCCCGGTGGGGCCGAGACGTTCTCAGCCGGGCACAGTATCTGCACAGCCGTTGCGGATCTGGCGTCAGCCACGTCTTAATTCGTTTACGTCGACTGATACTTTTTTGCGTTGACCGAGTCGATTTGTGAGTTATCCTGCGTCCGCAAAGAGCAGATCTGCCGCGTCTTTTTGCAGGGAGCCGACGTGAATCGGAATAAGCTCCTCTTTGGATTCGCCCTCATCGTCTGGTTCGGCGTGACCGCGGGCCGTCTCGTTGATGCGAGGCAGCCAGGTGCGCAGCAGCCACCCGCGCAGACGGCGCCCGCGCAGACACCTCCCGCGCAGACGCCTCCGACGCAAACGCCTCCCGCGCAAGCGCCGCCTGGCCAGTTACCTCCGGGCTACGCCGGCGCGGATACCTGCGTCCTCTGTCACGAGGCAGAGTCAAAGAGCATCACGCACTCGAAGCACGGGCAGGTCAAGGATCCCCGCTCCCCCGCAGCCAAGCTCGGCTGCGAGAGCTGCCATGGTCCGGGCCAGGCGCACGTCGACGACGACGCGAAAGGGAAGATCAAGAAATTCAAGGAACTGAAGCCCGGCGAGGTCAGCGACACCTGTCTCACCTGCCACAATCGCGGCACTCACGCAGGCTGGGAGGCCAGCGCCCACGCCGCGCGGAATCTCAGCTGCACCACGTGCCACAGCGTGCACACGCCGCAATCGGGCCAGAGCCAGCTGGTGAAGCCGACCGAGACGCAGGTGTGCGCCACGCTGCCATCGCGTGCAAGTGGTGAAGACCGAGCGGGCGGTGGCGCACATGCCGGTTCGCGAAGGCAAGATGACGTGCTCCTCGTGCCATAACCCGCACGGGTCGATCAGCAACGTGAAGAACCTCAAGGTCGGCAGTTCCATCAATGAAACCTGCACGTCCTGTCACGCGGAGATGCGCGGGCCGATGTTGTGGGAACACACGCCGGTGCGCGAGAACTGCACGACGTGTCACGACCCCCACGGTTCATCGAACGATCGCATGCTGAACGTGCGCATGCCGATGCTCTGTCAGCGCTGCCACGTGGCGACCAGGCACCCGGCGACGGTGTACGACAACGCCGCGATCACGACCAACAAGAGCAATCGCATGTTCGGACGGTCGTGCGTGAACTGCCACTCGAACGTCCATGGTTCGAATCACCCTTCGGGGCAGTTCTTCATGCGGTAAAGGCGACGCGTATGCGACTGTTTCTCTCGCGCGTGTGTGGCCTGGTGGCCGTGGCCGCGGCCGTGCTGGTTCTGCCGGTCTCGGCCGCCGCGCAGGCCGGGACGGCTGCGACGTCGACTCAGACGCCGCCCACAACGCAGACAAAGCCTCCGCCGTCGAGTCAGGCCGCTCAGCCCGCTGCGACGCCCGAGCCGGTGGCCGAAGACACGAGGAGCCTGTTCGCGCCCACGTGGAACATGTTCCAGCTCTCCGGTCGTGTGAGCAGCATCTCGGGCGACCCGGCGCGCTGGCAGCGATACCAGGACTTCGGCGACGGGCTGCTGTTCACGCAGGGACGCGTGCTGCATGAAACGCCCGACTGGAACGGCAGCTTCAGCGCCGACAACGTCGGCTGGAGCGACCAGCGGTACATCGGCAGCTACGAACGGATCGGCTTCCTCAAAATCAACGGACTCTTCGACGAGATCCCGCAGTTCTACAGCGTCGATACCCGCACCGCGTTCGTCGAGACCGGAGACGGGGTACTTGTGCTGGACGACAACGCGCAACGCGCGGCGAACCTCAACGCGTACCCGCCGATCTCGCCGCAATTCGACTTGACCGAGAGCCGCAAGATCGGCACGTTTCGCGTCAGCGCCACGCCGACGACCCACCTCGACCTCACCGGCGGCTTCACGACGACGAAGCACTCGGGGGAGTTGCCGTGGGGGGCGAGCTACGGGTTCAGCAACGACAACGAGGTCGCGCTGCCTTACAGGTCGCGCACCAACGACGTGGACATGGGCCTTCAGTGGTCGAATAACAAGGCGATGTTCCGCGCCGGCTACAACGGTTCGTGGTTCAACAACGAAGCCGACACGCTGACCTGGGACAACCCGCTGGTGCTGACGGATTCGACGTCCGCCTCCGGGCGTGGCCGGACGGCCCTGTGGCCGTCCAACTCGCTGCAGACGCTCAGCGCGGCTGGCTACGCGAAGTTCGCGCGTCGGACTCAGCTCACCGGCTCGCTCGCGTTTGGCTTTGCGAACAACGACGAGCCGCTGCAGCCGTTCACGATCAACAGTGCGCTGCCGCAGTTCGCGCTGCCGCGCGCGACGGCCGACGCGTCGGCGACCACCGTTGCCACGAACATCAGCCTGGTGTCGCGCCCGGCCAACGTCTGGCGTTTCAGCACGCGGTTCCGCCGCTACGACTACAACAACGACATGCCCGAGACGCGCGATTCCACAGTTCATCAACTACGACACGTCGGTCAAGGACAGCTCGACGGGCGGTCCGGAGCTGGTCGCGCACGATCGCAATACGTTCGATGCCGATGCCACGTGGACCCGCTTCCGTCAGGCGGCCCTCACGGTCGCGTACACGAACAACCACAACGGGTACGACCATCGCATCTTCGCGTCGACGAACGAGAACGTACTGCAGCTCAAGGCAGACTCGACCGGTTTCGGGTGGGTGAACTTCCGAGCGCGCTACGAGTACGGCAAACGCAGTGGTTCCGGCCTGGATGAAGCGTCGCTCATCCAGATCGGGGAGCAGCCGCAGATGCGGCACTACGATATCGCGGATCGCACGCGTAACAGGTTTGTCGGGCAGGTGGACTTCGTGCCGACCGAAGCGCTGACGTTCAGCGTCAGTGGCGGGGTCGGCTCGGATGAGTTCGACGACAGTTACTTCGGGTTGCAGGACGCCGATTTCCGCAACGTGACGCTCAGCGTCGACTACATGACGCCGAACGGCTTCGGCGTGGGCGGCAGCTACGACTACGAACGCTACGCGGGTTTTCAGCAATCGCGCTCGGCGAGTCCGGGCCAGACCCCGCCCCAGGAGACCGATCCCAACCGCAACTGGACGACTGATTCGACGGAAACGCGTCAACTATTTTTCGATCTACGTGTACTCCGCCTCGGATCGGCCACAACACCGAGGTGCGTTTCGCCTACGAATACGCGCTACGCCCGCGGCAACTATTGTCTACGAGGTCGGACCCGCGCTGTCGACGCCGACTTTTCCATCGCAATTGCCCGAGACGTTCAACAAGCTCCAGGACTTGCGGCTCGACGTCCGCCATCGCATCAATCGGCGGTTGGCCGGCACGCTCTCGTACACCTACGAGCCGTCCAAGATCTACGACTTCGCGTTCGATCCCAGCGTGATCAACAGCATCGTGCAGCCGAGCTCGCTCATCCTCGGCTACCAGTACCGTCCATACACGGCAAACTCGGTCGTGTTCGGAATTCTGTATTATTGGTAAGTTTGCACGGACTTAAGGAAACTGAAGGAACAGGAGGCACGATGCACAAAGCCGGGATTACCAGTGGTCTATTCATGGCAGTGCTGACCGTCGCGCTCGTCGGGGGCACGCCACGAGTGGCGCGATCACAGGATGCGGACCTGGTCAAAAAGGGCCAGCAGGTCTACGACGCCCAGAAATGCCAGGTGTGCCATTCGGTCGCCGGCAAGGGCGGTAAGGCGAACCCCCTCGACGGCGTTGGATCGAAGCTCTCGGCGGATGACATCCGCCAGTGGATCGTCGAACCGATCGAGATGGCCAAGAAAGCGAACTCCACCAAGAAACCGCCGATGCCGAAGAAGTACGACAAGCTTCCGGCCGGCGACCTCGACGCGCTCGTCGCCTACATGCAGAGCCTGAAGAAATAGGGCATTTGCGTGCCGAACCGTGTCCTAGCTCGACATCCGGTCTCGCTGGCGGGCGTCGTGTTGACCACGGTGAGCGCGGTGGGCTTTATCGCCCTGCTCATCGCGCTCCTCTTCGGCCTCTTCAACAACCCGTACGCCGCGCTCGTCGTCTTCGTCGCGCTGCCGGCGCTTTTCGTGCTCGGCCTGCTGCTGATTCCGTTCGGCATGTGGCTCGAGCACCGCAGGCTGGCGCGGGACCCCGCCGCGACGCGGGAGTGGTTCGTCATCGATTTCAGGTCGCCGACGACGCGCCGCAGAGCCGTGATGCTCATCGCGCTGACGGCCGTCAATGCCGTGATCGTGCTGGTCGCGGGATACGGCGCGCTCCACTCGATGGAATCCCCTTCCTTCTGCGGCCAGGCGTGCCACGAACCGATGCACCCGCAGTTCACGGCGTGGCAGGACGCCCCGCACTCGCAGGTCGCATGCGTGGACTGCCATATCGGTGAAGGGGGCCGCGCCTTCGTCAAGTACAAGATGAACGGCATGCGGCAGCTCTATCACGTCGTCACGAGGCAAATCCCTCGACCGATCCCCGGCGTCGCCGATCTGCGTCCCGCGATGGAAGTGTGCGGGACGTGTCATTGGTCGGGCAAGGGATTTGGCGACGTCGTCCGCGTCAAGCGGGAATACGCCGAGGATGAGACGAACACGGAGACGTCGACGTTCCTGCAGATGTTCGTGGGCGGGCCCGGCGCGCCGGCGCGCAGCGGCCGCGCCATCCATTGGCACGCCGATCCACGCGTGAAAATCGAATTCATCTTCACGGACGAGTTGCGCCAGACCATCCCGTTCGTCAAATACACGGATGCGCAGGGCCGTGTCCGCGAGTACGCCATTCAGGGCACGACGCCGGAGCAGCTCGCGAAGGGCACCTGGCGCACGATGGACTGCGTCGACTGCCATAACGTCGTGGCGCATCGCGTCGCGCCGACACCGGAGCAGGCGGTAGATGCGGCGCTCGCGGCGGGACGAATCGACCGCGGGCTCCCTTTCGTCCGTCGTGAAGCGGTACGGCTGATGAAATCGACGTACCAGACCAGTGACGAGGCCGCGCGCGTCATCGACGAGGATTTGCGAAAGTTCTACACGTCACGCGGCCGCGCCGTCGACGCCCAGGTGACGGGTGCGGTAACCGCACTGCAGACGATCTACCGGCGAAACGTATTTCCGATCATGAAGGTGACCTTCGGCACCTATCCAGACAACCTCGGCCACATGACGTCGTCGGGGTGTTTTCGCTGCCACGACGGCAGCCTGACGGCGAAGGACGGCACCACGATCAACGCGGACTGCGAGTACTGCCACAAGCAGCTCGAAAAACCGAGTCAGTGATCTCGGGCCTGACCATCACGTTAATCCACGTGATCCCGTCCCCCATTGGAATCTCCGAGATCCTGTCCCCTATTGGAATCCGCGTGATCCGCGTCCCGTGATGAATCCGCGCGATCCGCGTCCCGTGATGATCCGCGCGATCCGCGTCCCGTGATGATCCGCGAGATCCGCGCTTATTCGGCGCGAAGCGCTCCGAGGGGTTTCTGGCGCAGCACTTCGGCACTGGCCAGCACGCCGACGGCAGCCACCAGAGCGCACGTCACGACAACGCCGGCCAGCAGCAGGAACGGCGCCGGCTTCCAGGCGATGTCGAGAAGGAACTTCGTCACGGCCCAACTGAGCGCCAGCGAGCCGAGCGCCCCGATCAGGCCCGCCAGCAGACCGAGCGCCGAGTATTCCAGGGCCACCACCGTCGTCAGCATGCGCGTGCTGGCCCCGAGCGTGCGGAGGATCGCCGCTTCGTAGACACGTTGAAATTTCGTCATCGCCACGGCGCCGACCAGGATGAGCACGCCGCTGGCGAGCGCGATGCCTCCGACGATCGAGATCGCCAGCACGATGTTATCGACGACCGACTGGATCCGGGCAATGACGTCCCGGGCATCGATGGCGCTGATGTTCGGATAGCGGGACACGAGCTCGAACTGAAGCCGCGCGCGCGCGTCGGCCTCGGCGGGGCCGCGGACGAAACCCACGAACGTGTGCGGCGCCTTGGCCAAAGCCCCCGGCCGGAACACGAACATGAAGCCGCCGCTGCGCGCGTCTTCCCAGCGCACGCGCCGGACGCTCGTGACGCGTGGCCTCGAACGGGCGACCGGCCACGTCGAACCGCATCCAGTCCCCCACGACGATGCCAAAGCGTTCGTGAATGCTCTGCTCGATCGACACTTCCTGTTCGGTGACTGTTTCCGCCGGCGCCTGCTCCGGCCAGAATCGGCCGAGCGTGACTTCTTCGTTCTCCGCGAGAGTTGGCCGGTAGGTCACCGTGTATTCGCGGGCGAGCGAACCTCTGCCGCGCACGTCCGCATAACTCTCGAGGTTGATGTCACGGCCGCGCACACCGGTGACCCGGGCCCTGAGCGTGGGGACAATCCGCGCCCTGGCCCCGCCCTCCTGGCGTGCATCCAGGATTTCCCTGACGCCGTTCTCCTGATCGGGCTGGATGTCGATGACGAAGAGATCGGCGCTGCCCTGGCGGACCCCAATCACCGACTCGGACACCAGGTTCTGCTGCAGCGTCCGGACGCCGAGCACGAAGAAGCATCCGAGCCCGACCGACAGGAGGATGACCCGTGTTTGATTGCCGGGCCGCCCGAGGCCCAAGACGGCATGGCGCAACGGAAACCATCGCGCTCGCGCGAGTGGACGCGCGGCACGGACGAGCACCCACGCCGCCCCGTAGAGCACCAGCGCGACAGCGGCAAACCCGCCTGAAACGAGAAGGCCGGCCCGAAGAGAGGCGGCCTGCCAGGAAGCCACGGCAACGAGACCTGCACCCACCAGCACGCCTGCCGCCACCTGCACCCAATCGATGCGTGCCGCCAGCGCCCGAAGGCCGGAGCCCGTCCACGCGGGCTTTTGTTGCTGTCTCTGATCGCTGCCGCGGAGGAGGAGCAGTGGCTTCACGCGCCGCACCTCGAGCAGAGGAACGAGCGCGAACAGAAGCGAGACGAGGAGCCCGACGGCGACGCCCTGCGCGATGGCCGACGCGGTGAGGCCGTAGGTCACGCCGCCGAGGATCGCCAACAGCGATGCCGGGATCATTCGCATCGCCGCCCAGGCCAACGCCACGCCCGTCAGACTGCCGGCCAGGCCCAGAAGCGCGACCTGAGCCACGTAGGTTGCGAGGACCTGTCCGGTGGTCGCGCCGAGACACTTGAGAATCGCGACGCTCCTGATTTTCTGACGGACGAAGACGCGCGTCACGCTCCACACGCCGATGCCCCCGAGCACCACGATGACCAGCCCCACGAGGCTCAGGTAGTTCTCGGCACGGATGAGGTCGGCGCCGATGTCATCTTCGAGCAACGCGTACGATCGCGCCGATGCGAACTGACCGCGCAACTCGTCGCGCAGCCGCGTGGTCAAGCGATCGACGCCGTCCTCGCGCACCTTGAGGAGCCGCTGATAGTTCGCGCGGCTGCCGAAGCCGAGCAGGCCCGCCTGCTGCAGATCGGCCAGGTCGATGATGACGCGCGCCCCAAAACTGAATGCGCCGATCCGGCGCCCAGGCTCCTGCGCGATGACGCCTCGAATGGTGAACGGCTGGCCGCCGATCATCAGCCGTTCGCCCACGCGCATCCTGAGCTGCACGAGCAGCTCCGGGCCGACGATGGCGCCGCGGCCGACGAGCAGGGCGTGCGAATACTCTCCCCCGTCCGCGAGCGCCAGCGTGCCGTAGAAGGGAAATGCGGCTTCGATGCCTCTGAGCTCCACCATCCGGGCGACGGCACTGCCCTGCTCGGGACGAACCATCGTCGGCGTCTCGATGGATTCGGTCTCGGCAAGGATCGGCGCCTCGGAGAGCATCGCGTCGATCCGGCCGCGGAGCTCCGGCGTCCACGCGCGATTGGTCTGCACGATGACGTCGGAAGCAATCATCGCGCGCGCTTCGCGCATGAGGCCGTGGCGAAGGCTCTGGATCACCGACCGGAGCATCACGATGGCACCGACGCCGACGGCAACGCAGAGAAAGAAAAAGAGCAGCCGCCGCCAGGAGGCGCGAAACTCTCGAACCGACATTTTGACGATGAACATGTCAGTCGGAGTCGTCAGTTCCAGTCATCAGGCCGCGTCGATGGTCGTTTGGGCGTTCCGTCGAGGCGACGACCTGGCCGTCGCGCAGGGAAATCGTCAGATCGGCGATCGCGGCGATCTCCGGATCGTGCGTGACGAGGACGAGCGTCGATTTTCGGGCGCGGTGGATCCGCAGCAGCAAGTCGATCACCTGCCCGCCGGTGCGGCTGTCGAGGTTGCCGGTCGGCTCGTCGGCAAGCAGGATTGACGGATTGTTGGCCAGCGCGCGCGCGATCGCGACGCGCTGCTGTTCCCCACCCGAGAGCTGTGACGGGTAGTGGTGACCACGGTCCGACAGGCCGACTTCGGTGAGCAGGTCTTTGGCCCGTCGCGCAGGATCGGCGCCGCCGGCGATCTCGATCGGCACGAGCACGTTCTCGTAGGCGGTCAGCGAGGGCAACAGATGAAAGAACTGAAAGACAAAACCGATGCGAGTGCCGCGTAGCCTCGCCAGCGCGTCCTCGCTGAGGGCGGTGATGTCGACGCCGTCGATGAGGATCGACCCGGTCGACGGCGCATCGAGCCCGGCGATGAGGCCAAGCAGCGTCGATTTGCCGCTCCCGGAGGCGCCAGTCACGGCAATCACGCGGCCGTCGGGAATCGTGAGATCGAGCGGATGCAGAATCGTCAGCATCCCGGCGCCGCTCGGCACGGTCTTCGAAACCTGCCTCAGCTCGATCACGAGGCTGCGCCCATCTGGTCGAGAACCGATCGCAGCACCGGCCAGACCGTGTCGGCAATCACGCGAGCGCCTTCGGCGTTGGGATGGATGCCGTCGGACTGGTTGAGCGAGGCCTGGCCCGCCACTTTGTCGAGAAGAAAGGGGATCAGCAGCACACGCTCCTTGGCCGCCACGTCACGAAACGCCGTCCGAAACGACTGCACGTACTCCGGACCGTAGTTCGGCGGCGCTTCCATCCCGGCGAGGATGACGACGACGTTCTTGGCGCGCGCGCGTTCGATGATCGTCGTCAGGTTCTGCTTCATCTCGGCGACCGATAACCCGCGGAGGCCATCGTTCGCGCCAAGCGCGACGAGCAGGATTCGAACGTCGCCCTCGAGCGCCCAATCGAGGCGACGGAGGCCGCCGGCCGAGGTGTCGCCCGATACGCCGGCGTTCAGGACCTCGAACGAGTAGCCTTCCTCATCGAGTTTCTGCTGGAGCAACGTGGGATACGACTCGCTCTCGAGCAGCCCCAACCCGACAGTCAGGCTGTCGCCGAGGGCGACGATTTGCGGACGCGCCACCGGCGCCGTCGGATCGGCCGACGCGCGGGCGTTGCCTGCCGGGCTACCGGCCTGCTGCGCGGAGTTTCCACCATCGAAGATGAAACCGCATCCACCCGTGCTGCACGAGCTCGCGACAAGGCACGCGGCGAGTGCGGCCGGCAGTGGCAATCTCGGGCGGATCATCGCGGTATGACTATTATATAGACCGATGGCGCGCACTCGCGGTTCCGCAGACGTGCGCGCGGGCGGGGATTGACGCTGAGAACGACACCATGGCGCGAGGGTGGGAATCGAAGTCGATTGAAGCGCAGCAGGATGACGCATCGCGTGAGCAGGTGCGGAAACCCGCGCTGACCGACGCGCAACGCGCCACCGCCGAACGGCGGGCGACGCTCGTCCTCACTCGCGCGCGCGCCGTCGCTGACCTCAGCCGCGCGACCGCCGCACCGCATCGGCGGATGCTCGAGCAAGCCATTGCCACCATTGATGAGCAGCTGACCCAGCTCGACGACTGAAAACCCACGCGAAAACCGCCGTTTCGGCCACATAGTTGAGGCACGTCTCTTGCTCAGTCAGTGTGCATGATTGGCACTGCACTACTCACGCTTCTCGCGCTGACGGGACAGACCACGCCATCGCAGGACGCCCGGCAGGCAACTTTCGCCATCCAGGTCGCGCTCGATCGCGCTGGCTTTTCGACCGGCGTCATCGACGGCCGAATGGGAGCGAACACCCGGCGCGCGATCGACGCCTATCGTCAGCGGCACGGCGCCGAGCCGTCGCCCTTCCCCGATCCGCTCCTTGAATACCGCATCACGGCCGAAGACGAGGCCGGGCCATTCGTCAGCGAGATTCCCACCGACCTCGTGGAACAGTCGAAACTGCCCGCGCTCGCCTATCGATCCGTCGTCGAAGCCCTCGCAGAGCGCTTCCACACAACGCCCGAAGTGCTGCACGAGCTGAACGCGTCGGCGAGCTTTACGGCGGGCGCCAACATCCGCGTGCCCAACGTCGAGCCGCTCGTCGTTCTCGCGACGCTCGCGCCGCCCGCACCAGCGAAGGCCGATTCGAACGGCGCGGCGGCGCAAGCCGTCGGCACGAGCGGTCGCCCACCAGCTCAGACAAGGCCCAGAAGAACGACAAGCCGGACGTGATCGTGCGCGTCAGTCGTTCGGCCAGCTCCCTGACCGTAACCGATATCGATGGCAAGGCCCTCTTCTTCGCCCCGGTCACAACCGGAAGCCGAAACGATCCGCTTCCGATCGGCGAATGGAAGGTCAATGGCGTCCAGAACAACCCGACCTTCAACTACAATCCCGACCTCTTCTGGGACGCGGATCCGGGCCACACGAAGGCGACGATTCCGCCCGGGCCGAACGGCCCTGTCGGCCTGGTGTGGATCGACATTTCAAAGGAACACTACGGGCTGCACGGCTCGCCGGAACCGTCGAAGATTGGCCGGACCGAGTCGCACGGTTGCGTGCGTCTCACGAACTGGGACGCGTTGCGCGTTGCCGCGCTCGTCAAGCCAGGCACGCGCGTGGTGTTCGTCGAATGAAGCGACATCCAGTCCCTCACTCGTCGGACTGGCGACGCGATCTGCGGACCTTCGTCGCCGGAGCGGGCTGTGGGTTCCTTGCCGGCTCGTTGCTCGTCGCGACACTGCTCTGGCAATACCGCTGGATCGCGCCGCCATGGACGACACGCGACGGTCGTCGCCAGGCAGACGACCGATCCGGGCACGCGCGGGATCGAATTGGAGCGTCCGACGGCGACGGTTGGACGTCCGGCGGTCGCCCTGGCGCCCGAGGCGGTGATCGGACCCGTCGCGTCGAGTCCTACTGAACTGAAAGATCGTGACCTGCTGATTCCGGTCGAGGGCGTTCGCGCCGATCAACTCACCCGCCAGTTCGCGGACGAGAGAGGCGCGTCGAGAAAGCACGAAGCGCTCGATATCCTTGCGCCGCGTAATACGCCGGTCCGGGCGGTCGAAGACGGAACGATCGCGCGACTGTTCTACAGCAAGGCCGGCGGCATCACCGTCTACCAGTTCGACCCAACCGCAACCTTCTGCTACTACTACGCGCATCTCGAGCGGTACGCGGACGGGCTCCGGGAGGGGGCCTCGGTCCGGCGGGGTCAGACCATCGGTTTTGTCGGCACTTCGGGCAATGCCCCCAAAACGACGCCTCACCTCCATTTCGCCGTTTTTCGCCTCACCGAGGCAAAACGCTGGTGGGAAGGCACCCCTATCGACCCCTACGACGTTCTCCGGTAGGCTTTTCCACGGCCCTTCCAACCTTTCCGATCGCTCCCCCCGTCCAAGCCTATGCAGGAGAGGAGCTTGGGAGCCTTCGGTACGATGACGGTTGAGCGGGCGGCGGTGCTGCTGCCAGAAACCGGGGCACCCCCAGCCTGCAGGAGAGTGTCTCCGCTGCGGACCGAAAGGCCCGAACCGGCTGGTCCGGCCCGCGCGTCGCGCGTCGATTCGACAACCGGCGCCGAGGCGAACGACTACGTGGCGAACGCCGCGGCGGGTGACGTGTCCGCGTTCGAGCACCTTTACCGGACGCATCTCCCGCGCGTCCACAGCCTCGTGCGCCGGATGTCGGGCGGACGCGACGCCGACGAGTTGACGCAGGATGTGTTCGTTCGCGTGTGGCAGAAACTGAGCAGCTTTCGCGGCGACTCCGCCTTCTCGACCTGGCTGCACCGCCTCGCCGTCAACGTCGTCATCGAACGCTTTCGCCAGGACGCGACGCGGCGTCAGCGGTTGCACGACGGCGAGGAGATCTTCGAAACCCTGTCGGCGCCGGTCCGCTCGCGGGACTTCTCGATGGATTTCGAGGCCGCGCTGCTGTCGCTGCCCGACGGCGCCCGGGAAATCTTCGTGCTCCACGATGTGGAGGGCTACAAGCACCACGAGATCGGCACGCTGCTCGAGATTTCGAGCGGGACGTCGAAAGCCCAGCTCCACCGTGCCCGGATGATGCTGCGCAAGTATCTGAGGAGCGAGCGCTGAGGCACTGAGTAACACATCATGATTACTGAGGACGCATTCACCGACCGGCTCTCCGATTATCTCGACGGCGAAGATCTGAGTGCGCGCGACCGCGCCGAGATCGATGCCCATCTGGAGACGTGCTCTCGTTGTCAGACGACGCTGGCGGAACTCAGGGAGGTTGCTGCTCGCGCGGCGTCATTACCCGACGCGGCTCCGACGGTCGACCTCTGGGCAGGAGTGGCGGCGCGCCTCACGCCGTCGGCGGTCCTGCCGTTTGCGCGCCCGCGTCACCGCCGTTTCTCGTTCACGTTGCCGCAGCTCGTCGCCGCCGGCCTCGCGCTCATGGTTCTCTCTGGCGGTCTCGTCTGGGTCATGCAGCTCGACGACCCTCGCGCGAGCCTGCCACCCGCCGTCGCGCAGGTTGAACCACCCGCCGTCGCGCCGGCTGAACTCGACGTGGCTGCTCCGATCTCGCGTTCTTCGGTGGCGTTTGCCGACCCCAACTACGATCAGGCCGTCGCCGACCTCGAACAGATACTCGAGACCGGCCGGAGCCGGCTCGATGCCGAGACGGTGCGGATACTCGAGGACAACTTGCGGGCGATCGATCAGGCAATCGAGCAGTCGCGCAAGGCGCTGCGATCCGATCCGAACAGCGTCTATCTCAACAATCATTTCGCCGCCTCGCGCAACCGCAAGCTCGCGTTGCTCCGCCGCGCGAGCGCGCTGACGATGGCGCAGGATTCATTTGGAGGCAGCTAGAGTCTCTCAGACGTAGTGTCCGGCTTCCGCCTTCGCGCGAGGCGCTTCGGCGGACCGCCGTAGCTTTAGCGGAGGCTGGTCAGCCGGACTCCTGCTGGTCCGCCTAAAGGCGGACACTACGAGTTTAGGAGATAGGTGCTAGAAATATGACGAAACAGGCAGCAAGAGTCGTCGGGGCGCTCGCGGGGCTGCTGGCCATCTGCGGCACTGCGGTGTCGGCCCAGGAGCGCGGAACGCGCAAGCCGCAGACCGACCGGACGGTGACGGTAGCCAAGGGCGCCCGCCTGAGCGTCAACAACGACGCGGGAGAAGTCGTGCTCCGCACCTGGGACCGCGACTCAGTGCGCGTGCAGGCCTCGCACAACGCGCGCACGACGATCGACGTCCAGACAGCGGGAAACATCGTGACGATTCGATCGCGTGCCGCGGGAGGCCCCGCAGGCGGCGTGGATTACGAGATCACCGCGCCAGTCTGGTTGCCGGTGAAGGTCAGCGGCCAGTTCCTCTACATCGGCATCGAAGGCGCGCAGAACGAGATCTCGGCCGAGACCGTTCGTGGCGACATCGTGGTCAAGGGTGGATCGGGATTCGTGACCGCGAAGTCGATCGAGGGCGAGATCATCGTGGAGGATGCGAAGGGCCGCATCAACGCCAGCTCGGTCAACGAAGGTATCCGGATCACCGGGGCGATCGGCGACGTCACCGCGGAGTCGACCAATGGAGACATCTTCCTGGAGAAGATCGAAGCCAAGAGCCTGGAAGTGACCACCGTCAACGGTGACATCCGCTATGAAGGCTCGATTGCCGGCGGCCTCTACCGCTTCTCGACGCACAACGGCGACATCACGATGATCGTGCCGGAAGCGACGAACGCGACGTTCACGGTCCGGACCTACAACGGCGACTTCCAGAGCAACCTGCCGACCAAGCGCGTCGGCGAAGGCCGACGCGGACAGCGCGCCACCTACACGCTTGGAACCGGCGGCGCGGAAGTCGAGCTCGAGAGCTTTGGCGGCACGGTCCGGCTCCGGCGGCCAGGCACGGTTCCGGCGCCGCGTGGGCGGGACAAGGACAAAAACGAACACAAGAACGACGACGAGTCTCAGTCGGCGCGGAGCGCGACCATCGGATCAACATGCGCCGCGCGTGCGGCCGGCGTCGCCGCGGCCGCGACTGCTGTCAGCGTGAGAACCACGGCCACCGTCGCGAAGGTCCACGGATCGTACGGCCGGACCTGAAACAGCATGTCGGCCATGCTGAACACGATCTGGCCAATCACGAAAGACGCAACAGCGCCGAGGGCGACGCCCTTGGCGGCCAGCACGAGCGCCCGCCCCACCACCATCCCGACCACCTCTCGGCGTCTGGCACCGAGCGCGATGCGTATCCCGATCTCCCTCGTGCGTTGTCCGACGAGGTAGGCCAGGACGCCATAGATTCCAACAGCAGCCAGAATCAGCGCCAGCATCGCAAAGCCGCCGAGCAGGCGGATCGCGAACTGCCGCGACTGGGTTCCAGCGGCTTGCACTTCACTCATCGACCGGATCGCGAACGTCGGCTGATCGGGGTCGACGGCGCGGACAGCGCGGCTGAGCGGCACCGACAAGAGCAACGGATCGCCACTTGCGCGGACGACGAGTCCCATCGACAGGCTCGAGGCTTGCGTCAGCGGCCGATAGACCATCGGACGTGGACCGATCTCCAGGTTCTCGCTGAGCACGTTGCCAACGACTCCAACGATGGTCATCCACGGCGGCTCGTTGCGCGGTGGGCCGAAATGGATGCGCCGGCCAATCGGGTCCTGTCCTGGAAAGTACTTCCGCGCCGCCTCTTCGTTGATGACGGCTACCAACCCGGCAGTGTCCGACACCTCGAATCCGCGGCCGCGCCGGATCGGAATGCGCATCAGGGAAAAGTAGTCGGACGAAACGATATTGCCCTGAACGGCCGGGATATCGCCCGACTGGTCCTGCCGCGCGCCATCGATGGTAATCGTCGAGAAGTTGCGCTGACCATCGAGCGGGATACTCTGCACGATCGCCGCCGACTCCGCGCCAGGCAGCTCGCGAGCGCGGCGGATCACTTCTTCGAAGAAAGACAGGCGCGCCTGGTGGGTGAAGTAGCGTCCCGCCGCTGGATCGTTCGGCTGCGGCAGCCAGAGTCGCGCGGTCAGCACGCCGTCGCCGTCGACGCCGGGATTGACCTCGAGCAGCCGCCAGAAACTCCGCACGAGCAGCACTGCTCCGGTCAGCAGCACCATCGCGAGCGCGAACTCGGCGACGACGAGCGCCGAGCGAATCGACTGGCGCGCCGGCAAGGTCGCCGCGCGCGCGTCCTTCAAGGCGCCGAGAATGTCGGGCCGCGAAAACTGCCAGGCCGGCAGCACGCCAAACAGCACGCCGGTCAGCGCCGACACACCGGCCGCGAAGAACAGCACCGGGACATCGAACGCCACTTCCGTGAGTCGCGGGACGCCAGCCGGCGCCATCGCCACGATCAGATCGCGTGTCCAAACCGCGAGAAGCAATCCCGCCACTCCGCCGCCGCACGCGAGAATGAGACTCTCAATCAAGAGCAGACGTGCGATCCGGATGCGGCCCGCGCCTAGCGCGCGCCGGATACCGAGCTCGCGATGGCGGCCGGCCGATCGCGCCAGTAGCAAGCCGGCGATATTCGCACAGGCGATGAGGAGCACTACGCCAACCGAGGCCATGATCATGACCAGCGGCGTCCTCGACTGCCCCACGACGTCGTCGTGCAGCCCCACGATGCGCGGCGTCCAGCCGGCTCGCTCGGGGTAGTCGGCCGGGTATTCGGCACGCAGCTCGGCGGCGAATGCGGCAAGCCGTTGCTGCGCGTCCGCGACGCTCACGCCACTCTTCAGCCGGGCCAGGCCACCAGTCAGCGGGTAGCGGCCCCTCGCCCGATCGAGAGGCGCGAACGGCGCCGCGCGAAAACCTGCTGGCGCCCACATCTCGACGCCAGAACGAAGCGCTCGTCCCGGATGATCGAAGCCGGGGGGCATGACGCCAACCACTTCGTACCAGTCGCTGTCGATGCGCAGCTTCCGCCCGATGGCATCGGCGCGGCCGCCGAAGCGGCGCTTCCACAGGCTGTCGCTGAGCACGACCACCTCGGCGATCCCAGGGGCCGTGTCTTCGTCGGCGCGGAACACCCGACCGAGCTGCGGCTGCACACCGAGCAGCGAGAAATATGACGGGCCGACGAGGAGGATCTCGACGCGCTCCGGCTCATCGAGCTCGGTCACGTTCGCGTCGATCGGATAGAGGCCGGAGATGTCCTCGAAGAAGTCGGCGCGATCGCGATACGCGTAGAGCTCCGGGGTCGACAGGCCGATGTCCTGATTGCCGAGGCCGACCATGTCCGCCGTTACACGAACGAGCCGGTCCGAATCGGGGAACGGCAGGGGTCGAAAGACTACGGCGTTGACGACGGCAAACATCGCCGCGTTAGCGCCGATGCCAAGCGCGAGAGTCGCCACCGCGACGACCGTAAAGGCACGGTGCCTCGCAAGCGATCGCAGCGCAAACCGCACGTCCTGCAGAACCGCGTCCATGTGGGGTCGCGCTTCAAGAAGCGCTCCAGCGCAATGCTGAATGCTGAGTGCTGAATGCTGAAGTAAGGAATTCGGACTTTACTTCAGCATTCAGCATTCAGCACTCAGAATTGCGTCGATTTCGGGAACGCGTTGTTCGGATTCGGACAGCCGCGCGGATGGTCAGTTTCCCTCGATTTGCGTGCTTTCTTGGGGCTTTTGGCCTCTATAGGGTCGTGGCACATCCCTTGGAGGGGTGGCGACGGCACCATGAACACGATCTGCGCGGCTCAGCCCAGAATCCTGGTCGCCGACGACCAGCCAGACCTCATCGACGCGTTGCGACTGCTGCTCAAGCGCGAAGAGATCCACGTCGATTCGGCGGGGTCACCGGAGGCGGCTCTCTCGGCCATCGCCGCCGGGTCGTTCGACCTCCTCTTGATGGATCTGAACTACACGAGCGACACGACCTCGGGCCGTGAGGGAATCGACCTGCTGTCGCGAGTGCAGGCGCTCGATCAGGAGCTCCCGATCGTGATCATGACCGGATGGGGTTCGGTCGACCTGGCCGTCGAGGCGATGCGCCTCGGCGTGCGCAACTTCGTTCAGAAACCGTGGGACAACGCGCAGCTGGTCACGATTCTTCGCACGGAAGTGGACGCCGGCCGCGCGCGCCGTCAGCAGGCCGCGGTCGAGCGCCGCGAGCTCGATGAGGCGCGACGAATCCAGCGCAAGCTTCTGCCGTCGACAATGCCGGCGCTCGAAGGTTGGGAGGTCGCGGTCTCGTGGCAACCGGCGTCAGGCGTGGGTGGCGACTGCTTCGACGCCATCTCGTTCGGTCCAGCGCGGCTCGGCTTGTCCATCGCCGACGTCGTCGGCAAAGGCATTCCCGCGGCACTGCTGATGGCGAACCTTCAGGCCGCAGTACGCGCCTTCGCCACGAACACGACCGAGCCCGCCGAGCTTTGTCAGCAAGTCAACCGGATCCTCTGCGGCCACATTGCGGAGGGCCGCTTCATCTCGTTCTTCTATTGCATCGTCGATCACGACGAGTCGACGCTGACCTTCGCCAACGCGGGCCACTACCCTCCGATCCTGATTCGCGCCGATGGAACCGTCGAACGGTTGGGCACGGGGGGCGCGGTACTCGGGGTGTTTCCGGAAGGCGGCTACGAGCAGGGGCGGGTTGCGCTTCGCGGCGGGGACCGGATCATCCTTTACACCGATGGCATCACCGATGTCTGCAACGCGGCCGACGAAGAGTTCGGCGACGCGCGGTTGGTGGATCTCGCGGTGGCCAATCGAGGATGCAGCGCCCCGGCGCTCCAGGCCAGGCTCGCCAATGCGGTCGACGCGTTCTCAGACGGGCGGTTCCAGGACGATGCGACGCTCATCGTGCTCGCAGCCGAACACTCGTTGTGAAACGGCGTCGGGACCAATAGCCATATTTCAGGGACCAAACGCACTATCAGGTGACGAACGATCGACACACAACTCATCCCTTGACGAATCGCGTAAGTGCTCGGATAGTTGTCAAGAATGCAAAGTACCTGGGCGCCTCCGCTCCGGTGGGTTTTCGCTGCCGCCACCGTTCTCGGCCTCTTTTCCGCCCTCCAGTCGTATCGGCTCTCGACGCTGAACCTGCGATACCCGATGGACATCGAGGTGGGCAAGATCGTCCTCCTCAATCTGTTCTATTGGTATGTCCCGCCGCCCTGTCACCGATCATCTTCCGGCTCGGACATCGCTTTCGCATCGATGGTCCGCACTGGATTCGCGCGCTGGGCGTCCACGCCTTCGCCGCCGTCAGCTACTCCGTCCTTCACTTGCGTCTGCATGATCGGCATGCGGCTCGCTGTTGTGGGACTCTGGCCGAACAAGCTGCCGACCGTGCCGTGGACGTTGTTCCTGCAGCGCCAGTACCTCGCAGAATCTCGACTTCACGCTGATGACCTACACGACGCGTGCTGGGACTCAGCTACGCGCTGCACTACAGCCGCGAGTCGCAGGCGCGCGCGGTCAAGGAAGCGCAGCTCGAGACGCGGCTCGTCGAGGCCAGGCTGCGCACGCTGCAGGCAGAACTGCAGCCGCATTTTCTGTTCAACACGCTCCATGCGATCTCGTCGCTCGTGCACACGAACCCTGACGGCGCCGATCGGATGATCAGCCGGCTGAGCGACCTGCTCCGCCTCACCTTCGACCGATCCGGCGCGGCCCGAGTGTCCCTGCAAGAGGAGTTGGAGTTTCTGCAGAAGTATCTCGAGATCGAGCAGACGCGCTTTCAGGACCGCCTCACGGTCCGCTTCGACGTCGATCCCGACACGCTCGACGCGGAAGTGCCTCGCCTGATTCTCCAACCGCTCGTCGAGAACGCGATCAAGCACGGCGTCTCGCCAAAGCCTGGCGCCGGACTGGTCCAGATCTCGACGAAGCGTCAAGGCCAGAAGCTCTGGATCGAGATCAGCGATAACGGCGTCGGGTTGAGCGCCGGTGCGCGCGCGCGGCTGCGCAGCGGCGTCGGATTGTCGAATACGCGGGACCGCCTGGAGTGCCTGTACGGCGCAGACCATCGAATCCAGTTCTCCGACGAGACGAAGGGCCTCGCGGTCAGCCTCGAGATTCCCTTCAAACAGGCCGCCGCCCCGCCTGGTCAGGCCACGTTCCAGGTCGCATGACAAACGGGAAAGTGCGCGTGCTCATCGCCGACGACGAGCCCCTGGCCCGCGAACGCCTGCGCACGCTGCTTGGACGCGAGGAGTGGCTGGAGCTCGTCGCGGAGTGCCCGACGGGCACCGACGCCATCGACGCGATCGGCAGGCTGGAGCCGGACCTGGTGTTTCTCGACGTCCAGATGCCTGGCGCCAGCGGATTCGAGGTCATCGAGGCCGTCGGCGCCGCCCGCATGCCGCTCGTGGTCTTTGTCACGGCCTTCGATCACTACGCCCTGCGCGCCTTCGACGTCCACGCCCTCGACTATCTGCTCAAGCCCTTCGACCGCCAGCGATTTCACGAAGCGCTCGTCCGTGCCAGGCAGACGCTGGAGCGTCCATCAAACGGCGATCTCGAGCGGCGTCTGCTCGAGCTCGTGCAGGATCTCAAGCCGACGCCGCAACGGCTCGAGCGCTTCGTCATCAAATCCGGAGGCCGCGTATTCTTCGTACGGTCCGGCGAAATCGACTGGATCGAAGCCGCCGGCAACTACGTGAAGCTGCACGTCGGAAACGACGCGCACCTCTTCCGCGAGACGATGAACGCGATCGAAGCACAACTCGACTCCGATACGTTCTTCCGCATCCACCGCTCGCATATCGTCAACATCGAGCGCGTCAAAGAGCTCCAGCCCTGGTTCAACGGTGAATATGTGGTGTTCCTGAGGAACGGTACGAGGCTGACCCTCAGCCGCAGCTACCGTGACAAGCTGCAGGAGCGTCTCGGACGGACGCTGTAAAGGCTGGCTCAAGGCTCAGGGCTCAGGGCTCAGGGCTCAAGCAAAACCTTCGACGTACTTACTCGAAGATCTTCCTTGAGCCCTGAGCCCTGAGCCGTGAGCCTACGTTCTCGGCCCCGGGCAGAGCTGCTCGAACTCCTCGACGTGGGCCGCGCGCGCGTGGGCGTCCGCCCAATCGATCACTCCCTCCTTCACGAGACGGCTCAGCGACTCTTCGAGGGTGAACGACCCGTAGCGGCGGGTCATCGTGATCTCCTGGTGGAGATGCTGGAGCGCGTTCTTGCGGATGTGCTGCCGGGCACCGTAGCCAATGATCAACAGTTCGGCGGCAGCCGCAACGCCGCCGCCGGGCCGCGGCAGGAGTGTTTGTGTCAGCACCGCGGCGAGCGCCATCGCCATCTCCTGTCGAATGGTGTTCTGGCGCTCGGGCGGAAACGAGTCGGCGATGCGCGAGATTGACGACGCCACGTCGGTTGTGTGGATCGTCGAGAGGACCAGGTGGCCAGTCTCGGCCGCGGCGAGCGCGATCCGCATGGTCTCCGGGTCGCGCATTTCGCCGACGACGATCACGTCCGGCGCCTGACGCACGGCGGCCCGCAGGGCGGCGGGAAAATCGGGAGCATCCACGCCAATCTCCACCTGCTCGATCAAACTGCCGCTGTGCTGGTGTTCGTACTCGATCGGATCCTCGATCGTCACGATGTGCCTGGCGTCGCGCCGATTGATTTCCTCCACGATGGCGGCGAGCGTCGTCGTCTTGCCGGATCCGGTTGGACCGCCCACGAGCACCAGACCACGAGGCAGTTGCGCGAGCAGCTCCACTGTCGGCGGCAGGCCGAGCGTCGCCAACCGAGGCACGCGCGCCGGCAGGAGCCGAACCGCCGCCGCGGCGCGGCCGCGCTCGCGATGGAGGTTGATGCGAAAACGGCCGATTCCGCTGATTCGAAACGAGGCGTCGGTGACCCGCACATCCCGATATTGCCGCCGCGCATGCGGCGCGAGGGCCGGCAGCACGGCTTCCTCGATATCGAGCCCGTCGAGGGGGCCCTCCGCCAGCGGGATGACCTTGCTGTCCACACGGATTGACGGAGGGGCGCCGGCAACCAGCAGCAAATCGCTGCCGTTGCGCGACGCGAGCAGGCCCAGCCAGCGCTCGAGACGGGCGCTGTCGCCCATCGCCGGCGAAGGCCCTGGTTGAGCCGTCGAATGCAGCTCCAGGATCAGACGCTCGATGTCGTCGGTGTCGGACACGGGGGGATAGTATCAGGGTCAGGGCTCAGGGCTCGAGGCTCGCTGAATGCTGAAATCTCGGCATCAGGTTCAGCTGATTCTGACTTCGAGCCTTCGAGCCCTGAGCCCTGAGCCCAACTCGCCCTATTCGTCCCTGAGCACCACCATGGGGTCCACGCGCGTCGCGCGGTGGGCTGGCAGGTAGCAGGCCACGAGCGCCACCGTCGCAATGAAAACAACGACGGCGCCGAGCGTTGCCGGGTCGGACGGCTTGACGTTGAAGAGCTGCGTTTGCAGGAATCGGGTGAGCAGGAACGAGGCTCCGACGCCGACGACCAGGCCCACGGCGGCCAGCACCATCCCCTGTCCGAGCACCATCCCGAGTACCCGCTGGCGGGTGGCGCCCATGGCCATGTGGATGCCGATTTCCTTGCGGCGCTGGCTGACGGCGTAGGACAGGACGCCGTACGTGCCAATCGCGGCCAGAGCCAGCGCGAGGCCGGCGGCAATCATCAGGAGCACCGCGAGAAACCGCGGCCGCGCGATCGTCTCGGCAAATACGTCGTCCATCGTCCTGGGCTTCACGATCGGCAACGTTGCGTCCATGCCGCCAACGACACGGCGGACGTCGGCCGCCAGCGCGTCGAATGGCAGCGACGAACGAATCACGATGTTCATGCTTCGCGGCGCGAAGTTGACGGCGCGCGGTCCCTGGTCGGCAAGGAAATAGATCTCGGTGCCGGTTTTCTGCGCGACGCCGCCCTGCTTGACGTCCCGGACCACGCCGACGATCGTGAACCAGGGTACCTTCGGGCCGAACCCCGGCTTCAGCCGGCGGCCGAGCGGGCTTTGATCCCGGAAGAAGGTCTTCGCCAGCGTTTCGTTGACCAGCGCGACGGGCGGGCCGCCGACATCCGAAGCGGTAAAGTCCCGGCCGTCGACGAGCGGAATTCCGAGCGTCATGAGATACGCCGGCGTCACGTTCTGGTAGTAGTCGACGTTCTCGAACGGACCTTCAGGCGGTGCCGTGTAGTTCTCGAAATCCGTATCGTTCGCGTTGACCAGACGCTGCGGCGGCAGCCCCTGCATCGCCGCGACGCCCTGCACGCCAGGAAGCTGGCTCAGCTCCGATTGCAGACGCGTAAAAAAGTCGACGACCGATTGCGGCGCCTGGTAACTCGCGGTTGGCAGAACCAGACCGAACGTCATCAGTCGGCTGCGATTGAACCCGGCGTCCACGTTCATCAGGTTCCAGAAGCTCCGCAGCAGAAGGCCCGCGCCGACGACGAGCACAACGGCCAGCGCGACCTCCGAGATGACCAGGCCCCGGCGGACCAGGGTCCGCGCCGCCGACGCGGTCGATCGCTGCCCGGCTTCCTTGAGCGAATTGTTGACGACGTGCTGACGCAGGTGCAGCAGCGGCGACAGTCCGAAGACGACGCCGGTGAGCAACGACATCACGACGGTGAACCCGAGCACGATTGGATCGAGCGCGATCTCGCCGGATCGCGGCAGACTCTCGGGGTTGGCGGCCAGCAGCGCGCGAAGTCCTCCGAACCCGAGCGCCGCGCCCAGCACGCCGCCGACGAGCGCCAGCACGATGCCTTCGGTCAGGAATTGACGCAGCAGCCGCCAGCGGCCGGCGCCGAGCGCCGAACGAATCGCGAACTCGCGCTGCCGCGACTCGGCGCGCGCGAGCATCAGGTTCGCCAGATTGGCGCACGCGATGAGCAGCACGAACACGACGGCGCCCTGCAGAACCCACAGCGCCGTTCGCAGGCTGCCAATCAGATCGTCGTGCAACCCATCGAAGCGGAGCCGATGCGCTTTCGGTGTTCGGCACGTGGCCCGATCCGGTCTTGAGTGGCCACTTCACGAGCATCGATTCGAGATCGACCTTCGCCTGCTCCAGGCTCACGTCGTCTTTCAACCGGCCGACGAGGTACAGAAAGTGTCCGCCGCGCCCGCCTGGATTCGCGGGGTCGAGAGTCAGCGGCAGCCAGACTTGTATGCGCTGATCGTGCACGTCGTAGCCAGGCGGCATGATGCCGACAATGCGCGTGGGAGCGCCATCGATCGGCACGATCCGCCCGATGACTGACTCGTCGCCGCCAAACGCCGTCCGCCAGAGCTCGCTCGACAGGACCGCCACGTCCTCGGCGCCAGGAAGCGTGTCCTCGCGCGTGAACTGCCGGCCTCGGATCGGCGCGACAGCAAGCGTCGGCATCAGCTCGGATGTGATGACGGCGGAGTTGACTCTGCGTGGCTGGTCCGGCGTGCCGAGGTTCACCGCGCCGGCCCGGTAGCCCCCGACTCGCTGAAACGATCGGTTGCTCTCCGCGAACTCCACGAACTCAGGCGCCGAGATCCAGAACTGGTCGAAGCCCAGACTCGGAAACTGGCTGGTGATGTAGACGAGGCGCTCCGGCGACGGGTATGGCAGCGGCTTGAGGATGACGCCGTTGACCACGCTGAAGATCGCAGTGTTGGCGCCAATTCCAAGAGCAAGTGTCAGTATCGTGACCGCGGCATAACCGGGGCTCTTTCGAAGACTGCGAAGGGCGTAGACGAGATCGTGGCGCATTCGTTGACCTCTCGTGAACTGTCTGCCGTCACTCTCTGAGCCCCGCCAGGGGATCGACTTTCGACGCGCGCCAGGCAGGAATCGCGCAGGCGGCCGTCGCCGTCCCGATCGCCACTGCTACGACGCTACCAAACGCGACCGGGTCGCCGGGAGAGACGCCGTAGAGGAGACTCGCGACCTGCCGCGCGGCCGCGTACGCCGCGGCAACGCCAGCAAGGCTGCCGATCACGGCGAGCAGCAGGCCGTCGCGCAGCACCAGCCAGCGCACGCCACCTGGCCGAGCCCCAAGCGCCAATCGGATCGACAGCTCCTGATGCCGCTCGGTAACGGCGTACGAGAGCAACCCGTAGATCCCGAGCGCCGAAAGAGCCAGCGCCGACGCCGCAAAGACACCCAGCAGGAACATCAGCAGACGCGGCCGTTCGACCGATGCGCCGACGACCGACGTCATCGTCCGCAGCTCCGGCGCCGGGATGCCCGGATCGCTGCGACGCGTCGCTTCGCGAATCGCCGCGCCCACCTGCGCGGCATCGCTTCCCCGCGCAACCAGGTACAGGTGCCGGAA
This sequence comes from uncultured Acidobacteriota bacterium, assembly GCA_963797625.1. Lineage (GTDB taxonomy): Bacteria > Acidobacteriota > Vicinamibacteria > Vicinamibacterales > 2-12-FULL-66-21 > DATBJJ01. Next base: position 30,538 of record CAWCQI010000009.1, read on the forward strand.
AGGAAACTGCCGGGTCGAGTGGTAGAGCGCCGCCTCGGCGCGCCCCTGCAGCGAGCTGTTCTTCACGTTTCCGACGACGCCGACGATGACGTGGTCGCGATCCTTCATCAGCGACGCACCGAGTGGACCTATGTTCGTGGCCCGCGATGTTACCGTCTGTCCGATCGGATCGGCCGCGCCGAAATAGCGTTCGGCCATCGCCTGGTTGATCACGACCACGCCGCGCGACTGGGCGGTGTCGTGCGCGTCGAAGAGGCGGCCACGCAGCAGCGGGACACCGAGGCTCTCAAAGTACCCTTCAGAAACGCTGTGATACTGCGCCGTCTGTTCGTCGCCGCTGGCTGGCGGCGGCACGCCGCGGATCAGGAAAGGAATGCGCCAACCCGGTGCGAGCGGCAGAAAGTTACTCGCGCCCGCGGCATCGATTCCGGGCTGCTCCTGGAGGGAGCGCACGAGCGCCGAGTGAAACTGTTCGACCTGCGGCCAGCTGGCGTAGGAGGCGCCGGTGAGCTGAATGCCGGCGGTCACGATATTCGATGGGCTGAAGCCTGGATCCTCCGCGGCGAGTCGCGCCACGCTCCTGACGAGCAACCCCGCACCCGCGAGCAGCATGACTGCAAGCGCGATTTCCGCGGCCACCAGCAGCTGGTGCGCGCGTCGCCCGCGGCCGCTGCCGCTGCGACCGCCCTCCTTGAGGACCCGCTGCACGTCGACGCGCGACAGCACGAGCGCCGGCAGCAGGCCGAAGACGATGGCGGTGGCCAGCACGAGCGCGAGGGCGAAGACGAGCGCCCGCGCGTCGAGCGTGACCTCGGCGAGCCGTGGAATATCGAGGGGTGCCGCCACCACAATCGCTTTCATCGCCGGCAAACGCCACGCCGACGCCCAGCACGCCGCCGACCACGGCGAGCACCAGGCTTTCGGTCAGAAACTGCCGGACCAGTCGCTGGCGCGTCGCGCCGATCGCGGCGCGCACCGCCACCTCCCGCGCCCGCGACGACGCCCGGGCCATGAGCAGGCTGGCGATATTGATGCAGGCAATGACCAGCAGCAGGCCGACCGCCGTCAGCACGACGTAGAGCGCCGAACGGTAGTAGCCCGACGACCTCGTCGTGAAGTGGAATCGCGCGCGAGCGCCAGCCACGATTCGTGCCGTGAACTCGGCAGACAGCCGCCCGGTCAGCGCATCGAGCTCGCGCTGCGCGTCGGCCACCGTCGTGCCCGGCTTCATCCGCGCGACGGCTTCCATGAAGTGGGCGCCGCGACTGTGCAGGGTCAGATCCCAGTTCAGCAGCTGCCACAGGTCCGTATCGCCTGGAAAGCCGAACCCTCGAGGCAGCACGCCGGCAACGGTGAACTGGTTGGCGTTCATGCTGATGGTCTTCCCGACGATCGCCGGGTCAGCCGAATACCGCGAGCGCCAGAGACGATCGCTCATGAGGACCAGCCGGTCGCGTGAAAAGAAGACGTCCGCCGGGAATCCCGCTCCGAGAGTCGGTTGAACGCCGAGAACGGTCAGGAAGTTCCCACTCACCTCGATCGTATTGACGCGGACAGGCTCCTTGTCGGCATCGCGCAACGTGACCTCCGGCCGCCACCAGGCAGCCGCATCGGCAAACACCTGATTGAGCCCGCGATAGTCCATGAAATTGACCGGCGACAGAGGCTCGTGATCGAGGTTCTTTTCGTGGTTCACCTCCCAGAGCGACACCAGCCGATCGGGGTGGGCATACGGAAGCGGCTCGAGGACGACTGCGTTGACGACGCTGAAAATCGCCGTCGTCGCGCCGATCCCGAGGGCCAGCGCCGCGATGGCCGCCGTGGCAAAGGCAGGAGCCTTGGCCAAACTTCGCAAACCGTAGCGCAAGTCCTGGAGAAGGTTGGTCACAGGGATGGTTCAGGGTTCAGGGTTCAGCAGGTTCACGGTTCACGGTTCAGGGTTCACGGTTCGGAGCCCTGTGCTTGGACGGTTCAGGCTCAGGGTTGGTTGACGGCGCGGAGTGATTTCGTGAGCTCGCCGCGGCGGAGCTGGCGGTAGAGATCCAGCGCCTCCCGGATGATCCGAACCGCGTCAGGTGTCCCCAACAGGTCTTCGACGACAACCTGCTTGTGCTCGAGCACCTTGTAGTCCTCGAAAAACCGCCGAATCTGCAGGAACATGTGCGGCGGCAGCTGGCCCTTGTCCACGTAGTGCGAATACGCCGGATCCCGGACACTAACCGCGACAATCTTGTCGTCGATGCCTTTCTCGTCGCGCATCCGCATCACGCCGATGGCGCGCGCTTCGACGATGGTCAGCGGATGCACGGGCTCCTCAGAGAGCACCAGCGCGTCCAATGGATCGCCGTCGTCGCAATAGGTTCGTGGAATGAAGCCGTAGTCGGCCGGATAGTAGACGGCGCTATAGAGCACACGGTCCAGACGAAGGAGCCCGGTTTCCTTGTCCAGCTCGTACTTGTTCGTGCTGCCCTTCGGGACTTCGATGATGACAGGAAACGCCGCCTCGACGAGCGCATCGTCTACGTAGCAGTCGTGCCAGGGGTGCATGTATCAAAGTAGCATGAACCGCGGCGGCGCCTTCGCGCGCGCCGGTCATTGGGGGCGGCTGGATAGATTCCTCGGCGAACGAGCGTTCAGCACAGACACCAACGGGCGCGCGCCGCTCGGCATCGCGGTCGGCTGACGAACGATTTCGCGCGCCTCGATCTTCCGGCCGTACAAGCGCTCGTTGGCGTCGCCGTCGGACCGGAGTGTCGACCCCTCGAGCGAGACGCCAGCGAAGAGCCCGCGCGCTCGCGAGTACGTCAGGATCTCGGCCTGCATCACGATGTCGGTGGCCGCGCCCGCCGTCCTGCCTTTGGGTCCGGCGGCCGCCGACGCGTCCGCCCCGAGTTTGACCTTGCTGCCCAGCACCGAATTCGCACCCCGATCGTTCATCACCAGCAGCACGAAGTCGGTCGCCTGCGCGCCGAGTTGAAAACCGATGCTGGCGCCCTCGAGCGCGAACATCGCGGGTGCGCTCCAACCACCGTCGAAGGTGCTGCCGCCACGGCAGGAAATGACGCCACGCCCGTAGCTGCCGCCAAGGCCGAGCGCGACCTTCTTCACCGATGGAAACACGATGACGCACTCCGCCTTGTCGAGCAGCTCCTGCGGGATCGCGTCCGGCATGCCGAAGATTTCCTTCAAGGCGGTCGCCGAGTTCTCGAGCCGATCGCTCTCTTTTTCAGTCTGGCGGGCCGAGGCTCCGCCGGATACCAAAACCACACCAACCAGGGCCAACGACGCGACGATGAGACTCTTCAGCTTCAAGTGGACTCCTCATAGGCGACAACAACCGCTTTTCAGAATATCGCACGCACTCGACGCGGAAATTAGCCGGCGCCTTTCAGCAGCGCTACACCGAGCACGATCAGGCCCACGCCCACTACCCTGACGGCACTCGCTGCCTCGCCAAAGAAGTAGACGCCGAGCACAGCCGTTCCGGCCGCGCCGATTCCGGTCCAGACCGCATATGCCGTGCCAATCGGCAGCGTGCGCGCCGACCACGACAACAGGGCCATGCTGAGCACCATCGCGAACCCCGTCCAGAGGCTGGGCCACAGCTTTGTGAACCCATGGGTGTACTTCAACCCAATCGCCCATGCCACTTCCAGAAGCGCCGCCAGCAGCAACATCGTCCATGCCATTTCGGGATCGTACCCCGCGTGCGTCAATGTGTAATCCTGTAAAGCCACCGACACGAAGTCGCGCTACAATTGGTGCGCCCCTCCCCCGCATCCCCGGCTCTCACAGGAGCTGTTCGTCCATGAAACCCATTCGAGTCTTTGGAATCTCTCTGCTTTGCTGCGCCGTCGCTTCGCCAGTCGTCGCCGACGTGACCGTCAAGAGCAAGGGCACGTCAGCGGGAATGGTCGGCGCGAAGGTCGGCGACATGACCCAGCAGATCAAGGGTCAGAAGGTCCGTATCGATCAAACGACCGGTGAAGGCCGGCATATCTCGACAATCATCGACATCGCAGCAAAGCAGATGGTGACGCTGAATCACGACTCGAAGGAAGCCGAGGTGATCGACATGACCAGCCTGGGCGAGACGCTCGCGAAGGCCGGCGTGGCCGAGATCAACGTCTCTATCACGCCGACACCCGCTACCAGGCAGATCGCGGGGCAGACCTGCAACGTCTACGACCTCAAGGTGGCCGTGCCGATGCCGGTCGGCAAGACCACGATGGCGATGGTCCTGAGCGGACCACAGTGCCTCGTCAAGAACGGACCGGGCCAGGCCGACTTTCTTGCGTTCTATCGGGCGGCGTCGGAAGGGGGCGGCTTCCTCGATGCCAATCAGGCCAAGGGCCAGCCTGCGATGGCCAAGGCGATGACCGACATGTACCGCAAGATGTCCGAGCTGGGTGTTCCCTTTGCCACCGAGATGAAGATGGGCATTGAGGGCGAGGGACCGATGGCGGAGGCCATGAAGAAGATGGGGTCCACGATCACGACGGAGGTCACGTCGATATCGACCGCGCCGATTCCGGCGGACGCGTTCGAGATGCCCGCAGGCTATAAGGTCAAAAAGCGCTAGCCCCGCCGGCGGCGGGCCTGCCGGCGGAGTCTCGCCGCCCGCTCGCGGCGTGCGACTCGGGCCGACGAGTGCGGCGGCGCCTCACGGGAACGTGACGATATGATGGAGATGTCTCGTTTCCGGAGGCGAGCCGGTCGGCCCGCTCCGCCCGCTCGGCGACGACAATCTCGTCGGGCCCGAGCGGCTTCCGGCTGGCCGCTGCCTCCACGTCGCCTGTCGGCGGGTCCTCCACGGCCCCCGACCCTGGTTGCCGCCGATCGACGACGACGTTGAAGCCGGTGTGCCCCCTGAACGCGACCGACAGGAGGTCGAAAAGCTCGGCGTTGCCGCGCGGCACCACGATCAGGTAGTTCGCCATCCTATCCGTGTGATATCGGCGGCTCTGAGACCTGCCTGCAGGGAGGAGGGGCGTTCCGGCTCTACAGTAGGTACGGGACAGGGGCCGAGAGATCGACCGTGCTGTATTTCTACGAAAAGCAGCAGGCCCTGCTGCAATGTGAAGTCCGCAATACCGCGGTTCCCGACACCTACGCCATCGTCTTGACCGAACCTGACGGGCGCGTGCGGACGCATTACGTCAAGGGTTCAAACGACGCGCACCGCCTCTGGCTGGCCCTCGAACAGCAACTCCGGTTGACCGGTTGGACGGGCCCGGTAGGCCAGGATCTCGCCGCCCGCCGCTGACTCCTCCGTCGCAGATTCCTTTTCATCCGAAACTGTCGTTCCGCCGCGTGCTAGTCTGGGGCGTGGCGACGCCCCCCACGCCGGCACAGAAGCTGGCGGTCCTCCTCGCGTTTGTCGCGGCGGGCCTGAGCTTCTGTCGGCACCGTGGCCGATTAGCATTTCCCGCAGCGGCAGAGATCGACGCCGCACCCCTCTTCGGCGGTTTGTTGATGCTGGCTCCTCGGGCTGAGGCGGCTACTTCAAGAATTCCGCCGGCCGCCGGCCAGGCTGAGGCCTCGCTGACGGGCTCAGGCTTCTGCCGCGACGGCCGCAATCAGCGCCTTGATGTAGCCGAAGGCGAACGCAAATCCCTGCAGGTTGTTCGTGTCGCCCTCGATCGTCGGCACGTGGTCGGGCATCATCATGCCGTCGTAGCCAACTTCCTTGTACACCCGCATCGCCTTCAACATATCGACGTCACCGTCGTCGATGAACGTTTCCCGGAAGTTGAGGAAGCCTCCGGCAATGTTGCGGAAGTGGACGTTGAAGATCTTGCCGCGCGAGCCGAAGTGACGGATGACGTCGAAGATCTGTTCGCCGGGCTTCTCGAGCATCTCCGAAACGGTGCCCTGACAGAAGTTGAGCCCGTGAAACGGGCTTTCGTTGATCGACACGAACTTCTTGAGGCCGTCGACGGAACCGAGAACGGTTTCGACGCCGCGCCACCCCTTCCCTTTCGGCATGCCCGGATCCTGCGGGTGGCAGGCGAGCCGGACCTTGTACTCTTCCGCGACCGGCACCACGCGCTTCAGAAAGTAGGTGATGCGCTCCCAGTAGAGATCGGCATCTACTGGGCCCGCAATCGTCAGCGGCGGATCCTGCTTACCGCTCGCGTACACGAACGTGCTGTAGCGGGCGCGGCCGCGACCGAGCGTCGGTTCCGTTCGTGGCACGCCGAGAAACGTCAGGTTGTATTTGGCCGACGGGATTCCCGCGCGCGCCGTGTTGCGGATCATCTGGCACATGCCGTCGAGTTGCCGCTCGCGATCAGGCTCCTTGCCAAGCAGAATCGCCGGGCTCTCGCTTTTCGAGATTTCATTGGAGCTCAGTGGCAACGGGACCATGTCGAGCGTCAAGCCAAACGACTCGACCCGTTCGCGGAGCCGCGTGAGCGACTCGACCGACCACGCCTCGTCGAATGTCGGAGACGGGAGCCGGCTGCAGATGTGGTTGACGCCGAAGCCCGCGAGCACGCGCAGGATGGCGTCGGAGTCGCCGTGCTGGGTGCCGGCCTTCATGCGGGCGCTGCCGGCCTTGGCCGGCGCAGACGGCGTCGGCTTTGGCTGCGAGGAGACCTGCGCTTCCACCACTCGATCGGCCAGCGCGCCGATCGTCATCCCGCTTCCCGCAAGACGGACGAATTGACGTCGATTCATCGCCGCACTCCTTGTAAAAGATCCCGCGTCGATCTGTTTCCTATTGGCCGATCGTCCTGCGCAGAAATGCCACCGCGCGCGCCACACGCTCCGGGACTGAAGAACATGTCGCCGCCGTGGGCGGCGCCGTGCAGCACGTCGAAATAGACGTCGAGGCCCATCTTCTCGTACACGCCCTGCAGTTCATGCGATTGATTGATCGGCATTTGGGGATCCTGATCGCCGTGGAAGATCAGCAGCGGCGGGTCGCCGCGGTCGACGTGGACGACCGGGCTGGCCAGCTCCGCAAGGCTCCGCGCGTCCTCGGGCAGGGCGCCCAGCAGCAGCTCGAGCGCGGGCCGCCGCACATTCAACCCGAAGGGCGTCGACTGCGCGAGGATCGTCGCGAGATTCGAGGCGCCGTAGTAGTCGATGATGGCGGCGACGTCAGACGACTGGTTGACGTAACCACCGACGGCGCCTTCGAGCTCCTTGTGGCGGTTGGACACGCCGACGAGCGCCGCGAGGTGGCCACCGGACGAGGACCCGGCGATCGCTATCCGATCCGCTCGATAGCCGTACTCCGGGGCCTTGGCGCGAAGGAAACGGATCGCCGCCTTGATATCGTGGACCGCCGCCGGAAACCTTGCGTCGACGGACTGTCGAAAGTCCAGGCTCGCCATCGCAAACCCGTTCTCGACAAATGCCATCGGCGGCCGCGCCTTCGTGCCGGATCTCCACGCGCCGCCGTGCACCCAGACGACCAGCGCCGGACGTGACACCCTGGCCGGCATGTAGAGATCGAGTCCCAGCGCTTTCCCGTCGACGGTCGCATAGACGACGTCCTTGTAGGTGCGCGCGTCCTGCGCGTGCGTCTGGCGTGGCGCGCCGAACGCCAGCGCCAGACACACAAACGCCGCGGTCGAACCGTTACATATCCGCATGGTCTCAGCGTGGCTTTCGCAGCATCGGCACCATCGGCGGCGAACTGCCCACTTGAATCTGACCCAGGGCCTTGAACCCATGACGCTCGTACAGGGTGATGTTCCTCGGGTTCGTGGATTCGAGATACGCCAACAACCGATCCTGGTCACATCGCTGAAGCGCATGCGTCATCAGCGCGTTGCCGTACCCCTTACCCTGACATGCGGGGTCGACACCGATGAGCGGCAGATACCAGTGCGGTTCATCAGGATGATAGGCCGCCATCTGCTCGAGCATCGTCAACAGTTCACCGCGGGTCGAGCCGGCAACCGTCTCCTCGACGATCTGCCCGAGCGTCTCCTCTTCGGGATGGACATTGGGAGGCAGCCACAGCGCCGCTCCGGCGAAGTCCTCAGTACAGAGCGCACTCTGCCGCGCGAAAGCCCCGCCGCCAAAAGCCATCGTGAAGCGCGGCATGCTGCTCAAGTATTGGTGTGAGTCGGGCCAGCACCAGCGCACGACCGGATCGGCTGCAAACGCCAGCACCACAGTGCCAACTGCGGACGCTTCATCAGCCGGCGTCGCGGTTTTCACAGCCGGAACTCTCATCAGTCCTCCTGCCCGAAAAGCGGCCTTCGGCTGGTGATCCTACTCCGGAACGGCTGCGTTCCCCACGGTGTTCGGCTAGGATGTGGCTTGAAAAACCAGGGAGGTATCGAAGTGCGCCGAGTCTCGCTCATGCTGGCTGCTTGCGCCCTCGCCGGGCTATCGCTCGATGCGCAGAGTGGGAAGAAGGTCTTCATCTCGGTGGACATGGAGGGAATCAGCGGGATCTCGGGCGCCGATCAGCTCTCCTCCGCGGGCGCTGAATACAACCGGTCCCGGAAACTGATGGCCGACGATACCAACGCCGCGATCCGTGGCGCCCGCGCCGGCGGCGCCACCGAAATCGTCGTCAACGACTCGCACGGCAGCATGCGCAACCTGCGGCTCGAGGATCTCGAGGGCGGCGTACGATTGATCAGTCACAGCTTCAAGCGCTCGGGAATGATGGAGGGCCTGGACGAGTCGTTCGACGCGGCCATCTTCATCGGCTACCACGCGCAGGCGGGCAGCCCCGACGGTCTCTTCGCCCACACCGGCAGCGGCGTTGTCGCGGACGTGCGCGTCAACGGCCGGTCACTCGGCGAGGGCGGCCTCAACACGCTCGTCGCCGGATGGTATGGCGTACCGGTGGTGATGGTCACAGGAGACGATGTGGCGGTGAAGCAGGTCACCGCGGTCGCTGAAGGGGCTCGCGGCGTCGTGGTGAAACGGGCGATCAACTCACGGGCCACAGAACTGTATCCTCTCGGCCGGGTGCACCAGAACATCGAGATCGCTGCCAAAGAGCAAGTCGCGGGAGCCAGACGGACCGCGCCGAAGCGTGAGTCCGCTTACAAAGTCGAAGTGCAGTTCCGCGAGACGTTCATCCCCGAAGTGGCCGAGAGCCTTCCGGGGATGCTCCGCCCTGCGCCCGATACGATCGCCTTCTCCGCCGAGAGCATGCCCCGCGCGTATACGCTGATCCGCTTGCTCTATCGATACATCAATCCGGACTGATCTCACGGTCGTTGTGTCCGGCTTCACCGCCTGGACCGTGCGCTGCCAGCTACGCGTCCGCCGCTGCGAAGCGGAGGCGTACTAGGAGTTCATGAGATCGGAGCGCGAAATCTCAGCTACTTCCGGGCCGCCGAGATGAGCACGACGTCCGAGTTGACGCGGCCGCGCACCAGGCCGACCTGCCGCTGGTCCGGCGAGATCGCGTAGCTGAAGATCTGCTCGGATGTGAACTTCGTGAGCGGTGTCGCGGCGCCGCCGGCGATTGAGTGTTGCATAAGGTTCGAGACGCCGCTGCGCGTATCGATGTAGATGAGGGCCCGGCCGTCCGGCGACCACGTCGCGCTCGGGGGAACGGTTGGCAGCAACTTCGGAGCCGCCCCGGTCAGGGAGACGAGCGCGATGCGCTCGCCTCGCGCAGCTTGATCGGTGTAGTGGCCGGCGACCATCGTTCCGTCTGGGGAAGGCATCGGTTCGTGGAACCCGGGTGGCAGCGATTTGCTGCCGCCGGCAGCAAATACCGCCACCGACGCTCCGCCATCGATCGACACTTTTCGCGGTTCACCCGCCGCGTCGCTGTAGTAGATCCACTTTCCGTCCGACGACATCGCTCCCCGCGCGCGGGCCACGACGTCCGGCGACAAGCGGGTCGCGCCGCTTCCGTCGAGTCCCATCCTCCACAGACGGTGCCCGCCATCGCGATCGGAGACAAACACCACGTACTTGCCGTCCGGCGTCACGCGCGGGCTGACGTCCTGGCCGGGAGTAGATGTGAGCTGCACTCGGCGCGATCCGTCGCTCGCCATGATCCAGACGTCCGGGTTGCCGCTGGCTTCGGTCGTGAAGACGATGCGGCCATCCGGTGTCCACGCCATTCCATGGATTCCGTCGTCGGTTCCGGCATCCAGCGAGACCGCGGCCGCCTTCGCGGGGTCGCCAATCGGCTGCGTCCAGATCGTCGCGCGCAGCTCGTTGCGTATGCAGGCGAACGACTTGCCGTCTGGCGCGACGCTCAGGCCCGTATAGCTGCTCAGATCGCTCGTGAGGCGCCGGACCTCACCCGACGGATATGGCACGAGAAAGACCTGACTCGATGATTCACCGGCGGATTCCTGCGCGTTGACGAGGATCGCGCTGCCGTCCGGCAGCCAGGCGACGCGGCTCACCTGCCGCCAGTCGGGCGTCGGCACTACTCGCTCGGCGCCAGTCGCCACATCGACGGCAACGACCTGGCCCCGCATTCGCCCGTCGATGGCACCCGTGGCGACGATGGTGCGTCCGTCGGGTGACCAGGCCAGGCCGAGTAACGGAAACTCCGTCGGCCGCTTGCGCGTCACGAGCTGGCGCTGATTGCTGCCGTCGGCGTTGGCGACGATCACGGCGCTCGTGGCCTCATCCGGGTAACCGCGCAGGAACGCCAGCCGCGATCCGTCCGGTGAGAAGCTCACCGCCGTGTCGATGTCTTCGACGACGAGGCGCGCGCCGCCGCCGAGCACCGCAATCTGATACAGGTTGCCGAGATTCGTGCCGCGCTGGTAGGTCGTGTAGTAGATGTGATTGCCGTCGGGCGAAAAGGAGACGCCGACGTACCGAACGTCGGCCGGCGGGACAATCTCGACGTTGCTCGTCGTCGCGATCTGCCGCAGCCACAGGCTCTGCTGGCCGCCCTTGGCGGAGACGTGAGCCACGTAGCGCCCGTCGCCCGAGATGGACGCCAATCCCGCCGTGCCAGTGGTCGTCAGCCTGGTCAGGTTGATCGAGTCGAACGGCCTCGACGCAGTCGACGGGGGCGCCGCGGACGAGCGCGTTCGAAGAAAGATCGCCGCCACCACGGAGACGGCCACCACACCTGCCACTGCGCCGAGAAGAAAGTTGCGCGACACCGAGCGTAGTGGCGCCACCGTCGGCACATCGCCCGAAGTAGAGACCGGCACCACTTCGCCGGATGTCAGGTCGTTCTTCAGGGCGCGCAGGTCGTTGCGCACGTCCTTGGCACTTTGGTACCGATCTTCGACGTCCTTCGCCAGGCAGCGCATGACAATGCGCGAAAAATCCCGTGGCAGGCCACGTTTCGCTTCGGTCACCGGCCTCGGCGAATCCTTCATGATCGACGACAGGATCGACATCTGGGTGTCGCCTGTGAAAGGTCGCCCGCCCGTCGCCATCTCGTAGAGGATGACACCCAGCGAGAACACGTCTGACCTCTGATCGACCGCCTTTGCCTCCGCCTGTTCCGGCGACATATACGCGACCGTGCCGACGATGCGTCCGTCGCCCGTGAGCATTCCGGTGGGCTGGCCTGCCTCGAGGGCCAGTCGCGCGTCTTCTTTCAGTTTGGCGAGGCCGAAGTCGAGCACCTTCAGCCGGCCATCGGTCGTGACCATCACGTTGGCGGGCTTCAGATCGCGATGCGTGATGCCGCGCTGATGGGCCGCGCCGACCGCGTCGGCCAGCGGAATGGCGAGCGTGAGCAGGCGATCGAGCGGGAGACCGTCCTCGGGGATCAAATCCGCAAGCGTCTGGCCGTCGATGAGCTCGAGCGTGAGGAACGGGACGCCGCCGGCTTCTTCGACCGAGTGAATCGTGACGATATTCGGGTGATTGAGCGCCGCGGCCGCCCGCGCCTCGCGATCGAACCGTTCGCGCCGGTCCGGATCGCTCGCCAGCTCGCGGGCCAGGACCTTGAGCGCGACCCGGCGCTGCAGCCGGGTGTCGTCGGCGAGGTAGACCTCTCCCATCCCACCTTTGCCAATGAGCTCAACGATCCGGTAGTGCCCGAGGGTGGTCCCAATCATGCCGCGCGCGACTCCCGTTCGTGACGAATGGTGTGACAGACGATGGGGGATTATACTGCCACGGCAGAGCTTTACCGTTTAGCCAATTCATCGAGCACTCCAATGTTGTTGAATAAGCCATGACCGATTCAGCGCTCAGCCTCGTGGAACGGCAAGTGGACGACGTCACGGTATTGGTTCTGACAGGCCAGATCCTCCTCGACGATGGCGACCTCCTGTACGGGCGGAAGATCCGCGAGCTTGTGGACCGAGGACGGGTCAAGATCGTCCTGGACCTTGCCGGCGTGACCTACATCGACAGTTCCGGCGTGGGAATGCTCGTGGGAAAGCTGAAGAGCGTTCGAGAGAACGGGGGCGACATCAGGCTCCTCCACGTGACGACGAAAGGCCAGCGCCTGTTCGGAATGCTGAAGATCCTGACAATCTTCGAGACGTTCTACGACGAGGCCGAGGCCGTCCGCAGCTTCGCTGCCCGACCAAGCAGGTGAGCCGGGGATTTCGATGCCGCTGTCGCTCAGCGGCCGAGCGACAAAGGTTGGCCAGCAGCCGATAGGCGCCAGGTACGCCATACGGCAGCTGGCGGTGGAGCGCATACGCGAAGTAGGTGTAGTGACCCTTGCCGTACTGCGCCTGCAGCCATCCACCCTGCTGCGGCGCCTGCCCTTTATCCCAAGTCGCGATCATCGCGGTGTATCGAGGATCCCACGTCGTCCAGAACTTCGAGCCGCGTTGTTCGACCCATCCGGAGAAGTCGTCTCGCGTGATGCGGTTCGGCGTGGTGAGGACGGCCGCGTCCGGGGACAGGAATTGAACCGGCGAGTCTTCCTCTGAAACTTCTTCGGCGGTGGCTGGCAATTCGCCGGGATAGGGTGCGTAGAGCTTCGGCACGAGTTCCTGCGTGTTATAGAGGACGATGAGATTGCCGCCAGCCTCGACGTAGTCCAGCAGCCGGCGATTGTAGGTTCTGAGGTCGCCGCGGACGGCGTAGGCGCGCGTGCCAGTGATGATCGCGTTGAACCGGCTCAGGTCCCCTGTGGCCAGATCCTGTTCGCCGAGCAGCTGTACGTGGGCACCGAGCTGGGCGATGCCCGCGGGCACGTCGTCTCCGATCCCCATCACGTAGCCAACCCGCAGCCCCGGCGCGATGCGAACGTCCACACCGCGCACGGTCGTCACCGCATCCGTATAGAGATAGCGAGTCTCGAGGTCGCGATGCCGGATCGTCGTGTAGCCCTCACGGTACTCGCGGCCACCGGACTGGGCGACCGCTTCGATACGGGCGGCACGATGGTCGATCGTCGCGGCGCGCACCTGAAACTCGTAGAGGGCCCGCTCGCCGGCTCGCGTCAACGCGAACGGCTGCGCCGCCGGTGAGACGGTCCATCCGGGAGGCACCTTCAGGGTCAGCACGCCGTCAGACTTCCCTTCCCGGTTGTTGACCACCTCGGCGCGGAGCGTGACCGTTTTCTGCGGCGCGTCGAGTCGCGACGATGGCCGATGAAGGAGCCAGGCTGACTGCGATTGCCGGCACGACTGCCAGCGTCCGCTGGTCGTAGCCGTACGGCAGGTTGCTTTCGAGCCGCATCACCGGCCGGCGGATCTCCGCCTGCACTCCCGCCACCTCGTAGCGCGCAACGATTTCGAGCGCTGGCGGCAGCGCCGGCAGCGGCATGGTCGAGGAATCGGCGACCGTGTATCGGGCGTCCTGAATCGAGGTCCGCGAAAAATGCGGCCGCGTGAGGTGCGCATCTCCGAGCGACGTCGTGAACGTCTGGACGATCGGCTGATTGCGGCCGGCAGCCATCGGTGCCGACGCACCGCCGGTGACGCGGACGTCCTTCCCTTCGAGCTTTCCTTCGAGCTTTCCTTCAAGGAAGATGTGCACGCGTGTGAGCTCGATCGAGCTGGGATTGACGAACGTCGCCCGCACGTTGAATGGCTGCCCCGGAACGACGGGAGGCATCGGCACCGCTCCGGCCCCGAATGGACCCGCCTGTGAAGAACCTTCGGGTTGCGCCATACCGGTCAGGCTGACCCCAAGCGCGGCGTGAATCGCTTCAGCGATCTGCCGTTTCTTCACCACCAGGGCAGCCTTGACGTCGAGATGCTCGTTCTCCTGGGCGATCGCCGTGGTCAGGGCTGCGAGTGCCGTCGCCAGCGCAGGAACGGTCGCCGATGGATCGGTCAGCGTGAACGCCGCTATCGCGTCCTTGACGCTCGCGTCGACCGCGGCCAGCGCGCGCGCAACCACGGGCGGAGGTGTATGGCCCAGCGCGCGGTAGAGTCCAGGGATCGTCGTGTCGATGCCGTCGAAAAACGACTGCTCCCGGTCGGGCGCCTCGATCCGAGGCGCCATCTCGAGACGCCGGTAGAAGGACACCGACGGCCCGGGCTGCGCGACAAACCGGCCGCTGTTCTGAGAACGTTGAAAGCTGAGGCCGAGGCGCGCCAACGTCTGATACGACTCACCGAGGACCGGGTCGTACGTGCCCGTGTCCAACCGGACGTTCCAGTTCTCGTTCTCGCGCACGCCGCCCATGTACAGTTTCAACGGCTGCCACGGACGAAGCCCGCCGCCGATCTGATCCGCAAACGCCTTCGGGTCTCCTGCCATCCTGAACGCATCGCGTGTGAGGAGACCGGCGGCCTCATGGTTGCCGTGACCGTCGCGCGGGTTGCCTTGAAACCGCGAGATGACGACCATCGGGCGATCGGTTCGAATGATGCGAACCATGTCCCGAAGCACGTGCTCGCGGCCCCACTTCTCGAGCGCCTCGTCGAGGCGCTTGGAGAATCCATAGTCGGCCACGCTCGTGAAGTACTGCTCGTCGACGCCGTAGTAGCGATCGGCGACGAGCAGTTCCTCGGTGCGGATGAGGCCGAGCGCGTCGAAGAGCTCCGCGCCAATCGCGTTGTCGCCAGATTCGCCGCGCGTCAAGGTCAGGAGGGACACGCGCGCGCCCAGGCCGCGACTGAGCATCGCCAGCATCCCGCCGTGCTCATCGTCTGGGTGAGCGGTCGTGTGCATGGCGCTCGCGGTCGTCTGCAGCTTGCGCAGCTTCTGCCAGACGCCGGCAGCGCCCCGGTCCGGCGCCGGCCACTGCTTGCGGCCGTCGACGGCGACGACAGACAGCAACGCCAAGGCCCCGACCGCGATCATCAGGATGCTGGAACGAGCGCGATCCATAACCAAGGAGACCCAGTTCCGAACTGACTATTTGATGCCGACGACCATCGAATCCGGCCCGACGAGCGGCTCGACCCGCGTCGAGGAGAATCCGGCTTCCTTCATCCACCCCGAGCAGTCGGCGCCGGTGTAGTCGAAGCCCGCGGGTGTCTCGATGAGCATGTTCAGGCTCATGAGCAGTCCGAACGCATTCTTCGAGCGATCGTCGTCGATGATCGCCTCGTAGACGATGAGGGCACCGCCGACGGGCAGTGCGTCAAACGCTTTTTTGATCAACATCTGCTTCGTCGGCAGATCCCAGTCGTGGAGGATGTGGCCCATCAGCACGACATCGACCTTCGGGAAGTCCTGATTGAAGAAATCGCCTGAGCTGAATCGCAGACGGTCTGCGACGCCAACCTTTGCGACATACTCCTCGAAGATCGGCGCCACCACGGGAAGATCGAAGCCGAGGCCCTGCAGGTGCGGATTGGCCAGCGCGATTTGCGCCGCCAGGTCACCCTGCGCCGTGCCGATGTCGGCAAAAGTGCGGTAGTCCTTCCACGGAAAGACCCTGGCGATAGTCAGGTTGGCCCCATGACTCAGTCCGGTCATGGCCGCGAGAAATTCCTTCAGACGAGCGGGCTCAGCGTAGAGCTCTTCGAAGAGACCCGTCCCACCAGTCTTGACTTCGTTCTGTGGCTTGCCGGTCCGCAACCCCTCCGTCAGATGCCCCCAGAATGGGTACAGCCGCCGGTTCGCCATTTCGAGGAACCCACCGAGGTAGGAGGGCTTCTTCTTGTCGAGGAAGAGGTCGGTCTCAGGCGTGTTGGCATATTGATCGCCGTCGCGTTGGAGGAAGCCCAAGGCGACGAGCGCGTCGAAAAAGTCGCGCGCAGAACGAGGGTGGAGTCCCAGGCGCCCGCGCAAGGTATCGAAATAGGCGGGACCCGGCGCGAGCTCGGTGAAGAGTCCCAACTCGATGGCGCTGAGGAGTGTTTTCGAGGCCCAAAAGGCCAAACCGGTCTGCAGAATCTTCTCGGGATTCGGGTGCTCGCTCACGTGTCGTGTCTCCTCGCGTGTGGGAAGGCGGCCCGCTTGTTCGGAGGACCGCCTGGAGATCGGGAATCCGATTCCGACACGAATCTTGTGGCAACGGCGACGCCGCGGTCAACAGCCGCGGCCTGCGCTTATCTCTTCGGCTATTCGTTGAAGCTATCTCGGTTGAAGAACGATCCGATCGATGACCTGACGGACGCCGTTGGTCTCGCGCGCCAGCGCCAGGGCGCGATCGCGTTCGGCCGTCGATCGCACTTTCCCAGTGACCGTCACCACACCGTCGATCGTATCGACGTTCAGATCGAGCGCCTTGACGGTGTCGTCGAGCCCCATCTTTGCCTTGATCTTGGTCGTCAGAGCGCCGTCGCTCAGCACCTCACCTGCGGTCTTGGCGGCCGCGGCCGTTTTCTGCGAGATCTCTTCGCCGGCACGCTTGACCTGTTCGACACCGCTCTTGCCTGCGGTTGCGACCGCGTCGCTATCCGGGAGTGCCGCGCGACCTCCCCACCAGCCAAGAAAGAAGCCGCCGACCGCGACGAGCACGATCATGAGCACGATCAACCTGAACAATGCCCTGAACATACCTACCTCCTGCCTGTGGGCGTAGATGTGCAGAGTTTGTGCCGGACGGAGTCGCGCGCTGATTCTCCTAGAATCCGGCCAGCTCAGCCGGGGCTGTGCGAATTCGCTGCGGGTTACTTTCGGGACTGCGTCGGTCCTCGCCACCGCGCGCGCGACGGCGTCGACGTCCACCAGAGGCGCTGGCTCCGGAACAGCCATGGCCGACTCGCGCCCGCCAGGTCCTCGCCATCGCGGTTGTCGAACGCCCGTGTCGGGATCCTGCGGCAGATCGGGCGGCGGTGGTTGCCAGCCACGCAGGTGACGGATCAGGGTCGATAGGTAGTCGAGCATCATTCACCTGCACTCTTCCGTGCCACGAAGACGAGCTCTCCCGGATACGTCGATCCGAAGGCGCTCTTATCGTAACCCGCGTACAGGTGCTCGACCTCGAACCCGCAGCGGGCCAGGAGGTGCTCCACTTCGAATCGAAACAGGTAGCGCATCGGGAAACTGTGCACCACACGCTCCGTGCGACCGTCCTGGTGCGTCACGTAGTAGATAAGCTCGACCTGGTTCACCTGTGTAAACCGGTCGTGCGCGACGATCTTGTGCCGGCGCACGACCCGCCGGCCGTCCGGTACGGTGAACTCCGGCTCGTCGCCGAATTCCTTTCCTTCTTCGAATCCGGCGAGCGCATCGAGCGACGGATTGAACAGGTCCAGGATCAACCGGCCCTTGTCCATCAGGTGCCTCCGAATCGTCCCGAGGCACGCACACTGGTCCTCGAACCGTGATGAGATGCTGAAATGGCCTGAACGGCACGGTGATCAGCGTGAACGTCCGGCCCAAGTCAAACGCGCGCATGTCGGCCTGGACGAGCTGTACCCTGCCTTGGACCTCGGCGCTCTCCGACTGGAGCCGCTCGCGGCACACGGCAAGCATCTTCGGCGATGCATCGAGGCCAACGATGTCGACACCGGCGCGGGCGGTCGGGATGAGGACGCGTCCCGTGCCGCAGCCGATTTCGAGAATCGGACTGCCGGCTGCTGTCGCCGCATCGACAAAGAACGCGACATCGGTCCGCTCTCGATACTGCGGAACACCATCGTACAAATCCGCGGCGGTCGCGTACTGGTCGTATGCTGCTGAATCGCTCATAGGGCAGACAGCCCTGGAGTTGTCAGCGTCAACCCGTCATGGGAGATGTCACTAGCGGCCCGGCGTGTCCGGGGCAATCTCGACGATGATTTCAATCTCGACTGGGATGTTGAGCGGCAGCTCGTTCGCGCCTACGGAGCTTCGCGCATGTTTGCCGGCGTCGCCGAAGATCTCGACGAGCAGATCGGACGCGCCGTTAATCACCCAGGGCTGCCGCGTGAACCCAGGGGCGCTGTTGACCCATCCGACGAGCTTCACGACCCGCCGCACGCGATCGAGCGATCCGATCTCGGCACGCAACACGGCGAGCGACGTGAGAATCGTCGCCCGCGCTGCCTTGTAGCCCTCTTCCTCGGTGAGATCGGCGCCGACCTTGCCGGTGACCGTCGGCTTCCCGCCCACCACGGGGCCTTGTCCTGCGAGGAACACCAGGTTACCTGTGCGCACCGCTGGAACGTACGAGGCGATTGGAGTCGGCACCTGCGGCAACTGGATCCCCAACGCCTTCAGGCGCGCTTCGGGCGAGGCCGGCTGCTGTGCAGCGGGGTTCGATGCGACCAGGACCAAAAGAGCCAGTCCCAGCAGCGGCAGCCACGTGTTCCTTTGTCTTGTCATGTCCACCTCGATGAGCGCCTAAGCGGCGTGCAATTGACCTCGTAAATCTACAGGCGGAAATTCGCGCTCGACGAGAAGCCCGCAGAGCGCTCGGCACCTAACCGGGAGTCGGCAAGTCGACGGCCGCCTGAATGCGCCAGTCGCCCTCGTGCTTCACAAAGAAATCAACAAAGCCTCGACGATCGTCGATGACCTGGCCGTCAACGACCACCTGTGCGTGCTGAATGCCAGTGACCATCGCACCTGAACCGCAGAGATCGACCTCTACGTCTGCGAGGCTCACGAACCTGATCTCTCCGGGAATCTGCGCGATACCGGTCAGGAATTGCTCCACATCCGACGCCGTCCCGCCATGGCTGCGATGCACAAACCCCTGAGCCAAAAGTGTTCGCAAGACCGCGACATCGCGGCGCTGAATCGCGCCCGCAATTCTGTCAGAGACGTCTCGGATCTTGTCGATCTCGCCGAGGGTGGTTCGTGTTTCCGTTTGTGAAGTCAAAGGCTGCTCTCTCTGTTGTTGGCTTCGGAACATACACGGCGACGAGCCGACGCCGATGTCGGCAAGCCCGAAATCGGATTCTACGCCACTCCCGCCCGAGCGCTGGTTTCACCGCGATTACGGGGTGCGCTAGAGGGCTCATGGGGTCGTTGGAATTCCAATTCGCCGCAAGACGTCTTGAAATCGTATATCCGAATGCAGGCTCAGAAACGGCGGCTCCACGTTTAGCAGGATGAGATAAGGCTGACGCTCTTCAATTGCCTTATCGAGATGCTCGAAGGTCCGATCGCGCATCCCGAGTCCGGCGTAAATGAGCGCAAGATAGTAAGCCGAAACGTACATACTGGCGTTGGCGAACCTTGACCTGCCCGATCCAGAGATGTGACCAGAAGAACTGTGAATCCAGGTCGAGCGCGCTGCGAAACGCGCGGATCGCTTCGTCGTTCTTCCCGGCGAAGTACAGCGGGTATCCCACGTCGGCAACTCGAAACACCGACAAGGGATCGAGATCGAGTGCCAGCTTCCGCTCCTCGAGAGCATCGTCAAACCGCCCGAGCGACTGCAGGTAGGTCGCATAGCGCTCATGGGCCTGGGCGTTGCTCGGGTTGAGGGAAATCGATTTTTCGAAATGACGCGCGGCGTCGAGCCAGTTCCAGTCGTAGTCCAGCGCCGTGGTGGCGAGTGCGACGTGCGCATCCGAAACGGTATCGTCGAGTTCCAGCGCCTTGAGGGCGGCCGCCTTCGCCTTGGGAAAGTACTCGCGGGGTTCGAGCCCACCACCCATGAAGAAGGTCGCGTACGAGAGGGCCAGTCTCGCGTGAGCTGGAGCAAAACGGGGATCCAGAAGCACGGCTCTTTCGAGCGACTCGATGCCCTTTTTCTGGCCCTCCTCGGTCCGCTGGTCCAGGTACTGGACGCCCCTCAAGTACGCGTCGTACGCCTCCTGATTCACGTCGCGGGCGCTCGCCAGCCGCTTCTCGTCCTGGGGCGTGAGCGTGACCTTGATCTCCCGCGCAACGGCCCGAGCCACGTCATTCTGAAGTGCCAGGACGCTTCGCAACTCCCTTTGGTAGCTGTCCGACCAGACGTGTCGATCGGTGGCGCCGTGAATCAGTTTCACGCTGATCCGGATCTGATCGCCCTCCTGCAGCACCGAGCCTTCGATCACGCCGTCAACCGCCAGCTCCGCCGCGATCTGCTTCAGCGGCTTGCGCGCGCCCTTGTAGGGCATGACCGACGTGCGTGAGATCACCTTGAGCGCGGGAATGCGGGCCAGCTCGTTGATCAAGCGCGTCGGTCATGCCGTCGGCGAAGTATTCCTGCCCGGCCGCGCCGGACAGGTTATCGAGGGGAAGGACGGCGAGCGACTGGATCGGCGATGCCGCCTGCGTCCCTGAGAGCCGGTCTCGCCAGCCACCGACGTTGAATCCGATCGCTCCGACGATGAGAAGGACCGCGACGCCAACCGCCGCTGCGCCAGCCTGCCAGGCGCGTCGGCTGCTCGATGGCACGGCCACCGGTGGATTGGCCAGTTTCTCGAGCTCGTTCACGATGTCCGACGTCGACTGATAGCGGCGGTCCGGCTCCTTCTCGAGGCATTTCGTGACCAGTCGCGCGAGCGCCGGCGATGCGTGGAGTGGCTGCGGCGTATCACGAAACACCGCGCTCAACACCTCGGCTGTGGACCCGCCGTCGAAGGCTCTCCGGCCCGACAACAACTCGTAGACGACGGCGCCGAAACTGAAAATGTCGCTCCGGGCGTCGACGGGCTTGCCGTGTGCCTGCTCGGGCGACATGTACGCCGCGGTGCCGACGACGACACCGTCGACCGTCTGGGTCTCGTCCGGAGCGGCCGTCATCAGCTTGGCGATTCCGAAGTCGAGGAGCTTGGCCGTCGGCAGCTCCAACGGACCAAGCGTGCGAAGCCGTCGGGGCGTTCGGCAATGGACCACCTGCGGCTACGGAGCCGCGCGCGCGCGTGATCAGCACGTTTGCCGGCTTCAGGTCTCGATGGAGAATTCCGCGCGCATGCGCCACCTGAAGCGCGCTGGCGATCTGAAGGGCGATCCGGATGACGTCGCGCTCTGGCAGCGGACCGCGAAGCGGCGTGCCCTCGACGTACTCGAGCACGAGGTAGTCCGGGCCGACGTCGAAGATCTGACAAATGTGAGGATGGCTCAGCGCGGCAACCGCGCGCGCTTCCTGCTGGAATCGCCGCACGCGATCGGGATCGGCGGCGAAGGCGTCGGGCAGGACCTTGAGGGCTACGTCACGATGAAGCCGCGTGTCGCGCGCCCGATACACTTCTCCCATGCCCCCGGCGCCAAGCGGGGTCACGATTTCATACGGACCGAGACGCGAGCCTGCTGCCAGGGACATCAACGAGGAACGCGAGATTCGATTTGAGGGAGAGTGCCGGGGGTGGGAATCGAACCCACACGGCCTTTGGGGCCACGGGATTTTAAGTCCGAAATCCCAGTCCAGAATAGCCGCATATCTGCGTTTTCCCTAACAATTCTACTGCCTATCACCGCCCGACACCGCCCGAAACCGCCTCCAATGATTAGCGCAATGGTTAGCGCGGTAGTCCAAGCGTCAGGTCTGTATTGGGGCCGAAGTAAAACTGCCCGTGGATGGGACATTCCACCACGGTATACGGCGGCGTAGCGGAGTATTTCTCGGAAAGCTTCATAGAGCATCCGCAGTGGGGGCAGTTCAGATGAATCGAATCGGTTGTCCTTCGCCGTGGCCGCCAGCGGTATGTCGCCCATCCAGCAAGCAATCCACATGGCGCCGGAACTGCTATTGCGACCAGAGACAACACGTTCAATGTTATCTCGTCGGAGATGCCCCCGCGGGTGGGGGACCACGTCGCTGCGTCGAGGAAAGACGCGGCAGCGACAAACGTCAGGACTGCCACTACGATCCCCGAGACAATGGAGGCGATCGCCCGTCCCATATCGTTATTGTCGGCCAGAGAGGGCTATTCAGTTACGCCGCCTTTTTGTCGGTTAGCGCGATTTCGCGGGCTTCGTCACGGGTAGCGCGGCCAGCTTCGCCACGGCCTCCTGCAGATCCTTCTCGTTCAGAATGCTATATCGGTCGAAGATACTGCGCGTCTTGTACCCCATCAACGTCATGGCGATCTTCTCGGTGACGCCGGCTCGCACGAGATTCCGTGCCGCCGTCCTTCTGAAGTCGCGCGGGATCTTCCCCGGACAGCCCGCCTTGACGCACGCCGCCCGCCACAATTCATCGTAGAAGGCTGGCGGGTGCCCGCCCGCGCGCGCAGACATGGGACGACGCAGCAGGTTCGCGACCTGGCCGAGGCGCAGAAGGGAATGGAAGAGAAGTGGGGGAGTTCCGGCGAAGGCAGCTCGATTTATCGCAGGCAGGACGAAGGATAGTGGGCATGGTCCAGCCTGAACCGGACCATGCCCTTTCCCTGCCTGCTACTCCACGCTTACGACCGCGCGCATCCAGGGGTGCAGGCAGCACTGGAACTTGTGCAGGCCCACGCTCGGGCTGGACACATCAGCGCGGCCACCTGACGGGACGATCTGTGCTCCCGCACAATTAGGGGAGGTCGTGATCGGAAGCAGCCCGGTGCTCAGGGGTGGTGACGTTGCCGGCGCCGAAGTCGGAAACTTCCGTAAACGTATGGTTGCGTCCTCCCCCTGTTGACGACCTTCAGATCTAGGCCAGCCGCCAGCACTAGGAACCCCGGATCGTTCCGCCAGGCCGGGTGGCCGATGACTGAGCCGACAAACGGACTCCCCGTCGTCAGGAACGAAAACACTCTGAACTCGGCCTCGGTGACTGTGCCCCTTTGGGGCCGCGGGATTTTAAGACTCGATAGAAACGTTCCCTCGTGAAGCGTTCACCAGTGAGCCTGACGTAGATTTGCCCTGCCTCGTTTCAGGAAGTGGTAATGAAAACGTCTGGCAACCGTCATGAAGTCTGCCCGGGTCAGCTCGTAGCACTCATATATGGATCGGCGCGGCGACCGCCACTTCCGGCGGCGCGAGTGCCTGGCGCCGAATACCGGCGTCACAGCGGGTCCTGGAGTGAAGACCATGACGATCTCTATTCAACGACTGGTGGTGACCGCGGGCCTCCTGCTGGTGGGGGTGGCCACGTCCGCACGCGCCCAGGGAATCGAGACGGTGACGAACGTCCCGTTTGCATTCACTGCGGGCGACACGAACCTTCGGCGAGACTCTTACCGCATCTTACCGATGCCCGGACAGAACGGTGTGTTCATGATCCGCGGCGCGCGTCATGGCGTGATCCTCATGAGCGTGACCGATCGCCGGAACGATCGCGAGCCCGCGCCGAGCCTCACCTTTCATCGTTACGGCGATCAGTACTTCCTCCGTGAAGTGCAGCTCGGGGACGGAAGGATCTTGCACATCCCGCAGACGCGTGCGGAGATGAAGGCGGCCGAACACGTCTCAGCCCAGGCCGCACCGAAATCGAAAGTGATGATCGCCTCGAGTTTGACGAAGTGATGGACGCTGATGAGCTCCGAGCTCAAGCTCCAAATACTGGTCAAAGGGGCCTCTTGTGACTGAGAGCCGGCGCGTGCGCGCGCCGGCTCTTGGTGCAAGGGACCACAATGCGGTTGCGCTATGGCTTCTCCCACAGCGCTGACTTCGCAAGCTTGTCTACGGCCTCTCCTGGGGCGAAGAAGCGCGTAAGTCCGCAATTGCAGCAGACGACAACGTCGAATTTCGCGAGATGGAACACACCACTCGCGCCGGAAGTAGATCCGGCCTGAAATGGCCGACTGCGTCAGTTGTTGTGACCCGAAGGTCACTGCTGCCGCAGTTTGAACACGGTGAGACGTGCATATCTCCTCCGGAAGCAGACCCGTCGGACGGGCGCGTTACCGCGTCCAGCCGGTCTAAATAGTGGGCTACTTTGAGTATCGGACTGTGTATGGATTCCGGACGGCCCCGGTAGCTTCGCTCGTCTGTGTCACCTGTATGACGAGGGTGGCCCCCTCCAGGCGCGTTACAGTCGTAAGCACGTACGGCGCAGAGCCGTCACGTACAGGCGTGCGCGTCACCAACGAATCACCGTTCCCCGAACGTCTCGATCTCCTGATCAGAGCGGCAGACTTGCGTTGCGAGCATTTCTCCACCGGCGAAGAGTCTGCATTCCCAGCCGAATGCATGGGTCCACAGCTCACACTCGCGGTCATGGACCCCTTCTGCATCACGAACGCGTCAGGCAATTGCTTCGGCGTGGCGTTCAGGTTGTCGCGCTGTGGGGTGTCCATCATGACGAACGTCACTCCCCGTGTTGTGCGAGTTCAGAACATACGATCACAATGTGTAAGCCTCGGGCCGTTTCCATACACAACGGGTGGGGCTCAGGACCGCTTGCGCGTTACCGCTCGCGGGCGCTCCGCTTTCTTCCTGACGCCTTTCGACTCCAGCCACGCCTGAATTGCTCTGCGGACTTGCTCTGAGATAGGAACCCCGTCACGTTCCTTGAGTCGCTGCAATCCTTCCAACAGTTCGTCGCTCCACCTCTTCTCGTCTTCTCTCGTCGCCAGGAAACAAGGCCCTTTATCGAGAAAGGCTGGCTTAGGGTTGGCACCGAGATGGCTCCTATCGCTCTTCCAACGGACCGAGGTCCCGGCACAGGCAACGCGGGTCACGAAACCCTGCGATGTGACGGGTTGCGATGGGACGATGGCTTTCGACGATACGGAGTGGCCGTCCTACGGTATTTGGGTCTGTGACCGCGATTCGAGTCACTGCTGAGTTGCTCAACGGCGAATCGAGACGCCCAGTGTGAAGGCCTGCACGTTCGCCGGGTGTAGAGGCGTTATGACCGACGAACTTCACTTTCACGTGCCCTCTGTTGCCAAGTGGCGTTGCGACGTCAATTCGGACCACGAAGAGTTTGAGATTGAGGGAAAGATTTACCGTCGCGAGGACCTGTTACGTTTTCGAGCCGACGGGCCACTTCCTCCCACAGATTAGCCGCCGCCAGATCCAGACCCGCGGAAAGCAATTGTTTCCTTGAGGCGCATGTGCCATGTTTCGTGCGCAACTGTTTGCGTTTCATCCGGTCCCTCCGTGGATTTCCAACCAGGGCGCCTGCGAGTGCGCTTACGGCCAAGAAGAAGCTGCAGCTGAAGTCTGACCATCGAGGGTTCGCGCGTATCGCGTACTGGATCATCCAGTTGTCCCAGTCGTCCCAGTCGTCCGGCGTCCACGGTTCCACACACCCTCGGACAACTGCGCCTGACCCCCAGTCGTCCGAGGACGCCTGGCACGCTGGACGCCGGACGACTGGGACAACTGGGACGGCTGAAGCTGAACCGTTGACGGCCGACGAGGCCACCTTCGCGGCTCGTGATGCCGACGAGGACGGCGAGGACTTCAAGGATGCCGAGCCGGGTGCCTGGACGCGGTTCGCTTGCGTGCAGTCTCCGACACCTGTCTGGCTGCAGGTGGTGATATTCGCGCTGGTGCTGTTCGGCGCGTTCACGCGGTGACAATCCA
This sequence comes from uncultured Acidobacteriota bacterium, assembly GCA_963797625.1. Taxonomy (GTDB): domain Bacteria; phylum Acidobacteriota; class Vicinamibacteria; order Vicinamibacterales; family 2-12-FULL-66-21; genus DATBJJ01. The sequence continues at coordinate 56,095 of CAWCQI010000009.1, forward strand.
CTAACGACGAGCGGGGCGGTCGTGTCTCGGATCCGCGGCCGCACGGCAGGTGTGTTTCGTCCGAGCACCCGCGCCGGTCAGTAAAAGGGCGACCCCTTACAGACATTCATTTGGCGCGGCGTGATCTCCGTCCAGTCACCAGCTTTCTCCAGAAAGTGGTATTGCCCTTCGGCAGCTGCACCGGTATGAAGCCCTACATAAACGATTGCGCGAGTGCGAGCCGGATCGAACCCCACCGCTGAAATGTCGTAGTAACCGCCTGCTTTGGGCCACCGCGCCGTGAAGTTCCTCCAGCCGTCGCCCCAATCCTCGCCTGACTTTATGTCGGACCACCCGACAATCTCGAAGGGCACGGCCAGTGAGGAGTTGCCGCTCATCGAGGGCATGGGCCGACGCGTTGCTTTGCAGGAAGTCATCCATCACACCCTTCCACTCATGCTCGATGGGTCTGCCAGATGGGAAGCACGCCATTCGGGTTCGCGGCCTCGTGTCGGACCGAATCACCAGCGGTCGTCGGTCAGGTGCCGATTCCCCAAATCGCAAGAACACCGATGCATAGACGCGGTAGGCTTCGGTGTCGGTCAGAGAGGGCTGCGCCCAGGCGTTACCTAGAATCAGGGCGACACACAACGTGCAGCACGGCGCGAGAACGTGATTCATGCTGCCTTAGACACCGCCACGTCTGGCCTTGCCGTTGTCGTCCTTCGTCGTGGCGATCGGGCGCCGCCACAGTCACAGGGATCGGGGCGCGTGGGATGCTCTTCACAGACCCATCGCGCATCCCGGCACAGCGGGCAAGCCATGAGATCAGTATGACGATTGGAGAAGGCCAGGATATAGGCCAACACTAGCAGGGTAGTGCGACGAGTATTTTCCTGACCGTCTGCCGGGCCGTTTAGGCGCGATGACGATTTTGGCCGTGCGTCTCTTCGCTGGTCCGTCGGAGGACCAGACCTGGCCACATCCATCGCAGCGGTAGTAGTCGGCCCAAGCGATGGCGCTCGTGTAGTTCAGACGACGGCCGGGTTGGCCGCAGTGCAAGCAATCGGGAAGCGCCATGGTGGCCGCCTTTACAGGCTGGGGTGAGAAGCAGATTACTCCACCCGCATCAGAAGTCAATACCGGCCGGGGACAGCTTTTTAGGTAGCGTGCCATTATGTGCACAGACCGCGAGGAGGACGACAATGGAATTGGAGCCGTTCCGTGGCGCCGTTCAAAATGCTGGCCGGATTGACGCCAGCCACAAGCGGGTCACGACGGGGTCCACCGCGGCGGCCATCGCGGCGGACTTGGCCGCGATGCTCGGGTCGGTCAGCACACCAGGCCCGTACACCTGGATTCTGCGGCCGAAGACGCTGTCGTACATCAGCCTGACGCTGGGCAGCCAGGCGGCGGGGTTGCCGAATACGTTGTTTGGGGTTCGGGTGATTTCGAGCACCAACAGTCCGGCACAAGTCGCGCTGCTCGATCCCAGTGCCGTTATTTTCAGCGATGGCGGGTTCGATCTCGACGTCAGTCGACACGCGCTGCTGGAGCTGAACGACAGCCCGGCCAATCCAACGACCGCGGCCACGATCATGACTTCGATGTATCAGAGAAACGATGTCGCGATTAAAGCGATGCGCGCGCTCGCGTGGTTGAATCTGTCGCCCACGACCAGCGCGAGTTTCAGGACGGTGGCGTACTGAGAGGACGCCATGAAACTCGATCCCGAGAACTTGGCCGAGATGATCGTCACCACGATCGTGAAGGCGATGGACGGCCCCCGGGTGGCCGGCCGGCTCGACACAGCTCGAGGCGCGCATCGCGCAGCTGGAAACGAAGCCGTTTGTCAAATTCTGCGGCACGTTTCAGGGTGGCAAATCTTATGAGCCCGGGTGACGCGGTCGTGCACGCGTCCGCATTGTGGATTTATAGGGCGGCCACGTCAGGCACGCCGAGTAAGGATTTTGTCGGGTGGCAGCTCGCATTAAAGCGGGGAGATGCCCGATGACGGTCGACGAGGCGCTCGCCATCATCGCGGCAGACATCGACGCCCGCCTCGAGATCTTCCGGCTGCGATTCGAGGACTCTCTCATCGAGAACCACGCCCCGCCAGACGCATCTCAAACTGCTCTTGGACTTCCACCTGGAGCAGCAGCAGGCGTGGCGCGCTCGCACGCTCGCCACGATGCGCGCCGAGATACGCGCCGCCCTGCTCGACCCGCTCGGCTGGGCGCCAGTCGAGCCGCGCGATCCGTCCGAGGCCCCATGACGGCCGGCCGACGCGATTAACGTGCTGGGGCGTCTTCCTGCCGGCGTTGGCGCCGCTTGCGGAGCGCAGCGCCCCGATCCCGAGGCCGGTGGCCAGCAGGGTCAGGGTCCCGGGCTCGGGCACCGGGGTAGCGATGTCCATCGCGTGGTCCCTCGGTCACGCTCGATCTGCACGTCCCGGAGCCAGTCGAAGTCCCCCTGCGCCGCCCAGAAGCCCCCGTCCGGCGAGACGTCGAACAGCACCAACGGATGCGGGCCGATGTAGTCCGGGCTGAACGGCGCAGGTCCAAGCGGCCGGGTCGAACCGGAACGCCCCCGCCGTCGGCGACACTTCGAGCCGGCCGTCAATCGTGCCGTCGAGCAGGCTCGTGAAGTCGATCGCGACCTGCTCGAAGCCGGCTCGAATCGCGCGGGAGTTCCATCCCGGCCCCATAGAAGATAGCGCCCGACGCCGGTGCCCGAGCGGCTAACCGAGCAGGCGATCGCCGTCATAGAGCGCGACGTCGACCGCCTGGTCGCGCGCCGAGCCAGTCGCTCGTATTGACGCCGAGGTAAAAATCGAGATAGTCGGGCGGGTCGGTCGGGTCCCAGTTGCCCGGGTTCGTGCCGAAGGTCACGGAACACGACGTCGCCGGCGGTGACGGTGATCGGGCTGGCCCCGGCCGGGATGGCGAGGCTCAGGAACAGCGCAATGAGGGGGACGAGGGACAACGGATTTTTTCATGGGATGGTGTCGCTTTCGTCGATGCTGTCTGTTGAGGTTAGGGGACTGAGGGTGATTGTGAGGCCGGGCCGGTCGCTCCACCACAAAAAAATGACGGCCGCGCGATCCGAGCCGGAGACCGGTCGTACACTGTGACGCGTGCCGCCCGGAAAGCGAGGCCGCCCGCCCGCGCTGATCAAGAGCGCCTCGGTCTCCACGTATCTGAAGACCCGAGATCTCGACGCCTGTGTCGCCTCGCCGCGCGACACCAGATGACGGTGTCCGCGTGCATCCGGACGGTGTTGACGCGGGAGCTGCGCGCGTTGCGCGAGGGCAAGACCGAGAAGATCGAGAAGTAGGATTCGGAAGCCGCCCGGTACGACGACGAGTGGTCGCGGACCCGCTGATACACCATGATCGCGACGAACGCGAACATGCCCGCCGTGGCGATCGTATTGATCAGCCCGGATGGCGTTTGTTACTTCAACTCGCCGTTCCGCTCTTTGAGATGGGCCAACTGATACAGCACGAACACCGTCAGGGCAACGTTGCCGACCAATACCAGTGTTCGGTTATATCCCATCCAGTCGAACCACCACAGAAGCCCGGCGCTGATGACCCAGATCGCGAGTATTCGTCTTCGCACCTCAGCACCCGTTCCAATACATGTCAGAACGCAAACATGAACACCGCGCCTCGCTTCGAGCCGACACCCGGTCGTTGTTCCTGGAGCATCCTCGCGCGTTCTGTAGCCGGTCTCGGCGGGCTGTTAGCTAGGCGTTAGCTAGTTCGACCCTGCCTGTCGGCGCCGCACGACTAAACCCTCGCAAACGCCTGATTCTATTGGTGCCGGGGCCGGGAATCGAACCCGGACGGCCTTTCGGGCGACGGGATTTTAAGTCCCGAGCGTCTGCCAGTTCCGCCACCCCGGCATAGTTAGGGTTCCGTGCCAGAACAGCCGCGATTCACGCCTCCCATTACAACACACTCGGATAAACACGCTGCAATCAGCCAATTACAGACTGCCATCGGAACTTGGTGCTCGCCTCTGAGGATTACTGAGCTCTCCTAGACTTGCTGATGCTTCTACTTCCTCACCATCGCAGGGACCTCCTCGAAAGGCAAGTTCCGCGCACGCTGCGATGAAGCCGAGGGTCAGTTCAAGGTGAGTGGGGTGCGGTCCGCGTCCACCATGCGGCGTGATACCTGTACCATCCGACCGAAGTAGACGAGGTCCTCGAAGACCGCCTTCCGCTTCACCCGGTCAGGCTCCGGCGACGTGACCGTCTCCATGATTTCCGCCGTCAACTGCAACGCGAGTTCTTCGAGCTGTTCATCCGACAAGTACATTTCAAACCCTCTTTCGTGCTTTCTTCTTCACGGCGCGGCGCGTGCCTGGGTCCCCGACTTTCCCGATTCCCCCGAATGGTACGGGTAGCCTCCCGGCAAACCCCCATTTACCTCCTAATGCGAGATTGGGGGCCTGCCGGGCTCAGCTCAAGAATATACATCTCAGCCCATCTGTGCGACAGTGCCGAGCGTCCCCTCGTCTTCAATTCACCACACGGTAGCCGCGAGGTCGACTTCGGCGCCTCCAGCTAACGAGCGAACGCAGGTCAGGTCACTGTCGACGGGCATCACTGACGGCGGTGCCTCGACTCGGCCACGTCCGTAGCGTAGTCATTCGTGGCGCGATCCGAGCAGAGGAAGTCGATCGTCGGCAGTTCGCGGAGGCATTGAGACTGCGCCTCACGACTGCCGACTCAGAGCGACTGTTTTATTCGAGGCGGCTCTTGGCCGCAACGAGCTTCGTGGTCGTGGCCTTGACGGCCATCTCGGTCGCCTCACCGAGGATCGTGTCGCGGAAGTCGGATGAGCCGAACGACATCCCGCCGAATCCGCCACCGCCACCACCACCGCCGCCGCCGCCGAGCAGGAAGCCGCTTCGCTTCGACGTGCCGTCACCCTTCGCGCTCGCCATGATCTCGGCGGTCGTGATGTGGATGATTCGCGCCGTGATCGCGACGTTGGCCTTTCCTTTCGACGTGCCGACCGAGCCCAGGCCAAATGCACTGCCATAGCCGCCGCCGCTGAAGTTCTTGTTGCTCTGCTCGGTGCCGAATTTGGTCACCGACCCGACCACCAGGTACTGGACGCCGAGCACCTTGCCGAGCTGCGCCATCGTCTTGGCGCTCGGATCCGCGCGCTCGCTGTTCGAGAAATTCTGCTCCGCAAGGATCGCGTCCAGCCGCTTCCGTTCGATGACGCGGAAGCTGCCGTCGTTGACGAGCTCGTCGACAATCATGTCGGAGATCCCCTCGCCGATGTCCCAGGTGCCGCTCCACCAATGCTGAACGGTCCCGTAGTCGAACGCGAGGACGGCGATGGTGGGGCGCTTGCTCTGCGCGGCCGTGGGCGCGCCCGCCGCCATCACGACTGCCATTGCTGCCAGACCGAGCGCTAAAGTACGGACCAATACACGCACGTTTACCTCCGACAGTTAAAGAGCTGGGGTCGGGAGATATTTTAACAGAAGAGGTTCGGTCCCGTCTCGGGAGTTTGGCGGCTGGACGGCCCGCGGACGCGCCGCTGCACGGGATTTCACGCGCGTGCCCCTGGTCGAGCAGCGCCTACAGCGTCGAAAGGGTCGGCCACTGCTGGTCCCGCGCCGACAGCGTCGGGTTGGTGACCGGCCACGCAATCGCCAGCGCCGGATCATCCCAGCGGATCCCGAACTCGTGGTCGGGGGCATATTCCTCGGTCGTCTTGTAGATCACCTCGGCGTCAGGGCTGGTGACGCAGAAGCCGTGCGCGAAGCCTGGCGGAATGTAGATCGACCTGCGGTTGTCGGCCGAGAGTGTCACCCCCACCCACTTCCCGAATGTCGGCGACCCTACCCGGATGTCGACGGCGACGTCGAACACTTCGCCACGGACCACGCGCACGAGCTTCCCTTGCGCTTTGGGCTCACGCTGGTAGTGCAGGCCCCGCAGCGTGCCGACGCTCGACTGGGAATGGTTTTCCTGCACGAGCGTGACCGGTAGCCCGGCCGCCTCGAACTCGGACCGCTTGTAGGTTTCCATCAGGAACCCGCGCGAGTCGCCGAAAACCTTCGGGGTGATGATGACGACGCCGGGAACAGAAGTCGATTCGAACGTAGATGGCATTGCGCGCGGTCTCAGCGATCCTCTTCGAGGACATGGTGCAAGTACTGACCATACGTGCTCCCGCGCATCGCGCGCGCCAGCCGGGCCAGATCCTCTGCGGTGATGTAGTGCATCCGGTACGCGATCTCTTCCAGGCACCCGACCATCAGGCCTTGCCGCTCCTCGACCGCCTGGATGAAATTCGACGCCTGCACCAGCGACTCGTGGGTGCCGGTGTCGAGCCAGGCGATGCCACGCCCGAGCCGCTCGACCCGTAGTTGTCCCCTCCTCAAGTACTCGAGGTTGACGTCGGTGATTTCCAATTCGCCGCGCGCCGACGGCTTGAGGTTCCGGGCAATCTCGATGACCTGGTTGTCGAAGAAATAGAGTCCGGTCACGGCGAACGACGATTTCGGCTGCGCCGGCTTCTCTTCGAGCCCGATGGCCCGCCCCTCGGCGTCAAACTCGACGACGCCGTAGCGCTGGGGATCGCGGACCTGATAGCCAAAGACGGTCGCGCCCTGCGGCTGTGCGGCCGCGCTCTGGAGCGCCTCGGAAAACCCGGCGCCATAAAAGATGTTGTCGCCAAGCGCCAGCGCGACGGGGCTCTCGCCGACGAACTCGCGACCGATGATGAACGCCTGCGCCAGGCCATCGGGGCTGGGCTGCACGGCGTACTGGATGGATACGCCGAAATCCCGCCCGTCCTCGAGCAGGCGCTCGAAGCTCGCCCGGTCCTGCGGCGTCGTGATGATCAGGACGTCGCGAATCCCCGCCAGCATCAACGAGGACAGCGGGTAGTAAATCATCGGCTTGTTGTAGATCGGCAGGAGCTGTTTGCTGATGCTGCGCGTCAGCGGGTGCAACCGCGAGCCCGATCCACCAGCCAGAATGATGCCTTTGATCATCGCGGGCCATTGTACTTCTGGACACCCCGATAGACGGAGGGCCGACGGTATAATCGCCGAACGGTCCCGTATCCTGACGACATCGATGACCGAGACGAACCCGATCACGCAATTTGTCAGCGCCGTCGAGCGCGCTGCGGCTCGCGACGTAGACACCACGCCGGCCGCGCTCGCCACGGCCGACGCCGATGGCCGTCCGTCGGTCCGAATGGTGCTGCTGCGGGGCGTCGACGAGCGCGGATTCGTGTTTCACACGAACTACCAGAGCCGGAAGGCGCGCGAACTCGAAGCCAATCCGTACGGCGCGCTCTGTTTTCACTGGCCGACCCTCGAGGAACAAATTCGCGTCGAAGGGACCAGTCGAGCGTCTGCCGGCAGACGAATCAGACGCCTATTTCGCTGGCCGCCCGCGCGGAAGTCAGCTCGGGGCGTGGACGTCGGCCCAGAGCGAGATCCTCGGCTCGCGGCAGCAGTTTGACGACGAGTTCGCCGCAACCGAGGCGCGGTTCGCGGGCCAACCCGTCCCCCGCCCGCCGTTCTGGGGCGGCTATCGCATCTCACCGTCGCGCATCGAGTTTTGGTACGGGCGCGCCGATCGCTTGCACGACCGGATTCTGTATGTTCGGGAGGGTGCAACGTGGACCATCCACAGGCTGTATCCCTAACCACGACGTCTTTCAATCGACAAAGCCTTTCACCGCCGAGAACGCGGAGCGCGCAGAGCCAAGACTCAAAAAGCGATCTGCTCGCAGTCGCTTCGATCGCCGTGAGGAATGCTTCAGTGGATGCCACCTTCTCCGGTGGCCAGCGCCAGGTCGCCGGTTTTCCCTGAGTTAATCGCCTCCACGCCGCTCCTCAGGCAGCTGTCGCGGGTCGAACTGAGTGAATCGGTCTCCACGCGGCGTCAGACGGGAGTAATCTCGTTCGGGCCGCGGCATCGCCCGTATAATCCCCAATACCCTGTCGCTCGCTCCCGGCACTCGCCTCGGCGTCTACCAAATCACCGCACAGATCGGCGAAGGTGGCATGGGGCAGGTCTATCGAGCGACGGACACGAAGCTGAAACGCCAGGTCGCCATCAAGACCCTGCCGCCGTCGGTTGCGGCGGATCGCGACCGGCTGGCCCGCTTTCAACGCGAAGCAGAAGTCCTCGCCTCGCTGAATCATCCGCACATTGCCGCCATCCACGGGCTGGAGGATGGCGATGGCGTCAAAGCTCTCGTGATGGAGCTCGTCGAAGGCGACGACTTGTCCCAGCGGCTCGCGCGCGGACCCATTCCGCTCGACGAGGCGCTGGCCATCGCGAAGCAGCTTGCCGAGGCGCTTGCAGCCGCGCACGAACAGGGCATCATCCATCGTGATCTGAAGCCGGCGAACATCAAGGTGCGCGCCGACGGTACGGTGAAGGTGCTCGATTTTGGCCTGGCGAAAGCGATGGAGCCGGCCGACAGCGGTCAGCACGTCTCCAGGACGCCGACCATCACCTCGCCGGCGAAGACCCAGGCAGGCGTGATCCTGGGCACAACGGCTATATGAGCCCTGAGCAGGCCCGGGGAAGGCCGGTCGATAAACGCGCAGACATCTGGGCGTTCGGGTGTGTGCTGTTCGAGCTCCTGACCGGCAAGCCCGCGTTCGTGAGGGACAACGTATCCGACACGCTGGCGGCGGTGCTAGGCACTGAGCCCGATTGGAGCACGCTGGCGCCCGCGGTGCCGTCGTCTCTTCGGCTGCTCGTCCAGCGGTGCCTCGAGAAAGATCGTCAGCGCCGGATTGGAGACATCTCGACGGCAATCTTCCTCCTCAACGAGCCGGCGATGGCTGTCCCGGCTGCCAACCCAGGGACAGCGAGTGCACCGGCGGGCCGCAGCCGCGCCGGGCGGCGCCTCGTGGTTGTCGCGGCGACGTTACTGGCCGCCGTCGGCGGTGGCGCGGCAATCTGGCTCCAGACTCGTCCGGCCGCTCGCCGCGTTGTGCGGCTGGCAATCGCGGCGGCAGGGCCGTCGGCCTTGTCCGTGGCCGGCCGGGACATGGCGATCTCCCCGGATGGGACGCACGTCGCCTACGTCGGCAACAACGGCAGGCAGCTGTTCGTGCGAGCTTTCGACCAAACCGACTCCGTGCCGCTCGCCGGGGCGGATTTTCCAGCCAGCGTGTTCATCAAACCCGACGGACAGTGGATCGGCTTTGTTGGAGAGTTCGTGTTGCGGAAGGTCGCCATCAACGGCGGCGCCGTCCAGGATCTGCTGAAACTCGGCGCACGCAGCATGCTCGGCGCCACGTGGGGTGAGCGCGGCACGATAATTTTCGCGACCGAGCGGACTTCCACAGGTCTCGAACAGATATCCGAAGACGGTGGGGCGACAACCGTGTTGACGCGCCCCAACCGCGAGCGCGGCGAGGACTATCACGCCTGGCCGGCGTTTCTGCCAGGCAGTCGGGCCGTGCTGTTCACCATCCTCCATGCCGGCAGCATCGATAGCGCGGAAATCGCCGTTCTCGACCTGAAGCAGCGGCGTACACAAGGTAATCCTCCGAGGCGGCAGCGCGCCTCGTTACCTGCCGAGCGGCCATTTGGTGTACACGGCCGCAGGATCGCTTCGGGCTGTAGCGTTCGATCTCGAACGGCTCGAGGTCCGCGGGACACCTGTACCGGTCGTGCCCCAGCTTCTCACCACGCCGAGCGGCGCTGCTGATTTCGACGTCGCTTCCGACGGCACCCTCGTCTACGTACGCGGCGGCATTCAGGAACCGGCGCGGACGCTGGTATGGGTCGATCGCCAGGGCCGGGAAGAGCCAATTCCGGCGCCGGTCAGAGCCTACCTGTATCTGAGGATCTCGCCCGATGGCACGCGCGTGGCGATTGACGTCAGGGATCAGGAGCGCGACATCTGGCTCTGGGAATTTGCGCGCCGGACCCTCACGCGATTCACGTTCGCCCCCAGGCCGGATCGATTTCCCGTCTGGACGTCCGACGGCCGGCGTGTGCTCTACACATCGGAACGGCCGGGCACGCCGGGAGGCGCCGTCATGAGGAATCTGTTCTCGCAGGCCAGTGACGGGACGGGCGTCCCGGAACAGTTGACGCAGAATACGACGACGGCCGACAAGGCTCCCACGGGTGTATCGCCCGATGGCACGTGGGTGATCCTGCGGGACGGCGAACCACAGGCCTTCGATGTCAGCCGGCTGGCACTCGGGTCAGACCATCGCATCGAGCCCTTGGTCCACACGCCTTTCAGCGAACAGAACGGCGAGGTCTCGCCAGACGGCCGGTGGCTGGCGTATCAGTCCAACGACTCCGGACGGGCTGAGATCTGGGTACGGCAGTTTGCGGACGTGAACGGCGGGCGCTGGCAGGTCTCGAGCGGTGGAGGCTTTCAGCCGCTCTGGAGTCGAGCCGGCAAGGACCTGGAGCTGTTCTACCGCGATCTCTCCGGCGCCTTGATGCGCGTCGCGGTCGAACGCGGCCCCGGATGGGCTACCGGCACGCCGACGGAGCTGTTCGGCGCAGGACAGTACTTCTTCGGCGCCGGAGAAGCGTTCGGTCGCACGTATGACATTTCGCCCGACGGGCGGCGTTTCCTGATGATCAAGGACGTCGCACTCGACCAATCCTCTGCGCCGACAATCCTCGTCGTTCAGAACTGGTTCGAAGAGCTGAAAGCGACGCGTGCCGACGAAATAGGTGCGCGCGCCCCGCCGCGAGTGGGCCGAGACGTTCATTTGTTCGTAGTGTCCGCCTTTAGCATGCCTCGTGCTTATCCGGTTGTTTCAGCTGACCCCAATATGTTGAGGTCAACGCTCAATCAAATCGCGAGCGCCCCGAATTCGGCGATATGGTGTGGGCGGGCGACCGCTGCCCAACCCGAGCACCGTCTGAAACGCCGCCATCGGCTGCCGGCGGCGGTTGTGTCGAAACACGAACTCGTCGAGATAGACCTGCAACTGCGCCTTGCTGACGCCGTGATAGGTGCCGATCAGCCACTGTTGCAGGTTCCCGATCGCGCGATCCGCCAGCGGAACGACCGACACCGCGCCGCGTCGGAACTCGCTCCGGGACGCTTGGTGCCGCGCCACGTGCCGGACCCCTGTCGCCGACAATCGATCAAAACTCTTGTACGCATCGGTGTAGAGCGTCGAGCCGGGCGCGATGTGTTGCTTCACAAAGGCATGGACGGTCGCCTCCTTGAGGTCCGAGAGCGCCGCCATCCGGATTCGGCCCGACGCATCCCCGCGTTTTTCCACTGCCACAAGCACCAACGCCGCTTTCCGCCCCTTCAGTTGGCGGCTGCCGCGGAGCCCTGGTTGTGGGCCACCCACCCAGGTGTCGTCCATCTCCACGTCGCCATGCAAGGGCTCGCGAGCGGCGTTCACCATCGCGCGCCGAAGCTTGTGCAGCAACATCCATGCGGTCTCGTAACGGGTCAAACCCAGTTGCCGCTGGAGCAGCAGCGCCGACAACCCCCGCTTGTCGGTGACGGCCAGATACGCCGCCCAGAACCACACGGTCAGCGGTGTCTTCGTATTGTGGAGAATCGTCCCCGCGGTCAGCGAGACCTGGTATCGGCACGCGCCACACTGCCACCGTCGGTGCGCGACTCGATAGGCCCGGCGATGCTCGCAGCGAGGACACACGAAGCCGTCGGGCCAGCGACACGCCACCAAGTAGTCCTGGCAGGCTTCCTCCGTGGCGAATTGACGCTGAAACTCGCGCAAATTCTTCGGAAACGGCGGGCGCGGCACGCCCGTACACTACAAATAGTGGCATGCTGAAACAACCGGATAAGCACGAGCATGCCTTTAGCAGGGTGCTGAAAACCGCACTGTCGGCTAAGCTAGGAGCCTGTCCGAGTAATCATTCTCACTTTCGAGAAGCTCTCTCCGCCGGCACCGCCCAAGCGCGGGCGGAGGCGAGGTCGAACGTCAGGATCCAGTCCTGTATAAACCCCGCACCGAGCACGCCGTCATAGATGATCGGCTTCGGGCGAATAGGCAGTTGGACTGGTCCGACGCCATCGATCTGAATAACCGCGTCCCCCTCAGTCCCCTTCAGGCCCGCCATCGCGGCGACGTGCGGAGCGACGAGCGCCGGGTCGCCATTGCCGGAGTCGAGCAGCAACCACACGCGCCGCCCGCCAACGCGAGCGGCCACGTACACCGTCGTCTCCGCACCGCTCGGACCGGTCGCGATCCGGATCGTCAAGCGTCGCATCCGCCTCACGCGCGCAGCGAGGCTGCCCGCCGTCTCGAGCGTCAACCGGCCCGCGCCGAGCGCGATCGTCACCGGACGATCTCGAAACGATCGCAGCGACAGCACGCCGTCGGCACGCGGCAGTCCTGCAGGCAGAATCGACTTCAGATCGAAGACGCCAACCGGCTCCCGAGCGAGGGCCACCTGGCCGAGCCGCAGCGCCACGTTGTCGCAGTACTCGAACTCGACGCGCTCGCCGCTCATCCTGAACCCGATGGTCCGCCCGTACGGTGTACACCCGACCGACGCGGCCACCTCGGGCGTGATCATTGTTGTGCCGCCGCCGGTATCGAAGATGAACGGGTGCGCCGTCCCATCGACCGTCACCGTGACGGAACGCAGCAGGCCGGCCCACGGCGACAGCGGCACCACGGCCGGCATGGCCGCGCGCCCGCCGGTGGCCAACGCCACCAGGACGACGAGGATCGGAGTCATTTGGGCTGTCTTCATCTTGACACTTCGAGTCGGAGAACAGCCTGCGCGGTACCCGTCGTGCGTGGTTGGATCAAGATCATCTCCTGACCTCTCAATCTGCCATCGTGCGGGGCGTCTGCTGCTATTTCGCACATCATAATCTTGCATTCCCGCGCGGCGGGCCTACACTACGGGCGATGGCCAAAACGTATCGCCCGTACGTGCCGGAGCAGGATCTGCTGCTGCCGCCGAGCCTCCGCGATTGGTTGCCGGATGATCACCTGGCGTACTTCGTGAGCGACCTGGTCGATCAATTGGACCTGTCGGCGATCACGCTGGTCTACGAGGACGAGGAGCGGGGCCAGCCGCCGTATCACCCGGTGATGGTGACCAAGGTGCTGGTGTATGCCTACTGCGTCGGCGTCTTCTCGTCGCGGAAGATCGAGCGCCGCTTGAGCGAAGACGTCGCGTTTCGCGTATTGGCCGCCGGGAATCAGCCGGACTTTCGCACGATCAGCGACTTTCGCAAGCAGCATCTGCCGGCGCTGCGGGGCCTCTTTGAGCAAGTCCTGCGGCTGGCGCTGGAAGCGGGCGCCATGACGCTCGGGCGCGTTGCGCTGGACAGCACGAAGGTGAAGGCCAACGCGTCGAAGCACAGGGCGATGTCCTACGGCCGGATGCACGACAAGGAACAGCAACTGAAGGCGGAGGTGATACACCTGCTCTCGCAAGCCGAGGCGGCGGATGCCGAGGACGATCGCCGACTCGGTTCCACGCGGCGCGGCGATGACCCGCCGGCGGAACTGCAGCGACGGGAATCGCGCTTGCGACGGATTCGGGAGGCCAAGCGCGCGTTGGAGGCCCGCGCGCGCGAGGAGGCGACCGCGGCCGGCCAGCCGGTCGACGAGGCAAAGCCGCCCGATACCGCGCAGTACAACTTCACCGATCCCGAGTCGCGGATCATGCACCACAAGCCCGATGGCTTTGTGCAGGGCTACAACGTGCAAGTCGCGGTGGAGGGCACGCTGCAGCTGATCGTGGGCGAGGCGGTCACGCAAGACACCAATGACAAGCAGCAGCTCAGGCCGATGATTCGTACGATGAAAGAGCAGGCGGGGCAGGCCCCGGACGAACTGCTCGCGGACAGTGGCTATTGCTCCGATGAGAGCCTGCGCTATCTGGCCCGCACGAAGATCGATGGCTACATCGCCACCCGGAAGATGAAGCATGGCGAGCGATCGGGGCCTGCCCCACGCGGCCCGATTCGGCGCGAGGCGACGCGCGTGGAGCGGATGGCGCGCAAGCTCCAGACCAAGGTCGGCGCGGCGATCTACGCCACACGCAAAGGCATCGTGGAACCGGTCCTGGGGCAGATCAAGCAGGGGCGAGGCTTTCGGCAGTTTCTTCTGCGCGGCCTCGAGAAGGTCCGCGGTGAATGGGCGCTCGTCTGCACGACGCACAACGTGCTGAAGCTCTATCGGATTTGCTGCACCTGAGGCACGTCCGACCTGCGAACCCCGCGTGGAGATCCGCGGACAGACGCGCCGCCGGTCGCTCAGATGACGCCTCGGGCGGCTTTCGGCCGAGAGAACGACCCGACTCTCACGTGTAGACGCGCCGCGCGCAGGGAGAAGATCAGTCATCACCGATTCTCGGACAGGCTCCTAGTACTACTTTGTCAGATCGACGAATTCGTTCCTGAATTCGACGAGTGATCACTTTTGAGGGCATTGTACTTTTGCTCCGGGATTCGATACGCTGCGCCGCGGTGTTGGATCGCACCGCGACCGGCGTGGCTGCGCCGGTTGCTGACGTGGCTGGAGCTGTTCGAAGACGGCTTCGGTCGCACGCGAGCCAGCGCGGGCGCGTTGCGGCGGTATGTGACCGGGCTGCTGAGCGACAGTCGGCGCAAGTCGATGGAAGCGATGTGGGCGCGCCTGAGCGATCCCGGGCACGTATCAAGCCTTTCAGCACTTCATCACGCACGCGCCGTGGGAGGCCGAGGCGGTGTGGACGCGGTTGCGGGCGGTGGTGCCGGAGCGGACCGGCGTCCTGATTCTCGACGGGACGAGCTTTCCCGAAGCAGGGCACGGCCTCGGTCGGCGTCGCGCGGCAGTACCTGCGGCGCGCGCGGCAAGATCGCGAATTGCCAGACGGCGGTCACGGTCGCGTTGTGGACCGGGGCGCGGGCGTGGCTGCTGGGCGCGACGCTGTATCTGCCCGAGGCGTGGCTCACGCCGCGCCAGCGGGCGCGGGCACGGATTCCCGCGACCGTGCGACTTCGCGCCGAAATGGCAGTTGGCGCTTGACGCTGCTGCGCCAGGTGCGGGCGGCGGGCTTTACGCGTCACGGCGGTGGTCGGCGATGCGGAGTTCGGCGACAACGCGACGCTGCGCCGCACGTTGCACCGCGCCAAGCTGCCCTACGCGTTGGGCGTCTCGTCCGATCTCAAGGTCTTCCTGGGGACGCCGGTCCTCGAGGCGCCCGCCGCCGCTGACGGGCAAGGGGCGCCCGCGCACCCGCCGCCGTGTTGCCGCCCGACGACGCAGACCGTCGAAGCGCGCGCCTGGGCGGCCACGCAAGCGCCGCGCGCGTGGCGCCTCGTCTCGTGGCGCAACGGCACGCAACCCGCCGTGGCGCGCCCGCTTCTGTGCCGTCCGGGTCACGCCCGCGCACGACTGGCGCGCGAGCGACGGCTCGCGCCCGAAGTCTGGTTGCTCTGCGAACGCGACCTGGCGCGGCGGCGACCGCGTCCGCTACTACTTGGTGGATCTGCCGCCGACCGCCTCGTTGCGCGCGCTGGTGCCGCCTCGCGCACCAGCGCTGGGCCATCGAGCAGCAGTATCAGGAACTGAAAGACGAGACTCGGCCTCGATCACTTCGAAGGCCGCAGCCTGCCCGGATGGCAACGCCACGTCGTGCTTGACGGCGATCGCCTACAGCTTTCTCCAGCACGAACGCCGGCGCCGAGGGCAGACGCAGCTGACGTTGCCGCAGGTGCGCGCGGTGATTCAAGAGGTCCTGACCGCGCATTTCTTCATGACGCAGCCGCGGCTACTTGCAAGTGGATGCTGAAGCTCAAAGATGTCCAACTGCGAATCTGACAAAGAAGGACGAGACTAGAGAGCAGATCTCCGATCAAGGGGACGCTGATCACACAGATCGCGCGGATCACCGAAACAGGATTGCACGGTCCCAACTCGGACTGGGCTGACCGGCGAGAGCCTGGGGCGGAGCCAGGCGTCGCGCGGCCGGTGGCGCGCTGGACCCCGCAGCAGTTCGCTTGATCCGTGTCATCTGCGTCCCGTGAAAATCAAAAACCACTTCTCTCTCTCTCTCTTTTTAGCAGGCAGACCCGCTGAAGTCCGGCTAACCAGCCTCCGCTAAAGGTACGGCGGTCCGCCGAAGCCTTGGCGAAGGCGGAAGCCGGACACTACGTCCTACAAAGAAGTGGCAATGGGGCTAGCCGCGCCGCGTGAACCAGTAGAAGACCGGAATGCCCGCGGCCAGCAGCACTGCCCCACGCCAGGCGCTCGACGGGTCGGCACGCACGACGCTCAGGACAACCGCGCCGGCGACGACCACGAACGCTGCTGGCACCCACGGATAGCCCGGCGCGCGGAACGTGCCTGGCGGCCGGCGCGACAACGGATACGTCCTGCGAAAGATCATCAGCGTCGCCACCGTCAACCCGAAGAAGATCCAATCGGCGAACACGACGTAGTTGAGCAGGGCCTCGTATCGCCCGGTCAGCGCCAGCACGCACGACCACGTCGATTGGATGAGGATCGCGATCCAGGGCGTCTGGTACTTGGGGTGCAGCCGCGACAGCGCCGGAAGGAACGCGCGGTCGGCGGCCATCGCGTAGTACACGCGCGTCGGCGCCAGGATCGCCAGGTCCAGGAAGCCGAACGTCGAAATCGCGATCGCGGCAGTGACGAACCGATCGCCGACGGCTCCGAACATGATCGCCGCCGCCGTCGAGGCCGGCGTTGTCGTCGCCGCCAGCCCCTCGAGTCCAAGCGCCCGCAGGTAGACGACGTTGACCGCGACGTAGATCACGACGACCGCCAGTGTGCCGGCAAGCAGGCTGAGCGGAAGATTGCGGCGCGGATCGTTGATTTCTTCGGCGAGGTAGTTGGCATTCTGCCAACCTCCATAGGCGAAGAGAACCGGCACCAGGGCCGCGCCAAAGGCGAGCGCGGACGCCGCCGACGGCGCGGCGCTGTCGCGGGCGGCCGACCACCACGCAGGCGCCGCCGGGGCGATTGCGCCGGCAACGATGAGGACGGCCAGCGCCGCGACCTTGAGCACGACGAGCACGTTCAGCACCCGGCTGCCAGGCTTGACGCCGAAGTAGTTGACCAGGGACAGCAGGGCGATGGCCGCGATCGCCAGCGGAACCGGTGCCGCATCCGGCCTGCCGGCAAGCCGCATCGCGTAGCTGGCAAACGTGATGGCGACGGCCGCGATCGCGCCGCTCTCAATCAGCATGAGCAGCGCCCAGCCGTACATGAATCCCACGAGGGGATGCCACCCGTCTCGCAGGTAGACGTACTGGCCGCCGGCTTTCGGAAAGAGCGCGCCGAGCTCCGCGTAGGCGAATGCACCGGCGAGCGCGATCAGTCCTCCGGCAATCCACGCCGCGAGCACGAGCGCGCTCGTGTCGAGGCGTTGGGCAACAATGTAGGGATTGATGAAGATGCCGGAGCCGATGATGCCGCCGATGACGACCATCGTGGCGTCGAATGGTCCCAGCGCGCGGCGGAAACCCACGCGGGGAGTCTACGCGATTTCCTCCCGCGCTCCCGAACCAGGGCGCCCGGGAACCGCGCTTCTCCCCTGAACGTCTACACGGCCGATGGATAGCTGGCTGAGCGACCTGCGTTTCGCGTTCCGAGCCTTACTGGCCCGTCCGGGCTTCTCGACGCTGGCGGTCCTGACGCTCGCCATCGGCATCGGCGTGAACGCCGTCGCGTTCAGCGCCTTGAACGCGCTGTTGTTCAAGCCGCTGCGCTTTCCCGGCGTCGAGGCGCTCGGGTGGATCATGACGCGGTCGCCTGGGAATCCGTACGGGCTGACGTCGTGGCCCGACTACGAGGACCTCGCGCGAACCGCGCGCACGTTCGAGTCCATCGCGGCAGAAGGCCGCATGCCGCTCGGCATGCACGACATTCACGGCGGCACGCGCACGCGCCAGGTCTGGGCTCTTGCCGTGTCGGGCAACTATCTGTCGACGCTCGGCGCGACGACCGAGATCGGCCGCATCTTCACCGATGCTGACCGCTCAACGAGCGAGATACCGGCCGTGGTCAGCTCGAGGTTCTGGTCCGGCCAGCTCGGCGGCGGAGACAGCGTGGCCGGTCGCACGCTCACGCTCAACGGACGCATCGTGTCAATCGTCGGCGTCGTGCGGGACGGCTTTCAGGGGCCGGGCGGATTGTACGAGCCCGATGTCTGGGTGCCCCTCGATCGCATGCAGGTCCTGAACTTCCCGGCACGGCGCCTCGACAGAAGCGAGGCGTGGCTGACGGTCGTCGGCCGGATGTCGCCGGGCGTATCTGCGCCACAGGCCGCGCATGGACCTGCAGAGCGTCGCCGCCGCGCTCGCGGCCGACCATCCCGCCACGAACAAGCAGCGGTCGCTGGCCTTTGCGCCGATGGTCGAGGGCAATCCTGAAGTTCGCTCGCTCGCGCCAGTCGGCTGGATCGCGCTCGCCATCGTCGGCGTCGTGCTGCTCATCGCGTGCTTCAACGTGGCGGCGCTGCTGCTCGCGCGGGCCGCCGACCGTCAGCGAGAGATTGGCGTGCGCACGGCACTCGGCGCGAGCCGTGGGCGCATCCTTCGGCAGTTTGCCATGGAAGGGCTGATGCTCGCGCTCGTCAGCGGCGTCGCGGCGATCGTGGTCGCCGGCTGGAGCGCCGACTTGCTCTCGGCGTTCAGCTTGCCTTCGCCGATCCCGCAGCGGCTCCATATCGGTGTCGATCGGCGGCTCGTCGGCTTCACCGTCATGCTGGTCGCGCTGGCGGGAATCGTGCCGAGCCTCCTGCCGGCACTGCAGGCAACGCGGATCAACCTGGTCGCGTCGATGCGCATGGAGACCGCGCTTGGCCCGCGTCGATCGCGACTGCGCAATACGTTCATGATCGCCCAAATCGCCGGCTCGACGTTGTTCGTCACGGCGGCCCTGCTCTTCCTGCGCAGCTTCTGGACTCAAGCGGGCGCGAGTCCCGGCTTCGAAACCGCGCATCTCCTCGTGCTCGAGCTCAAGCCGACTGACTACGATTACGACGCGCCGCGCGCGCGGGCGCTCTTCGACCACCTGGTCGAGCGCGTCGGCGCGCTCCCCGGCGTCGAGCGCGTCGCGATCGGCGATCGCATCCCCTTCTACGTCGGCTTCCCGAGAGTCACCCGGTTGTCGGCGGAGGGAACCGACTGCGCGGCCGTTGAGTGCCCGAACGTCCCGATGTATGGCATCGGGCCTGGCTACATGGCTGCGCTCGGCGTCCCCATGTTCGCTGGCCGGGACTTCACTCAGCAGGAGCTCACGGCGGGCGACAGCGTCATCGTCAGCCAGAAGCTCGCCTCTCGGTTATGGCCGGGCCGCCCAGCCGTCGGCGAATCAGTCCGCGAAACACCGAGTGGCCGTCAGCTTCGCGTCGTCGGCGTCGCCGCCGATATCAAGCACCACATGCTCAGCGAAGCGCCACGCGAGTACCTATACCGGCCGATGGTTCCGGCTCAATTCGGGGACACGGTGACGCTCATCGTCCGCACCTCCGGTGATCCCGGCGCGCTCCTCTCGACCGTCCAGGATCAAGTGCGCGCGCTCGACCCGAAGCTGCCGCCAGGATCGGCCAAGACGATGGCGCAGCGGATGGAGATGCCGTTGTGGCCGGCGCGCACCGCGGCCGGGTTTCTCGGCATCTGCGGCACGCTGGCGTTGACGCTCGCAACAGTCGGCTTGTTCGGGATGACCTACCTCACGGTGAGCCAGCGCACGCGTGAATTCGGCATTCGAGCCGCCATCGGCGCGACGCCACGTCGCGTGATGGGGCTGGTGCTGCGCGAGGGTATCTGGCTGACGGTGCCGGGAGTAGTGCTGGGCCTCGCTGGTGCGGCCATCGTCGGGCGGCTCGCGTCGAGCGTGCTATTCGGAGTCAGCCCGGCCGACCCGTTAACGTACGTTGCCAGCGCCGCGCTGCAGGGAGCCGTCGCGCTCGCCGCCTGCCTGCTGCCGGCGCATCGAGCGACGAAGGCCGATCCGATGCTCGCGCTGCGCGTCGAGTAGAAATTCGGAGGGGACGGAGTCACCGCACGAATTCACAGATTCAGAATCGAACGCCAGCCAGCACGGCGATCACCCGATGCCTGGTCTTCTCGGGATTATCGTCGTCCTTGCCGATGGTGCTGAGGCCCCACGTGTAGCGGCCGTCAATCGTGAGCCGCCCCGATTCCCAGCCACCCCCGAACACCACACCGTAATCGAAGCTCTCGATTTCATCGCTGATGTCTTCGGTAAACCCCTGGTCGCCGGATTCGGCGGTCGCCTTCGCGCTCAACTTGAACCCGAGCGACGGGCCAGCGAAGAGGACCAGACCTCCCGCAGATGGCCTCAGCTTGTAGCGGACCAGGATCGGCGCGACCAGATAGTCGGTCTTGATCGTGACCGCCTCGAGCCCGATTGAATCGAGCGACGCGCCCTGTTGGCTGAACAGCACCTCGGGCTGGACGTCGAGGTGGGAGCCGAGCGGCCAGGTGAAGAAGCCGCCGGCGATGAGTCCAATGCGGTACTTGAACTCCGGCCCCGGATCCTGATCCGAGCTGAGCGTCGCGAAATTCACCCCGCCCTTGACTCCCCAGCTGGCCTCCTGCGCCGCCACGTTCGAGCCACAGAGCAGAATCAACGCGAACATTCCGGACAGAATCCGCATTTTCGGTCACCTCACGATCACCAAGCATCAGGAAGCTACGGAAAAAGACCACCAAGAGTACGCCAATGTTAGGATTTGCGCATGCTGTTACACGCGCTTGCCATCACTGTCGGCCTCCTCCTCTCCGGATTGCAGACGCCTGCGCCGCCCGGGTCTCTGAAGTTCACCGCTCCGGCTGGATGGCAACCACGCAGCCCGTCCTCTAATATGCGCGTTGCCGAATTTATACTGCCGGGCCGCGATGCCACTACCCCTGGCGCGGAGCTCGTCGTCTACTACTTCGGCGGAACCGGTGGGAGCGTGGACGCCAACATCCAGCGCTGGCTCGGGCAGATGCAGCAGCCTGATGGGCGAGCCACGAGCGACGTGGCCCGACGCGACGCGCGGACGATCAACGGCCTCAAGGTCTCGCTGCTCGATGTATCGGGGACCTACGTGGCCGAGATGCGTCCCGGCGCGACCGAGAAGCACAACAGCCCTGGTTTCCGGATGCGGACGGCCGTCATCGAAACACCGCGCGGCCCCTACTTCCTCAAGCTGGTCGGACCGGCGGCGACGGTCGAGGCCTGGGGCGCGAGCTTCAACGACTTTCTCGGCAGCCTGAATTTCGTTCAGTGACTTCGGTCAATGCGGAGCCACGCGATGCGACTATCTCTTCTGCTCTCGAGCGCCGGTCAGGCTTTGCTCTTCGTGACGCTCACCTTCGATGCGAGCGCGCAGGCGCTGTCAGCGTTCACCGCCGAGGACATGGCGAGAGTTGCCAGCGTGACCATCCTCGACGTGTCTGAGGATGGCCGGAGAGTCGCGGCAGCTGTTCGGCGACCAGCGGACAACGAGACCGTGGATCACCGGCGATACGGCGACCCGACCTACCTCGCGCCGTCGCAGGTCACCCTGCAGATCGTCGACGCCCGCTCCGGCGAAAAGGAGCAGCCATTCAAGACTCTCGTCAACGTCCGCGACGCAGCGTGGTCGCGCGACGGTCGACAGCTCGCCATCCTTCTGGCGCGGGGGCCAGCGACTGCTGACGCCTTTCCGTCGACCGCACTCTACATATGGGACGCTGACCGCCGGTCGCTTGCCGAAGTCGCGGTCGGGGCGGATGGCACTCGCCCACCGGATCTCTATTCAGCCGATGTCCGGTTCTCGAAGGTCACGCGCCTGAGCGACGCGAATGCGTGGCTGTCGTCGAAGCTTCTGCCGACGTCTGAGCTCATCGCCTATCGCGATGTCGACGGCAAACAGCTCTACGGCATCGTCCGTTATCCGATCGGCTACGAGAAAGGCCGCGCCTATCCGACCGTCTTCGAGATTTACGAGACCTTCTTCGATAATGGCTTCAATGCGCGCGCGAGGGTTGCTCGCCAATCACGGCTACGTCGTCTTTCATCCATCGGTCAATCTCGTGGTCGGACGGCCCGGTGAGGCGTGGGTCAAGGGAGTCACGTCTGCGGCCAATCGGCTGATCGATCTGGGTATTGCCGATCCGGATCGGCTTGGCGTCCACGGCACGAGCTACGGCGGCTATGCCACGGCGCTCCTCATCACGCAGACTGATCGGTTCAAGGCGGCGATCAACATCTCGGGCAAAGTCGACATGGTCAGCTTCTACACCGACAGCCCGCGTCTCGGCGTGCGCAATACGCATGCGCCGGAGAAGAGCCAGGACCGCATCGGCGGGACCTTGTGGGAGTTTCCGGAACGGTATCTCGAGCACTCGGCGATCCTGCGCGCCGATCGCATCAAGACGCCGCTGCTCAACATCACCGGGGATCAGGATCCGAATGTGCCTGCCAGCCAGTCGCGCGAGATGTACTACGCGATGCGACGCCTCGGCAAAGACGTCGAGTGGGTCCGCTACGTCAATGGCGGCCATCGGCCGCCGAACAGCGCCGCCGAAAGCATCGATTTCGAACAGCGAATCGTCGCGTGGTACGACAAGTACCTGAAGAAAGATCTGAAGAAGACGAGACCGTCACGGCACCGGGACGGTAGCGAGAAACTTCGGCGGCTGACGGTGTTTGGTGGCCTGCTCGAACGCGTACGCGAGCGCGATGAGCTTTTGTTCGCTCCAGGCCCGGCCGATGAAGGCCAGTCCAACCGGCAAACCCTGCACCGCACCCGCCGGCACGGTAATGCTCGGATAGCCGGCGACCGCGGCCGGCGTCGAGCTCGCGCCGAGGAAGTGATCGCCGTTGACGACATCGGTCGGCCAGGCGGGGCTGCCTGTCGGCGCCACGATCGCGTCGAGCCCCAAGCGAGTCATGACGGCGTCGATCCCAAGCCTCCGCGCGCGCGCGCGGCACTTGGTAAGGGCCACGCGATAGGCCGCGGTCGTCAGCGGCCCCTTCTTCTCCGCCATGTAGAAGAGTTCCTGCCCGAAGAACGGCATCTCACGCGCCTTCTCGCGTTCGTTGAACGCGATGACATCCGCGAGCGAGCGAACCTTGACTGACGGCCCCAGACCGGCCAGATAGGCGTTCAGGTCCGCTTTGAACTCATACAGCAGGATGTCCAACTCGCAGTCGTCGAGCGTCGACGCCGTTGGAATGTCGGCGGGATCGACAATGACGGCTCCGGCCGTTCGCATCTGAGTAATCGCCGCGTCGATTACCCGATCGGCCGCCGCGCTATAGCCGAAGTAACGCTTGCGGGCGACGCCAATCCGCGCCCCTTTGAGCGCGCCCGCGTTGAGCGCCTTTGAGTAGTCGCCACTCTTGCCGGCTGACGCCTTGGTTGCCGCGTCACGCTCGTCGACGCCCACCATCGCCGAGAGCAGCAGCGCGGCATCCGCGACGGTCCTGGCCATCGGGCCGGCCGTGTCCTGCGAACGCGAGATCGGGATGATTCCCGAGCGGCTCACCAGGCCAACCGTGGGCTTGATGCCGACCAGTCCGTTCACCGACGACGGGCACACGATCGATCCGTCGGTCTCGGTGCCCACGCCGATCGCCGCGAGGTTGGCCGCGATTGCCGCGCCCGTCCCCGAACTGGACCCGCACGGATTGCGGTCGAGCACGTACGGGTTCCTGGTTTGCCCGCCGCGTCCGCTCCATCCGCTGGATGACTTCGTGGAACGAAAGTTCGCCCATTCACTCAGGTTGGTCTTGCCAAGAATCACCACGCCGGCCGCGCGCAACCGTTCGACGACAAACGCATCGCGGCTCGCGATCGACCCTTCGAGCGCGAGCGAGCCAGCAGTCGTCATCATCCGATCGGCGGTGTCGATGTTGTCCTTGATGAGCACCGGGATGCCGTGCAGCGGGCCGCGCGGGCCGGTGGCCTTGCGTTCGGCATCGAGGCGATCGGCGATCGCCTGGGCCTCGGGATTGATCTCGATAACCGAGCGCAACGCCGGACCCGAGCGGTCGACCCGTTCAATTCGCTCGAGATAGAGGTCAACAAGGCGTCTCGAGGTGAAGCGGCCCGTCTGCATCCACTGCTGCAGCTGCGCGATGCTCACCTCGTCGAGCTCGAAGGCTGGCGGCGGCGCCTGAGACGAGGTCGCCACGGATAGTGCCACTGCGATGCACACACACGTTGCAAGCCGGCTGCGCATGCCGCAGAGCCTAGCACGAGTGATCCCCGAGTGATCGAAGACGGGATTCAGGCGAGGTGTCAGGCGGAAAGACGGTCGACGATCTCACGCCAGGTGCGGGCCGCGGGAGTCGTATCTGACGCGAGCGCGGCGCCGCAGGTCAGCGCGCCGGGCACCCGGGCGGACGACCAGACGGGCTGGACCATGAGGTGCAGGTTGAGTCCGGAGACCTCTACGTCGAAGAGCGCCGGCACGGCGTCGGTTGCGGGAATCTCCAGGCACAACCCGCCGTAGCTGACGTCGACAACCGCGGCGGGCCGGCCCGCGGCCGTCACGCGGAATCCGCCGAGAATGCGCTTGCGCGGCCACCGGCGTTCACGCCGAAGGCCAAGGCTGCGCCGCACGATTTCAAGCAGCTCCAACGACTTGATCGGCTTCTTGAGGAACGAGGGCGCTATAGCGGCTGGCCTCGAGCTGCATCAGCGGCTCGTCGTAGCCAGTCATGATGATGACGGCTGTGTCAGGCGCTTCCTGGCGAACTTGCTTGACGAGGTTGAGGCCGTTATAGCTGCGCAGACGTACGTCAGTTAAGAACAGGTCGTAGGTGCTTTTCGAGAGGATACGTTTCGCATCTTCGTATGCCGACGAAGCGGTGACGTCATATCCGGTCTCGCAGAGCAGCTCGACGATGCCTGCCAGGGCGTTCTCATCGTCTTCGAGCACAAGCACACGGTACGGCAATTTCATAATTCCGTCCGCACATAGACCTCGAGCGTATCCAGTGTGCCGGCAAGGGTGATGCCGGTCGCGAACTGGCTAAAACGTCAACAAACACGCAGAAATCCAATCGGCCGGTCGAGCAATTTCGTAACCGGCTACCCGCTTTTGTGGGTCGACTTGGAAGGGGTCCGAGGCTCAGTGCACGACGGTCTTGGCGTCGCGAGCGGCGTCCAGGACCCGGGTGATCATGCCATCGAGACGGGGCTGGGCAATGTCGAAGGGGCCCGCCACGGCGGCGCCACTCGGAATCTCCATCGCGATCACCACGCCACCGTCGGTCGGCTCGACGATCCAGCTGAAGCCGCGCAGCCGGACAGGTCGCGGCTCGTCGCCGGGGTTCTTCACGCGGTCGATCGCCTCGAGCATCGATTTGAGCACACCCTCGACATCGAGCTCGGTCCAGGACGACGGCGAATTGCCATGGTGATGGACTTCCTCGGTGACGGCGTAGTCGCGTTCGCGCAGGACGATTTCAACGGTATAGCGCATGGGCCTCATTAGTCTGTCGCACCAGTGTGGAGCTGTCTCGGCAGGATAACAGTCATACGACGGGGCCAGCAAGCCGGAGGAGGACGGGTCTCGCTCCCGACACAGTCACAGCTGCGCGGCGAGCGCCTCGACGTCGGTGACAGGCTCGCGGCACGTGAACGCGCGGCAGACATAGGCGGTGGCGCGCGATTCGCGCATGCGCATCGCACCGACAAACGGCATCACGTTCGCGAGTGCGTCCTGCGTTGACCCTGGCGTCACAGGCACGACCACCGCAAACGGCCGATAGCGCCGACCGATCTCGCGTTGGAGCGCCACAGTATCCTCGCGGTCCGGTGGCCCGACGATGACGACCTGCGTGTGCTCGGCGTGCCAGCTGGAGAGCCCGGCAAGCATCATCGGAATGACGCGCGCGGCGCCGCCAATCTTCGGGCCGAATCGCGCCAGCGTTCGCTCGGCCCTGGCGATCCACGTGCCTCCCCCAACCAGCGATTCGAGCGTCAGCAGGTTCAGCACCGAGATCGACCCGGCTGCGGGCTCTGCGCCGTCGTAGTCTTCCTTGAGGCGCAGCAGCACGCTCGGATCCCTGCCAGTCGTGCTGAACCACCCGCCGTCCGCGTCATCCCAGAACAGGCGGTCCTGCTCGGCCTGCAGCGTCATCGCCCACTCGAGCCACGCGGGATCGCCGTCGCTCTGAAACAGCTCGAGCAGCCCGAAGATCAGGTAAGCGAAGTCCTCAGCGTATCCGTCGATGGCCGCCTCGCCGTCGCGGTAGCGCCGGAGGAGGCGTTTCTCTCCGTCGACCCAGAGCTTTTGACGGATGAACCGGGCGGCGCGCTGAGCGGCGGCGAGATACCGTGGCGCCGCGGCCGAGCCGGCGAGCACGCGTGCCGCGCGCGCGAACGCGGCGATCATCAGGCCATTCCACGCGGTCAGCACCTTGTCGTCGAGGTGTGGCCGCGGCCGTTCGTCGCGGACGGCGAACAGTTTGGCGCGGGCGCGGCCGAGCGCGTCGATGACGGCGTCCGGCGTCAGGCTGGCGCGGGTCGCGATCTCGTCGACCGACTGCGCGACATAGAGAAGATTGCGTCCGCGGAACTCGCCCTGCGGATCCTGCGGCGCGTTGCCGTCCGGCTCGATGCCGAACCGCCGCCGCACCACGGCCGCATCATCGCCGGTCACGGCGGCGATCTCGCGATCGGTCCAGATGTAGAACGCGCCTTCGGACTTGTGCGCCGACGGATCGCCGGCGGCCTCCGGCGGGATGCTGTCGGCGTCCTCGGCCGACAGAAAACCACCGTCGCGATCGGTCAGGTCGCGCATCACGTAGGCCAGCGTGTCTTCCGCCACCGTCGCGTAGAAGTCGTCGCCAGTGGCCTGCGCGGCCTCGAGGTAGGCCAGCGTGAGCTGGGCCTGATCGTAGAGCATCTTCTCGAAGTGCGGAACACGCCACTCGGCGTCGACCGAGTAGCGATGAAAGCCGCCGCCGAGGTGATCGCGCATGCCGCCCATCGCCATCGCGCGCAGGGTGGCGGTCACCATCTTCAGCGCCGTCTGCTCGAGATCACCAGATGCCGATCGCCGCGCGTGTTCGCGGAGGAGGAACAGCAGCTCCGCGGGCCGCGGAAACTTCGGCGCGTCCCCGAAGCCGCCGTGGCGTTCGTCGAACGATTTGCGATAGCTGTCGACCGCCATCTCGAGCGCGTCCGTTCCGGCGATGGTCGACTCTCCCCGACCGTGCGCTCCCGCACCGGTGACGACCTTGAGCCGCTCGAGCAATTCGGTGGCCGCCTGTTCGACTCGCGGCCGATCGTTTTTCCACACCTGGGCGAGCTCGCCAAGCAGATCCGAAAATCCCGGGCGACCCCAGCGCGAGGTCGGCGGGAAATAGGTTCCGCCGAAAAACGGCTTCAACTCGGGCGTCAGGAAGACGCTCATCGGCCAGCCACCAGATCCCGTAGTCGATTGCACGAACGACATGTAGACGCGATCGACGTCAGGCCGCTCCTCCCGGTCGACTTTGATCGACACGAAATCTGCGTTCAAGAGCTTGGCAATCTGCTCGTTCTCGAAGGACTCGTGCTCCATCACGTGGCACCAATGACACGTCGAGTAGCCAATCGACAGAAATATCGGCTTGTCTTCGGCGCGGGCTCGATCGAAGGCGTCAGTGCCCCAGGGATGCCAGTCGACGGGATTGCTGGCGTGCTGCAGAAGATACGGACTGCGCTGCTGCGCGAGACGATTCATACGCGATCTCATCTGTACGGCGGATATCGCAACGGAGGAAGGAAAAACCGGAACACGTCGGGATAGAATTCCGTGCGTGGAGCTTGCAGTCGAGACTCGTGGCCTCACGCGCGACTTCGGATCGCTGCGGGCCGTCGACGGCATCGATCTCGTCGTGCCGGTGGGGAGCTTCTTTGGTTTCCTCGGACCAAACGGCGCGGGGAAATCGACGACGATCAAATGCCTGACGGGGCTGCTGCAACCGACGGCCGGTTCGATGCGGATTCTCGGGATGGATCCGCGAGCCGATCCGGTCGCGGTCAAGCGCCGCATCGGCGTCGTCCCCGAGGACCTCGCGCTTTTCGAACGGCTGACCGCGCCCGAGACGTTGACGTTTATCGCCGAGGTGCACGGCATCGACAGGGCGATCGCCGGCGATCGCGCCGACGACTTGCTCGAGCTGATGGACTTGAAATCTGCGGGCACGGCCCTGGTCGCTGATTTCTCGCACGGCATGCGGAAAAAGCTCTCGCTGGCCGCGGCGCTCCTGCCGGCGCCGAAGCTGTTGTTCCTCGACGAACCCTTCGAGGGAATCGACGCGCTGGCGTCCCGCCAGATCAAGGACCTCCTGCAGTCGTTTGTCACCCGGGGCGGAACCATTTTCCTGACGTCCCACATTCTCGAAATCGTCGAGCGGCTGTCCACGCACATCGGCGTGATTGCGAAGGGCCGTCTGGTTGCACAGGGGCCGATCGCGGAGCTGCGAGCCGGCTCCGCAAGTTCACGAGCGGACTCGGGGGAAGCGTCGAGCCGCGAAGCGGTGACGCTCGAGGAACTCTTCATCAGCCTGGTCGGCGGCGACGAGCGCGCTCCGGTCGTGCTCGACTGGATTTGATCGGTGTATCGAACCCTGCGCGCATTCGCGTGGATGCGCTGGCGCCTCCTGGTCAACTCGCTGGAGCGCACGGGCGCGCGCGATCGTCTCGAGCGGCTATCGCTCGCGATCGATCAGGTCGGCCCGATCATCGCGCTGGTGCTGCTCGTGCCCTCGGCGATCGGCCTGGCGGCACTCGGCGGCTACGCGGGGTACTGGCTCGCCGCCGGCCAGCCGGGGGTGACACTTCGAGGTCGCGCGTACCGTGCTCCTTGGCACGTGCGTGTTCGCAGTCGCTGGTCCGCTCATGCTCCCGTCGATGCCCCCTACGGCCATCGTTCGGTTACTCCTGCTCCCGATTCCACGCCGAACGCTCTACTTTGCGCAAGCATTCGGCGCGCTCAGCGAGCCATGGATCATCATCGCCCTGCCGGTCGTGATGTCCCTGCCGGTCGGGATGCTCACCGGGAGGGCCTCGCTCGCCCCGGTCGCCGCCCTGCTCGCAGGGTTGCTCCTCGTGGTCTGTCTCGTCGGCCTTTCGACACTCTCCTCCCTGCTCCTCCATCTCGTCGTCCGCGATCGACGCCGGGGCGAGCTGGCGGCCTTGTTTCTCATCGTCTTGATTCCGGTCCTGAGTCTGCTGCCGCTGCTACTGACCCAGAGCTCCGACCGATCGCGGAGCGTCGGGCACCGGCAACGAGCGCGCGCGTCGATGCCGGTCTGGGTCTCGCGGACCGGCTCGTCCGCGTTCCGGGTCGTGCCGTCTGAGCTCTACACGCGCGCGACGCGAGCGTCGGCGCTAGGCGAGTCGGCCGCCGCCATGACTCCGCTGGTCGTGCTCCTCGCCTCAGGCCTGCTCCTCCACGGCGCCGGATTCCTGGCGTTCGCGCGCCTGCTGGAATCTCCCTCCGCGGGGGCGCGGCGATCGCAAGCCGGCAGGGCGTCCTCTCGACTGCGGATCCCATTCGTATCGAGGGCAAGCGCCGCTATCGCTCAGACGCAGGTCCAGCTCGCGATGCGAACACCGCGAGGCCGCTCGATCGTCTTGTCGCCGCTCATCATGTTCGCGCTCGCGGCGGTCGTCGTGTTCCGCCGCGGCGAGATGCAGATTGGCGCGATCAGCCTGGCAAACGGCCTCGGCCTCGCCACGTTCGGAGGCGCCATCGCGCTCCTGTCCATACAGCCGTTTGCGGTCAATCAATTCGCGATCGACCGTGCCGGGCTGACGCTGGCGCTCCTCTCGCCCATCGGGGCGCGCCAGCTACTGGTGGGCAAGGCGCTCGGACTTGGGCTGATTGCCGGCGGCCCTGCAATCCTCTGCGCGCTCCTGGCAGTCGTCCTTGTCCCCGGTGGCTCGCCGGCCCTCTGGCTGAGTCTGCTGCCGGCGTTCGTGGCCGCCTACGGGCTCGCCGCCCCTGGCGCGGCGATGGTTTCCGCGCTTTTTCCACGAACTGTCGACCTCAACAGCGTCGGACGTGGCAGCAACCCTCACACGCTGGCCACCTTGACCGGACTCCTCGCGCTTGTCGTCGCCACGCTTCCAGTCGTGTTCGTTGTCATCGTCTCGACGGTGTTCCTGGAGAGGACGTGGCTGACGCCGATTCTTCTCACGATGTGGTGCGGCGTCGCGCTCGTCCTGAGCCACGTACTCTTCGGCGGGGCCGCGATCCTCTTCGACAAGCGCCGCGAGAACCTCGGGATGGTGGCTACATGATCAAGGTTCAGGAGGTTCAGGAGGTTCAGGGGTTCAGGTGGTTCAGGCGTTGGGCAGGCACAGTGTGCGATGCGACGAAATCATGAAAAGGTATCCCCAGGAACTTATCTCTTGGCTCGCGCTCTGTCCAATAGCAGCTTTCGGCCACGATGTTTGGCTGGCGCTCTTGCAAGCAAGCGTTCTTGACGGCAATGCAGCACACGATGGTTTTTCCGTCGGCGTGCTGCTCCTGGCGGTCATCCGACAAGATGACGACGGAATGCGCTTGCGCAACCTTGGCGCGGCGCAGGATCACTTCGTTGGCTGGGTCACCTTTGACGATATAGACGTCGTTGAAGGCGGCGTCATCCAGTTTGTCAGGCAGCACGACTTCGTCGGGTGTGTCGTGAACGATCACGACTGGCCGCTTGTCGGTGACGATACCGCTGTGCACTTCGCGTATCCAGTCCAGTGCTCGCGGCGACCAGTTGCACAGCACCAGATGGTCAGACATTTCAAGATTAGGCACTTCACGACTCCTTAGTGCGCGTTCGATCAGGATCGACGCCACGCTGGCCGTGAACAAACCGGCCAAGGCGACACCGACGACAAGCACGGCGGAAACCACGAGCCGCCCAACAGGAGAATTGATCTCGATTTCGAGTGCTCCCTGAACCTTTTGAACCTCTCTGAACCCTTTGAACCTACAGTGAAATCCTCCGATCCGCCCACCACCACATCCCCAGGGCGGACATGAGGAGCCCGGCGGCAGCGATATAGGTGAGGACCACCGGCGCGGCGGCCTCGACTGCCTGACCGCTGATCGCGGCCAGCACGCCCCAGAGGGATCCGGCGGCGCCCAGCACCCCGTCGACGTTGGTCAACGCCAGCACGCTTCCGACTACGAGGAGCACGGCCGCGGCAATCGCGACGTTGAAGATGCGATCGACCCGCTCTTCCGAGCGCCAGCGCTCGTGACGGATTTTCGCGAGCACGGCCGTCGTGAACTGCGCGGGTGCGGGTGGGCTCGGCCTCGCCTGCAGCGCCGCTTCGAGCCGGCGGGCGGATGCGAGCGCCGACGCGCAACTCGGGCACGTCTCGAAGTGGGCGCGGAGGCGGTCGTCGACCTCGAGGTCTCCGGCGGCGACCGCCTCGACAAGATGCAACACATCGCTGCAAGTCACGTGTCGAGCAACTCCCTCAGGCGCTTCTTCGCTCGGTAGAGGTGCGTCTTGACCGTCCCGAGCGGAATGTTCATCGCTTCCGCCAACGCTTCGTACTGCACACCATTCAGATAGTGCGCGGCAATGAGCAGGCGTTGCGGCTCGGGCAGCTGCGCGATCGCCTTGTCGAGGCGGTCCCGAAGCTCGAAGTCGCCAAATGCCGCATCCGCAGCGCCGGGCTCGTAGCGGCGGCCGCTCGCGTCGTCCTGGTCGAGCGACACGTCGGACGGGCGGCGCGACCGCGCCCCCGCGCAGACGTTCTGGACGATGCGGAAGATCCAGGTCGAGAGCCGTGCCTCGCCGCGAAAATACGGGAGGCCGCGATGGACCTTGAGAAACACTTCCTGCGCCAGATCATCGACGCGCGATCGATCCGAGACCATCCGGTAGACCAGGCCGTAGACGAGGTTCTTGTGCTGATCGACGAGCTCGCCGAACGCTGTGTCGTCGCCTGACCGGCACCGTTCGATGAGCGCGCGTTCGTCCTGTTCCTCCGGCACTCACCCCGCACCTTTCACGCCGCACCTTTCACGCACCCGTCAGCCTGGTCGCCTGTGGTGGTCCGACATCTCCGTTAGAACCCCCCAGGCGTCGATTTGTTTCATGTTTCGGCTGAAACAATCGCTGCGACCGCCCAGTCTAAACCACGTATGAAGAGGTCCGGAGGTTAACTTGGATTCTGAGGAAACGATTGTCGTCCTTATCAGCACGATGGGAATCATGGCGGGCGTCGCCGTCATCTGGATGGCGATGCAGAGCCGCCGTCAGATCCGGGAGATGGAGCACCGCGAACGGCTGGCGATGATTGAGAAAGGCATCGTCCCCGCGCCGGAGGTCGATCCGGGCGCATTTGACCGCAGGTTCGGCGCCGCGCCGACGACGCAGTCGCCAGGTGTCGTTCGAGCTCGCAGCGGCGGAGTCTTGATGATCGCCCTGGGGCTCGCGTTCATGTTCATGTTGTCGTTCGCGGCCGGCGCGCCGGGCGTCGGGATTGGCATCGGGGGCGCCTTTGCCCTGGTGGGCGCCGGCTTCTTCGTCAACTCGCTCTTGATGAGCCGCTGCGGACCCCTATCGGCCTCCCGTGTCGAATCACACCGAGAGGCCGGTGGACAGACCGCAGTAAGAACATGCAGTTCACTGCCCAGTGTGTCGGCGTTTGCCCACGGGAAGCGCTGTAGAGCTCGAGAAACCGCGTGTTTTGGGCCAGAGTCTGAGCGCGACACGTGGCATGGGGGTTGCTTTTTACTGGGCGTCGGGACGCTGCAAGGCTCCCGGCTACCGCTCCGGCTCTCCAGCTAGAGCAACCGCCTCACCATAATCTCCCGCCATACGGCGCAGGGATGGTCATCGTGACCTCCCTGCCCTGCCACTCTCAGCTATCGGCTGTCAGCTATCAGCTACTGGTCCTTGGTCAACTGAGCTAGCTGAAAGCTGACGGCTGAGAGCTGATAGCTAGCTGCTCCTCCATCGATCGCGCGGGCGGCAGACGGGCCAGGCGGTCGCGTACGCGGCGGAACTCCTGGCTGTCGCGGCGGCCACCCGACGTCTTCCCAAGTTCTCGACGCAACAACTCCGCGCGCTCGCCGGGCGCGGGATGGGACGACAGGAACACGGTTACCGACGCCGGGTCACGACCCTGCTGACGGCGCAGCATCTCCATGAAGGCGACCATCTCGCGCGGATCCCACCCTGCTCGCTTCATGATCCGCGCGCCGACGCGATCGGCGTCCTTTTCGTCGTCGCGGCTGAATTTGAGCATGTAGCCTCCGGCCAGGACCTGCGCGGCGGCCTGCGCGGCCCGCGCCCCACCGTCGTTGCCGAGCAGCGCGCCGAGCAGCCCCAAAAGCCCGTTGGCGACCAGGTTCTTCGTCAGCTGGTCGGCTGCGTGGCGCTCCGAGATATGGGCAACCTCGTGCGCCAGCACGCCCGCGAGCTGCGCCTCGGTCTGCGCGGCGGCGATCGCGCCCCGATTCACCCACACGGGCCCACCCGGCAACGCGAACGCGTTGATCTCGCGGTAGTTCGCGATGGAAAAGCTGTACGGATACCGTGCACCATCGGCGTGCGTGGCCAGGCGTCGACCAATTGACGCCACGTATGCGACGACCGCCTGCTCGCCGAGTTCGGGCACCCGCGCCTTGACTTGTTTCTGCGTCTGCTTCCCGAGCGCGATCTCCTCGCTGACCGAGATCAGTTGCCCCGCAAGAACGGGCGCCACCCAAAAACCCACCCACAGTAAGCCGAACACTCGATGACGGATCATTCCCGAGGAGTGGGCGCCGCGGGGAGCGAGTCGGCCCGGTGGCGGCGAAGGCGCGCGTACGCAGCCGTGACCTCGACGCCATAGAGCAGGATCACGGCCGACACGTAGATCCACAGGAGAAATACGATGACCGTCGCGATCGATCCGTGCAGCATGCTGAACCGCGACAGATCGCGGACGTAGTTCGAAAAGAGCGCCAGCGCGCCGCGCCACAGCAGCCCGGTCAACACCGCTCCGACCCACACGTCGCGGAAGCGCACCTTGGCGTTCGGAACGAAGTAGAACACCAGCCCGACAACGAAGATGAAGAGGACGGTGGTTGCCCAGCGGACGGCGATGCCCTGCAGCACGACCAGGCGCGGGTTGCCGGAGATGACGCCGGCGAACCAGCGCGCCTCAGCGACATTCATCGCACTGACCGCGAGCAGTCCGATCAAGAGGAGCAAACCTGCGACGACAAGCATCACGAACGAGATGAGCTTGTGCTTGAAATAGCTCGGTTGCTTCTCAACGCCCCACGCGTGGTTGACAGCGGACGTCACCGCGCCGAAGACGCCCATCGCGGCCCACACCATCAGTACGCTGCCGGCGACGCCCAGCTGTACGTGCGCGCGCTGCAGCGCGGCGAGCTGCACTTCGACGAAATCGAACTGCCGTGGAAAGTAGCGAAAGACGAACCCGAGCAGCGCGTCGCGATCCGACTGGCTGTCGGTCACGAGCGCGACGAGGGACAGCGCGAGGAGAAAAAAAGGAAAGAGCGAGAGGAGGGCGTAGTAGGCGATCGAGGAGGCGAAGGTCAGGTCGTCGCTGTTGTAGACGCCAGTCAGCCCACGCCAGATCGCCTGCGCCGTCAGCCGGATTTCGACGCGCACGCGCGCCAGCGCCCGCCGCGCTCGCGGGGGGCGTCGCGTGGCCTGCGCAATCACGCCGCCATCATATCCCGCGTCGCCGGCTCTGAACCCAGGCGTGCTGCGCTTCCCGAGTCAGCCACGCCGGGAGCGCGCCCGTCAGCGCCGTGACCGCCAGGCCTATCGCCATCCGCCGCAACGGGGGCGTGCGGACGACGATGTAGGCCGCACCGAGCGCTGCCGCGCCCAGCGCCACGTTCGCGATCTTCTCAGCGGTTCGCTCGGTCATACCGTCGGCGTCTTCGCTCGATCGAATGCCTCGGCCGCAGGCGACTTGGCTCGATCGTAAGCCTCCCGGCCACGGTCGACAATCTGGCTCACCTTCTCGGACGTCTGGCTGACCTTTGCCGACGCCTGCTGCGACACCTGACTGAGTTTTTCCGACGCCTGCTGCGACACCTGGCTCAATTTGTCCGACGCCTGGTGAATCGTATCGGTCGCGGTCGATCGCAGGCGGGTGGCCTGCTCGGACAGTTGCTTGCGGGTTTCGGCTCCGGCCTTTGGCGCAAAGAGCATCCCGAGTCCGGCGCCGAGCACTGTCCCGGCCAGCAAACCCATCAAAAACGATCCACCACCATCCTCACGCTCGACGCGATCTGTTTCGTAAGCCATGAACCCTCCTGGGTCACTCGTCAATCGACTCGATTCCTTCGCATGCCGTTAACGTAGTGTCTCGGCTTAACGAGCGGCTGGACCGCTCGTTCATTAACGTACAGGCTGGACCGCTGACAGCTTCGAGCCCTCGTAGCGGGCGGAATCACGCACCGTTCACAATCGCCCGCTGGCAGCCGCCGGCGGTTTTTGGGCCGAGGGCTCGGTCGTCAGCAGCGCAGCGATGACCGCCCGAATCCCGCGCACGACGCCGGTCCACTGGGACACCTTGTCGCGTACCCGTTCCTTGAGGCGATCCGCCGTCTCATCGACGCGTTCAATCGTGCCGCTAATCGCACCGTCGACACGTTCGGTCTGGTGGTTGACGCGCGCCGCGATCGACTGAGCCTCGCTGAGGACGCTGTTGACCTGGGTGAGAACGCCATCGACCTGCCGCCGCAGCGGCGCGACGTGACGTGACTCGAGTTCCTCGAGAGCCGCAGTCGTCTGCCGGTAGAACCGGAATCCGAGCGATCCCCACAACCAGGAGCATCAACGTCTGGACGACGCTCGCGACCGCGATAGCCCCCAGGAGCCAGTTGGTGGTTTCCAGATTCACCATAATGATCACCGAGCGTTACGCGGACCAGCGTCCACTCTGCCCACCTGTGATGTCGCTGAGCGATCTCCAACCTTCGTTCGCAGCCGTTCGAGCTTTCTCGACGGTCCCGCGGACGCGCGTCATCTCACCGATCAGCTCATCGAGTTTTGGCTCGATCTGCTCGCGGAGTCGTCCTCCGCTCTCGGTGAGATAGAGCCAGCCACAGACCCCACCGACGACTGCCCCCAGGCAGGTTGCCAACAACACGCGTGATCGCTCGTCCACATTGCCTCCTGCCGTCATCCTCGCACCATCCCGCGACGTTCAACCATCAAACCGCGTGCCAGATCACGGTCGAGCTTCGAACTCGACTACGCCTGCGCCGCTCGTCGCGCCTGCTTCGCGCCATCCTGGATGTCGTGCTTCTTCATCTTGCTGTAAAGCGTCGGCCGGTACAGGCCGAGGATTTGCGCGGCTTCCTGCTTGTTCCAATTCGTGCGTTGCAGCGTCTGGAGAATCGCCATCCGCTCGATCTCGGCAAGCGTCCGGTGCGGCGGCACCACGAAGTCGGCCGGCCTGGTCGTCTCGGTTCGCAACGACTCGGGCAGGTCATTCACGCCCACCTCTTGCCCTTTCGCGACGAGCACCCCACGTTCGATGACGTTTTCCAGCTCTCGAACGTTCCCCGGCCAGCGGTGACGGATGAGCAGATGGTAGGCCGCCGGCGCGATCGACTTCACATTGCGCTGATGCCGCTCACGGTACTTCTCGAGGAAATGCTCGCAGAGGAGCGGAATATCCTCCGTCTTCTCGCGCAGCGGTGGCACCCTCAGCGTGATGGTGTTGATGCGGAAGTACAGATCCTCGCGCAGCTTCCCGTCGCGCAGCGCCGTATCGAGGTCGATGTTGGTGGCGCAGATCAGCCTGAAATCGACTCGCACGATGCGGTCGCTGCCGATCGGCCGGTACTCCCGCTCCTGAAGAACGCGCAGGAGCTTGGTCTGGAGATACGACGGCATCTCGCCGATCTCGTCGAGGAGCAGCGATCCGCCCTCGGCCATCTCAAAGAGGCCTTCCTTGTCGTTCTGGGCGCCGGTGAACGCGCCCTTCTTGTAGCCAAAGAGCTCGGATTCGATGAGGTCCTTCGGTATGGCCGCGCAGTTGATCTTGATGAACGGCGCCTTGGCGCGCTTGCTGTTGTAGTGCAGCGCGTTGGCGATGAGCTCCTTGCCGGTGCCGTTTTCTCCCTGAACGAGGATGTTCGCGTCGCTTCCGGCCACGCTCTCGACGAGCTCGAGCACTTCGTGCATCTTCTTGCTCTTGCCGATGATGTTGCCGAATCGGAACTGCCCCTCGAGCTTCTGCTTGAGGAGCTGGTTCTCGCCGACCAGGTCGCGCCGCTCGATCGCCCGCTCGAGCATCGTCAACAGCGTGTCGGGTTCGATCGGCTTCTCGACGAAACTGTGGGCTCCCGCCTTCATCGCCTCGACCGCCTTGGGCACGCTCCCGTGTCCAGTAACGACGATGACTTCGGCCGACGGATGGATCTGCTTGAACTTACGGAGCAGCTCGAGCCCGTCGGCGTCCGGCAGCATCATGTCGGTCACGACGACGTCGGGCTTCCACGATCTGAAGATGTCCTCACCGCGAGTCCCGACCATCGCGGTCCGGACTTCGTGGCCTTCGTGCTCGAGCAGGATTTTCAGCCACTCGATCATCGAGGGTTCGTCGTCAATCGCCAGAACGCGGCTCTTCTTTTTCGGGACATTCATCGGGCTTGGTCTCCCAAGAGGCTCGGTGGAGTCCGAACGTACGGGGGCGTCACGAAATATATCGCCAAAAGTATACACCCCAACCGCAAGATGTCGAATTGCTGACATCTGTCTTACGTTCATACATGTGACTCAGGTACGCCCAGGCCAGCCTTGGCGACCGATCAGCGGGACGAAGACGCAGCCCTCCCCTTCGCGCGACGTGAAGTCTTGCCCCTGCCTCTCGATGCAGAGCATCCGCTGATATCCCTCGGAGCCGACCGGAATGACCAGACGCCCGCCATCAGAAAGCTGGAGCTTGAGCGCCTCGGGGACAGCGGGGGCGCCGGCCGTCACCAGAATCCGGTCGTAGGGGGCCTCGGCTGGGTAACCGATCGACCCATCCCCCACGACGACGCGAACGTTCGCGATGCCGAGCGCGGCAAGGGTCTTCGCGGCGCGGTCGGCAAGCGAGGCGTGACGCTCGATCGTCACGACCGATCGCGCCAGCCTCGCGAGGATCGCCGCCTGATAACCGGAACCCGTGCCGATCTCGAGGACGCGACTGGTTGTTTGAAGGGCGAGCGCGGCGCTCATCGCGGCGACGATGTAGGGTTGCGAGATGGTCTGGCCCTCGCCGATCGGCAAGGGGCCGGTCCTCATACGCATCCTGGCGGGACCCTTCGGGTACGAAGAGGTGTCGCGGCACATCGCGCATCGCCGCCAGGACCGCGACGTCAGTGACGCCACGGCCTGCGATCTGCGTCTCCACCATCCGCTCGCGCGCGCCCAGGAGATCCATCGAGTTCGGCTTATAATCCACCCCGATGCCCGAACCCACCAAGGCCGTTGGTCAAAACGCGCGCGCGCAGCCCATCCGGTCGAACCCGTCAGCGACGCCTCCGCCGTGCACGCTCGCGGCCAGCGACAAAGTGATCTGCGAGCGATGCGGCAGCGAGATGTTCCGGATGCACGCCGTGTGGCGGTGTCCGACGTGCAGGTTCAAGACCGACTGTTGTGGGTGGTAACAGCAATGCTGAGTGCTGAATGCTGAATGCTGAAGTAAATTCAGAATTCAATTCAGCATTCAGCATTCAGCACTCAGCATTGCGATGGACACCATCCCTCTCACATCGACACCACATCCGAAGCCTTTCGCGCCAACAGCGAGCGGATGGCACGGCTCGTGAGCGAGCTGGCCGAGCGCCGCGAAGTTGCGCGGCAGGGCGGCGGACCGAAGTACCTCGAGCGCCATCGCGCTCAGGGAAAGCTTCCGGTTCGCGAGCGCATCGACAAGCTCCTCGATCCGGCCTCGCCGTTTCTCGAGTTCTCGCCGCTCGCGGCATGGGACCTCTACGACAACGAAGCACCGGCTGCCGGGCTCGTGACCGGCATCGGCCGGGTCTCTGGCCGCGAAGTGCTGATCGTCGCGAACGATGCCACGGTCAAGGGTGGAACCTACTATCCCCTGACCGTCAAAAAGCACCTGCGCGCTCAGCAGATCGCCCTCGACAACCGGCTGCCGTGCCTCTACCTCGTCGACTCCGGGGGAGCCTTCCTGCCGCTGCAGGCCGAGGTGTTTCCGGATCGCGATCATTTCGGCCGCATCTTCTACAACCAGGCGCGAATGTCGGCCGAGCGGATTCCTCAAATCGCGGTCGTGATGGGATCGTGCACGGCTGGCGGCGCGTATGTCCCCGCGATGTCTGACGAGACGGTCATCGTCAAGGGCACGGGGACCATCTTTCTCGCCGGCCCCCCGCTCGTCAAAGCCGCGACCGGCGAGGAAGTATCGGCCGAGGATCTTGGTGGCGCTGACGTGCACACGCGCTCGTCTGGCGTCGCAGACTACTTTGCCGAAGACGATCTTCACGCGCTGCATCTCGCCCGCACCATCGTCGGGACGCTGAACACCGTCAAACGGATGCCGGCCGACATGACGACGCCGGAAGAGCCGCGCTACGATCCCCGCGAGATCTACGGCATCGTCAACGCCGATACGCGGCAGCCCTATGAAGTGCGCGAGATCATCGCGCGGATGGTCGACGGTTCTCGCTTCGACGAATTCAAGGAGCGCTACGGCGTCACGCTCGTGACCGGGTTCGCCAGGCTGCACGGCCAGCTCGTCGGCATCATCGCCAATAACGGCGTGCTCTTTTCCGAATCGGCGCTCAAGGCGACGCATTTCATCGAGCTCTGCAACTTCCGCGGCATCCCGCTGATCTTTTTGCAGAACATCACCGGCTTCATCGTCGGACGCCAGTACGAGCGCGCCGGGATCGCGAAAGACGGCGCCAAGATGGTGCACGCAGTGGCCAACTCGGTCGTGCCGAAGTTCACCGTCGTGATTGGCGGTTCGTTCGGCGCCGGCAACTACGGGATGTGCGGACGTGCCTACGAACCGCGAATGTTGTGGATGTGGCCCAACGCGCGGATTTCGGTGATGGGTGGCGAGCAGGCCGCCGGCGTCCTCGCGACCGTGAAGAAAGATCAGCTCGCGCGCGACGGCGCCGCCCTCTCGGCGGAAGATGAACAAGCCATCCGGCAGCCCATCCTGGAGAAGTACGAACGCGAAGGATCGCCGTACTATTCGACCGCCCGGCTCTGGGACGACGGGATTCTCGACCCTGCCGAGACGCGCCAGGCGCTCGCGCTCGGCCTGTCGGCGGCATGCAACGCGCCGCTCGCCGAGCCGAGATTCGGCGTCTTCCGCATGTAAGATCGTCGGGCATGTCCGTCCTCACGACCACCCGCCGCGACGGTCCGCCGGAACATCACGGCATTCTGCGAGTCAGCCTCAATCGGCCCGAGGTGAGGAATGCCTTCGATGAAGAAGTCATCGCGGCGTTGACTGCGCTGGCTCGAAGCGCGGCCAAAGATCCGACGCTCCGCGCGATCGTGCTCTCCGGTGAAGGTCCGGCGTTTTGCGCTGGCGCGGACCTCGCCTGGATGACCAAGGCGATCGCCTACACCCGTCAGGACAACCTCCGTGACGCCGAGGATCTCGCGCGGATGCTCGAGCTCCTTGACTCGTTGCCAGTGCCGCTCATCGGCCGCGTCCACGGCGCGGCGCTTGGTGGCGGCATCGGGCTCGCCGCGGTCTGCGATATCGTCGTCGCCGCCGACGACACCGTCTTTGCGTTCAGCGAGACGAAGCTGGGAATCCTCCCAGCCGTCATCGCTCCCTACGTGATCGCCAAGATCGGTCCCTCCGCTGCGCGCGAGCTGTTTCTGACGGGCGGACGATTCGACGCCGCTCGGGCGCGCGAGCTCGGCCTCGTCCACCGAACTGCCCCGCTGGCGTCGATCGATGAGATCGTCGACGGTTACATCCGCGAGATTCTGACCTCGGCGCCAAGCGCGGTAGCGGCCGCCAAGGAGCTGATCAAGGAGATTCAGGGCACCCGTCCGGCGGAAGTCATCGGCGTGACGACGCTCCGGATCGCTGAGCAGCGCGTCTCGCCGGATGGACAGGAAGGGATGCGCGCGTTTCTCGAGAAGCGAAAGCCGAAATGGGTTCAGTAGCCTGATGGCCATTGGTCGCGTGCTCATCGCCAACCGCGGCGAGATCGCGGTTCGGATCGCCCGGGCCTGCCGCGAAGCGTCGATTGAGAGCGTGGCCGTCTACTCCGACGCCGACAAGGACGCGTTGCACGTGCGGGTCGCCGACCGGGCGGTACGGATTGGTCCGGCGGCGCCTGCCGAGAGCTATCTCTCGGTGCCCGCACTCATCGCCGCGGCCGCGTCGAGTGAGGCAGACGCCATCCACCCGGGCTACGGGTTCCTGTCAGAGCGAGCCGCCCTTCCACTGGCCTGCGAGAAAGCAGGGCTCATCTTCATCGGACCGCCGGCCCGCGTGATGGAGCGGATGGGATCGAAGATCGGGGCGCGCGCATTGATGCAGAGCGCGGGCGTCCCAATCGTGCCGGGCGACACGCCGCGCGATCAGTCCGACGACGGCGTACTCGCCGCGGCCCGCGGCCTGGGCTATCCCGTGCTGGTGAAAGCCTCCGCCGGTGGCGGCGGCAAGGGCATGCGGATCGTGCGGCATGACAGCGAGGCCAGGGAGTCAATCGCCGCGGCGCGGCGCGAAGCCACCGCCGCTTTCGGCGACGGCACGCTGTACGTGGAGCGCCTCATCGAACGGCCTCGGCACGTCGAGATCCAGATCTTCGCCGATACGCACGGCAACGTCGTCCATCTCTTCGAGCGCGAGTGCTCGGTCCAGCGTCGCCATCAAAAGATCGTCGAGGAGAGCCCGTCGCCCGCTGTGACCGCCGGGGTTCGCCAACGCATGGGTGAGGCAGCGGTCGCGGCCGCGCGGGCGGCTGGCTATCGTAACGCGGGGACAATCGAATTCCTCGTCGAAGGCGAAGGTGACAGTGCCCGGTTCTACTTTCTCGAGATGAACACTCGGCTCCAGGTCGAGCATCCGGTGACGGAGGCAGTGGTCGGCGTCGATCTGGTTCGCGCGCAATTCGTGGTCGCGGAGGGCGGACGCCTGCCCTGGGCGCAAGAGGCGTTGTCACAACGCGGCCATGCCCTTGAATGCCGAATCTACGCCGAGGATCCTGCGCGCGGATTCCTGCCTCAGGCGGGGCCTCTGCGACTCTATCGTGAGCCCGTCGGCCCTGGCATCAGAGTCGATTCGGGTGTAACCGAAGGCGATCGCGTGGGCGTCGACTACAATCCGCTCCTCGCGAAACTCATTGTCCACGCCGAGACGCGAGACGCTGCGCGCGCGCGCGCCGTGCACGCCCTGAAGCGCTACCCCATCCTCGGCACGCGAACGAACATTCCGTTTCTCATCCGCCTGCTCGAGCTGCCCGCCTTCCGCGATGGTGGCCTTCATACCGGTCTCATCGACGACCATCTGCCGGAGCTGACAGAGCCGGATGGTGTGCCAGCGGAGGCGCTCGCTGCCGCCGCCGTCGCAACCGTCGCGCCGGCGCAACGCATCGACGTCTACCGGCGACGCCCGCGTCGATCACGACCCGTGGTCGACAATACCGCGATGGGGCCGGTAACCTCGACATGCCAAGCCGAAGCGTCCTGCTGACTCGCGCTGGTGATGAAGACGGCAAACCGTTTCAAGTCGACGTGCTCGAGGAGAGCCCGCTGCATCGTGTCCGTGCCGAGGGGCAGGTCTTCGAAATCGCCAGCGATGGCCATGGCTCACTGCGAATCGCCGGCGAGCGCAGCACGACGGCATGGGCGGTGGCGGCCGACGACGTCAAGTGGGTCTTCGTGGATGGTCGAGTCTTCGAGCTCGTCGAGGTACGCCCGGGGGATCGGGCCAGGTCCACCGGACCGGGCATCATGTCCACCATGGGTCACTGACTGCGCCCATGCCTGCCACCGTGCGGCGCGTCGCAGTCAAGGTGGGCGATACCGTCACACGGGGCGACACGCTCGTCATACTCGAAGCGATGAAGATGGAGCTCCCGGTCCGCGCGCCCGCGACGGGGACTATCCGCGCGGTGC
Organism: uncultured Acidobacteriota bacterium; assembly: GCA_963797625.1. GTDB lineage: Bacteria > Acidobacteriota > Vicinamibacteria > Vicinamibacterales > 2-12-FULL-66-21 > DATBJJ01. The sequence goes on from CAWCQI010000009.1 coordinate 99,129, forward strand.
ACTGCCATGAAGGCGAACTCGTTCAACCGGGTCTCGTTCTGATTGAGATCGGTGAGGCGTGATGCTGCCGGCGAAGGTCACAATCGTCGAGGTCGGTCCACGGGATGGCCTCCAGAACGAGGCGGCGGTCGATTTCGACCGCCGACAAGGTGTCGTTCGTCGATCTCTTGTCGGCCGCTGGTCTGCCGGTGATTGAAGTCGCCGCGTTCGTCAGCCCGAAGTGGGTGCCGCAGATGGGCGATGCGGCTGACGTTTTCAAAGGCATCTCGCGAACACGCGGGGTCCGCTACACGGCACTCGTGCCGAACCTCGCCGGCCTCGAGCGGGCTCAGGCCGCCGGCGTCACCGAGATTGCGATTTTTGCAGCCGCCTCCGACACCTTCAGCCTCAAGAACATCAATCAGACGATCGAAGCGTCGCTCGTCAGCTACCGCGCGGTTTGTCAGCGGGCGGCGGAACTGGGCATCCGGGTGCGCGCCTACGTCTCGACGGCGTTTGGCTGCCCGTTCGAGGGCCAGGTCCCTCCCGAGCGCGTCGCGACGGTGTGCGCCGCCCTCGTCGACATGGGCGCATTCGAAGTGTCGGTCAGCGACACCATCGGCATCGCCCACCCCGGACAGGTCGCCCCTGTCGTGTCTGCGGTGGCTGAGCGCGTGACCATCGGGAGAATCGCCCTCCACTTTCACGACACACGCGGCACGGCCCTCGCGAACGTGCTGACCTCGCTGCAACTGGGAGTGACGACCTTCGATTCGTCAGCGGGCGGGCTTGGTGGCTGCCCCTATGCGCCCGGCGCAACCGGCAACCTCGCGACCGAGGATCTGGTGTACATGCTCGATGGCCTGGGGATCGCAAGCGGTGTCAACCTGGCGGCGCTCGTGGAAGCGTCCAGGTTCATGGAGTCCAGGATCGGGCACCGTCTGCCGTCGCGATACTATCGCGCTGTCACCAGCCAGCTGAGGTCGGCTCGGCTCCACGAGACCTGACGGTCTGTGAGACCGTGCTCCGGGCTCTAGTGGCCCGGCTTCGCGCGAACGAGCTCGAGCACGGTGCGCGCGAGTGCCTCGGGCTGGCACGGCTTTTCAAGCACGCGGTCGCATCCAACTTCCTGAGCGCGCTGTTCATGCGCGCGCCCGCCATGCCCGCTCAAACAGATGACGGGCACCTGCCGCGTGGACTCGTTCCCGCGCATCTGACGAATCAGTTCGAAGCCATCGATCCCCGGCAAGGTGAAATCGGTGATCACGAGGGCGGGCACGCGCGTCGCCAGCAGCTCGAGCGCCTCGCGCGCGCTGCCGGCTTCCAGGACATCGAAGGAAGGGCTGAGGAACTCCGCGTACATTTCACGCGTGTCGGCGTAGTCCTCGACGAGGAGAAGCAAAGGCCGTGGATTGACGGTTTCCATTCGGCGAGACACCCACCAAAAACTACGCGGTCGAGGCCCAGGCCTCAGGGCCTGCGTGACCCCGGCCTGAGCACTCTACACCAATCCCGCCGTCGTCGAACCCTGGCTTACGGAAGCTTCAAGACTTGTCCCGGCTTGATCTTGTCGGGATCGCTCAATTGATCTTTGTTCACGTCAAAGATCTTCATATACGCGCCGGCGTCGCCCAGTTGTGATTTCGCGATCGCGCTCAGCGTGTCACCAGCCTTTCACCGTGTAGGTTTTGGCGGCTGCCGCGGCACCAGCCGGCGACGCGACGACTTTGATATCGGCGACGATGTCGGTGCGCCAGTCCGGAATCGTCTTGATGGCATTCCAGATCTCATTGGCTTCCGCTTCGGATTTGACCGTACCGGCAAAGTACAACTTGCCGTCCTTCTCCTGGGCGCTCCCGTCGAACTTGCCCTTCGCCGTCTGAATGGCGTAGGCGTACTTCTCTCGTAGACCCATCGTGCACCTCCGTGCGGTGTACAAGCTGTGCAAGCCGTATACCGGTCGGCGGGCCAGCCACCACGCAGTTGAGCTCAGGGTTTTGGAGCGACGAGCGCGATTCGGTCCCCTTTCGGGCTGATGGCCAAACGGGTCACGGACGGAAGCCCGAGGCCATCGAGACCGGCGACTCGGGCCATCTCGCGATCGCCGCGACGCCAGGACATCAGCTGCCCGCGGATTGTGGCGAGGAGCAAGCCATCCGGTGCCCACGCGAGGTCGACCTCGGTGGCTCCGGCAGGCGCGCGCACGAGCGGCCGGGTCTGACGCGACACCGGGTCGATCTCGCTGATGACCAGGGTCGCGGGCTGACCCTCCGCTGCCGAGTCGCGAAGCACGAAGCTGATGCCTCCTCCTGGAATCCGCTGCAACGACCTGCCAATCCCCGTGGCCGCGATCTCGGCGCGGCCGGTTTGGAGGTCCGCTACCTGGAGTGTCGCTGGCTGACCCTGCTGCCCGAGCACGAACAAGACGAGCGCGGTCGCACTACCCCAGGCGTGATATCCGACGGGCTTGATATCCCGAAGCACCAGTTCCGGCTGCGTCCCATCGAGGGCAAACCGCCACAAACGCTGAGTCCCGTCGGCCTCGACACGAATCACGGAAATGTGACCGCCATCTGGCGTCACCGTCGGGGAGTACTCCGCCTCGGGAGTGTTGGTCACCTGACTGAGTCGCTCGGTCGCGATCTCGTACCGGTAAATGTCGCTGCCGGTGGCGGCGCTGTTGGCCGGGTCGGGTTTGCGTCCGCCGCGGACGGAGGTGAAGAGTACAGACTGCCCATCGGGCGTAAACGCTGGCTGATTGTCATACCCCGGGCTGTTCGAGATGTTGATGGGCTTACCGATCTCAATCTTGCGCATCGCGTACGGACAGCGACGCCAGAAAGACCTCCGTGTCCGGTGGGGACGGCGCGGCCTGACTCGTCAGCGCAGCGCGCAACTAGAAGAGCCCTCGAGCACATCCATGGGTGGCATGACCGGCAATCCTAGCGCAGAAAACGCCCCACGCCGGGTCGCGGCTGAGCCACGAACTTTTTCATGCTCGCGGGGCCCCACCCCCGCTCTCTCGCGCGGCGTCTTCGCGCCGCGCTCGGGCCGCAGGCGCTCCGTCGATTTCATCCAAGCTCGTTCGTCTGTAGATCAAATACGCTGACGCATCCGCGCGACGCCGATGCAAGGCGAAGGGAGGAATTACATGCTGACATTCGTCTCTAAAGGCACGCTCGCCGCCATCGCCTGTGCCACGGTTTTGATCGCTCCACGCGTGCGAGCGGGGGCTCGGGGGAAGTCGACGCGGGAGCCGCGTTCGAACGCTTGAAGGCGCTGCAGGGGACGTGGGAATCGCCGGCCAAGAACGGGCAGAAAGCCACGACCACCTTCGAGCTGACGGCTTCAGGTACCGTCTTGATGGAGCGGTACAGCAACCCGGCACTTCCGGGGGGCGGCCACATGGTCACGGCCTATTACCTCGATGGCGCAACGCTCGTCCTCACCCACTACTGCATCGCGAAGAACCAGCCGACCCTCAAGGCCGACCGATTCGACGCCGGAACCGGCGAGATCCAGTTCGAGTTCCTGCGTGGCACCAACATGCCGACCGAGCGCGTCGGCCACATGCGCCGCGCGCTCTATCGGATCGACGATGCGAATCATTTCACGACCTCCTGGGAGTTCTTCCAGGATGGGAAGAACACGATGACCGAGCTCGAGACATTCACCAGGGTTGGAAAGTAAATCACGAGGAGAAGGAGACTCATGCCCAAGTACATGTTGTTGCTGCACGACAATCCGGCGGCGTTCGCCAATGTCAGCCCCGAACAGATGCAGAAGGTCGTCGAGAAGTACATTGCGTGGGGCAAGAAGCTTCGCGAGGCCGGAGTATGGAAAGCGAGTGACAAGCTGACCAACGAACCAGGCAAGGTCATGCGACGCAAAGACAGCCAGGTCCGCATCACCGACGGCCCGTACAGCGAGTCGAAGGAAGTCCTCGGGGGGTACTACCTGATCGAGGCGCCCAGCTACGACGTTGCCATCGATCACGCGCGCGATTGCCCACACCTCGACTATGACGGCACGATCGAAGTCCGCCAGGTCGACGTGATGCGATGACCTGGTGTGAGATGGATATGATCTGAGCGATGTCGTCGCAGCATCTGGTCGACCACCTGTTCCGCAATCGGGCGGGACAGCTGGTCGCCTGGCTCACACGGATCTTCGGTCCGGCGCATCTCGACCTCGCGGAAGAAGTGGTGCAGGAAGCGCTCGTCAAGGCGCTCCAGCAATGGCCCTATTCCGGCGTGCCGCAGAATCCCGGGGGCTGGCTCTTTCGAGTCGCGCGGAACGGCGCGCTCGATGTGCTCAGGCGCAACGCGTCGTTCGCGGCGCGCGCGCACGAAATCGCCGCTGAGCTGCAGCGCGCCTCGGGGCCGCAGCAGCCTTCGGACTCGGCAATCGAAGACGACGAGCTGCGGATGGTCTTCATGTGTTGCCATCCGTCGCTGCCGCCGGATGCGCGCGTCGCGCTCAGCCTGAAGACGGTCGGCGGTTTCAGCGTGCCGGAGATCGCGCGGGCATTCCTCTCGACTGAATCGACGATCGCGCAGCGGCTCGTTCGAGCCAAGCGTGTGCTGCGCGAACAGCGAGTCGGTTTGGAGCTTCCGTACGGATCCGACCTCGGCGTGCGCACCGAGTCGGTGCTCGAGGTCGTCTATCTTCTTTTCAACGAGGGCTACAACGCGCACGCGGGAGACGATCTGGTCCGGCAGGATCTCTGCGGTGAGGCCCTCAGGCTGGGACGTCTGATCGCGCAGTCGCCGCACATCGTCTCCGCCGGTGCTTCCGGCGGAGGCCCGGCGGCTCACGCGCTGGTCGCGTTGATGGCGTTCCAGGCCGCCCGCCTGCCGGCGCGGGTGGACGCGCAACGGCGAGATGGTGCTGCTCGAGGACCAGGATCGATCGCTCTGGGATCGGGGGCTCGTCGCGCTCGGATTCGCGCACTTCGAGCGATGCGCCGAAGGTCGACAGCTGACGGCCTATCACGTTCAAGCGGCGATTGCGGCTGTGCACGCCGGCAGCCGAGCGGGCGGAAGCGACCGACTGGGATCGGATCCTGTCGCTCTACGACGACCTGCTGACGCTCAACCCGTCTCCAGTCATTCGGCTGAATCGCGCGGTCGCCGCTGTCGAGGGTCGCCGGTCCGGCCGCCGCCCTCGCCGCCCTCCGGCCCCTGCACAACGAGCCGGCGCTCGCCAACTACTACCTGCTTCCCTCGGTGACCGGCCGGATCCATGCCGAGCTCGGCGAACGCGCGCAGGCGACCGCCTGCTACCGGCAAGCGTTGGAGCTCCAGTGCAGCGAACCCGAGCGCCGGTTCCTCCAGCGACGGCTCGCGATGCTCGACTCGTAGTCTCATCCGGGGGACTTTGTCCCCCGGACCCCCTTACACGCTCGCTCGCGGGGACCCCGACGCCCCGCTCCGCTCGCGTGGCTCACTCGCTTCCGCTCGTTCGCGCTGTACATCAGACAGCTTGTAGGGCGGCGCTGGTGTCAACGGAGCTCAGAGCGAGACGAAGCGACATCGGGCTGTGACGTGTGACCGGTCACAACTGAACACGATCAAAGCGCGTCTAATCACACCATGCTGCTCCACCATCTCCGCCACGCGTTCCGGATGATCGTGCGCGAACCGGCGTTCAGCACCGCGGCGATCCTGACGCTCGCCCTGGGTGTCGGCGCGAACGTCGCGGTTTTTGCCGTCGTCGAATCGGTGCTGCTGAGGCCGCTGCCGTATGCGGACGCGGACAACCTGGTGATCCTGAACCATCGGGATCGGCGCACCGGCATCTCGAAGGAGTTCGTCGCGATCGGCGACTACGTCGATTTGGCGGCCCGGCAAACCACTCTTGACCACCTCGTCGCCTACGGCTCCGGGCCGGCGACGATTTATGGAGATGCCGAACCAGTGAGCGTGTCGGCGCTCTCGGCTACCTCAGGGCTCTTCGAGTTGCTTCGCGTGACGCCGGCGCTCGGTCGCCAGTTGACCGCAGACGACACGCGCCAGGGCGCGGCGCCAGTCGCCATCCTCGGATATGAGCTCTGGGAGAGCTACTTCGGATCCGATGCCAACGTGATCGGTCGCAGTATCCGCATCGGGAGCGAGCTGCGGCAGATCGTCGGGATTGCCCCGCCGGGGTTTCGCTTTCCACCGACCGCGGAGCGAACCGGCGTCATCGTACCGATGCATGTGCCTGATGCCGCACCCCCGGGCAGGAAATCCGGGTGGGTTCTCGCCGTCGCCCGGCTCAAGCCAGGCGTGACGTTCAATGACGCGACGACTGAACATGGCCACTCTCGCGAAGTCGTTCGAGAGCGAGCACCCAACCCAGAACCAGGGTTCGGAGTACCTGCCGGTCTCGCTCAGGGACGCGATCGTCGGTAACACACGGCGGCCGCTCGTGCTCATGTTCTCGGCAGTGGTGGTCGTGCTCCTGGTGGCCTGCGCAAACGTCGGCAATCTTCTCTTGTCGCGCTCGCTTGGACGCACGAGAGAAATCGCGGTTCGCGTCGCGCTCGGCGCGGGGCGCGCGCGGGTCGCCGCACAGTTGCTCATCGAAAGCTTGACGCTGGCGCTCGTCGCGGGTGCAGCCGGCATTGCTATTGCCTATTGGGGCGCGCCGGCACTGGTTTCTCTCGTGCCGAGGTCGGTTGCGGTTCCCGGATTGCGCGATGTCGGGATCAACCGCGCCGTGCTGGGATTCGCGCTCGGGCTCACCTTGCTGACGGCCCTGATCTTCGGCCTGGTGGCCTTCGTGGCTGCCTGGCCCAAGATTGCCGGCGCGCTTGGGACGCGAGGTGAAGCCGGGCCTAGCCGAGCCGCGCGCAAGGCCGCATCGGTGCTGGTCATCGGCGAGGTGGCGCTCGCCATCGTTCTACTCGTCGGCGCCGGCCTCATCCTCCGCAGCTTCGCGCGGCTGCTGGCCGTCGATCCGGGCTTCCACATCGACAACGTGCTGACGATGGACGTGTTGCTGCCGGCGGACCGGTACGAGGCGCCGAGCGCCCGGCGTGCTTTCTATGAACGCGCGTTCCCCGCGATCGGCCAACTTCCGGGAGTCAGCCGAGCGGGCGCGGCGATGGTGACGCCGCTGACCGGCAACAACTGGACGGTGCCCTTCGAACGGGCCGATCGACCGGTGCCGGCAGGAGAACGGCCACCGGACGTCGGGTGGCAGCTGGCGTCGGGTGATTATTTCAGGGCCCTCGACATTCCCCTTCGCGCCGGCCGTCTGTTCGAGTGGCGGGACGGGCCCGACGCGCCGCCGGTCGTGATCATCAGCGCGGCAGTGCAGCAGCAGTTCTTCCGGGGAGAAGATCCCGTCGGCAAACGCGTGCGTCTTGGCCAAGACGTCGCTGAAATCGTCGGCGTCGTCGGCGACATCCGCCGCGCCGGGCTGACCGATCAGCCGCGTGCTGATTTGTACTTCCCCTTCGAGTATGTGCTATCGGGCGCCACGACGCTCTTCGTGCGAACGCTTGGCGAGCCGTCGGCCGCTCTGGCGCCAATCACGAGCGCGCTCAAGGCGATCGAGCCCCGCGTGGTCGTCACCGAATCGTCCACGCTCTCTCAAATCGCTCGAGAGTCGATGAGCACGACGCGGCTGCTGCTCTGGCTACTGGGCTTGTTCGCCTGCGTCGCGCTGGCGCTCGCGTCGATCGGTGCGTATGCGGTGATGTCGTCCGCCGTCCGGCAGCGGTCGCGTGAGATCGGCACTCGCATGGCGCTCGGCGCCACCGAGCATGACATTCTGTGGAGCGTCATGCGCCAGGGGTTGGCAACGACCGCTCTCGGCGTAGCGGTGGGACTCGTGGCCGCGGTCGCGCTGGGTCAGTCGTTGAACGCGGTCCTCTATGACGTCAAGGTCACCGATCCGGCGACGCTCCTCGTGGCCACGGGGGCACTGGCCATCTCGGTCCTGGCGGCCTGCTACGTCCCCGCGCGCCGCGCGGCGCGCGTCGATCCGGCGAGAACGCTCGCCGCCGACTAAAGCCACGGGTCACACGGTGCCACGGATCACACGGACAACACGGATCGGGCTTTCTGAGACAGTTTCTAACGGGATATTGGGGCGGCCTTCACTGCCACAAGCCTTTCACCGCCGAGGACGCCGAGAGCGCCGATCCAAAGTGGCTCTGCGGGCTCCGCGCGCTCTGCGGTGAGAGGCTTTGGCAGCGTCACCGTCGATTTGTAGTCTTGGCTGGCGGCACGGACTAAGATGTACCTCGTGGAGTCACCTATGTCCGAAGCCCCGAAGAGCGCGTTCGAGCTCGCGATGGAGAAGCTCAAAAAGCAGGACGTCGCGGCTGGCGTCGAGGCCCAGGTGCTGACCGAGGCACAGCGCGCCGCCATCACGGAAGCCAAGAGCGTCTACGACGCGCGCGTCGCCGAACGCCGCATCCTGCACCAGTCAGCCGTGCTCGCACTCTTCGATCCGGCGGAGATCGCCGAGCGCGAAACCGAGCTCAGGCGAGATCTCGAGCGGTTCGCGACCGATCGCGACGCCAAAATCAAGAAAATCCGGGCCGGAGAGTAAACCGGCCCGGACCGGCACTTTTCAATGCCCGCCGGCGCCGAATTCCGGTGTGCTGGAGGGCCGACCTCTTCCTTTTGCTTGACGCCCGCCCTCCTCGCGGCAAGAATGGTCCCGGCACAGGCCCTTACTCCCCAGCATGGGCAACGTTATCGCCTTTCGGCGCATGAACGACGAACATGAGCACCGACGCGGCCCGGACCGGCGGTCCACGAGGCGCGGTGGCCGGCGTGACGGTGATCGCAAGGGCTATGCCCCGCTCGTGTTGATCGTCGACGACAACGAGGACAGCAACTCGCGGTGCGAGGCTATTCTCGCGCGTCTCCACTTTGCGGTCGCGCCGACACGCACGATCGACGAAGCCAGCCGCGTCATGGACGCGCTTCGCCCCGATATCATCGTGGCCCGGGTTGCCGATGCCGCGGCGCTCCGGCAGGCCACGGCCGCCGACCTGCCGATTGTGCTCCTCGCCGATGATTTGCTCGATCCCGAAGTGCTCATTGAGGAGATCCGGCGCGAGTTGCGGGCGCATAAGATGAAATAAGACAGTCGCCAGTCGGCAATCGTCAGTCGGTAGTCACAGTCCACAGTCACAGTCGACAGTCCCAGTCGACAGTCCCAGTCGACAGCCGTCCAGTCCCAGTCGACCGTTCCATACCCACGCCAGTTCTTGTGAGCCGGCGCGCCGGAAGCCTGCGCCTTACAGGGTATGAAGGCGGTTTTTGTAGCGGTAGCGCTTCTGGCGGTCACGCCTCTGGCCGGGGCTCAAACGGTGCCAGCACCGGTCTCACGCGCGGACGTCACCGGGACGCTTGGCTGGCTCAGCGAGAACAAGGCCGAGCTCAACTCCGATCGTTATGGCAACGACTGGTACAACCAGAGCATCTACGGCGGGGCAGGTTTCGGCTGGTACTGGACCGATCACTGGAAGACCGATATCGAAGCGGGAATCAGCTCGAGCGCCGAGCTGAACGTCTACACCTCGACAGTCATCGATCGGCGGCCGACCACCGTCAACTCGACCTACGAGTTCGTCACGCGGCGGCTCGCCCTCGGTCAGCACTATCAGTTTTTTCGCAACGCCTGGTTTCATCCATTCGCAGGCGCCGGTCTCGATCTGACGTGGGAGCAGATCGATCAGACAGACGACGTCTTTGCACCGCAACCGGCGCTCGGCCGTGTCGAGCACCCGCGCCGGACGGAGTTTGTCGCTCGTCCGTTCACGACAGTCGGCTTCAAGGCCTACGTCAATCCGCGAACGTTTTTCCGGACCGACCTCAAGGTTGTCTTCGACAAAGGTGTGGACGAAACGCTGGTGCGTTTCGGGCTCGGGGTGGATTTCTGAGCGGGAGACAGGAGAACACCATGAAACGCTTCATCGCATTGCTCTTGTGTGTGGGACTGACAGCGCCAGGCTGCGCCATGAATCAGACGGCTCGCGTGCAGACGGCTCCAGCGCCCGCAGTGTCCGACCGTACCGTCCTCGCTGATTTCGCCAGCCAGTTGAAGGTCGGGTCGCACGTCCGAGCCACGATCACTGGCAATCGCACCATCCGGGGCACACTCGTCAAGCGGACGGACCGCGCGATCGTGATACAACCGCGCGCGCGTGTCGCCGAACCGCTCGTGGAAGTGCCGTTCGACGAACTGCTGGCTCTGGAGCAGGAGACTCCATCATCCGGCAGCACCGGCCGCGCGATCGCCATCGGTGCGGGAGTCGGCGCCGGAGCCGCAATCGGGACGCTCTTTCTGATGGCCGCACTGCTCTGGGCGGACTGACGGTCGACCCGGACGGTCGACTGGACGTCGACTGGACTGTCGACTGGACGTCGACTTGACCGTCGACTGGACTGTCGACTGGACTGTCGACTGTCGACTCTGATTGTCGACTGTGACTGCCGACCAACGACTGCCGACTGACGACTGTTATAGTCCGAAAGTCGCCGCGAGCCGCCTGCTGATGCTCTGACGCATGGAGGCGAGCGCCCGGCGGGCCGCCGCCGCAGCAAAACGGACGTGGCGTCGGCGAACGCGCCGCGGAACCATCGTCTTGCCCGTCGCCGGACTCGCCGGCATCCAACCTTCGTCGATGAGCCGCTGCTGAATCGTCAGGGTCCGGGTGACCAGGCGGGCCGCGGTGGCGAACTGCTCGATGCGTTCGGCCCCGTCTGGATAGGTCACGGCCAGCGTATAGGCGCCTGGTTCGGTCCCCCGGTGGACCTCGACGTCAATCTGGGCCGCGCCCCTCGTAAAGAACCAGATCATCAATACCTCGCTCGGGGAGTATCGGTCGGAGTCGGCCGAAAGTTCACGGCTCAGGGCTCAAGGCTCAGGGCTCAGGCAGAACCTTCGAGACGTACTCGAAGGTTTTGCCTGAGCCTGAGCCTGAGCCCTGAGCCCTCGAGTAACGTCCGACCCCGCCCGGCCCACCAGCCGGCCTGGCACATAATACAGAGCCTGGAATGAAGATTACCGACGCCAAGGTCATCGTCTGCAGCCCGGGCCGTAACTTCGTCACCTTGAAGATCGTTACCGAGGATGGGCTGACGGGTCTCGGCGATGCGACGCTCAACGGCCGGGAGCTGGCGGTCGCCACTTACCTCTCCGAACATGTCGTCCCGCTCCTCATCGGCCGGGACGCCAGGCGGATCGAGGATACCTGGCACTACCTCTATAAAGGCGTGTATTGGCGTAAGGGCGCCGTCACGATGACGGCGATTGCCGCGGTCGACATGGCGTTGTGGGACATTGCGGGCAAGGCGGCGAACAAGCCCGTATATCAGCTGTTCGGGGGCGCGTCGCGCGATGAGGTCCTCGTCTACAGCCACGCGAGCGGCGCGACGCTCGAAGAAACCGTGGCGGCGGTCGCCGACCATCACAAGGCAGGGTATCGGGCGATTCGGGCGCAGTGCGCGGTCCCGGGCCACGAGCACGGCTACGGCGTCAGCACGTCAGGGCGGCAATACGAGCCTGCCGAACGTGGGGGGCTACCCTCGGAAAGCACCTGGAGCACCGAGCCCTACCTCCAGTTCGCTCCGGTGTTGTTCGACCGTCTACGCCGGGAATTCGGATCCGAGATCGTGCTCCTCCACGACGTGCATCATCGCCTCCGCCCGATTGAGGCCGCGCGCCTCGGGCGAAGCCTGGAGCCATATCATCTATTCTGGATGGAGGACCCGGTGCCGGCCGAACTTCAGGAGGGATTTCGCACCATCCGGCAGCACACGACGACGCCGCTCGCGGTGGGAGAAGTGTTCGACAGCATCTATGATGGCTACCGTCTGATTCAGGAGCAGCTCATCGACTACATCCGCGCGAGCGTCGTCCATGCGGGCGGTCTCACGCATCTTCGCCGGATTGCGACAATCGCTGAGCTGTATCACGTCCGGACCGGATGCCACGGTGCGAGCGATCTCAGCCCCGTGACGATGGCCGCGGCGCTGCATTTCGATCTGAACGTGCATAACTTCGGAATTCAGGAGCACATGGGGCACACGCGCGAGACCGATCTCGTGTTTCCGCACGCGTACACGCTCAGAGACGGCGCGATGCACCCGGGCGACCGGCCCGGCCTTGGAGTGGAACTCGACGAAACGCTTGCCGCGTCGTACCCTTACCAGCGCGCCTATCTGCCGGTCGCGCGACTCGAGGATGGAACGATCCACAGTTGGTAGCGCCTGCGGCGCGGCCAGCCTCCGCCAAGGGCTACGGCGGTCCGCCGAAGCTTCAGCGAAGGCGGAAGTCGCCGAGCGAACGCGAGCGGCAAGCGCTTGGGGGTGGGGACCCAAGCGCGTTGACAAAGGTGGGGCCCCGCGAGCATTGAGAGAGAAGGATGGAACCATGGCGAATTTGAGTCACTACATCACGCCGGCGATCGCTGCGGTGGCGACAGCGGCGTCGCTCGCGTCGGCGACCATCGCGCAGAAACCCCCAGCGCCGCGCTGAGCCGATCAACCAGCTCACAGCGGCGGAAAAGAAGGCCGGCTGGATTCTTCTCTTCGACGGGAAGTCTCTCAACGGCTGGCACGGCTACAAGAAGCCCGACACGACCGGCACCCGGTGGCAGGTCGAAGACGGGCTGCTGACCGTCAATCCCGGCAACGGCACCGACACGCGTGGCGCGCTCGATATCATCACGGCGGTCCAGTTCGACAGGTTCGACCTGACGTGGGAGTGGCGCATCGCCGAAGGCGGCAACAGCGGGCTGAAGTATTTCGTCCTCGAAGATATGCCATCGGCTATCGGCCACGAGTACCAGCTCATAGACGACGAGCGGCATGCCGATGCGAAAGTCGGACCGCACCGTCAGACGGCCGCGCTCTACGACGTCCTGCCCGCTCAGAATCGTCCGTTGAAGCCGGCCGGTCAGTTCAACCAGAGCCGGATCGTATCGAACGGCACGACGGTGGAGCACTATCTGAACGGCACGCGCGTGCTCCAATACGAGCTCGACAGTCCCGCCCTGCGCGAAGCCATCGCGAAGAGCAAGTTCAAGGACGTCGCGCGCTTCGGCAAGCTGCAGAACGGCTTTATCCTGCTTCAGGATCACGGCGACCGCGTCTGGTACCGGAACATCAAGATCCGAAAGCTTCCCGCGGCCCCTTCAACCGCGAGTGCGAAAGGCATGAAAGTTGTCGCCGACGAGGCGGGGCGCCGCGTCGACATCACGATCGACGGCAAGCCCTTCACCTCATACATCTATCCCGAGACGCTGAAGAAACCGGTCTTGTATCCGCTGCGGACCGCCAACGGGACGCTCGTGACGCGCGGCTTCCCGCTCGATCCCAGGCCCCGCGAGCGTTTCGACCACCCGCATCACGTCGGCCTCTGGTTCAACCACGGCGACGTCAACGGGCTGGATTTCTGGAACAACTCGAATGACATCCCCGCCGATCGCGCGCCGAAGATGGGAACCATCCGGCACAAGCGGGTCATCGAGACCAAGAGCGGCGCCGACCGCGGCGAGCTGGCGGTCGAGATGGACTGGCTGACCCCCGACGGCACGGCGATCCTGCGCGAAACGACGCGCTTCGTCTTCCGCGGCGGCGACTCGCGCAGCATCGACCGGATCACCACGCTCACGGCGCTCGACCGCCGCGTTGTCTTTCGCGACAACAAGGAAGGGTCGCTCGGCCTTCGCGTGACGCGGGAGCTCGAGCAGCCGGCCGAGAAGCCGGAGCTCTTCACCGACGCCAGCGGAAAAGAGACGAAGGTTCCTGTCCTCGACAACACTGGCGTCACCGGCCTGTACACGAGCAGCGAAGGGCTCAAGGGCGACGCGGTCTGGGGAACGCGCGGCCGCTGGTGCATGCTCGCCGGAAAAATCGGCGCGGAGCCCGTCACGATCGCGATCCTCGACCATCCCTCGAACCCCAACTCCCCCACCTACTGGCATGCGCGGGGATACGGCCTGTTCTCGGCCAACGTGTTCGGACGGAAGGTCTTCGATCCGAAACAGGAGGAGCTGATCGTGACGCTCGAACCTGGAAAGTCGTTGACGTTCCGCCATCGCGTGCTGATCCTGAACTCGGCGACACCGGAATCGGTCGAGCGCGAGTTCAAGACGTTCGCGGCCGCCGCCTCGTCGACCAATTTCCGACGATGAGCGTCGTCGTCGGACGGGGCGTCGTCGAGGGGCATCTCGCGCCGGAGGAAGTCGCCGACCTGGCGCGGCAGGGATTGGAGCGACTGCCGGTCGACGGCAAGCGGGTGATCGTCCTCATCCCGGATGGCACCCGCACGATGCCGATGCCGTTGATGTTCGACATCCTCGAGCGCGAGCTCGGCCCGCGCGTGGCGGCCCTCGATTTTCTCGTCGCACTCGGCACGCACACGCCGATGAGCGACGAGCAGTTGAGCCGGCTGGTCGGACGGACGGTTGTCGACGGCCGCGCCGGCGATCGACGGATTTTCAATCACCGTTGGGATGACCCGGCGACATTTGCGACGCTCGGGACGATTCCGGCGGCCACGATCGAGGAGCTCAGCCTCGGCCGGCTGAATCAGCCGGTCACGGTCGCGCTCAATCGCCTCGTCGTCGAATACGACCACGTCCTTATCTGCGGACCCGTCTTCCCTCACGAGGTGGTCGGCTTTTCTGGCGGCACGAAGTACCTGTTTCCCGGCATCGCGGCATCTGAAATCATCCACTTCACGCATTGGCTGGGCGCGCTCATCACGAGCTCGGACGTGCTCGGGACGATCGATACGCCGGTGCGCGCGGTCATCAACCGCGCCGCTGACCTGCTGCAGACTCCCCTGTCTCTCCTCGCGGTCGTCGTGACCTACGAGGGCGTCGCGGGTGTCTTCTGCGGCGACGCGAGAGGCAACTACGACGCGTGGCGGCAGGCGGCGGCGCTCTCCGCCCGGCGTCACGTCGTCTGGCTCGACCAGCCCTTCGATCGCGTGCTGACCGTCATGCCGGCCATGTATCAGGACTTGTGGACGGCGGCCAAGGGCGTCTACAAGACCGAGCCCGCGGTGGCCGACGGCGGCGAAGTCGTCGTCTATGCGCCGCACGTCCGTGAGGCCAGCCACGTTCACGGGCATGTGATCAATCAGGTCGGGTATCACTGCCGCGACTATTTCCTCGGTCAGTGGGATCGCTTCGGGAGCTACCCGCTGGGGATCCTGGCGCACTCGACGCACGTGAAGGGGCGGGGCACCTACGACGTCCAGCGCCATGTCGAGGCGCCGCGGATCACCGTGACGCTCGCGACGGGTATTCCGCGCGAGCAGTGCGAGCATCTCAGCCTCAAGTATGCGGATCCGTCCGATGTCGATCTGGCCGAGTGGTCGACCGACATCAAGAGCGGCGCGTACAAGGTGCCGCGCGCTGGCGAGCTCTTGTTCCGCGTCGGGAACCCTCCGGACGCTCCTGGGATGTCATCGTGAAGTACGCAATGGGCGTGGTCGGCCTCGGCGTGATGGGGGCGAACCTCGCGCGCAACATCGAGAGCCGCGGCTTTCCAGTCGTCGGCTACGATCTCGACGCGGCCAAGGCGCAGGCGTTTGTCAACGGTCCGGCGAAAGGCAAGGCGGTGGCCGCCGCCGACAGCCCGACGAGCCTGATGGCGATGCTCGAGCGGCCGCGGCGCATTCTCGTCATGGTGCCGGCCGGGAAGGCCGTCGACAGTGTCATCGCGCACCTGAAGCCACACCTCGAAGCGGGCGACATCCTCATCGACGGCGGCAACTCATACTTCGTCGACACCGATCGGCGCTCGGACGAGCTCGCGTCGGCCGGCTTTCATTTCGTCGGGACAGGCGTGTCTGGCGGCGAGGAAGGCGCGCTGCACGGACCGGCGATCATGCCCGGCGGACCGCGCGCCGCCTGGGATGCGCTCGCCCCCATCTTGCGCGCGATCGCGGCCAAAGCCGACGACGGTGAGCCGTGCGTGGCCTACATGGGCCCGCGCGGCGCCGGCCACTACGTGAAAATGGTGCACAACGGGATCGAATACGGCGATATGCAGCTCATCGCCGAGGTCTACGACTTGTTGCAGCGCGGCGGAGGCTTGTCGGCACTGGAGATCGCGGACATCTTCTCGGCATGGAATGAGGCCGAGCTCCGCTCGTATCTCATCGAGATTACCGCGCAGGCCCTCAGGCACATCGACCCGGACACGGGGAAACCGCTGGTCGATCTCATCCTGGACGAGGCGCAGCAAAAGGGCACCGGCAAGTGGATGAGCCAGAACTCATTCGACGTCGGGGCGCCGATTCCTACTGTCAACGCCGCCGTGGAAGCCCGCCAGATCTCGGCTCTCAAGGCCGAGCGGGTCGCGGCCAGCCGCGTGCTCGCGGGTCCGACCGCAAGGCGTTGGCCACCGGCGATCGGCAAGCAGCTCATCGAGGCGGCGCGGCACGCGCTTTACGCCAGCAAGATCACCTCGTACGCGCAGGGCCTGTCGCTCCTGCGGATCGCGTCAGCCGAATATCATTACGACATCGATCCGGGCGAGGTCGCCAAGATCTGGCGCGCCGGTTGTATCATCCGCGCGGCGTTGCTCGGCGACATCCGCGACGCGTTCCGGCGCGACCGCGGTCTCGTCAACTTGCTCCTCGACGAATCGTTTCGCGACACCATCGGTCGACCAGCGGTTCAGAACGGCTGGCGGTTCGTCGTCCAGACCGCAGTCGGACTGGGCATTCCGGTGGCCGGACTTGGCGCCTCGCTCGCCTACTACGACGCGTATCGAAGCGCGCGGCTTCCCGCGAACCTGACCCAGGCGCAACGCGATTTTTTCGGCGCGCACACGTATCGGCGCATCGATCGCGATGGCGTCTTTCATACCGATTGGACCCCAGGAGACTGACGAGCTCTCATGACCAAGGCGTTGCAGATCCGACCCGACGGCGCGCTCGATTTCCTCTCGCTCGGTGCCCTCATTCATCGCCTCGACCCCGGCGTGGTGCCGTTTCGGAAGGCGCAGAGCTGCGCAATCCACGTCAGCGGCGGCGAGTTCAATACCGCCGCCAATCTTGCCGATTGTTTCGGGATGCGCACGGGAATCGCCAGCGCGATGGTCGACTATCCGATCGGGGATCTCATCGCCGAGCGAGTCAGGGCCATGGGCGTCAAGCCGTTCTACAAACGCTTCAAGCACGACGGCGCCCGCGGCCCGAACATGGCGACCGTCTACAGCGATCAGGGTTACGGCGTGCGCGGCCCGATGGTCTTCTACAACCGCGCCAACGAAGCCGCCGCGCAGTTGAAACCGGGCGACTTCAACTGGAACGAGATCTTCGGCGCCGGCGTGCGCTGGTTCCACAGCGGCGGCATCTTCGCGGCGCTATCGGACACGACCTCCGAGCTCATCATCGAGGCCATGGAGGCGGCCAGGGCGCACGGCGCCGTCGTGTCGTTCGACCTCAACTACCGTGAGAAACTCTGGAGTGTCTCCGGCAGCCCCGAACGGGCACCGTCGGTGCTCAGCCGGATCGTCAAGCTCGTCGACGTGCTCGTCGGCAACGAAGAGGACCTGCAGAAGGGCCTCGGAATCGCCGGACCCGAGGTGGCGTCGAAGTCCAAGCTCGATCCGGGCGTGTTCGTCGGCATGATCGATCGAGTGGTCGAGAAATATCCGCAGGTCAAGGTCGTGGCGACGACGCTTCGCGAGGTGCACTCGACCAATCGTCACACGTGGGGCGCCGTCGCGTGGATCGACGGGCAGGCGTACCTGTCGCCGATGTGCGAGCTCGACGTCCACGATCGCGTCGGCGGCGGCGATGGCTTCGCCGCCGGAGTGTTTTATGGCCTGATGAGCGGCGAAACGCATGAAGACGCCGTCAAGCTCGGGTGGGCGCACGGCGCGTTGATTACGACATTCCCCGGCGACACGACCATGGCCACGCTGGATCAGGTGCGGTCGTTTGCCAAGGGCGGCTCCGCCCGCATCCAGAGGTAGGAAGAGGCTCTGACTTGACTCCGGACAACTCAGCTTCCGTCGATCTCGAAGATCTCTGGGGCGTGTACGCCGTGCCGCCGCTGCCGCGCAAGGCCGACAGCAGGCGCAGCCTCGACCTCGACGCCGCCGAACGCGTGGCCAGGCACATCGCCGACGGCGGCATCACGCGATTTCTCTATGGCGGCAACGCGTTTCTCTATCACATCTCGCTCGCCGAGTACGAGACGCTCCTCGACTGGCTGGCCGGATTTGCGGCGCCGCGGTGGCCGATCCCGAGCCTCGGTCCTTCATTCGGGCGAGCGCTCGATCAGGCCTGCCTGCTTCGTCGTCACGCCTTCCCCACCGCGATGATGTTGCCGTGCGGCGATCCGCGTGACCCCGCAGGCGTCGAGGTCGGCATGCGCGAGATCGCCGACGCCGCGGGCATGCCGCTCATCATCTATCTGAAGTCGGAAGACGGCTTTGGGTCCGACCAGGAGCAATCGCTCGACGCGATCGGCCGCCTGGTCGATGACGGCGTCGCGATCGCGATCAAGTACGCGATCGTCCGGCAGGATCCGCGCAAGGACGCGATGCTCGACGGACTCCTCAAGCGTGTCGACCGTCGGCGCGTCATCACCGGCATGGGCGAGCGGCCGGCGGTCGTGCATCTTCGCGACTTCCAGCTCGGCGGGATGACGACCGGTTCCGGCTGCATCGCGCCAGGTCTTTGCAGCGAATTCCTGATGGCCTGCGCGGATGGCAACTGGACGACGGCCGAGAGCCTCAGGGCCGAGTTCATGCCGCTCGAAGACGTTCGCGACGCCTGGGGTCCGGCGCGCGTGCTTCATCACGCAACCGAACTCGCCGGCATCGCACCAGCCGGGCCGATTCCACCATACGTCTCACCGTTGAGCGCCGCGCAGCTGGCCGAACTGGCGCCGGTGGCGCGCGGGTTGCGGGAGCGCGACGCGTGAATCGTCCCCGGAAGACTCCGACAGAGCTGCGCAGCTACCGCTGGTTCGGCAAAGACGACTTGCGTTCGTCCAGCCACCGGTCGCGCGCCCGACAGCAGGGTTACACGGCCGACGACATGGCCGGGAAACCCGTCATCGCGATCCTCAACACCTGGAGCGACGCCAACCCGTGTCATGCGCACTTCCGGCTGCGCGCGGAAGACGTCAAGCGCGGCGTCTGGCAGGCTGGCGGCTTCCCCATGGAGATCCCGCTCTTGACCTTGGGCGAGACCTTCATGAAGCCGACGACCATGCTTTACCGCAACCTGCTGGCGATGGAGGCCGAAGAAGCGTTGCGTTCGTACCCGGCCGATGGCGCCATCCTGCTCGGTGGTTGCGACAAGACCGTGCCGGCGATGGTCATGGGCGCGACGAGCGCGAACCTCCCGTTCATCTTCGTGCCCGCCGGGCCGATGTTCCGAGGGAACTGGCGCGGGCAGCCGCTTGGATCGGGAACCGACGTCTGGAAGTACTGGGCCGAACGCCGCGCCGGGACGATCGACGAATGCACGTGGCGCGAGATGGAGGAAGGGATCGCCCGTTCCTTCGGCACGTGCATGACCATGGGCACGGCCTCGACGATGGCGGCGGCGGTCGACGCGCTCGGACTGACGCTCCCTGGAGCCTCGTCAATCCCGGCCGCCGATTCCGCGCACTCCCGAATGGCCTCCGCGGCCGGACGGCGTGTCGTCGAGATGGTCTGGGAAGACATGAAGCCGCGCGAGGTCCTGACGACGGCGGCTTTCGAAAACGCGGTGACCGCCGCAATGGCGCTCGGCGGATCGACCAACGCCATCATTCATCTCATCGCGATGGCAGGCCGCGCCGGCGCCGAGCTCGATCTCGATCGATTCGACCAGCTGTCGCGGCGCACGCCCTTCCTCGCCAACATCCGCCCGTCGGGCGCCTACCTGATGGAAGATTTCTACTACGCGGGCGGGCTCCGCGGCGTGCTCGACCGGTTGCGCGATCTCCTGCACACGGACTGCCTGACGATCAACGGGCAGACGCTCGGCCAGAACGTCGAGGGTGCCTTCGTGTCGAACGACGCGGTCATCGCGCGGCGCGAGAGCCCGATCGGCCCCGAGGGCGGCGTCGCCGTACTGCGCGGCAACCTCGCGCCCGATGGCGCGGTCATCAAGCACACGGCCACGGAGCGACGATTGCTCCAGCACACCGGACCGGCGGTCGTTTTTCGGAACTACAACGACCTCGAGGCGCGCATCGACGATCCGGCGCTGCCCGTCACCGCCGACTCGGTGCTGGTCCTGCAAGACGCCGGTCCGCTCGGCGCGCCGGGCATGCCTGAATGGGGGATGCTGCCGATCCCCAAGAAGCTGCTCGCGCAAGGCGTGCGCGACATGGTGCGGATCTCGGACGCCCGCATGAGCGGAACGTCGTACGGCGCGTGCGTGCTGCACGTCGCGCCGGAGTCATTCGCCGGCGGGCCGTTGGCGTTCGTACGCGACGGTGACCTCATCGAGCTCGACGTGCCAGGCCGCCGCCTCACGCTTCGCGTCGCTGATGACGAGCTGGCACGCCGGCGGGCCGGCTGGAAGCCGCGCGAGGTGGCGTACCCGCGAGGCTTCGGTCACCTCTACGCCCGCCACGTGACACAGGCGAACAAAGGTTGCGACTTCGATTTTCTCGAGGGGACGGCGAAGATCGAGGAGCCGGAAATTCACTGATACAGGTTCAGGGTTCAGGGTTCACGGTTCAGGGTTCGGGGTCAGGGTTTGACAGGTACATGAAGGATGTCGTTCCGTCTGACCTGCTCGAACGAATCAATGGCGCGAACGCCGCCTCTGATCCTCGACGTTCGCTCGGGAGCCGAGTTCGACGCCGGCCACATTCCGGGATCGATCCACATACCGTTCTGGGCAGTTCCGTGGCGCGCGGGCGAACTCCGTGCGGGCGCTGACGATCCGATCGTTGTCTACTGCGGCCACGGCCCTCGAGCTTTCCTCGCCCGCGCCGCGCTCCGCGGACGCGGCTTTACGCGGGTGACCTGTCTGTCCGGGCACATGGCAAGCTGGCGCGAAGCCGGCTACCCCGAAGATCGCGTGAACCCTGATGAACCGTGAACCCTGAACCGCCACTACCGCGATCTGGATTCCAGGATCTTGAGGAAGGACCGCCCGTGAAGCTCCGCTTCGGTCAGTCCGGTCTCGCGCGCTTCGTCGAGCGTCAGCGCGCCCGAGCTCAAGCCCCGCGCGAAGAAATTCAGCAACCCCTGCCCCGTCGCCGCATCGTCGAACACGTCGCCGACGAGCGTCGCTTGCGCGGCCTTCTCGACAAAGTTGCGGAGCCGCGCCGTCGCCGCTGGACGCGCCGACAGGAAAAACGCAAAGACTGCGGCATAGCGTGTCGGCAGTTGCGCCGGATGCAGATCCCAGCCCTGATAAAAGCCATTCACCAGCGAATGCTGCGCGTCGTCGAAATGCAGCTTCCAGGCGCGATGAACGGCCTCACGGTTCTCGCGACGCTCGCTGTCGGTCAGCGGACGACCTCGGTCGGCGCGGTGCGGAGCGATCGGCATGATGTTGGTGGCGCCGTCCGATAGCCAGACGCCGCTCTGGGCAAGAGCCACCTGCATCATGTGTTTCGCAAAGTCACACGCCGGATGACGCATGTGCTGCCACCGGGCCGTGATGCCACAAAGCGCCGTGTAGTCGTACGTGCCGAAATGGGCGCCTCTGACCCTTCCATCGCCGGCAGCGACCAGTGCCCGTAGCGAGGACGATCCGTCGGCGGCGATGATTGATTGCGGGGTCTCGATCATCAACTCGAGCGCAATCGCGCCCGGATCGAGCTTCAACCGCCGCTCGAGTGCCGTGCAGGCCTGCGCGACGGCGGCCACGTGACCGCGTCCCATGAGCTTCGGGATCGTCACCACGAAATTCGGGGGCAGACGGCCCGCGCTCGCGCGCGCGAGCGTCGTCACGAACAGATCGAGCGTTCGCAGGCTGCGCGCGTGCAGCTCTTTCGACATCGGCTTGATGCGGATGCCGATGAACGGCGGCAGTGTTCCCGCCGCGTGACCGGCGGCGACTTCCTCGGCTACCGACTGCGCATGGCGGTCTTCTTCGGCGTCGGGCCTGACGCCATAGCCGTCTTCGAAGTCGATGCGATAGTCCTCCACCGGCTCGCGCGTGAGCTTGTCGACGACCCGCGCGCGAATCGTAGCGGCGAGCCCGGCCTGGTCCGGCGGAAGCGCGAGCGCGCCGGCGAACGTACCGGCGTCAGGCGCGTACTCGTCGAGAATCGAGCGCGCCATCGCGCCGATCTTCGCCGCCGAATCAGCCTTGAAGAGGTGTGCGCCCCCATACAGGCTGTGCACGGGCTGGCGATCGCCTCTCTCTCCAGGATATGCGCGGCCGGCGGCGGCGTTGGTCTTGCGAAGGCCCGCAACAATTGGCGCCAGCGCCCGCGGGCTCAGTGATCGAACGACAGCGGGTGCTCGACGTGTCGGTGTCATGGTTCAGCGCGAGTCAGCAGGCTAGGAACCGCGGTACGTGCTGTAGCCGAATGGACTCAGCAGCAACGGCAGATGGTAGTGTGCCTGGCGGCTGGACGGATCGTCCGCTACCTCGAAGATGACGATCACCGACGGGTAGAACGCGCGAACTTTGCGAGCCTCAAAGTAGCGTCGGGTGTCGAATACGAGCCGGTACAGCCCGGGGTCGAGCGGCGCCTCCTCGGCCGTCAACGTGCGCAACCGTCCATCCGAGTCGGTCTCGCCATGACCGACGAGTTGCCAGTCGCTCGCCTTGCCGCCGCGCTCGAGGATGACCCTCACGCCCACGGCGGGACGGCCAATCGACGTATCTAAGACGTGGGTGGTGATCACGGGGGGATTTTACAGGTTCAGGGGGTTCATGGGGTTCAAGGTTCAAGGTTCAGAGGTTCAGGGTTCAGGGTTCAGGGTTCACGGTTCAGGCTGCGTTCAGGGTTGTCCCGTTGGGCGGGCTGGGGAAATCTCCGCGGTCGAATATGGTCGTGCCTCTGAGTATCGTCGTGCGGACGCGGCCGCGCAATCGGCGGCCGTCGTAGGGCGTCACCGGATGCCGGTGTTGGAGAGCCTTCGCATCGACTGTCGTCTCGGCATCAGGGTCCCAGACGACGAAGTCGGCGTCGCGTCCGACGGCGATGGCGCCTTTCTGAACGAGGCCAGCCAGTTTAGCCGGACGTCTCGGACAGCCAGCGCGCGAGGTGCTCGATTGGTACTCCGCGATTCGGCCGCGCCGGTCCAGACGGCCGACAGGCTTAGCTGGAGCGAGGCAATGCCGCCCCAGGCCGCAATGAAGTTGCCGTCTGAGAGCCGCTTCAACGCCGGTGGCGCGGGTGAGTGATCGGTCGCGACGAGATCGATCTCACCGGCAGCCAGCGCATTCCAGAGCTCGTCGCGATTGGCTCGCGATCTGATCGGTGGCGCGCACTTGAACGGTGTCGCGCCGTCAGGGATCTCTTCAGCAACAAACGTCAGGTAGTGGGGACACGTTTCGACGCTCAGGTCGATCCCGGCGCCTCGCGCCGCGCGGATCATGGGCAACGCGGCGGCAGACGCGAGGTGGACGATGTGCACGCGGGCGCGAAACTCCGATGCCAGACGAATGAGCAGCTCGATCGCCCCCTGCTCGCTCGCGTCGGGTCTGCTCTCGAGCCATGTCGCGTAACGCCGGGGATCGCGCAGCGTCCCCTCAGCCGAATCGGCGTTCTGCAGCTCGACGAGCAGAGACGGCAGCTCGGCATGCGCGAGCAGCGGAAGCCCCAGCGCAGCCGTCACCGGCAGCGCCTGCCTCAGGTCCGCCTCTGCAACGTGCCCGAACTCCTCTACGCCCGACGGACACAGAAAACACTTGAAGCCCAGGACACCTGCGCGCGCCAGCGGCGCGAGGTCGTCCGCGTTTCCTGGCACGACACCGCCCCAGAAACCCACGTCTACGTAACACCGGCCGCGCGCAGCGGCGCGCTTCTGCTCCAGGCCGTTGACGGTGGTCGTTGGCGGAATGCTATTGAGCGGCATGTCCACGAGGGTCGTGACTCCCCCGGCCGCGGCAGCACGCGTGGCGTGTTCGAATCCTTCCCAGTCGGCCCGGCCGGGATCGTTGATGTGGACGTGGGTGTCGACGAGGCCAGGAAACACGACGTCCGCTCCAAAGTCGATCTCGCGCACACCTGCCGGCCGCTCGTCGTGCTCGCCCACCGCGGCGATTCGTCCGTCGCGCACAACAATCGTCGCCGGGCGAAGACCCTCCGGCAGAACGACACGCTCGCTTCGGATGAGAAAAACCACAGATCTTGTTGATTGCGACTGACGACTCAGACTGACGACTGACGACTCAGACTGACGACTGCGACTAACGACTGAAGACTGCCGACTGACGACTGTGCTATCTCATCACCGTCGCCTCGATCAGCCCGTAGGGCTCATCGGTTGGCACGAAGATCTCGTTGCGGTTCTGGAGCCCGAGCGGCGTCAGGTCCACCGGAAGATGGTGCTTGTTCGGCATCACGAGGCGGATGGCGGTCACGGCATCGACGTTGTCGACGACGGCACGGCCCATGGCGTGGAGGGTGTGCTGCACCGACCGGCTGTCGTGTTCGCCAAACGCCTCGAGGAGCGTGTTGCGGACTGCGCGCCAGCTCAGGTTGAAGTCGAGATCCGACGTCCGATAGTGCCAGGTCGCCGTGAGCGCGGTCGCGAGAATGCGATCGGCGACGTCAGGCAGGGTCGTGTACGCGTCGCGCAGGAATCCGGTGAACCCCGACCGGGAGGACTTGAGGATCACGAGGTCCTTGACGCCGGCCCCGATCGTGATCCGATCGCCCTGGCCCTGCACGGTCGCCGACCGCGCCTCGGCCGACTGCCGGACAAACGCCTGCCCGTGCTCGCGGGCGCCGACGGCAATCCTCCCCCAGGCCTGCTCGGTCAGGTCGATGCGGACTCGCCGCAGCCGCGGATTGCGCTCGAGGAAGTGCTCCGCGAGCACACGGCCGAAGACCTCCGGCTCGCCAACGGAGTTGGTTGCGGCCAGGGCATACACGGTGTTCTTCATCGTATCGGTTGGCAGGACCTCCCGGTTGTCGCCATCCGTGTACGATTGGTCGTACTCACCCTCGAATCGGATCGAGACGGTGAGATCTTTGAGGTCGTGTCGATCGCCGTGGCGCGACACCTTGACGAGCCTGACGCTCGATTTTCCGTAGGCAGTCTCAGCGAGCATGTGTCACGATCCCTCACCACGGATCACACGGATCACACGGATCACACGGATTACACGGATCAGAGACGGCGGACAACACCGACACATCGCCGCAAATCGGCAGTGCGTGCGGCGAAAAGGACACCGACATCAGTGGGCGCCGATCATAACACCGCATCCTTGACTCCTCCGTTCACGGCCCTGGCCGACCTCGCGTCGGCGCGGGTCGGAGGACGCGCAATCGCCGCCAACGACGAGTTCTTCGCGCCAAAGTCCAGTCTGCTGAAGGCCGAGCCGGCGATTTTTATCCCCGACAAGTTCACGCCGCGCGGCAAATGGATGGACGGCTGGGAAACGCGCAGACGCCGCACGCCAGGCCACGACTGGTGCGTCATCGCCCTCGGCATGCGCGGGCAGATTCGCGGCATCAATGTCGATACCAGCCATTTCACCGGCAACTATCCGTCGCATTGCTCGCTCGAGGGCATCGACAGCCGTCGCGCGCCGACGCCGTCGATCTGCGAGGCGGACACGCCATGGGTCACCCTGCTGCCGACGTCTCCGCTGCGTGGCAACGGCAACAACTTCTTCCCCGTCGTCGACGACCGGCCCTGGACCCACCTCAGGCTGAACATCTTTCCTGACGGCGGCGTCGCTCGTCTGCGGGTCTATGGCGACGTCGCGGTGGACTGGACGCGCGTGGCCCGGCGACGCCGCGCAATCGACCTCGCCTCCATCACCAACGGTGGACTGGTCATCGGCGCGAGCGACATGCACTTCGGCGCCAAGGACAACATGATCATGCCCGGGCGAGCGACGAACATGGGCGACGGCTGGGAAACGCGCCGGCGGCGTGGTCCGGGATACGACTGGGCGATCGTTCGGCTCGGAACGACCGCCGCGATCTCGAAGGTCGAGATCGACACCAATCATTTCAAAGGCAACTACCCGGAAAGCGCGTCGCTCGAGGGCTGCGCCGTGCCGTCGTCATCGCTGCGCGACCTCGGGTCGGCGGCGTGGCGGGAGATCCTGCCGCGCACGCCCCTCAAGCCACACCACCGGCATTTCTATTCGCGAGAGCTGTCCACGGCCGATCGGATCTCGCACGTCCGGCTGAACATTTTCCCTGACGGCGGCATCAGCCGGTTGCGGATCTATGGACACGTGGCAGGCGATTGACCAGGCGGAGGCGGACGAGGCGCGCCGGCTGCTCGTTCGGGCGTGTGGATCGTCCCGCTGGGCCGAGCGAATGCTCGCCCGCCGGCCGTTTGGCAGTCGCGAGGCGTTGCTCTCAGCCGCGCGTGTCGAATGGGATGGCCTGTCAGCGGACGATTGGCGTGAGGCATTCAGCCACCATCCGAAGATCGGTGATCGCGAGATGCTCCGTCAACGGTTTCCAGCCACCCACGAACTCTCGTCGCGCGAGCAGGCCGGAGTCGACTCGGCATCGGACGCGGTTCTCGACGCACTTGCAGAGGGGAATCGACGCTACGAAGACACCTTCGGATACATCTTCATCGTCTGCGCCTCGGGCCTGAGCGCCGACGAGATGCTGGCGAAACTCACAGACCGCCTCGGCAACGACCCTGCTCGCGAAATCCTGATTGCCGCCGCCGAGCAGGCGAAGATCACTGCGCTGCGCCTGGGCTTAGCGTTGGGCTGTATCCGCTGAATCAGTCACTGCGGCGGGCTCGCGGGTGGCGCGGGACGGGCGCCCGCGGGCGCGCAGCGCGCGGACCCGTTGAGCCCCATGGCAGCGCGCGAGCACCCGTGGGCTGTCCCGCGACGGGCCCCGCGCGGGTGCCCGCCACCCGCAGTGATTCAGTGGATACTGCCCGCCTTATCGGCAACCCGGCAGCCGGAACGCGCCGATCCGGCTCGAGTAGCTCGACGCGCCTTTCTTGACGTAGTCGCCAACGTACCAAATCGTGCAGTCATCCGACGGGTCAATCGCCGTCTGCGTGTAGTCCTGCCACCGCATCCCCGTCTGGATGTCCTCCCCCTCGACCAGCACTGCCTCGTGCACGGTCAACACACCAGGAGGGTCGCTCGCCACGCGGGCGGCGAACCGCTGACCGGCAAACTGCGCCGGTCCGCCGAAGGAATAGCCAATTCCGATATTGCCGAACCGATCGATCGCGGGGCTGGCCATCCAGCGGAACAACCCGTCCGGCGCATACGTGCCCTGCTGGTGGAGCGCGACGTTCCGCTTTCGATCGAGCCGAAACTCGTACCAGCGCACGCCTCCGCCACCTGCGGTCGTGTTCACCGAGTGCACGCCGACGATCGATTCGCGATTGCCGATCCTTCGATACACCAGGCGCGACATGATCTTGTCGCCCTGCGAATCGAGCCGGCGGTCGGTGCCGCGCTGCGGCACGCAGTTCTTGAGCTGGCCGTCGCACAGATAGCGATACGGCGCGACGGCAATCTTGTCCGGCCCGGTCACCTTCGTCTTCGACGGGTCCTTCCAATCGACGGCGAACCGCCACGCATACACGCCGTCGTCTTCGAGGACGTCCTTCAGCTGAGAGCCCCCGGCGGTCATCATGATGTTGGGCGCGCCCGCCGGCGGCATCGCCGTGCCATCAACATCCGCGTTGTTGAGAAAGCCCACGCCGTCGAGCACGACGCACTGTTCGCGCGCCGGCTCACCCTTGAGCATCTTTGCACGCTCGACCACGCACGCGTGCTTCTCGATCACGTCGTCGCCAGTGCTCGTCGGCACGTAGTAGCCGTCGCGCCAGATTGCTGGTCTCGGGTAGTCGGGGAAGAGCGGACGAAGGAATTCGTAGCGGAAATACGATCCCATCGGATCGTCGCTCGAGCTGATCGCGTAGCACATCGAATAGGGGCCCGATGGACCCTGTCCCCGGCCTCCAGGCTGGCCTCGACCGCGCTGGCCCGTCGCCGACGGATCCGGCGGCGGGGGCGGCGGAGGTTGAACGAGCGTCATCGCTGCCCCGGGCTGTCCCGGCATCCCTGGCGGGCTGACATACGCCTTGTCGCTCGGCTTCCAGACCTCAGGCTGATCGGGCCGTACTGGCCCGCGCCTGAAGAGCGGCATCACCACCAGCCAGCGCTTCGCGATCTGGTCGTAACGCACGACAGCGTCACCGTTGTTGGTCGCCTCGCACTGGCCACCAAACCCTCTGAAGAAGTTCGCCGTGTTGACTGGTCCGTACAGGACGCGACCCGTCGTCTCGAACCTCTTGCCCTTCTTGGTGAAGATCGCGGTCTGGGAATTGACGATCTGGACGATGTGGTCGGGGCCGACGGCAAGGCGTGTTGTCCGATGGGTTGCGGACGTTGGTCGTGCCTTGAGGGCCCGCGAAGCCGACGCCGAGACCATCAAAGCTCGCGACAAGCGCGCCGGCGGCCGAGCCGGCGTCGTCTGCTCGACCGCCGCTGAGCCAGCCGGCGCCGTGATAGCGGTGGACGCTGGCAGCGCCGCCGCTGCGGACTCCGTCTTCTCTCGACCAGTGCTCGAGCGCCGCACCCATGGAGGCAGTCACGGTGACTGTACCGAGTGACTGTCCCCGGGTCGCAGTCTCAGTTGCGAGTTCGGGCAGCGATCGCAGGCTCGAGAGATCCTCGACGAGGGGTGCTAGCAGACGGTCGTCCTGACGTCATGGAGCTGGTTCGAGTTCAGGGTTCGGGTCAGCGTTTCAATGTGCGGCGTTCGAGGCGCTGAACCCTGAACCCTGAACCCTGAACCCCGAACCCAGAACCCTGAACCTTGAACTAACTCGGCCCCGCGCCCTGCGTGTTGACGTAGACGGCGTAGAGTGACTGACTCGCGGCCATGAAGAGGCGATTGCGCTTCGGACCACCGAAGCAGACGTTGCCGCAGACTTCCGGCAGCCGGATCCGGCCAATCAATTTGCCCTCGGGATTCCAGACCGTGACGCCGTTGTAGCCCACCGCCCGGCCGGCGTTGCTCGAGCACCAGACGTTGCCGTGGACATCGCAGCGCACGCCGTCAGGCGCGCACCGGACGCCGTCAATCATGAAATCCGAGAAGCGCTTGCCGTTCGACAGCGTGCCGTCGCCAACGTCGAAGACATGCATGTCGCCCTTGCCTCCGGGACCGGCATCACCAGGTCCTCGGCCCGTGCTGGCGACGTAAAGCCGTTTGTAGTCGTGCGAGAACGCGAGGCCGTTCGGATCCGGTACCTGCTCTTCGGTCACCACCCGTGTCACGCGGCCCTTCGGATCCACACGGTAGACGCTCGTGGGCAGCTCGCGCTTCATCGCGCCGGACTCGGGCGGCTGGCCAAGGCGAGGGTTCAGTCGTCCGGCCGGATTCGTCGGACCACCTGCCGCGTCCGGCTGACCCTCGTACAACTGACCGCCGTAAGGCGGATCCGTGAACCAGTAGCTCCCGTCGGGGTGAGCGACGACGTCGTTTGGTGAGTTCAGGCGCTTGCCTTCGAACGCGTCCGCGATCACGGTAATCGAGCCGTCGTGCTCGTAGCGGACGACGCGGCGCGTGAGGTGTTCGCACGACAGCTGACGGCCCTGGAAGTCAAAGGTGTTGCCGTTGCTGTTGTTCGACGGATTGCGGAAGACGGTCACCCGGCCATCGTCTTCGAGCCAGCGAAGTTGCAGATTGTTCGGGATGTCGCTCCAGACGAGATACCGTCCGAGCCCGCTCCACGCTGGCCCTTCCGCCCACAGCGCACCGGTCCACAATCGCTTGATCGACGAGTTCACCTGGATGAGACCCCCGAATGCGGGATCGACGACCAGGATGTCAGGATCGTTGAAGTAGGTCGTCGGTGGCGCGTTCGGGCCGAAGTCTCGCGGCGGATTCGTCACCGTGCTCGGCGGGCCAGCCGGCGGCTGTTGCGCCTGCGCCGAGCCGGCTCGGGAACCAACGATCGCGGTGGCTGCTGCTGCGCCGATCGTCTTCAACGCGTGCCGCCGCGACAAGCTCGCGGCCGTTCTATCGTTTACGCTCATAGGTGTGTGCCTGCGAATCGAGGTTGCGGCGCGCATGTTACCATGCGCGCCTTCGCTGGAGCGGCCCGGTCGGATGATTCTCAGACAGCTTCTCTCGATCGCGATCTTGCCGGTGACCGTCACCGTCGTCATCCCGATCTGGCTCGCGCGTCGCCACGGCATCCGGTTCGCCATCGGCACGACGACGCCGGAGATCCTGCTGCAGCTTATTGGAGCGGCGAGCCTGGCTGTTGGTCTCCTGTTGTTTGCGTCGTCTCTTCGGCAGTTTGCCGTTCGCGGGAAGGGCACGCTCGCGCCCTGGGATCCGCCGAAGCACCTGGTCGTCGAAGGGCCCTATCGGTATGTGCGGAACCCGATGATTTCCGGCGTGCTGTTTGTGCTTATCGGCGAGGCGTTGCTATTGCGATCCTGGTCGCACGGGCAATGGGCGCTGCTGTTTCTCGTCATCAACCTGTCTACATACCGCTCTCGGAGGAGCCGCAGCTCGAGGCGCGATTCGGCGCCTCATACGCGGAGTACCGGCGACACGTGCGCCGGCTCCTGCCCCGCCTGCGGCCCTGGAACCCGCCCGGCCGGGACACTCTGAACGGTTGACGTCTGGCCATCCGGACCGGATCGCGTCACCTTTGAAAGAACCGCTTCGAGCAGGGGCGTCATCTGCCGGAGCTGTCGCAGCCGAATGACCAGATTCCACGCCCGCTCGAACTTCTTCCAGCCGGCCGAGTACGCAAAATGCTTGGCCTGGTGCTTCCGCGACCCGTGGGCGAGCGCCGCGCGGGCGATTGACGACCAGCGATAGAACTCCCGGTACGCCCAGTGGTATCCCGCCTCCAGAGCCTCCGGGCTCAGAGCGCGCCGGGCGATAGACCACGTGGCGGGTGTCGTACAGATCCCAGTTCCTGGTCGTGATGCGTCCCTGTTGCTCCATCTGCGCGTACAGCCGCGTGCCTGGATATGGCGTCTGGACATGAAACGTGGCGGTGGTAATGCCCTGCTCGATCGCCCAGTCGACGGTGCGCCTGAACACGTCCTCGTCGTCGTCGTCCATCCCGAAGACGAAGCTGCCGTTGATCATGATGCCGAGGTCGTGCAGGCGTTTTGTGACCGCCGTGTAGTCACGGCCGAGGTTCTGACGCTTGTTGCTGCTGGCGAGATTGGCCGGCGTCAGCGTCTCGAATCCGACAAAGAGACTCCGCAGCCCGGCATCGGCGGCTCGCTCGATCAGGTCGTCGCGCAGGATCGAGTCGACGGTGGCCGCGCCCTGGAACAGCCGATTCATGCCGCGCATGCCGTCGAACAACGCGCGCCCGAATCGTCGATCGCCCAGCAAATGATCGTCGAGAAAATAGAGATGGCGGCCCGGCAACCGTGATATCTCGGCGAGCGCGTCGTCCACACGCTGTGTGTAGAACGAACGGCCCCCGCCAAAGAAGGCGTCCTTGTAGCAGAAGTCGCAATGCTGCGGGCAGCCACGCGTCACGACGATCGAATTCGGGACGAGGTAGTTGCGCCGCCGGATGAGGTCGCGGCGAATCGGCGGGAGCCGCTCGAGCGTCCGTCCCGAGGTCGACTGATAACGGGAACGGGCCTGCCCGGCGCGGAAGTCCTCGAGAAACTGCGGGAACGTCTGCTCCCCTGGCCCGAGGAAGATGGCGTCCGCGTGCGCGGCGGCCTCTTCTGGAAGCGACGTCACGTGCAGACCGCCAAGCGCGACGAAGCTGCCCCATGCCCTGAATGCGTCCGCCAGGCGATACGCCCGGTAGGCGTTGGTGATGTAGACCTGGATCACGACCAGATCCGGAGGACGGCCGTCGTCGACCGACAGCGGCTGGACGTGTTCGTCTTCGATCGTCGCCTCGTCGTCGGGCGCCAGGTATGCGGCGAGCGTCGCCAGCCCGAGCGGTGGGAAGAGCGAATACTTGACCGGGCGCCAGAAGGGGCTCGTCGCTTCGGTCAGCGCCGGCAGGATGAACCGCACGCGCATACTTTGTATTGTAAAGTATATTCGTAATGCAAAGTCAATAGACGAAAAGACTCTGCCGGCAGCCTTCGGATCGCGTGCTAATATCCGCGCATTCAAATGGAGGCGAATATGAAGGTAGTCAGCGTGCTGCGCGCGTCGGCTCTGCTGTTGGTTTGCGGGATCGTGGCAACGAGTCAGACGACGGTTGCCCAAAGCGATCCGACGGTGGGAACGTGGGTGCTCAACGTCGCCAAATCCAAATACGATCCAGGTCCCCCGCCCAAGAGCTCAACCCTGACGATCACCGCTGTCGGTCAGGGGCACAAGATCGAGGCCAAAGGAGTTGACGCGGCCGGCAACCCCACCGGGACGCAATACACGGCGAGCTACGATGGGAAAGACGTCCCCGTCACGCTCACCGGATCGCAGGACTACGACACGATAGCGTTGACGAAAGTGGACGCCCAGCGTGTTGAGGGCACTCGCAAGAAGGCCGGCAAGGTCGTGCAGACATACAGCCGAGTCATCACTGCAGATGGCAAGACCATGATCCTCACGACGAGTGGAACCAACGCCAAGGGCCAGAAGGTCAACAACCTCGTCGTGTACGAGAAGAAATAGCGCATTGAGTCCAGGAATGTCCCCTCGAGTCGAATACAGTCCGACGGAGCGCTTCTGGCTGTGGGTGCTGGCGGCGTTTGGCTTCGTGGCCGTGAACGGCACGTTCTTGTATGGCGTCTTCGTTCAGCCCGAGATGCTGGCTGCAGCGCAAAGCAATCCGCTCTCGCTCGCCTTCATACTCGAAGCACTTGCGCTGATGGCGGTTCTGGCCTACCTGCTTCCCAAGTGGGGCGTGACGCAATTGTCCTGGGGATGGTTCGTGGTCTTGTCGCTCGTCGGCAGCCTGGCGTTTTCGCTCCCGATCGCCCTGCTGTGGGGCGGGAGAAACGATCAACGCGCGGCGTGACGTTCTAGCACTGCTCGCACCGGCGCGCTCGCCTCGAGCTGTGACGTGAGCGCTGGAACCGGCGACCCCGCTACGATGAGCGCCTCGGCGGTCCCCGCATAGTCGCCGGTCCGGCAGCGCCAGCCATGGACTGAGCCGTAGATCGTCCAATTGAGCGGCGTGCCGTCGTATTCGTCGCCCTTGACGTCCACCGGCGCGCCATGGCGCAGCAACTCGCGCGCGACTGCCTGGTTGCCGTTCCAGCCGGCCCAGTGCAGCGACGTCGCACGATGCTGGCCGCGAGCGTCGACAGGCCAACCGGCCGCGAGCATCACCCTGACCGCTTCGATGTCGTCGTCTCTCGCTGCATCGGGCAACGCTCGTCGATCCTCGTCGGTGAGCTGCGAGACGAGTGTCGGATCGTTCGCGATCAGCTGCTGGACGGCAGCCTCGTCGCCAGCCCTGGCCGCCACCATAAGCCGCAAGGTCGCCGGACTACGCTCCACGAGTTCGGCGAGGATGTCGGGATGACCGAACTCGCGCGCGATCGCGTGCGCGGTCTTGTCGGCGCCGAGCGTCCAGATGTAGATGCTGCCGCCGCTTCGCGGGTTCTGTTTGGGAAAGAACGATTCCGACACCCTCGTGCGAATGCTTGCCGGATCGGCATCCAGGTGCCGTCGCACGAGCGCGAGATCCCCGAGCGCGGACGCCATCAGGATATCGGTCCGGCACCCGCGAGCGACGAGGAACCGCGCGACCTCCTGGCGGTCGCGGACCATCCACTGTGCTGGACTGGATTCGTGATCGATGTCGCGCGCGTCGATGTCGGCGCCCCGATTGACGAGCAGTTCGGCGATCTCGACCGTCGACGCGAAATGCAACGGCGTTTGCCCGTCGCCGCCGCGCGCATGCACGAGCGCCGGACGCTCGGCCAGCATCGTTTCGAGGGTCTCGAGCATACCCAGCCGGGCGGCGGCATGCGCGTCAATCCGCGCGCCGCGCTCGAGCAGAAACGGAACGAGCGATCGTTCGGCGCCATCGAGTACGCCAAAGCTGCCAGCCCACCAGTGGCTTCGCGCGTTGATGTCCGCACCGGCTTGCAGGAGCGCGTCGATTGTCGCGCGATCCTCGTTGTTGACCGCGACGAGCAACGCCGTCTGGCCGAACGACCCTCCCGGCATCGGCTCGTCGAGGGTCGCTCGCAGATCCGGGTGACGCGCGAGCGTGGCGCGGACACGGTCCGCGTCGCGTGATGTTACCGCTGCCGCCAGCTCAGAATTGGACTGTTCCATGCCTCAGACAATCACGCCAGCATTATAGAACCGACTCGAGGATGGCCTCTTCAGACGTAGTGTCCGGCTTTGCAGACGTAGTGTCCGGCTTTAGCCGGACCAGGTAGGCTCCGCCGGCTCAACCAAACAGGCGCTGGAGCTGCTGCCAAATCGTCAGGCTGGCGAGGACACCAAAGAACGCCGTCGACCAGATGAGCACGACGACCCGGTACGATCGCACTCGGATCGCCTCGGGCAGACCGCGCCGGTTCAGGACGAGCAGCAGCGTCGAGTACAGGCACATCATCGTCCCGCCGACCGACGCCGAGATGACGAGCAGGACGAGCGGCTGATCGATGCCGACGAGGAGGATGAGCGACCCGAGCCCCACCAACACCCACACGAGCCAGAAATACAGGCGGCTCTCGGAAACGGTCGAGGACCGCAGATACGTCGACTTGAGGATGTCGGCGGCCAGCCGGCTCGTGTAGTCGGCGATTCCCATCGACGAGGCAAAGAGCGAGAACGAGCCGATCCCCCAGAACAGCAGGCCGAACCACGGGCCAACAATCTCCTGGAAGCGCCGGCCTTCGATCTGCAGGAAGGCAACGGTCTGCGGCAGCCCTGGCCTGCCGGCGAGCGTCGAGTGCGCCAGCATCGATGTCAGGCAGATCGTCACGATAGTGACGAGCACGAAGGTCAGCGCCTGCTCGACGTTCGCGAACCGCCACCACCGTCGCCACCGCATCATGTTGCCGGGCGTCGTCTCGAAGATGAAGGCCGAGCCGGCACGCGCCTCGACATCGCCGGTCACACGGCCAGTCAGCGGGCTGACGAGCCTCGGCACGTACTGCCCCATGCCGAAGCCCTTGTCGCGAATCCAGTTGCTCTGGCAGAGATTCTGCCCGCCGCCAGCGCCGGCAAAGGCCACCGCGCCGAGGAGGAGCGCAAATCCAAGCTCGATCGGTACCTGCCCCACTCCAACCAGTCCACCGGGAAGCGCCCGCCAGGTGTCGGCGGTGATGACAAAAGCCACGCCGAGGGCGATCACGATGCCGACGGCGATGACCTTGACGATGATCAGCCGCTCGAGCGCGACGTACACGACCGGCGCCAACGTCAGCGCCGCGCCAATGACGATCAGCCCAGAGATCGCGATGTAGCGGGGATTACCGCCGAAGATGTAACTCGCCAGCGTGGCGGCGCTCAGAATCCACCCCGGCCACAGGTTCGCGAAATACACCATCACGGCCAGGACGAGGCCCCAATGTTTCCCGAACCGGTTGAAACCGGTGAGCGCGGTCTCGCCCGTGGCAAGCGTGTAGCGCTCGATCTCCATGTTCAGGAAGAACTGCGTCACGACGCCCAGCACGGCACCCCAGAGAAACACGAGGCCCGCCTGCGAGGCGATGAACGGCCACAGGATGAACTCGCCCGAGGACAGGCCGACGCCTGCCGCGACCAGGCCAGGACCAACGATGCTCCAGAAACTGTCAGGCGGATCCGGAAGATCTCGGACGACGAAGGGGGGTAAAGACACGATAGACGACGGTTCAGGGTTCAGGGTTCAGGGTTCAAGGTTCAGGGTTCAAGGTTCAGGTTCAGGTTCAGGGTTCACGAGTTCTGTGTAGCTGAACCATGAACCCTGAACCATGAACCTTGAACCGACTGGCTCAGTCAGAAAACCATCTTCATCCCAACCTGAAGGTTTCTCGGCAGATTGTTCTGACTCGACACCTTGCCAAACTCCGCGCTCGACGGGGTCAGGTTCGGGGTGTTGTAGAACACGCTGTTGAAGGCGTTGTAGAGCTCGATGTTGAACTGCGCGCGAACCCGGCCGAACTCCAGCGCCTTGACGAACGACATGTCCCAGTTGACGAAATCCTGCCCGCGCAGGCCGTCCCATCGGGTCGGAATCGTGCGGATGTTGTTGGCGAGCTGGATTCGCTGGTCGGCGCGCTGCTTGGCCGGGTCGTCGACGCCGTTGGTCTGGACCGCGGCGTCGTGGAAATAGAAGCCGCTCGTGTCGAAGACGGGCACGTTCGGATCCTTCGAGTACTTGGTTTTCACCTTCGTGATGTCACCGTCGTAGTAGACGTTGCCCATCGTCAGGTTCGGGCGTCCCGTTTGCCAGTTGAAGATGAACGAGATGCTCCAGTTGCCAATCAGCCCGTTGACGAGGGCATTGCTGTCGCTCGCGAAGCGCCGCTCACGGCCGAACGGCAACTCCCAGATGCCACTGGCGACGAAGCGGTGCGTGAGCTGCGTATCGTTGAGGCGGTCTTCGTAGTCGGGATCGGTGTCGTTGAGGCGCGTCACCCGCTCCTTGAAGTCGGACCAGGTGTACGCCGCATCGGCCATGTACCCGCCCCTGAAGCGCTTGGTGATCCTGAACTGGGCCGAGTCGAAGCTGCTCGATCCGTCGTAGCGGCGGGTGTCGATGTTCTGATACTGCGGGAACGGCCGGAGGAGCTGCTGGCGCTGTGCGGTCGTGCCGTTCAGCGTTTCGCCGGGGATCAGGCCCGCGAACGGGTTCGTGACGTTGGCCGTGAGGAAGTTGATGGTGTTCTGGTCGCGGACGTTGCTCGTCGTGAGGTACTGCCGAGGCACCGGATTCATGTTGAAGTCGGTCGTCAGGTCGTAGCTGCGGCTGGCGACGTAGGCGCCCTCGACGAGCCACAGGCCCGGCAACTCGCGCTGCATGCCAATCGACCACCGCATCGACTGGCCGTTGACGTAGTCGAGGTCGTTGTTGAAGCGGCCAAGGGCTCGTCCAACGAACGTGTTGGGTCCGAGGCTGTCGCCTGGCGGCGTCGCCACTCCATCAGGGAACGGATTGGCCAGCGTCGCGCGGATCGTGAGGCCGGCGTCGGGCGATGGGACGATGTTGGTGGCCTGCGAGAACCCGGGCTGGTAGATGCCGCTGATGTCGAAGAGCGCGGGCACCGCGTAGATCGCCCAGCCGCCGCGAACGACGGTCTTCGAATTCAGCTGATACGCGAAGCCGGCGCGCGGCTGGAAGTTGTTGATGTCGGACAACATTGTGTTGCGTTCGCTGTCGCTGGCAAACATCAGACCGCCACGGACGCGGAACTCTGACGGGGGGATTTGCGGAATCGGATTGGCCGCGTAGGCCGCTTGCGCCGCGTTCGTGATAGTCAACGCCGCATCGGGATCGAAGCCGCGCGCGTTGCGATTGAAGCGCTCGGTCGGCGCGCCCTCGTACTCCCAGCGCAGGCCGAGGTTGACGGTCAGGTTCGAATTCACCTTCCAGTCGTCCTGGAAGAAGACGCCGCCGTAGATGACCTGGTTGAACCGATCGGCGCTGCGATCGATGATCCCGCCGCTCGGGTATCCGAGCAGCATCGCCGCCAGATCCTGGCCGGTCGCCGCCGCGGGCGAGTTGTCGAGCTGCCGCGTCAGCACGCTGCCGCGGGCGAAGTCGTATCGTCCGGCCGAGTGCACGCTCGGGAAGCTGTCTTCGCGGTAGACGCGGAAGTCGACGCCCGAGCGAAAGCTGTGCTTCCCTCGAAACAACGTCCAGGTCGGTTGGAACGAATAGATGTTCGTGTTGATGCCGCCGGCAAACGAGTCGCCGAGATCGCTGAACGACACCGTCTCTTCCATCTCGAAGCGCGGGTAGTACAGGTTGCTGCCGAAGTACTGGCTCGCAGCCGGCGGGAACCCGAGGCTGAGCGGGTCGAAGATCCCCTGGTTCTGGCGGATGCTCGGCTCCTGGAATCGCGACCAGCTCGCCCTGACGTTGAGCAGCGACGTATTCGACATCGTCCAGACGTGATCGACGTTGAGCGCGTCGTTGATCCGGAACAGGAAATTTCCCACCGGCTTGATGCCCTCGAGCTCGCCGGTCCAGTTGCCGCGGTTCTCGACGCGGTTGTTCCGGGAGTAGCGGACGAAGAAACGCTGCTTGTTCGTCAGGACGTGGTCGACGCGGTAGTTCATCGAGTAGAAATCGTCGCCGCGCGAGTTGGTGCTGATGTAGTTGTTGCGGCCCTGCGCGTCTCCCGCCTGGTTGGGCATCGGGTAATAGCCCATGTAGTTCCGCCCGATCTGGCTGATGCGGTTCGACGGGATGATGTTCCCTGGGAACGGCTGGCGCTCGATGCGTCCATCAGCGCGTCTGACGGCGGTCGTCGGGTCGTAGATGAAAATCCCTTGCGAGAGCAACGCCGAGAAGTCGCCATTGCGTTGGGCGGCAGTCGGCACGGTGAACTGTCCGGGCTCGGGGAACGTGTCGTACAGCCACTCGAAGGCAGTAAAGAAGAAGGTCTTGTTGCGGCCGTCGTACAGCTTGCCGAGCACGGCCGGCCCGCCGGCGGTGAAGCCGTAGCGTTTGTAGCCAGTGTCGTCCTTGGGACGGCCGGCCCGCTCGAGGAAGAAGTCGTTGGCCGACATCGCCTCGTCGCGGTAGTGGTAGTAGCCGTCGCCCTGGAACCGGTTGGTGCCGCTCTTGAGGGTCACGTTCACCGTCGCGCCGGCCGTGTGGCCCTGTTGCGCGTCGAACGTGGCCGTCTCGACTTTGAACTCCTGCACGGCGCCGGCCGGCGGAACGAAGGCGACTCGCCGCCCGTTGGCCATGTTGGGCGATCCGTCGAGCGTGAACTCGTTGCGACCCGGACCGCCGTCGGCGGTGAAGTCCGAGGTGCCGCCGTTATCGAACGGCCGCGAGAACTTCAGATCGCCGTGGTAGGAGACGCCGGGGGCGAGCCGCGCCAGCACGAAGGGGTTCCCGTCGGACAGCGGCATCAAGGCGATCCGCTTCTCGTCGATGACCTGCCCCGCCGAGCCGCTGCGCGTGTCGAGCAGCGGCGCCTCGGACGCGACCGAGACGGTCTCCTCGAAGTTGCCGACCTCTAGCGTGAGCGGCAATTCGATACGGTCGCCGATTCTGACCTCAACGCCTTCCCGAGCCAGCTTCTTGAAACCGGAAAGCTCGGCCGTGATCTTGTACGCGCCCGGCGCGAGGTATGGGATTGAGAATCCTCCGTCGCTGTCGGTCGTCGCCGTCGAGACGACGTTGGTGGCGACGTGGGTCGCCGTGACTGTGACACCTGGCAGCCGGCCACCCTGGGCATCAGTGATGCGCCCCGTGATGCCTCCCCGGAAGTCCTGCGCGTCAGCCGGCGGTGCGGCTAAAGCGCAGATGCACAGTGTGAGCGCGAGCGCGGCGAGACTCACATACCGTCTCATGGTTCCTCCCCCCATCGAAGTTTCAGGAATTGCAGGTCATGCAGCGGGACCGTGATACTACAGACACCAAGTCAAGTAAACCTCCTACCGGTTACCGAGAGGTCTGACCACTCGGGCCCTAATCGCCTCTTTCTCGGCTGCTCGCCCTAATGCAATCGATTGCATCGCCCATAGGGTCGACACCGGACGCGAGGAGGGCCGGCTTGGCGACGGTGGTCTGACCACTGTCATCGCCCACCCACCGGCGACGGCAACGAGACCGTCGACCGGTAGTTGGAGTCGTTGTAGTGGGGGTTGCGAGTCGGACGATAGGGAGCGGCCTCATTGAACGGCCGATCGGCCGTGTAAATCCAGACCCGTGTCTGATCCCACAGCACGATCTCGTCGCGCGCGTCGCCCGTCAGGTCTCGCACGGCCGACGCCAGGTCTGGGTGGCCATCATCGGGAAACATTACGACGCGGCGCAGCTGCCCGTCGATCATGCCCCCTTCCCGCACGTTGCCGGAAAGAAGCGCGAACTCCTGGCCATCACCGCGCCAATTGACCGGCTCGAGATGGCTCGACCCGGGAATCATTTCCTCTTGCGCGAGGACGTTGGCATCGGCGTCGAGCAGGGTGACGATGCCCGGGTTGCGCCAGAAGGTGGCGATGAGGATTTGCAGGCCGGGAAGATCAGGCCGGTACTTACCGATGCTCTGCGTTTGCGCGTGGCCCAGCCGAAGATGCTTGACGATGGTCCCATCGGCCGCGATGACGAGGAACCCTTCGTCCGATCCGTCGATATACGCGCGAACGCCCGCGGACTGGCGACCTGTGAAATTGCCGAGCGACAACGCGTCGGCATGATCCTTCAGCGCCGCGTCGTGGCTCCATCGACGCTTGCCGTCCGCGCCCCACAGCGAGTAGCCGATGAGGAACTCCTGCCGGCCGTCGCGGTCCACGTCGAACGGAAAGGGATAGTGACCAGTCTGGCCGTCGCCCTGCCAGAGCAGCTTCAGGTCCTTATCGAAGAGCCAGAAGCCTCGATAACGGTCTTTCAACAGAATTTCCCGCGGCGCGCCATTGCCAGCGAGATCGACAAACAGGAGCGAATCGCCGACGTTCAGCTCGTAGGGGCGATCCTTGAGATCGGTCGCGAGCTGCGGCAGCCAGGCTTTGCGCAGCAG
Source organism: uncultured Acidobacteriota bacterium (assembly GCA_963797625.1). Classification (GTDB taxonomy): domain Bacteria; phylum Acidobacteriota; class Vicinamibacteria; order Vicinamibacterales; family 2-12-FULL-66-21; genus DATBJJ01. The sequence continues at coordinate 139,785 of CAWCQI010000009.1, forward strand.
CCGTCCAGTGCGGCCATCGAGGACCTGGAGCTCGAAATCACGAGCAAGCACGACTTCGACGCGACCGTCCCCGTCGAGATCGTGGATTTGAAACGGCGTGTCGTTCGTCAGCAACGCGTTCTTCGGGTTCGGCCTCCCCTGCTGCCAGAGGACCTGACCTTCGAGCGTCACCGCGGTGAGGCAACTGATCTGATCGAAGGCGTCGCCGCGCACCTTGGCGACGTTCTGCGCGAACAGCATGTCGAGGCGGCCATCGCCGTCGAGATCGCCGAACCGGACGTTTCGGCCCGTGCCGAAGCCTGGCGTGTCGAATTTCTTCCACAGCACAGGCTTCGGGTTGTCGGCCCGCAGGCGGTCGAGATCGGCCGCACGGCGCTCGACGCGGCCGCGAAGATCGGCGGCCGACGCCGGACTCGTCGTCACGCGGAACGACTTGAACCGCGCCGGCATGTTCGCCGTGATGCCGGCAATCCCCGCTGACAACTCGGAATCGCGCACGTCAACGAGCAGCTTGCCGTCGACAGACCCGCGCAACCGATCGCCCACCGCGTTGACGTCCAGCCGGTACCACGTCTTCGTGTCGTACTTGAACGGCACGCTGGCCAGTTCGCGCCACGCGGCCACGCGAAACTCCTGATCGATTGGCAACCGGACCACCAGCCGGAGTCTCGCGCCATCCTCGAGCGCCAGGCGGTAGTAGTGCCGCGAGGTCCGATAGCGAAACACCAGACCGGCTTCCTGTTGGAGGGAGAGCGGTCGAACTGACGCTTCGACGCGATAGTCCCGCCACTCGGGATCGCCGGTCACAAACAGCGGCGTGACACGTTGTGGTTCGAGGTTGACCGTATGTTGCTCGAGATACGGACCATCGGCGTCGTCGCCCGCCGCCCAGGTGTCGAGGTGGACAATCGGGTTGCGCCACGGGTGCGTTGGCACGCCACGGTGCTCGATGTAGTGGTACTCCTGGATGGCTCCGTTCAGGAGACCGATGGGCGCCGAAAGCATGCCCGGCGCAAAACGCGCGAAGTCGTCTTTGAAGAGCTCGACCTCTGGCTGAACGTCGGATGGGACGGCCGGCTGACTGCCCGACACGGTCTGCGCCAGGACGATTGCGCTGAGCAGGAGGTGCTGAAGGCGCACGCGGTGGTTCCTTGCGATTTCGTCCGCCGAGTGTCGGCGAAAGGCCGGATGCCTCGTCAGGGACCGACGGTGGTTTGTATGCCGACGAAACCTCGTCGGTCAAGCGAAGGTAACGGCAAGCAAACATCTTCGCGGTCGCCGCCGTCTAAACCACTCATCATGCAGACGCTCTGGCAGGACCTGCGTTACGGGCTACGAGGGATCGTGAACCGTCCAGGATTCGCATTTCTGGCAATCCTGACACTGGCGCTGGGGATGGGGGCGACCACGACAATCTTCAGCGCGATTCAGAACATCGTGATCGATCCGTTCCCGTACACGGACGCCCACCGCGTCGCCGCCATCCAGATCCACGATGTGACCTCGGCTCAACCGGGAGGCCGGGGCGCCTTTCAGGTTCCCGAGTTCCTCGAGTATCAGGAGCAGAACCAGGTCTTCGAAGAGGTCATCGGCGGCACGGGCGAGGATGTGCTGCTGTCGACCGGCGAGGGCACCGAGCTCTACCAAGGCGGCGTCGTCACCGCCAACATGTTCACGTTTCTCGGCGTTCCGCCGGTCCTCGGTCGCACATTCACACCGGCCGATGCCGCTCCGAGCGCGCCACCCGTCTTCGTGATGGCCGACAAGATGTGGCTGAAACAGTACAGCCGGGATCCCAAAATACTCGGACAGACGTTCATCCTCAACGGCGCTCCAGCCACGCTCATCGGCATCATGCCGCGGCGGTTCACCAAGCTGGCGGCGGACCTCTGGCGGCCCGTCCGGCTGGATCGCGCCAATCCCGACATCAGCCGCCGCTACTTCATGTTCCAGGCGCGGCTCAAACCTGGCGTGACGCTCGAGCAGGCCGCCGCGGACATGGACGTCATCGCGCACCGCCTGGCCCAGATCTACCCCGACAACTATCCGAAGCAGTTCACCGTGAACGCCATCAGCTGGGTCGACAGCATCGTCGGCCAGTTCAAAACCACGCTGTACACACTGGCTGCGGCGGTCGGATTGCTCCTCCTCATCGCGTGCAGCAACGTTGCCAACATGCTGCTCACGCGAGCGACTGCGCGCGAGCGAGAGATGGCGATTCGCGTCGCCCTCGGCGCCAGCCGATGGCGCGTCATCCGCCAGTTGCTGATCGAAAGCGTGCTGCTCGCGGCGGGCGGCGCCGCTCTCGGCTGCCTGTTTGCGTACGGCGGGACGAAAGCCATCGCCGCGCTCATCCCCGAAGGCACGATCCCGCGTGAGGCGGTCATCCGGCTGAACGTCCCGGTGCTCGCTTTCAGCCTGCTCGTCGCGATGTTGACGACGCTGCTGTTCGGGCTGGTGCCGGCACTGCAGACAGCCAGGCGCGACATGGTGGAACCGCTCAAGGATACCGGCAAAGGGGTCAGCGGCGGCTTCCGCCGCGGCAGGCTCCGCAGCGTGCTCGTCGTCGTCGAAGTGGCCCTGTCGCTCGTGCTGCTGGTGGGGGCCGGCCTGCTCATGCGCAGCTTCGTCGCGCTGCAGACGGTCGATCTCGGGCTGGACCCCGAGAACATTCTGGTCGCGCGCCTTCCACTGCCACGAGGCCAGTACACGACCGCCGCCGAAAAGCAGCGGTTTTTCCGAACGCTCCTCGATCGGATCCACGCGCTGCCCGGAGTCGTGGTCGCAACCGAGACCACGACGCTGCCGCCCTACGGTGGAATTGGCACCGACATCGAGATTCCTGGGAAGACCCACACCGAGAAATGGAGGGCGATTTTCCAGCTGTGCAGCGAGGGCTACTTCCAGACGCTGGGCCTGCGCTTGACCAGGGGGCGGACGTTTTCCGCCGCGGAAGTGGATGGCGCCCGGAAGCTCGCGGTCGTCAATCAGACACTTGTCAACCGGTACTTCGGGCAGGACGATCCCATCGGCCAGCGCATCAAGCTGTCGATGCTCGAAACGTTTCGGGAGGGCCCAGTTGCGGATCCGGTCTTCGAAATCGTGGGCGTCGTCAGGGATGCCAAGAATCAGGGCATCCAGGAGCCCACGTCGCCCGAGGTGTTCGTCCCCTTCACCCTCACGGGCGCGTTCGAGCGCGGCATCCTCGTGCGCACGCAGGGAGATCCCGAGTTGCTGCTCAACAGCGTGCGCCGCGAGATCTGGGCCGTGGATCGCAACGTGGCGTTGACTCTCACGGGCTCGCTGACGGGCTACTTGCAGCAATTCTCGTACGCCGGACCGCGCTTCTTCCTGGTGCTGCTTGGCGTCTTCGCGTCGGTTGGGCTGGTGCTCGTGGCGACCGGCGTCTACAGCGTGATCGCATACACCGTGTCGCGCCAGACCCACGAGATCGGCATCCGCATGGCGCTCGGCGCGCCGCGTGCGAGCGTGCTTCAGATGGTGGGCCTGATGGGATTGAAGCTCGTCGCAATCGGCGCAGCACTCGGCGTCCTCCTGAGCGTCGCGTCGACCAAACTCATCGCCAACCAGCTGTGGAACGTCTCGCCCTTCGACCCGCTGACGCTCGTCAGCGTCGTGGGGCTGATGACTATCGTCGGGATGGCCGCCTGCTACTTCCCGGCGCGTCGAGCCATGCGGCTGGATCCGGTGGTTGCTCTCAGGGGCGAATAGCGGACTCTTCGATTCTGTACACGTGCGTGCGCGTCCGCAGGTAGAGCGCGCGGCCGTCAACGGCCGGCGACGACATGAAGCCGTCCTCGAGAAAGTTCTCAGCCAGGACCTTCAGCTCGCGGCCGGCTTCGAGCACAGTGGTTTTGCCGTCCTCGTTGAAGACGTAGATCCGGCCGTTGGCAAACAGGGGTGACGCCGAGTAGGTGCCGTCGACGCGGCCGCGCCACACCAGCTCGCCGGTCTTCGCCTCGACCGCGCCGACGATGCCGCCGTCGTTGACCATGTAGATCACGTCACCGACCAGGAGAATCGAGGGCTTGCTCGGGGCGCCCTTTGCCAAAGCGCCACGCGACATGGGACGCGGCGACGTCGCCCTGCCCGTCGGGCCGGATGGCGAGCAGCTGCGCCTGGTCAAACCCCATCGGCACGAACACGAGACCGTGCCCCGCCACCGGCCGCGAGCTGGCCGAGTGGCTGCCGCGCTCGATCACCCTCCACAGCTCCTTGCCGGTCAGCGGGTCGTAACCGTAGACCGCCTTCGATCCGACGCTCACCATCACCGGGCGGCCCTCGACCATCACGATCTGCGGCGTCGCAAAGCCCTTGCGGAAATCGCCGTCCGCCTTCGGCTTGCCGTCCGGGCCGAGATCCTGAAAATCGATCGACCGCGGCGTCCGCCAGACCGTCTTGCCGGTGTGCTTGTCGAGGGCGACGACGAACTGATGGTCGCTGCCATCGAAGTGCATGAGCAGCAGGTCCCCGAAGAGAATCGGCGACGAGCCCGCGCCACGAAAATGATTGCACTCGAAGTCGCGGCGCTCCCAGATGACCTTGCCGGTTTTGGTGTCGATCGCGGCGGTGCCCGGTGACCCGAACGTCACATACACACGGCCGGGCTCGATGACAGGCGTCGGCGATGCGTAGGTATTGAACGGATGCGCATACTGAGGCGTCGCGACATCGAACAGCTTCAGATCGAACACGATCTTCCCGGAGTCGCGGTCGAGCGCCACCGCGAACAGTTCGCGGCCATCGGGCGTCGCCGTCGTCATCCAGACCTGGTTGCCGAGGATGACCGGCGACGACCAGGCGCGGCCGTGCACCGCCGTCTTCCACACGACGTTCTTGCCTTCGGCCCACGTCAACGGCAGGCCGGTGCTCGTCGAGTGCCCGGTTCCCTCAGGGCCGCGAAACTGCGGCCACTGAGCCGACACCGGCTGAGTAAGGACGAGTGCGAATAGCAATACCGTTGGCGTTTTCACGAAGACCTCGCGTGTGTCTTGGTCCGTTTGACCGGCGGCTGCCGCCGCTCGCGCCATTCCGAGGCGCCGAGGGCACCGATGTGCCGCGATATCTCACCGAACCCGTAGCGCACATGCTCACGCATCAGCGCATCTGCTTTCTCGACGTCGCCAGAGACCAGTCCTTCGGCGAGCCTCGAGTGAAAGCCTGGTGGGAGCGGCGTCCGCCGGGCCGTGACGTCGAACATCCAGTTCAGGATCAGGACGTGTTTGCGTTCGATCATCTGCTTGAGCAGATGGCTGTTGGCGTGCTCGGCAATCCACATGTGGAACTGCAGGTGCTGACGGTGAACGTCGAAGCGGAAGCCATTGTCGTCGCTGGCTTCCGACAGACGATCGAAAAGGGCGTCGACGTGCTCGGCCAGCCGCCGCAGCTCCCGCCGCTGCGCTGCCGTAGCCCGCTCGGCGAAGAGTCGCGCCGCCTGCGATTCGAGCGCTTCGCGGAGCTCGTACAGCTCACGCACGTCGGTCCGGGTCGGCACCTTGACCCGGGTCCCGGCACGGGCCCGCGTCTCGACCAGGCCGTCCTCCTCGAGCCGTTTGAGGGCGCCGCTGACGGGCAGAACACTCATGCCGAGCTGTCGCGCCAGCCGACGGCGTGACAGCGGCGTGCCCGGCCGGATCTGACCTCGAAGGATTTCGTCTCGAATCGCGAGGTAGGCCTCGTCGGCGAGGCTCACCGCCATATCTGCATGGGCTCCCGCGGCAAGCGTGGCAAACGCTCCAGGCGAAGTCAAGCGGCGCTGGTCTGTTTCGCTTTCCGTCCAGGCTCCGCCGGCAGTCGTAACGACATCACCAGCACCGCCTCGATGATCAGCGCCGAGGCGAGCACCAGCAGCCCCGCCGAGTACGAACCGCTCACCTGGCGAAGCCATCCCATGACGCTCGGACCCGACGAACCCGCCGAGGTTGCCGATTGAGTTGATGAGGGCAATGCCCGCCGCAGCCGCTGTGCCGCCGAGAAAGATCGGCGGGATGGCCCAAAAGACCCCTTGCACGGAGCGCTGACCGAGTTGGGAGAGAGCAAACGCGAACACGATGAGCGGCACGCTGCTCCCGGAGACCGCGGCCAGCACCAGTCCAACCGCGCCCGTGAGCGCACATGCCGCGACGTGACCCTTCCGTTCACCCGTCCGATCCGAATGCCGGCCGATCAACACCATGCCGACGAGCGCGACCAGGAATGGCACCGACGTCACAAGGCTCAGGCGCCAGCCGCGAAATCCCGACGCGTCGCGCAGGATGCGCGGCAGCCACAGAAAAATGCCATACGTGACTAGCGTGTTGAGGAAGTAAATCAGGCAAATGAGCAACACCCGTCCGTTCAGGAGCGCCTTGAGATGCGACCCCTGATGATGGGCCGAGCGCTCTGCATGCTCGCGCGCCATTCTGCCGCTCAACCACGTGCGTTCCGCTGGCGGCAGCCACGCGGCCTGCTCCGGTCGATCGGTCAGAAACCACAACGCGATGCCACCAAGCACGACCGCGGGGAAACCCTCGACGAGAAACAACCACTGCCATCCCGCCAGCCCCATGCGTCCGTCGAGCGCCAGCAGCGCCTCGGAGACAGGCGAGCCAACGAGCACGGCGACGGGCGCCGCGGTCATGAAGAGCGCGCCGGTCTTGGCACGCTCCGCCGCCGGAACCCAATAGGTCAGATACAGCACCATGCCGGGGAAGAACCCGGCCTCGGCGATGCCCAGCAGGACGCGCATCGCGTAGAAGCTCCACTGTCCGACGACGAACATCATCGCCATCGAAACGAGGCCCCAGACGATCATGATCCGGGCGATCCAGATGCGAGCGCCGATTCGCTCCAGGATCAGATTGCTCGGTATCTCGAACAGGCAGTAGCCGAGAAAGAAGAGGCCGCCGCCCAACCCGTAGGCGGCGTCGCCCAGGCCCAGATCCCGCTGAAGTTCCGTCGCAGCGAACCCGATGTTCACACGATCGATGTACGCGACGACGTAGCAGAGGAACATGAACGGGACCAGGCGGCGGACGACGCGCGCAATCGTGGCGCGCTCCTGGTCGGCGGAAAGTTCAGTCATGAGTCAGCGTTTCGCAGCATTGTTCGAGTAGCCGTTCGCAGGACCGAGCGCACGTTTTTTGTGCGAGCCCTGTCACTGACGGGGCGGGTCACCCTAACATAGGGGAATGACGATGTCACCAAGTGATCTGAGAACGAAGCTGCAAGGCGTGATCGGGTTTCCCGTAACGCCGTTCAAGGCTGACCTGTCGCTCGACCTCGACGGCCTGCGCAAGAATCTCCGCGCGATGCTGCAGCATCCGCCGGCCGCGATCGTCGCCGCCGGAGGCACCGGCGAGCTCTATTCTCTGTCCCCCGCCGAGCATCTTGCGGTCGTTCGGACGACGGTCGAAGAAGTGGGCGGCGCCGTGCCGGTCATCGCTGGTGTCGGCTTCAACGTTCCAATCGCGACCGGTCTCGCCCGGCAGGCGGCCGATGCGGGCGCGAGCGGCATTCTCGCCTTCCCGCCCTACTATCCGGGTGCCGAAGACGATGGGCTCGTCAGCTACTACCAGGCGATTGGAAGCGCGACCGGGCTTGGCCTGCTGGTCTACAGCCGCGACTGGTTCCATCCCTCGGCGCTGCTCGTCGAACGCCTCGCAGGCATCCCGAGCCTCGTCGCCTGGAAAGACGGACAGGGCGACATCAGGCGCCTGCAGATTCTCCGATCGCACGTCGGCGATCGTCTTCACTGGATCGGCGGCGCCGGCGACGATCTGGTGCCCGCGTACTACGGCATCGGCATCCGCGCTTTTACGTCGAGCGTGGCCAACGTATCGGCAAAGATCGCGTGGCAACTGCACGAGACAGCATCAAAAGGCGATGCGGCGTCGCTCGCGACGCTGATGTCGACCTACGTCGTTCCGCTTTACGTGCTGCGCGCGAAGCGGCGCGGCTACGAGGTTTCCGTCATGAAGTCGCTGATGGATTTGCTCGGCCTCGCCGGAGGGCCGGTTCGGCCTCCCCTCGCCAACCTTCGCGCGGAGGAAGTCGACATGCTGCGCGCGGGCCTGGCGGCTTGGCGCGGGTGATAGGCTCAGGGCTCAAGACTCAGGCTCAAGGCTCAGACTCAGGGCTCAAGCAAAACCTTGGAGCATGTAGTCGAACGCTCTTTGAGCCTTGAGCCTTGAGCCTTGAACCCTGAACCTTGAACCCTGAACCCAACACTATGACGATCCGACTCGGCATCCTCGGCGCCGGAAACATCAGCGACACGCACGCGCGCGCGGCCCTCGCAATCCCAGGCGTCGAGATCGCGGCGGTGTACGGCCGAAACGGCGCGAAGGCACGGCGCCTCGCCGAACTCTACGGAGGTGTCGCGTTCGACAGCCTCGAGCCGTTTCTCGACCATCGGCCGATGGACCTCGTCGCCATCGGCAGCCCGTCGGCGTTGCACGCCGATCAGGGGATCGCGGCCGCCGCGCGCGGCCTCCACGTGCTCGTCGAGAAGCCGCTCGACGTCACAACGGCAAAGGCCGACGAGCTCATCGCCGCCACCGATCGCGCGGGCGTCAAGCTCGGCGTCTTCTTCCAGGATCGCCTGAAGCCCGACATCGTCCAGATGAAGGCGATGGTCGACGCGGGCGTGCTCGGTCGCCCGATTCTCGCCGCCGGACGCGTGAAGTGGTATCGCGCGCCGGATTACTACGGCGGCTCGCGGTGGCGCGGCACGTTCGCGCTCGATGGCGGTGGGGCCCTCATCAACCAGGCCATTCACACCCTCGATGTGTTGCTCCACTTGTGGGGCCCGATCGCGTCGGTCGATGCCCGGGCGGGCACGCAGCTCCATGCCATCGAGGTCGAGGACACGGTCGTGGCAACGTTGCAGTTCGCAAACGGCGCGCTCGGCACGTTCGAGGCGTCCACGGCGGTCTATCCGGGCTATGCGCGCCGCGTCGAATTGACCGGCGCCAACGGAACACTGACGATCGAGCACGACCAACTCGTCGGCGTCGATCTCAAGGAACCCGACGCGCGCTTTCCCGCCGATGCTGCAACTCGAGACCAGGCGCCAGCGGCCAACGCCGCTTCACCGACGGTCTCCGACGCTACTCCTCATCGACGTGTCATCGAGGATTTCCTCGAGGCAATTCGAACCTCTCGCGCGCCCGCCTGCGACGGACGCGAAGGCCGGCGTAGCGTCGAGGTGATCGAAGCAATTTATGCGTCCGCGCGCGCCCGAGGACCGGTTACAATCAAGTAGGCAGGATTCTCGACGTGCTGTTTGACTATCTCGTTCTTCCGCTCGCTTCCCTTCCGCTCGTGATCGGGTTCGTGCGGGGCAAAGACCGTTTCGTCCCCGGTCTGCTCGAAGACGACCTCGACAAGGATTTCTCGGGCATCCGCTGCCCGTCGTGCAAATGGCGGCCGGGCCGCGCCGATACGTGGGCGTGCTCACCCGGATGCGGCGAGGTCTGGAACACATTCCAGACGCGCGGCGAATGCCCCGGATGCCAGCGCCGGTGGCCGAGCACACAGTGCACGCGGTGTGGCGTGTGGTCCGACCACGACGCGTGGTACGAGGAGCGTCCTCAGCCGCGCCGGTAGCGCAGCGTCGCTCCCCTTCGACCGGCCGCGCAACACCTGTACTGGAACGACGCCGCAGGATACGCGAGAAAGAGGAAGGCGGCCGCGAATCTCGTCTGGCGTCGCCGCGCTCGAGATGAAACGCGAGGGTGACGCATGAGCGCGCAACGCTGCAACGAGCTGCGCCTGACCGGTTCCGGCGGCGCGAACCGCGTCATGGAGGCGGAGCTCAAGCGGCTCGTGATGCGCTCGCCGTTCGACGTGCGCCTCGAGAAACCGAAGCGGGAGGGGGAAGCGACGCTGCTCTATCCCTTCGACGCGCGCGTCGCATGGGTGGCGGCGTGCCATCACCGCACGTCGTCGCGAATCTCCTGGGATCTGTGGTCGAGCGCTGCGGTGCGCCTCGAGCCGCTCTTCGACGACCTCCTGCCCGCGCTCTCGTCGGACGACAGGCTTCCCGGCGGCCCGCACCTGCGCCTCTCGGTCGAGGTCGGTCCATCGTCCGACTTCGAGGCGTCGCCGCTCCAGCTCCGCGGCGTCGTCAAGAACGCGGTCGTCGAGGCGTTGGCGTCACGAGGCGTCGCGTCCGACGTCGACGCCGACTCGCCTGATGTCGTGTTCGTCGTGCGCCGCGCAGGAACGCCTGATGCGCGGCGTACGGTGGTTGGCATCGACATCGGCGGCGGAGCGCGCCATCGCCGTGGCGCGCGCGTGGCCGCGGGGGCTGCGCCGATGCGCGAGACCATGGCGGCGCAGCTGATAATGCTGTCGCGCTGGGACGCGCGTACTGAGCCCCTGGTCGATCCTATGGCTGGAGGCGCCACGATTCCGATCGAGGCGGCCGGCCTCGCGGTGGGCGCCGCCATTCGCCGGCCGTCGGATCTCCCGCTCGGTCATCTCGCCGCGTTCAAGGATCTGCCGCACGAGGCGCCCGACCTGTTCCCCGGGACTGTGCCGCAGATCGTCGCGCTCGACGTCGATCCAGATCGCATCCCGGCGATGGTCGGCAACCTGCGCGCCGCCGGGCTGACCGGTCCCGCGTACAAGGATTCGATCGTCATCGCCCAACAGGACGTTCGAGGACTGACGCCGGATTGCATCGGGCGCCTGCTTCCCGCCGTGCGCGACATGAAGCCCGGTGTCTTCTGCTTCAACCCGCCGTACGGCGTGCGCATCGGTGCGGAGCACGGCGACGAGCAGCTGCTCGCGCTCTACTCCGACATGGGCCGCGCCCTTGCGCGCTTCCGCGGCTGGCGCGCGGCCTGTTTCGTCGCCAACCCGAACTTCGTGGAGGCCTTCTCTCACGCGCCGATCATGACGAAACCTGCGAGCAACGCAGACCTCCGCGGCGCCTTTCTCGTCTTCCAGCTGTGACCTGGCGGCGTCGTGTCCAGACACGCGATGCAGGCACGAGGCGACGCCGTCACTGGCACGCGGAACGTGCCCGCGGTAGCCGATCGCCTTTGCGCCAGCTTCGATCCCTAATTAGCAGAGAACCTCGCTCGCGATCTACACCCAGCGGAACGGGCGGCGGGTGAGAACCATCCATTGCTCTTCCAGACTGGGATACAGGAGGGCGGCGGCTCCACCCGTGCAGAATGCCATCACGTAGGCGGCAGTGGTGACTTCCCCCAACAGGACGTGTGAGGCCGCCACGCCAAGAATCCCCCAGGTGACAGCCTCGTTCACGGTTGCGATCCGTTGCGTCCACGACGGACGAGCCGCGCGAGTGATCTGTCGCAGGACCTCCGCACGCCAGGCTGGAGACGGCGAGTCGAGAAGGGCCGTCGCCAATAGCGCTTCGTCCGCTACCGCGTAGTCAAAGGCCGCCCGGCACACTTCACAGACGAACATGTGCTCGGCCATGTCGGTCGGGACCGGGCCCTGACCGCGTTGCGCCGCGCGGGCGTCGTCGTCGTACAGGCGATCGAGAAATGCTTCGCAGGTCACGGCGTGCCCAGTTCCTTGCGCAGCATCTGACGTCCCCGATGGAGGCGCGTCTTGACGGTCCCCTCCGGAATCGCCAGCGTGCGCGAAATCTCCGAAACTGACATCTCCCCCAGATAGTAGGCCAGGAGAACGGCCCGCTCGGGTTCCGCCACACGGGCCAATGCGCGGCTCACGCGGCGATCCTCGTCGCGCCGGACCGCCTGCTCGTCTGGCGCCAGGGCATCAGGAGCCGACTCGGGAGGCGGAAACGAATCGTCCCCCGGCCAGCCAGACGGCACGTCGCGCCGCTGTGGAGAGCGGAAGTGGTCTGCCACGCGCCGCAGCGCCAGTGAATAGATCCACGTCGAGAGGCGGGACGTCCCGCGATACCGCGGCAGGGCGCGGAACGCGTCGAGCAGGACTTGCTGAGCCACGTCCTCTCGGTCCGGCCCAACGATGCCGCTGCGCGCGCAGAGGGAGCGGACGAGTACGGCGAAGCGGTCGACGAACGCACGCTGAGCGGCAGCATCACCGTTTCCGCAGCGCCGGGCCAGTTCGAGGTCCTCTTCATAGCTCCGGACCAAAGGGTGGTCAGGCCTTGGGGCCATCGGCCGAAGCTGGGGCAGAGGCCAGCGCCTTCAAATACTGTACGTAGGCTTCGTGCATCTCCTCGTCCATGACCCTCTGGCGCTTCCATTCGTCGCTGCCTGCGAGGAACCAGTGGCCGAGCCCTGCGATCCCGAAGGCGGTCACCACCATACCCCAGAGACGGTGGTCCGGTGAGAGCCCGACCCAGAGGGCAATCCCAACGGCAAGAACTGAAAGGGTGGGCTTGAGGGGATGTCCGGCGCGTACAGGTGGTTTGGGGAGCTCGGTCTCACGCGGTGGAAGCGGGACGCCCTTCTCTATCGCCGCTACACGCTCCTGGGCGAGCGCCTGCAGCTGAGCGATGGCCATGCGAGACTGGATGTACCAGCCCGCCACGAGCATAGCGAAGACCCCAAGGGGGACCAAGACTCCAGCGTCCACCGAGCACCTCCGTTCGCGGCGGAATCCGATGCCGCTATGGTATGTGTCGGAGTAGTCGCCCGTACGGTTCTCTGGCGGGTCGGGAGCTCCTCCAGCGTTCGGCGCGAAGCCGTCACTCTCCTCTCAACGCCCCAACCGGATGGACTCTGGTCGCGCGACGCGCCGGGACGTAGCTCGCCAGAAACGCGACCAGCACGAGGAACGACGCCACGGCGGTGAACGTGACCGGGTCGAACGGACTCACTTTGTAGAGCAGCGATCGCGCGAGCGGCATACCCGCGGCCGAGAGCGCCAGCCCGGCGCCGATGCCGATGCCGGCCAGCAGCAGGCCGTGACCGACGACGAGGCGGAGAATATTGCCGTGGCTCGCACCGAGCGCCACACGCACGCCGATCTCCTGCGTCCGCTGCGAGACGGAGTACGACAGGACGCCGTAGACACCTATCGCCGCCAGTAACAGCCCCATCACGCCGATCGTTCCGAAAATCCAGCCGTAGAGCCCGTACTGCCAGTAGCTCAATCGCCGCGCTTCGCTGATCGTTCGCGCCTGGAACATCGGCAGGTTCGGGTCGGAGGCGCGAATTGCGGAGCGTACCGCCGACGTGATGGCCGTCGGCTCACCTTCCACGCGCACCGTGAGGCCCGTATTGAGCAGCTGTTGATACGCGAACGGAACGTACGCGACTGCCGGCGGTTGCTCGTTGGACGGATCGATGCCGAAGACGTTGGCGTCGGGCGTCACTCCGACGACGGTGAACCACTCCGACTTCTGGTCTTCGGCGAGTCGGAACCGCCCACCCACCGGATCGCGATCGGACCAGAACCTGGTCGCCATGGTCTGATTGATCACCGCGACAGGCGTGTGCGACCAGCCTTCGGCCTCCGTGAAGTCGCGCCCGCGCGTCGTCACGAGCCCGAGCGTAGCGTTGAAGTGCGGCGTGACGCCGATGAAGGCAATGCCGGCGCGTTCGTTCGGTACTGCGGGCCGCCCGTCCACGACTACCGTGCCGCCGCCTCCGCCATTGCTGAGTGGGACAAGATTCGAAGCGAACGCGGCGCGCACGCCCGGGAGCGCCTCGACCCTTCTCACCACATCCTCAACTCGCCGGAGCTTGGCATCCTCGGGCTCGTACACCGCACCTGCCATGAAAAACCGCATGCTCATGAGCGGTCTCGTATCGAACCCGAGATCGGATGCGCCGAGATTCATGAACGTCCGGACGAACAGCAGCGCGCCGACGAGCGACACGAGCGCAAACGCCACCTGCACGACAACCAGCGTACTTCGCAGCGGCGACCGGGCGACGCTGTTGCCGCGCGTGCCTTCCTTCAGCGTCTCGTGCAGGTTGCCGCGTGAGGCCTGCAACGCCGGAAACAGTCCAAACACGAGCGCCGTCGTCGCGGCGACGGCCACGGTGTACGCGACCGACCGCCAGTCGAGCTCCCACCGCACGTAGTACGGCACCTGGTCTGGCGGCATGCCGGCGGCAATCAGCCTCGTGCCAACTGCGGCCAGCGCGATGCCGAGGGGCACGCTGATCAAGCCGAGCACGACACTTTCGGTGAGCAACTGCCGGACAATGCGGCCGCGGCCTGCACCGAGCGCCGTGCGCACCGCTATCTCGCGGCGCCGGCCCGCGGCCCTCGCCAGAAGGAGATTGGCGACGTTCGAGCAGGCGATGAACAACACGAGCGTGACGCCGGCCATCATCAGATAGAGAACGAGCGGGACCTCATCGGGCAGAAACGCCTCGCGTAGCGTGCGGAGGTACGAGCTCCACCCCTCATTCGTTCCAGGGTACTGGCCGGCCAGGCGGCCGGCGATCGCGTCGAGGTCCTGACGCACCCGATCGATGGTCACGCCCGGCTTCATCCTGCCAAACGCAAACAGGCCGCGAGCGCCGCGCGCATCCTGAGATACGACGGGTTCGAGCGGAATCCAGAGCCGCTGATTGTTGGGAAAAGCAAACCCGGCCGGCATCACGCCAACCACGACGTGAGGCTTGCCGTTGATCAGGATCGATTCTCCGACGATCTGCGGGTCACCGCGGTAGCGCCGGGTCCACAGGTCGTAACCGAGCAACACGACCGGACCGGCTCCGGGGCGATCGTCCTCGGACGTGAAGCCGCGACCGAGAATCGGCGACGTTCCCAGCAGTGGAAACAGGTCCCACGAAACGGCCGCGCCCAGGTAGCGCTCGGGCTCGCCTCCGCGGTCCGCAATCGTCAAACTCCGCCCCGCGACGGCCGCAATCGTGGTGAAGACCGAGTTGGCCTCCTTCCAATCCCGCATGTCGAGATACGACAGGCCGGATCGATCGTCGGTGCGCTGATTCTGCGCGCCAACCACGAGGATCCTGTCCGGATCGGTGTATGGGTATGGCTTGAGCAGGACGCCGTCGATAACGCTGAAGATGGTTGCGTTCAGGCCGATGCCGAAGCCAAGGCACAGAATCGCGACCGTCGCAAATCCCTTGCTGTTCCAGAGGCTGCGGACTGCGTAGCGAATGTCCTGGAGGAGCATTTATGGTTATACGGCCAAGGCGCAGCGCAAGTTGCCGAAATACCCCAGCCGTCGACGACGGCGTCGAACACTAACCCTTCCACCCGCCATCAATCGCCAACGCCGAGCCCGTGACAAACGACGCCTCGTCGCTCGCCAGGTAGAGCGCGGCGGCAGCAATCTCTTCCGGCTTCCCCATCCGCCCCATCGCCTGCGTGGCTGCCATTTCGCGATAGGCCTTCTCAGGGTCCGGATACTCTTTCACCCGGGCTGAGACCCAGGGCGTCTCCACCCGCCCCGGACAGATGCAGTTGATCCGGACGCCGTCGGCAGCGTGATCCAGTGCCATGCACTTGGTGAGGCCGACGACGGCAAACTTGGTCGTGGCGTACGCGAGCCGATCCTGGATGCCGACCAGCCCCGCGACCGACGCCATGTTCACGATCGCGCCCTTCCGACGCGCAACCATCTCGGGAAGGTACGCCTTCGTGACGTTCAACATGCCGCGGACGTTGACCGCGTACAAGCGGTCGAGGTCGGCACCAGTGGTCGTCAACGCCGTGCCCACGTGGCCGATGCCGGCGTTGTTCACCAGGATGTCGAGCACGCCCGTCTGGCGCGCGACGTCCACGCACGCCGCTTCGTCGCGGACGTCGAGCGCCATCGCTACCGCCGAGCCTCCGGCCGACGTGATGCGTTTGGCGGTCTCGGCAGCCGTCTCAATCTGCACGTCAGTGGTGAACACGTGCGCGCCGGCGCGCGCGAAGGTCTCGGCGATCGCCTGGCCGATGCCCGAACCGGCGCCGGTGACCAGCGCCCTCTTTCCTGTGAGCTCGAATATCATGTGAAGTCCGTTAGAGCGTAGCGGGGGTCAGGTCTTGTATTTTCACATTTCGCCCGCCAAGACCCGCGAAACAGTGAAAATACAAGACCTGACCCCGGCTGGAGGAATGATGAAGCGTTCCTGGTTACTCAGCGCGATCGTGTCGGCCCTCGTCGTCGCGGCCTGCTCCGGCGGCGGCGCGCCGGATCGCCTCTCGATTGCCGTGATCCCCAAGGGTACATCGCACGCGTTCTGGCAAAGCATACACGCAGGGGCGCGAAAAGCCGCGTCAGAGCTGACCAATGTCGACATCGCGTGGCGCGGCCCGCTGCGCGAAGACGATCGCGATGCGCAGGTGGCCGAGATCGAGAACGCCGTCGGGCGCGGCGCCTCCGGCATCGTGCTCGCCCCGCTCGACGACGCGGCGATGGTGGCGCCGGTCAGCGCCGCGATGCGGCAACGCATTCCAGTGGTGATCATCGACTCGGGCCTGAAGGGCGACGACTACGTCAGCTTTGTCGCGACCGACAACGAGGCCGGCGGCCGGCTCGGCGGCGAGAAACTGGCCGCACTGCTCGGCGGACGCGGCCGCGTCGTCCTGCTGAGATACGCCGAGGGCAGCGACAGCACGACCAAGCGCGAAGAAGGATTTCTGACCGCGATGCGCGCCAACCCGGGTATCGAAGTCGTCAGCTCCAACCAGTACGCGGGCGCGGACGTGGAAGGCGCCTACAAGAAAGGTGAGGCGATCCTCAGCCAGCACAAGCGACCCGACGGGAGCCTCGCCATCGACGGGATCTTCTGCGCGAACGAGAGCAGCACCTTCGGCATGCTGCGCGTGCTCCAGGACAACGGGTGGGCCGGAAAGGTGAAGTTCGTCGGCTTTGATGCGGCAGACAGCCTCGTGAAGCCGCTCGCCGCTGGCCTCATCGACGCGCTGGTCGTGCAGGATCCCATGAAGATGGGGTATCTCGGCGTCAAAACCGTCGTCGCGCAGATCAAGGGCGAGCGCGTCGAACGGCGGATCGACACCGGCGTCCGCGTCGTCTCGCGAGCAGACATGGAACTACCCGAGGTCAAGGAGCTGTTGAAGCCCGACCTGGATCGCTGGCTGAAGAACCAATAGAGCACCGTACCTGCCTCCACCACGGTATCCATGGGTGAAGCCATCACAGGCACGCCGCGCTTCGAGATGCGCGGCATCCGAAAGGCCTTCGGCGCCACGCTCGCCGTCGACGGCGTCGACCTGTCGGTCGCCCCCGGCGAGGTCTGCGCCATCGTCGGACAGAACGGCGCGGGCAAGAGCACGCTGATGGCGATCCTGTCGGGCGCGCTGCAGCCCGACGCGGGTCACATGATGCTCGACGGCGCTCCCTACCGGCCCGCGCATCCGCTCGACGCGCGGCGCGCCGGCGTGGCGATGATCTACCAGGAGTTGTCGCTCGCGCCGCACATGACCGTCACCGAGAACATCCTGCTCGGGATGGAGCCGGCCAGTTTCGGACTTGTCAGGCGTGCCGCGATGCGGCAAGCAGCGACCGATGTGCTCGCGAAGCTCGGCCATCCAGAAATCTCGATCGATGCGGCGGTCGAGACGCTCTCCCCCGCGGCCCAACAGCTGGTGGAGATCGGCCGGGCTCTTGCGGTCGGATGCCGCGTCCTCGTGCTCGACGAGCCAACGAGCAGCCTGTCGCAAACCGACACGCGGCGGCTGTTTGCGCTCATCGCCGAGTTGAAGCGCACGGGGCACGCCATTGTCTACATCTCGCATTTCATCGAGGAAGTGAAGACAGTCGCCGACCGAATTGTCGTGTTGCGCGACGGCAGGGTGGCAGGCGGCGGAAGCAACGCCGATCTCGCGCCGACCGACATCGTGCGGCTGATGGTCGGCCGGCCGGTCGACGCGCTCTATCCCCGATCGCCGCGTCGGCGGGGCGCCGCCATTCTCGAGCTCTCCGCCTTTGGTCCATCGAGCGCGACGCTGACGTTGCACCGCGGCGAGGTCCTGGGGATTGCCGGATTGCTCGGCGCCGGCCGGACACGGCTCATTCGCGGACTCTTCGGCCTCGAAGCCGTGCGCACCGGGCGCGTGCGAATCGGCGCCTGGTCGGGCACGGCCACTCCCAACGAACGCTGGCGTCAGGGCATCGGTTTTCTCAGCGAGGATCGGAAAGAGGAGGGTCTGGCGGCGGCGCTGTCCATCGCCGACAACCTGACGCTGACGCGGCTCGAAGGTCTCGGGCCGGGACCGATGGTGTTGCCTGGGGCGCAGGATCGCGCGGCGTCGCGATGGATGGAGCGCCTGGAAATCAAGTCGCAAGGCCCACGTCAGGCTGTCGCCGAGTTGTCGGGTGGCAACCAGCAGAAGGTGGCCCTCGCGCGACTCCTCCACCACGATGTCGATGTCCTCCTCCTCGACGAACCGACGCGAGGGATCGACGTCGCCAGCAAGGCTCAGATCTACCGCCTCATCGACACGCTCGTTTCTTCTCAACGCGCGGACGCGAGAGAGAGAGTCTTCTCAACGCGCGGACGCGAGAGAGAGTCTTCTCAACGCGCGGACGCGGAGAGAGAGTCTGAACACCCGGACGCTCAGGAGGAACCGCGGGCTGTGTTGATGATCAGCAGTTACGTGCCCGAACTGCTCGGCCTGTGCGATCGCGTGGCGGTCATGTGCCGGGGACGCCTCGGGCCCCCGCGTCCCGTCGAGGAGCTCACCGAGCACTCGCTGATGCTCGAGGCGACCGGTGCTGGAGACGCGTAGGTGAAGCCACGCACGATCATCGAATCCGGCGGACCACTCCTTGGCCTGGCGCTCGTCGCGATTGTCTTTGGATTCCTCGTCGGCCCGCAGTTCTTTCGCGGCAACAACCTCGAACTGATCGCCAGGCAGACTGCCATCGTCTGCACGGCCGCGCTCGGCATGACGATGGTGATCGTCGCGGGCGGAATCGACCTGTCGGTTGGATCGATCGTCGCGTTGACGACTGTCGTCATAGCGCTCGTGCTCGGCGCCGACTACGGTCCGATGTCGGCCGCCGCCGCTGGGATCGGCGCTGGAGCCGTATGCGGACTCATCAGCGGCCTCCTCATCACCAGGCTCAAGGTCGTCCCCTTCATCGTCACGCTCGGCATGATGTTGCTCGTGCGCGGCACAGCGAAGGGCCTCTCCGGTGAGCGCCGCCTCGAAGCACCCGCCACCTGGCTGAACGACTTGCTCCGGACGCTCGAACCCGGCCATGGGTTCTTAGTACCCGGCGGCATCTGGCTTGTTGCGATTCTCGCGCTCGCCGTCGCGGTCGTGCTTCAGTACACGCGATTCGGCCGGCATCTCTTCGCGATTGGTTCCAACGAGCGGACGGCGAGGCTCTGCGGCGTGGCGGTCGAGCGCGCGAAAGTCGCCGTCTACACGATCGCCGCGGCGCTTGCCGGCGTGGCGGGCGTACTCCAGTTCTCGCGCCTGTCGGTCGGCGACCCGACTGTGGCCGACGGCCTCGAGCTCGACGTGATCGCGGCCGTCATCATCGGCGGCGGCAGCCTCGCCGGAGGCCGAGGGACGGTAACGGGAACGATCCTCGGCGCGGCGACGATGTCGGTGATCCAGATCGGGTGCGCGCAGCGCGGACTTCCCAACTGGGTCCAGCAGATCGTCACCGGCGCCATCATCGTCCTGGCGGTTGCGCTGGACAGATGGAGGAGAAGGCGTGAGGCCGGGCTCTCGGGCTCTAGGGCTCTGGGCTCTAGGGCTCTTGGCTCTGCGGGAGAACAGGCCCTTCTTGAACCTTGGCTCTGCGCTTCGAGCCGGAGGGTTCCAAAGAGTTGATCAATGCTGTCAGTCCGGCGCAAAGATGTGTGTAACCTGGCTCGAGACTCTGCCGATCGGCGGCCGCGAGAAAGTTCAGACGCGCGCTCAGGTCGCAGAGGTAACGGGTCTCGGCAGCGGACGCAAGTGCGATATTGAGAAAATGCAAATACTCGCCATCAGTACCGGCGCGCAGATCCTTCAACAATATTCACCGCCGAGGAAACGGCGGCCTTCGAAGTTGGCCCTGCAGTCCGTAGCGCTCGGACGCGGGAAAGCCCGAAGATGCTCGATAAACCTCGACTACCAGGTGATCAGCCAAGGTGAACACACGAAGCTTTCGATGGTCGCGACTCATGGTTGGCTCCGAGCGAACTCATCAAGAAGCCTGCCAGCTGTCTGCTGCCTTGTGCCGGAAGCCCGGAACCCATAGCCAAAGCCATGAGCCAAGAGCCGAGAGCCTCACAGCATGAAGATCACCGCTCTTGAAACCCTCGACCTCCGCTTCCCAACTTCGCGGACTCAGGACGGCACCGATGCGATGCACACCGATCCGGACTACTCGGCGGCATACGTCATCCTGAAAACCGACGACGGGCCGGAAGGGCATGGCTTCGCGTTCACGATCGGGCGTGGAAATGAGATCTGCGCGGCGGCGATCGATGCGTTCCGGCATCACGTCGTCGGACTGACGCTCAACGAGATCACCGAGGACTTCGGCGGCTTCTGGCGGCGCCTCGCGAGTGATTCGCAGCTGCGGTGGCTCGGGCCTGAGAAAGGCGTCGTGCACCTGGCGCTTGCCGCCATCGTCAACGCCGTCTGGGATCTGTACGGCAAGGTCGAAGGCAAACCGGTGTGGAAGCTGCTCGCGGACATGACGCCCAAGCAGCTGGTTTCGTGCATCGACTTCCGCTACATCACCGACGTGCTGACGCCTGAGGAAGCGTTCGAGATGCTGGATCGCCAGGCGCGCACCAAGGCCGACCGCGAAGCCGAGCTCCGGCAGGTTGGCTATCCGGCCTACACCACGTCTGTCGGGTGGATGGGCTATTCCGACGACAAGGTTCGTGCCGCCTGCCGGGACGCGATTGCCGAGGGTTGGACCCATTTCAAGGTCAAGGTCGGCGCCGATCCCGCAGACGATGCGCGGCGCGTCGGACTGGTGCGTGAAGCCATCGGCCCCACGCGCACGTTGATGGTCGACGCGAACCAGCGGTGGGATGTCGGCGAGGCGATTGCGCGCATGCATGACCTCCGGAAGTTCAATCCGCTGTGGATTGAAGAGCCGACCAGCCCCGACGATGTCCTCGGGCATGCGGCGATCGCGCGCGCGATCCGTCCGATCGGCGTCGCGACGGGAGAACACTGCGCCAATCGCGTGATGTTCAAGCAGCTGCTGCAGGCCGAGGCGATCAGCTTCTGCCAGATCGACAGCTGTCGTCTCGGCGGCGTCAACGAGAACCTCGCAGTGATGCTGATGGCGGCCAAGTTCGGCGTGCCTGTCTGTCCGCACGCCGGCGGCGTCGGCCTCTGCGAACTGGTGCAGCACCTGTCGATCTTCGACTACATTGCGGTGACGGCAACGATGGAGAATCGGGTCACGGAGTTCGTCGATCATCTGCACGAACATTTCGTGGACCCGGTGACGATCAAACGGGCGCGCTACGTCGTGCCCGAACGGCCTGGTTACAGCAGCGAGTTAAAGTCGGCGTCACGCGTGCAGTATCGATACCCGGACGGGCCTGTCTGGAGCGCGTAGCGCGAGTGATGGGCACGGCTCAATCACGATGACCACGATGTCACGATGAACACGATGAGGAGTTTCAGAGGTATCGTGCCCATCGTCTCATCGTGCCCATCGTGAATGTCGTCGTGAGACAGTAAACTCCGGTGTCGGCTCGATTCACGAGGTGAACATGTTCAGCGGTCGTTCCGTCGTTCTCGTTGTCGCGGTCATGGCCGCGTCCTGGTCGCAGGCCTCAGCCGTGCCGCAGGTCAAGCCTGGCGGCTACATCCTCGAACGCGACGCTGATGTCGCCAAGAGCGAGCCCGGCACGCACAAGGGCGGAGGCGAGACGATTGGCTACTCGTTCTTCGCCAAGGCGCCCGGCCTGAAGATGGTGTTCCGCAAGCGCGCGTTGAAACCGGGCTCAGGCATCGGCTATCACGAGCAGAAAGAGGACGAGATCTACTATGTCCTCAGCGGCCGCGGCGTCATGACCATCGACGGCAAGAGCTTCGAGGTCACGCCCGGGACTGCCGTGCTGACGCGCCCCGGCAGCTCGCACGGCTTGAAGCAGTCCGGTGACGAAGACCTCGTGATCCTGATCAACTATGAGCAACAGGCGAGATAAGACGAGATAAGGAGCTGAAAGTTGACGCTGATGAAGTATGCCGCGCTTGGTGCCACCGCAATCCTGACGATCTCGAGCCAGCCTGTCGCGACGCGAACGCTCAGCGCTCAGAGCGGCGCGGCAGCGGCCATCGTGCACTCGGAGTTCCTGTTCGAGACGGCGCCCTTTCCGAGCGTCCACGCGTCGACGATCGCCGACACCCGCGAAGGACTGGTCGCGGCGTGGTTCGGGGGGACACGCGAGGGCGCGCCAGACGTCGGCATCTGGGTGTCCCGGCACGTCAAGGGCGCATGGACCGCACCCGTCGAGGTCGCGACCGGCGTCCAAGCCGACGGGACGCGCCATCCGTGCTGGAACCCGGTGCTCTTCGAGATGCCCGATCGGTCGCTCTCGCTCTTCTACAAGGTTGGCCCCGATCCGCGCAACTGGTGGGGCATGGTCCGCGCGTCAAAAGATGCTGGCCAGACATGGGGTGAAGCACGACGGCTGCCCGACGGGATCCTGGGGCCGATCAAGAACAAGCCGGTCCGGCTCGCGGATGGGACGATCATCAGCCCAAGCAGCAGCGAGTCCAACGACAAGCCGAGCCTCTGGCGCATCCACTTCGAGCGATCGGCCGACAACGGAAGCACGTGGACGATCGCCCGTCCGCCGGTGGTGGCGGGCGCGCCCGAACTTCAAGCCATTCAGCCAAGCATCCTCGTCTACCCGGGCGGCCGGCTGCAGGCTGTCGGGCGGACGCGATCCGAGCGCGTCTTTCAGGCCTGGTCCGAAGATGGCGGGAAGACGTGGGCGGCGCCAACCCTCACGACGCTGCCGAACCCAAGCTCGGGGACCGACGCGGTGACGCTCAAGGACGGCCGCCAGCTGATTGTCTACAACCACACGGCGAAGGGCCGCTCCCCGCTGAACGTCGCGGTCTCGCGAAACGGCACGGCCTGGGAAGCCGCACTCGTCCTCGAGAGTGAACCCGGCGAGTATTCGTATCCGGCGGTGATCCAGGCGGCCGATGGCCGGATTCACATTACCTACACCTGGAAGCGTCAGCGCGTGAAGCACGTCGTCGTCGATCCAGTGAAGCTGACCTCGGTACCGATGTCGGATGGCACCTGGCCGCGCGCCGGACAGGAGTAGCGCGGGGTGACTGAGCGATGGTCCGTGAGTCGCGCGCTCGCTGCCGGAACGCTGGCGGTCGGCGTCCTCGACATCCTCGACGCCTTCATTTTCTTCGGCCTGCGCGGCGCGAAGCCGATCGGCATCCTCCAGAGCATCGCGTCAGGTGTGCTCGGCCGCGCCGCCTACCAGGGAGGGATGCGGACGGCGATGCTCGGTCTCTTCCTCCATTTCGTCATCGCGTTCGGCGTGGTCGCCGTCTACCTCGTGGCCACCAGAATCATTCCAGCGCTGAACCGCCGGCCAGTCGTCTACGGCGTGATCTACGGCGTCGCGGTCTATGCGGTGATGAACCTGATCGTGATTCCGATGTCGGCGGCGGTTCTCGGCTCCGGTCCCGACACCGCTCGTCGTGCGGGTGAACGGCGTGTTGATCCACATGTTCGGCGTCGGCCTCCCCGCGGCGCTCGTCGCCGCGCGAGTTCGTTACAGCAATCCGTAAGGCGACTCCGTCGAAGTTGACGCCCACCCGGGGCTATCCACGTGCAAAGAGCCTCTCACCGCGGAGAGCGCTGAGTGCGCAGAGAAAAGGCCTGGCTCATGGCTCGCGTCCTCGGCGTCCTCTGCGGTGAGAGGCTTTGTGCTGCACTCAACGCTGAGGCTGACGAACGTCCTACAATCCTGTACTATTAGCGGTTCATGCCCCACACGAGTGTCAGTCCAGCGAAAGACCACACAAACGAGACACGGCGGCTGGCGACGCTGCTCGAGATCAGCCAAGCGCTCTCGGGCGTCCTGAATCTCAAGGCGGCGCTGCATACGGTGCTCGACATCCTCGAACGCCGGCATCAGGTCGCCGGCGCCGCGGTCATGCTCGTCGACCGGGACAGCAAGGACATTCACGTGGAGGCGGCGGGCGGGGTCAAGTTGCCGGGTCAGCGCGGCCGCAACCGTGGCGACGGCAGCGGCGTCACCGAACGGGTCATCGACTCGGCCAAGGCGGTGGTCGTGCCGCGGGTCAGCCAGGAGCCCAACCTCGCGCCGCCGACGACCGAGCGGTCGCGTGGCGATCAGCGCGAACTGTCCTTCGTCGCGGTGCCGATCATGTTGGGCCGGCGCCCAACCGGCACGATCGAGGTCGTGCTGCCCTTCAAATCCGATCGCGACTACCAGCGCTCGCTCGAGTTCTACCGCGTCGTCGCCTCGATGATCGCGCAGGCCGTCAAAGTCGGCCGGATGGTCGAAGCGGACCGCCACAAGCTGACCGAGGAGAACGAACACCTGCGCGACGAGCTGCGCGAGCGCTATGCCTTCCGCAACATCATCGGCAACAGCGCGCCGATTCAACAGGTCTACGAGCAGGTGGCGCAGGTCGCGCGGACCAACACCACGGTGCTCATCCGCGGCGAATCTGGCACGGGGAAGGAGATGATCGCCCACGCGATCCATTACAACTCGCCGCGCGCCAAGAAGCCGTTCATCAAGGTCAGCGCCGCGGCGCTCCCCGAGTCGCTGATCGAATCAGAGCTCTTCGGCTACGAACGGGGCGCGTTCACCGGCGCGCAGGCGGCGAAGAAAGGCCGGTTCGAGCTCGCCGAGGGCGGGACGCTGTTCCTCGACGAGATCGGGGACCTCAATCCGTCAACCCAGGTGAAGCTGCTGCGCGTGCTGCAGGAGCGCGAGATCGAGCGTCTCGGCGGCACGACATCGATCAAGATCAACGTCCGGCTGATTGCCGCGACCCATCAGCCACTCGAAACGCTGATGGAGGAAGGGCGGTTTCGCGCCGACCTCTACTACCGGCTGGCGGTCTTCACGATCTTCGCCCCGCCGCTCCGGGAGCGGAAGCCGGACATCATGCTGCTCGCGGATCACTTCGTCGAAAAGTACGCGCGCGAACACGGGAAGCGGATCAGGCGGGTGTCGACGCCAGCCATCGACATGCTGACGTCGTATCACTGGCCGGGGAACGTTCGCGAACTCGAGAATACGATCGAACGATCGGTGCTCGTGTGCGACGGCGGCGTCATCCACGGCCACCACCTGCCGCCGACGCTTCAGACGGCTGAGGCCTCGGATACCGTCCCGCGGCAGTCGCTGACCGAAAGTGTCGCCGCCTTCGAGCGCGATCTCCTCGCGGACGCGCTCAAGACGACGCGTGGCAACCGGGCCCACGCCGCGCGCCTCCTCGATACGACCGAACGCATCTTCAACTACAAGGTTCGCCGCTACGCGATCGATCCGCGGCGGTTCAAGTAGGCGTCAGGCCGCTTCGTGCTGCACGAAGCGGCTACGCCGCTTCAACAGGCACAAAGCGCGGCACGTAGCTGCCCTTCGGCACTTCGATGCGCACCTTCGCTTCGGTCAACTCGTCGGCGTAGACGCGGTCGAGCTTCTGCCGCAGCGCGTAGGCGCGGCGGCGGACGCTCGAGTCGTCGTCGGTCGAATAGGAGCTCGGCAGCCCCATCGCCTCGACCGCAATCAGGTACTCGTGCAGCGCGGCGGCGCGCCCCGCCAGTTCCATTTCGCAGATATAGCGCAGGAAGTTGCGCACCTGGCTGGCGCGAACGAACGTGGCGCTTTGCAGCACCTCTTCCATGGCCGCGCGCTTCTCGGCGTCATCGACGGTGTGTGCAGCATTCATGAGTCGTTCCCCCCGTTTTCGGCGTTCCTGAAAACCGACATACCCGTCCCTTACGCGACAACCGGCGCGGCAAACGCCGGCGCCGTCACGAGCGCGGCCGCGCCCTGCAGGCGCGGATTCTCACCGGCGGCCACCGGGCGAATCTCGGTCGCGGCCGCAGCCGGCGTCAGCGCGCGTTCGGCAAAAGCGCTGCGCACATCGCCTTCGATCAGATCCCATGCGGTCGTGATTTCGCCGCCCACATAGACACGCGTCGGATCGAAGACGTTGACGACCGACACCAGCCCTGCGCCCAGGTAGCGGCCCGTCGCCTGAATCGCGGCACGGGCCTTCGCGTCGCCGCGACGCGCGCGCGAGATCAGATCCTCGAGCGTGAACGCCCGCTCGTCGGTTGGCACGGGCTCGTCAGACTCCGCCGGCCGGCCAAAATACCGGGCCAGCGTCGCGCGGTTCGAGACATACGCTTCCCAGCACCCGGTGGCACCGCACGAGCAGCGCGGGCCGTCCATGGTCAGCGGCACATGGCCGAATTCCCCCGCTACGTTGTGCCGGCCCCGGAGCAACTCCCCACGGACGATCACTCCCAGACCGAGCCCGTCCGACACGCTGACGAACACGAAGTCGCCAGCTGAGGCCGACGTGCCGCCATGCATCGCCCACAGCTGCGCCAGGGCGCACGCCCGGCCTGAGTTCTCGATCTGCACCGGCAGACCGATCGCCGACGTCAGCAGGTCGTGCACGTCGACGTTCCGCCACCCCAACGTCGGGGCGTGCAGCACGCGCATCGTCGCGTGCTCGATCATCCCGGGAATCGCCACGCCCACGCCCTCGCAGGCGGCGACGCCGCCATGATCGGCGAGCAGCGCGCGAATCCGAACACCAAGCGTTGCGGCCAGCACCTTCGGATCGCGAACGGTCGGAAACCCGACCACCCCACTGAGCGGCTTGCCGAGGAGGTCCGCCGGCATGAGATAGGTC
Organism: uncultured Acidobacteriota bacterium; assembly: GCA_963797625.1. Lineage (GTDB taxonomy): Bacteria > Acidobacteriota > Vicinamibacteria > Vicinamibacterales > 2-12-FULL-66-21 > DATBJJ01. The sequence continues at coordinate 166,548 of CAWCQI010000009.1, forward strand.
TGGCTGGCGCGAACGTCGACCGCGACGACGGTGCGGCGCCGGGAATCGATGTAGAGAAACGTCGGCTTGCGCCCGCGAACGGTCTTGCCGGCGGCCCCCTCGACGACGAGCCCGCTCTGGAGGAGGTCGCTGACGATGATGCTGACGCTGCCGCGGCGGACGCCCATGGTGCGGGCGAGGTCGGCGCGCGAGATCGGCTGATTCGCGCGGACAAGATTCAGGACGATTTGGCGGTTGATGGCCCGCGAGGTGCTCTGGGTCGCGATCTGGAAGCGAACCGGGTCGATCTTTCGCATTAGTCTTAGACCCGAACTAATTCAGTTGCGTCGACCAGCAACAGGCATATCAGTTATCGGGCGATGCCCATATCTTGAGGTATCGCGACGATTCTTTTGGCCAAAGTCAGGACAAATTAAGCCTCCTGGGCCATCCTTGTCAAGAGATCAGATACAGCGAACAAAAATGTCCGTTGGTCGTGACGGGGTGACAGTCGACAGTCGGCAATCGTCAGTCGGCAGTCACAGTCGACAGTCTGAGTCGGCAGTCGTCAGTTCGAGTCGTCAGTCCGGTCGACAGTCTCAGTCGACAGTCGTCGTCGTGCCAGCTCGATACGAGTGCTCGTCGACTCGACTGACGACTTCCGGACTGCCGACTCGGACTGACGACTCGGACTGACGACTCGGACTGTCGACTCAGACTGTCGACTGTGACTGCCGACTCACGACTGTCGACTAACGACTGAGTGTGCGCTTCTCAAACTCGACCGCGGTCAGCGGTGTATCCCAGTGCGCTTCCAGCAACTCGAAGCGCCGCCGCTCTTCCTGGCGGAACTTGACCTGATCGGGATAGAGCTTCTTGACGATCTCCGCCTCGGTCGGCAACCCGGTGGATCCGGGACGCTCGACGAGTTCGACCGCGAAGGTCCAGTCGGCACGCCCGTCGCCGTGATAGCGCGGCGTGTAGGTCCGGACCGACGCGTAGTGGCCGGCCTCCATCCGCGCCTTCAGCACCGGATAGTGGTTCCGCTGGAAGAGATCGAGAAACTCGTCCTGAAAACCCCACTTGACCGTGTAGAAGTACCAGGTACGGACCTCGGCGGTCCCGGCCGCGGGCGCCTGAGCGGCGGGGGCGTGACCGGTGCCCGAACCACTCAGAGGAATCGTCAACAGCACGGCAAGGGCCGCGAGCCTTCGTTTCAACGTCGTTCCCACCATCGCTACCTCTTCTTTCCGCCCTGGACGCTCCAGGTTCCGTTACCTCGCGCGGCCACGTACAGGAACACGAAACAGAACAGTACGGCGAGCTCACCGCCGTTCTGCACGGGCCAGAATGCCTTGGGGGCGTGCGCCTGAAAGTACGCGACGGCCATCTCGCCGCTGGCGACAAACGCCGCCAGGCTGGCGAACACCCCCGCCGCAATCATCAGTCCGCCGACGAGCTCGATGACGCCGGCCAGGCCGAACTGAGACATGATCGGCACCTGCTGCCCACCAAGCACGCCGAGGAGCTTCTGCGCGCCGTGCACGGCGAAGAGCAGCCCGGAGACTATGCGAAGGAGCGCGTAGATCTGTGGCGCAAAGCGCCCGAGGATTCCTTCCATGACACCTCCTGTTCTTCGGATCTAACATTAGCGCGTTTTTCGCCTCACCATTTTTCAGTGCTTTCTCAGGTTTTCCTGTCGCGTTCCCGTGTTGTCCTATGTCCAACGCTTTCACGTGGAGGCTCTCGATGAAAAGACTGCGCGCTGCGGTTCTGGTTTTGCCGGTGCTATTCGTCGCGCAATCCGCGCCCGCCCTTGCTCAGGACAAGGGTGACGTCGGGATCAGCATGGGATACCCGGCTGCGGTGGGTGTCGTGTTTCACCTGACGGACAGCGTTGCGCTGCGGCCAGAAATCAGCTTCACCCGTATCTCGAGCGACAGCGACTCGACATTCGGAGACGTCAGTACTGATAACTACACCTACGAGATCGGCATCAGCGGACTGCTGTATGTTGGACGGTGGGACAAGCTGCGAGCGTATGTGACGCCTGGCTACGCATATCGTCGCACGGGCGGGTCGAATGATAGCGTTTTCCCTGCGGTTGGCTCCACAACCGTCTCAGGGCACGACTTCCAGGGATCGTTTGGCGCTCAGTATTCGCTCCACGAAAAGTTCAGTGTGTTCGGCGAGGCCGGCCTGAGATACTTCACGCAGCAGACCAGGTCGACTTTCTCCAACGGGGGCACCGACTTCCGCTCCTTCGGGTCACGTGGCGCGGTCGGCGTCATCTTCTACTTCTGACGCGCGCATCATCCTGACGCTCGAGAGAACAGCCGCGGAAGATCCTCGACCCTCAGATCGGCGCGGGCCGACGTCAAACCGGCGAGCGCGGCGGCACAGCCGATGACCTGCGCCGCGCTCCACCCGGCCGCGCGCAGGTCAGCGATGCCGCTATCGCCGTCCGACTTGCTCAACTTCTGTGAGGCCGACTTCATGATCAAGGGGTGATGCGCGAACACCGGCGGCGCCTGACGTCCGATCAGCCTGGCCAGACGGATCTGACGTCCGGTTGAGGGGAGCAAATCCTGTCCGCGCACGACGAGCGTCACGCCCTGCACGGCATCGTCGATCGCAGCGACACATTGGTAGGTCCAGTTGCCGAGACGATCCCGCAGCAGCAGATCTCCGCATTGCGCCGACGGGTCTTGTTCCTGACGGCCAACGAGCGCATCGTCGAACACCTCGACCCCGGGATCGAGCTTCAGCCGCCAGCCGACGTTACTGTCCTCGAGAGATATGTTCTTCTCGCGGCACGTTCCGGCATATCGGCGCTCCGTGAACGAACCGTCGACGGGATTGGGCGGCGACGCTCGCCCCTGAAGCCAGGCTGGTCCTCGAGCATCGGCACCCGTAGACGAGCCCGGCGGTTATGAGCGGCGCCAGCGCGTCCCGATAGACCGAGTCTCGCTCGCTCTGGCGACCCTCGCACGAGCCCCGCCGATATGACTCCGACGGATGGATGTCGGCAACAAATCCCAGCCAGTCCAGATCGTCCAGCATCCGGCGCTCGACGTCGCGCCGGGCGCGCTGGCGGTCGTGATCCTCGATGCGCAGCAGCACTCGCCCGCCGAGCGCGCGCGCCAGTCCCCAGACATAGACCGCGTTCACGACATGCCCGAGGTGCAACGCGCCAGTCGGCGCCGGAGCGAACCGCGTCAGCCGCTCGCCCGGTAGCCGCGAGTCGAGACACTCTCCTAGCGCAATTCCGGTTTTCGATGGAGAGCCCGAGGCGAATAGTTCTTCTGGCGCAGGCATCCGCATGTGGAGTGTCTGATAAAGAGTTGAGGGGACGGAGATAACGAAGTTCACCTCGTTGACTCCGAACCTCCGTAGCGGCACTACTCTGATTCGCTCCTCGATTCAAAGCAAGCACGATGTAGGATGTGGCACGTCCGCGCACAAACAAGGAGAGGACCATGAGCGTCTCGCGCAGGAAGCTCTTGCAGGCCTTCGGGACGGCTGCCCTCGTGTCGTCGGCGCGACCCGCCTTAGCGCAAACCCGCCCGACGTTTACCAGAATGCCGGCAGAGGGCAAGGACACGCCCAAAATCTGCCTCGGCTTCTGGGCAACTGTCGACGAGCCCAACATGCGCCGCGTGAAGCAGATCGGGGTCGACTATGTGCTCACCGGAGGCCCAAGGATTCCCTGGGACGAGGCCGACGTCCGCGCTCGCATCGAGCGGTTCAAGTCCGGCGGCCTGACGCTTTGCAACATGATGATCTCGGGCTTCGACGATGTGATCTGGGGTCGGCCCGGCGCGGACGCGCAGATCGCGAACGTCATTGCGTCCATTCGCGCGGCTGGCAAGGCCGGACTCCCCGTCATCGAATACAACTTTTACGCAAACCGGCTGATGGAAGGCTACAAGGAAGAGCTCGGCCGCGCCGGTGCCGGCTACACGGCCTACGACTATGAGCTCTCGAAGAACCTTCCGCCGCGCGATGGCGTCGGCACGCACACGCGCGCGCAGCAGTTGAAACGGGCCGAACACTTTCTGAAGGCCGTCGTCCCAGAGGCCGAGAAAGCCAACGTCCGCCTGGCGCTCCACCCCAACGATCCTCCGGTTCCGATCAGTCGCGGGTCCGAGCAGATCATGGCGACCTTCGAGCACTGGAAGCAGTACCTGGATCTCGTCAAGAGTCCCTACAACGGCATGACGTTCGACTGCGGGGTGACGCGCGAGATGGGTGAGGATCCGATCGCCGTCTGCCGCTACCTCGGCGAACGCGACTGCATCAACCACGTCCACTTCCGTAACGTCGTCGTCCGAACGCCGTATGTCGACTACACCGAGGTGTTCCTCGACGACGGTCAGGTAGACATGTTCGGCGTGATGAAAGAGCTGGTGCGGCAGAAGTACCCACGCGCGATCTACCCTGAACATCCGCGCGCGATCGACGTCGATCGCGAGAATGGAACGATCCGCAATCAGTATCCCGGTGGCGGCGGGTTCGCCGGGGAGATCTACAACGTCGCCTACGCGCGGGCGATGCTGCAGGCGGCGCTGACTCGGTAAGTGAGTCGGCGTCTCGGGGCGCCCGGCAGACTGCAAGTCCGGCTAAAGCCGGACACTACGACCGCTGCTAGCCGACCGGTTTCTGTCCGGCGAGGAATCGATCGACGCGGCTGGAGACATCTTTGAGGTACGCCGCATCGCCGGCCGCAAGCTCAGTCGTCACGTAGCCCGAATACCCGACGTCCTGCAGGGCGCGCCTTACCTCGGGCCAATCGATGTCGCCCTCGCCAAGATTCTTCCAGGTGAAACGGCCGTTCGCCCGGTCGAAGTTGAAATCCTTGAGGTGAATCTTGACGATGCGAGGCCCGAGCGTGCGAATCCAATCCTGCGGGTAGGCATAGATCACGACGTTGCCGACGTCGAAATAGGCTCGCACCCACGGCGACTCGAACTCGTCGACGTAGCGCGCGAATTCCAGCGGGCTCAACAGGAACTTGTTCCACACCTCTTCGACGGCGATGACCACCTTCGCGTCACGCGCGACCGGCAGCAGCCGCTCCCTGATCACACGTTGCGAGCGCGTCCAGGCGTCCTGGTAAGAAGTGTTGGCATCGACGACGGCGGGGACCAGGAGGACCGTGTCTGATCCCCAGAGCGCGGCATTCCTGATCGAGGCTTCCATTCCCGCGACGCTCTTGTTGACGGTCTCGGGGTCACTGCTCGAGATCGGGAATCGCCAGTGGTCTTCATTCATGACGGAATGGACTCGGAGGCCGGTCTTCTGGGCCGCCTCGCGAATCTCGGCCGCCTCCTCGGTCCGGGTGATGGTCCGCATCTCGATCGCCTCGAAGCCGACCTCCCGGCCAATCGCGAACCGCTCGGCGTAGGTGCCCTCTTTGGGCAGCATCGAGATCAGCGTCGATTTCCGGAGGGTCGTGAGCGGGCGCTGGGACGGCGCCGGGGGCGCCTGAGCCGCGATCAGGCCATGAGGCCTCGCCGTAACGGCTGCGCCAGCGGCCAACAGCTTGAGAAACTGGCGACGGTCGCGCATGAGATACCCTCCCCGAATCATCGGAATGGCGACCAAAGGCCGCAGGCGTATATTAATCGCGAACGTCGCATTTTCAGCCAGAGGAGCCAGCTCATGAAGCGTCACAAGCCTGACGTCATTGGGCCGACGCAGTCGCACTCGGCCCCGTCCCGATCGAGCCAGTCGGCTTCCCGCTGGCGGGTCGTCGATCACTGCAGCGCCGCCTGACCAGCTCCGACTGAAGCTACGGCAGCGCCGAGCCCCCCTAACCATTTTCTTAATCGAGTCGTCCAACCAGGCGACGTCGCGGGACGACGTGTAACTGGAGGATGGAATGATCGAGGACATTCGCTACGCGCTGCGTCAGCTGCGCAAGAATCCCGGGTTTGCCGCCGCCGCAGTCTTGACGCTTGCGCTCGGCATCGGCGCGGCGGCGGCGATGTTCGGGCTCATCCAGGGTGTGCTCCTGTCGCCACCTCCGTACGCGAACCCGGAGCGGTTGGTGCTCCTGTCACCGTCGCGAATCGATGGCCAGCCCTACACACGGGGGGTCAGCATCGGCCAGTGGATCGACTGGCGCTCGGTTCAGGGCATCGAGGCGCCGGCGCTCTATCGCTGGACGTTCAACTTCCTCGTGCTGCCCGACGGAAGCGAGTCGCTCGGCGGCATGGTCGTGACCCAGAACTTCTTCAATGTGGTGGGACTGACGCCGGTGCTGGGCCGGGAGTTCGTCGCGTCGGAGGCCAGCCGGCCGAAGGTTCCGCCAACCGGAATCATCCTCGGCTACGAGCTGTGGCAACGTAAGTTCAACGGCGATCCCAACATCGTCGGAAGCACGGTGCGACTCAGCCGCTACCCTGCCCCGTTTCCAGTGGTCGGTGTAATGCCCGCCGGTGTCCGCTTCCTGCCGGATCCGGCAAACGCCAGCGAGCCGAACTACGACGTCAATGCGCATGTCGACTTCTGGCTGTCGACGGCGCCAGACGAAACGCAGCCGAAAGGGCGGGGCTGGAACGCGGTGAGCCGTCTGAAAGCGGGAACCACCGCTCGGCAAGCACAGACGGAACTTGCCGCGCTCGCCGTCAATCAGGCGCGAGCCAATCCCGATCTCGATGGCCTGACGACAGCGGTTCGACCAGCCCTCGAGGTGCTGAACACAGAGGGACGTGCGCTGCTCATTCCCCTGTTTGGCTCGGTGGCGCTGGTCTTCCTCGTGGCCTGCGTCAACGTCGCGGGCCTGTTCGTGGCTCGTGGCCTCCGGCGGCATCGCGAGTACGCGATGCGCGCGGCGCTCGGCGCCTCGCGCCGCCGCCTCTTTCGCCAACTGCTCACCGAAAGCGTGACCTTGTCGATGGTCAGCGCCGTCGTTGGCGCCGCCCTGGCGGCCGGCACGGTGACGCTGTTCAAGTCAATCGGCGGACACGCCGTGCCGCGCGCAGACGCGGTGACCGTCGGCTGGCCGGTGTTTGCCTTTGGCTGCTTCGCTGCGCTCGTCGCCGCGATCCTGGCCGGCTTGCTGCCTGCAGTGCGCGCGTCGTCGCCTCATCACTTTCAGGGACTCAAGGGCGCGCGAACGAGCGCGGGCCGCGGCGAGCGACGGATGCTCGGCGCAATCGCGACCGTGCAGATCGTCCTGACGGTGGCGCTGCTTGCCGGCGCGGCGTTGCTCGTCCGCACCGCAAGGAACCTGGCGAACATTCGCCCGGGTTACGACATCCAGAACATCCTGGCGATGACGGTGACGACCGTGACTCCCAACAGCTTCCTGCCGTTTCACACCGCCGTCCTGGAGCGAGTGGCGGCTCTTCCAGGTGTCGCGCGCGTGGCTTTTGTCTGGGGTCTGCCGCTGACGGGCAACAAATGGCCGGGAACAATGGAGCTCGTCGGCGAAGCCAGTTCCGAGAGACCGGCTGACCGGTTGAGCCTGCCGCTTCGATCGGTCACGCCCGACTACTTTGACGTGATGGGCATTTCGCTCATCGAGGGTCGCATCTTCCAGCCCTCAGACAAGGCGGACGCCCCGCGCGTCCTGGTCGTCAATCAGTCGTTCGCAAAGCGGTACTTCCGCGGGACCAACCCGATTGGCCGGCGGATGCGTTTCGCCGGCGACGCGAAGGATACGCTCGAGATCGTCGGCGTCGTCTCGGATACGAGGACAGAGGCGCTCAGCCAGCTCGCCGAACCGGAAGTCTATCTGCCGTTCTGGCAGAGCGGCGCGTTCTCCAAGCACCTGGTGCTGCGCGCCACGTCCGATCCCCGCGCGCTGACCGCCCTGGTCAGACGCGAAGTGCGCGCCGTCGACCCGACCGCCGCAGTCGAGCACGCGACAACGATGGAAGACATTCGCCGCGAGTCGCTCGCGCCGCGCACGTTCGCGATGCGCCTGATCATTGGATTCTCGATTCTGGCAACGGCGCTGGCGCTCGTCGGCTTGTACGGCGTCCTGTCGTTGTCGGTTGGGTCGCGCCTCAAGGAAATCGCCGTCCGCAAGGCGATTGGGGCTCAGCAGCGGGACATCGCCCGGATGATTCTCGGCGAAGGATTCCGGCTGATTCTCATCGGCGTGGCGCTCGGGTCTGTCGTGGCTGTGCTCTTCGGGCGCGCGCTCGAAGCCCAGCTCTTCGGCGTGAAGTCGGCAGACCCGGTGTCTCTCGCCGCCGCCGCAGTCGTCTTCGGCATCGTGGCGCTCGGGGCGTGCCTGGCGCCCGCTCTCCGCGCAGCCAAGACCGATTTGCTGACGGCGCTGCATCACGACTGATCGAATGGCCTGATTCGACGATCGTTGACGGTCCGCTGAATTTTGCTTGTCATGCACCTACACTTGTAGTAGATCTAATTACAGGCGTAGGAGACACGAGCAGACATGACCGTCCGACGACTGAGCCCGCTCGAGCTGCGCATCATGGAGGCCCTCTGGTCGCGCGGCGCCTCCTCGGTCCGCGAAGTACAGGAAACGTTTCCAGAAGCCGACCGGCCCGCTTACACCACCGTCCAGACGACGATGTACCGGCTCGAAACCAAACGGGCGATTCGGCGCGTCAAGAAAATCAGCAACGCCCACATTTTCGAGGCCGTCGTCTCGCGCGCGGCTGCGCAGGGGCGTCTCATCGACGAGCTGCTGCGAGTCTTCGGCGGCCGTCCACAGCCAGTCATGGCGCACCTGATCGAAGCCGGCAAGCTCACGCTCGATGATCTTCGCGAAGCGGAGCGAACGCTCAAGCGCCTGGCCGCCAGGGAGCGATCGAAATGAGCCTCATGGCGCATCTCTGGCAGTCGACCTTGTGCCTGCTCCTTGCGGCGCTACTCGCGCTCGTCTTCAGACGGGCATCCGCCCGGATACGGCACACCATCTGGACCTTCGCGTCGGTGAAGTTCCTCGTGCCCTTCTCACTGTTCGTCCTGGCCGGGGACTACCTCGGATCGCTGGCGTCACCGCTGACCTCACCCAGGTCACCATCGACATCCGCTGGCTCGACCGGCCGCTCTCGCTCTGGAATCTCGGGGCACACCCGACTTTTCTTGGGGGTCAGACGCTGGTGCTGCTGGCACTCGTGTGGGCGCTGGGCACGGCCGGACTCACGGCATGGCGATGGAAGGAGTGGCGCGCGCTGTCAAGGCTGGTTCGGGTTTCGACGCGCCTCGACGAGGGCCGCGAGGTCCGACTCCTGCGAGGCATCACACGCAGCCGAACGCGTCCCCAGCAGATAGAGATCCTTCAATGCCATTCCACGCTCGAGCCTGGCGTTCTTGGCATTGTCCGTCCAAAGCTGCTGTGGCCGGTTGGACTCTCCGATCGACTCTCAGATCCCGAGCTCGAATCGATCCTCGCCCATGAGGCGTGCCATGTCGATCGACGGGACAACCTGAGTGCGCTCGTCCAGGTGGTGGTCGAACACGTGTTCTGGTTCCATCCGCTGGTCTGGTGGCTTGGAACCCGGCTCGTCGATGCACGCGAGCTCGCGTGCGATGAAGAGGTGTTGCAAATGGGAACCGACAATCACAGCTACGCTGAAGGCATTCTCAAGGTGTGTGGCTTCTACCTGCGCTCACCGCTGACTCTCGTCGCCGGCGTCGGCGGCTCGGATCTGGCGGCTCGCATCGAGCGAATCGTGAAGGGTCCGCGCCCTCGCCCAGTGTCGGTGCCGGCACGACTCCTCCTTGCGAGCGTCCTGGCACTGACGATTGGCGCGCCGCTCGTAGTGGGTGCCGTGAGTGCGCAGCGCGGACCCGTACGGGCAGAATCGGCCAACGCGTCTGCGGTCGAACAGGAGAAAGACAAGCCGACAGTCCATCGGCCCGGCGAGGGCGTGAAGTTGCCGAAGGTCGTCCACGAAGTCAAGCCAGACTACACACGCGAGGCCATGGAAGCGGGCATCCAGGGAAGACTGTCGCTCCAGGCCGTCGTCCTCGAGAGCGGCCTGGTGGGCGACGTCGACATCGTCGACTCGCTCGATACCGTCTACGGGCTGGACGATCAGGCCGTCAAGGCGATCAGGCAATGGCAATTCGAGCCCGGGACGAAGGACGGAAAACCTGTAGCCGTGCAGGTGGAGGTTGAGTTCACGTTCAAACTCAAGTGAGGAATAACTTAGTTCGTTCGCATTATTGAACGACGCCCCGCCGCGACCTACACTCGCCCCGCTTGACGTCCGGCTTAAAGCCGGACCACGCGCGAGGCGAGATCACGTGCCACACATTGCCCTGCCGGAAGACCTTCCGGGAATCACCAGTGCGTTCGCGTTTCGGCCCGAAACCGCGAAACCGATGCGCGAGCTGGCCGAGGCTCTTCTTCGCGGACCCAACACGCTGACGAGCGGCGAGCGCGAGTCGATCGCCGCCTTCGTGTCATCCAGGAACGACTGCCACTTTTGTCATGCCAGCCACCGCGCGGCGGCGGCGCATCATCATGGCGGCAGCTACGCAGTCGTCGACGCCGTGACAGCGGATCCTCAGTCGGCGCCGGTCCCTCGAAAGCTCAGGGCCCTGCTCACGATCGCCGGCAAGGTGCAGCACAGTGGCAAGGACGTCACCGCTGCGGACATCGAGCGGGCGCGCGCCGAGGGAGCGACCGACCGGGAAATCCACGACACCGTGCTCATCGCCGCGGCGTTCTGCATGTACAACCGCTACGTCGACGGACTCGCCACCTTCACCCCGACCGACGAGCAGGCCTACGACCGGATGGGCCAACGCATGGCGCGAGAAGGTTACATTCGATGACGCTCAGGACGCTAAGCCTTGCGCTTGCCGCGGGACTCCTCGCAACCTCGAGCTCGTTTGCGCAGGACACGACCGGAGCGATCGAGGGCGACGTCACCGACAAGACCGCGAGCGCCATCGTTGGCGCGCGCATCGTCGCCACGAACCTCGAGACTGGCTTCAGCAAAGAGACGACCACGAATGCCGACGGCTTTTACCGGCTGCTGCAGCTGCCTGTCGGCCGCTACAGCGTCACGATCAGCGATCCGCAATTCGCTGCGCTGGTACGCCAGCCAATCCAGGTGAACGTGAGCCAGACGTCGCGCGTCAACGCGAAACTCGAGCTGCGCTCGCTCGCCGAAAGCGTGACCGTGACGGGAGACGCGCAGCTCGTCGAGACATCCACCAACGCTCTGGGCCGGATCGTCACGGGGAGCGAGCTGGTCGATCTTCCGCTCAACGGCCGCAACTTCACTCAGCTCGGCCTGCTGCAGACCGGGGTCGCTCCACTGACCGCCGGTGTCGCAACCGCCGGAGGGAGCCTGCGGCAGGGACAGTCGTACGCGGTCAACGGTATGCGGCCCGAACAAAACATGTATCTGGTCGACGGCGCGCAGAACGTCAACCGGATGGATGGAGGCTACGCGCTCAAGCTCCCCGTCGAGGCAATCGCCGAATTTCGGATTCTGACCCAGAGCGCGCCGCCCGAGTACGGCGGTACCGGCGGCGCAACGACGAGCGTCGTGACCCGGTCGGGAGCGAATCAGTTTCACGGCAACCTCTACGAGTTCCTGCGCAACGACGTATTCGACGCGCGCAACTTCTTCTCCGCGGACGTCGAGCCGCTGAAGCAGAACCAGTTCGGCGGCACGATCGGCGGCCCAATCACCAGGGACAAGCTGCTGTTTTTCGGCTATTACGAAGGATTCCGCAACCGGCAGGGAACGACGACGACCGCGACGGTTCCAACCCCGCAGGAACGTCAGGGCGACTTCTCGGGGATGTCGACGCCGCTGCTCAATCTCGCGGCGGGGGGCGTCCCGTTTCCAGGCAACCAGATTCCGCAGGCGGCGATCAACCCGGTCGCCAGGAACGTCGTGAGCCTGTACCCGCTCGGCAACGTCTCGCCGTCCATTTACCGCGCGACGCTCGTCGGCGAAAACGATCTCGATCAGGCCGGCGGGCGCATCGACTACAACCTGTCGAACAGCAGCCAGATCTTCGGCCGCTACTCCTACTCCGGCGGGCACAACATCAACCCCATCTCGGTCCGCGGCACCGACGTTCCGGGCTTTCCGACGCGCGACGACATCGAAACACATGCGGCGACGCTGTCGAGCACCCACATCCTTTCGCCATCCCTGACCAACCTGGTGCGCGGCACTTACCTGGAGTACGAGTTCTTCTTCGACCAGCGCCTCAACCGGACGCCGCCGAGCGCGCTCGGATTCGGCTACGACTCCTCGAACGACGTCGGCCAGGGTCCACCGTTTTTCAACATCAGCGGCTATACGCCGATCGGCGGCGCGATCACCGGTCCGCGCAACACGACCCAGCGCACCTTTGAAATCCAGGACGCACTGACCTGGACCCGTGGCGGCCATCTCGTCAAGGTCGGCGGCGAGTTCAGGCGCACCGGGATCGACATGATTCAGGCGATCGCGCCCAACGCGTTCTACGTCTTCGCGTCGACGTTTCCGACCAACAATGCCATGGCCAACCTGCTGCTCGGCGCGCCGGTCACGTTCTATCAGGGACTCGGCGACTTCAGCCGCCGGATTGACGTCACGGGGCTCGGCCTGTATGCACAGGACGAGTGGCGACTGGGCTCGCGCATGACGTTCAACTACGGACTTCGCTACGAGCGGATCAATCCGTTCACCGAGGCCGAGGACCGGCTGAACGCTTTCGTGCCCGGTGTACGTTCGAGCGTCAGGCCGGACGCGCCGGTTGGCCTGCTGTTTCCCGGCGATCCCGGCATCGCGCGGGGAATCGCCGAGAGCGCCAACGCCTTCATGCCGCGCGTCGGGGCCATTTGGGATCCCGCCGGCAACGGCATCTGGTCGATCCGGGCCAGCTACGGGCTCTTCTACGACCAATTCCAGAACGGCTCCGGCACTGCTTCGCAGGTCGCCATCAGCGCGACGCCGTGGGCGCAGTTCAATCAGTTCAGCGGCGCCGGCCTGAACTTTCAGAACCCGTATCAGGGCCGCAGCCTGCCTGCGCCCAACACGTTTGTCCGGCCGTCGACCGTCTTCGCGCTCGATCCCGAGGCCAGGCCGCCGGCCGTGCAGAACTGGAATGCCGGCATCCAGCGGTCGATCGCCGAGAGATACCTCGTCGAAGTCCGCTACGTCGGCGCGGCCGGAAAGAATCTTCCCCGCAACGTCGAAGCCAATCCCGCCGTCTATGGTCCTGGCGCCACCGCGCAGAACGCCGACCGGCGACGGATCTACGCCAACTGCCCCGCCGACGGCAGCGCCTGCGATTTCTCGACGATCGCGATGCTGCGAAACATCACGAGCTCGTCGTATCAGGCCGGCCAGGCGAGCGTCTCGCGGCGCTTTGGCGGAACGCTCGGCTTCAACGTGTCGTACTGGTATTCGCGCACCTTCGACTATCTCTCGGCGATGAACCTGTCCGGGGCCGCTGCCAAACCACTGGCCGGCGAGAACGACCTCGCGCAGAATCCGTTCGACCTCGACGCCGAGTACGGGCCGTCGCTCTTCGACGCGCGACATCGCTTCGTGGCCAGCGCGAGCTGGAAGCCGACGATTCCCGATCGCGCGCCGGTCGCGGTCCGCGCAATCTTCGGGGGCTGGCAGCTGAACGGAATCGCCACCCATAACTCGGGCACGCCCTTTACGGTTTCCGACTCCGCCAACGTCGCGCTTCAAGCCAACAGCCCGCCGATCTCGGGCTTCCCCGCCAGCCGACCCGATCTCGTCGGCGATCCCAACGCCGGGCCGCGGACGGTCGACGAGTGGCTCAGCCGCTCGGCGTTTCGGCGCCTGAGCCTTCAGACCGAGGCCGGGCAGTTTGGCAACGCCGGCCGGAACATCGCGCGCGGGCCGTCGTACACCAATGTCGACATGTCGCTCGTCCGCGATTTTCAGTTGCCCGGTGAAGCCCGCCTGCAGTTCCGGGCCGAGGTGTTCAACGTCGCCAACCACCCGAACTTCGGCCTGCCGGTGGCTGACCTCAACTCGGCCAACTTCGGGCGGATCTTCTCCGCCGCCGCGCCCCGCCTGCTGCAGTTCGGCCTGAAGCTGATCTTCTAAGCCACGGATCACACGGGCCGTCCGGCACACGGATCGTGTTCCGTGTTGTGCAGCGTCGATCGTGCTGAAGCCACGGATCGCGTCGCCAGGCTGATCGCGTGCACACGTACCGGTGTCCGCACGTGGTCCGTGATCGTCGCGTCGGATAGCACGTCGATCCTGCGCGTGCGTTCTCCGCTGGCCCGACTACTGCACGTCGCCTGAAGCTGATCTTCTAAGCCACGGATCACACGGCCGTCCGGCACACGGATCCGTGTTATCCGTGTTATCCGCGTCCGTGTTGTCCGTGGCCTACAATAGGGCGCGTCGGATCCCATGCTGAGCACCGGCGTCCTGCGCCTCTCCCGCCGCCTCGCCGTTATCGGCGTCCTGCTGCTCGCGGGAGTGCCTCTCGCCGGACAGCAGCAGCCCGTGTTTCGGACCGGCGTCGATCTGGTCACCGTCGACGTCACCGTGCTCGACAAATCCGGCACGCCGATCGAAGGCCTCGGCGCCGACGAGTTCGATGTTCGTGTCGACAACGCCTCACGGCGCGTGATCTGGGCGGAGTTCGTTCGTCAGGAGCTGACCCGGCCGGCCGCGGCTGACCCGCGTGACCGCTTCGATACCAACGAAGGCCAGAATCCCGGCCGCCTGATCCTCGTCGCGGTGGATCAGACGCACGTCCGACGGATCGAGGGACGCGCGGCACTCCGGGCCGCGGCGAGCTTTATCGATGCGCTCGATCCGGCCGACCGCGTCGCCGCCGCGCCAGTCACCCATGGCGGCGCCATTCAGTTCACGGGCGATCACGCCAGCGTCAAGCGTTACCTGCAGACGCTGACCGGTGAGGCGTCGCCGGTGCCGGCGCATTTCAACGTCGGCCTGGTCGAGGCGCTGGCAATCGCCGACGGCAGCCGCGCGCGGCTCGATCAAGTGGTGCTGCGCGAGTGCGGTCAACTGCTGGGCCGATACGAGAATCCGCGCCGGCTTGCCGAAGGCGAAGGCGTGCGCGATCCCTGTCCGGTCCAGATCGAGCAGGAAAGCCGCGCGATGGCGCAGATGGCGCGCACCGACGCGCGGCTGTCGCTCGATGCGCTGCTGCGGCTGATCGCGCGCCTGGCTGAGATCGACGGCCCCAAGGCGCTCGTCCTCATCTCGGAAGGCCTCGTGGCCGAGGCGCAGCTCGTCGATCTGAGCGCGCTCGGCGCGGCCGCGCAGGCAGCGCGCGTGACGATCTACGTGCTCCAGCTCGAAGTGCCGGTGTTCGAAGCCGCTGAGTCGCGCCCCTCGCCCACGTTCTCTGCCGACGTGCAGGTGCGCGCCGACGGCCTCGCGCGGCTGGCCGCGAGCGCGCGCGGCGCGCTGTTCCACCTGGTCGGCGCCGACCCCTATCCGTTCCGGCGGATCCTCACCGAGCTCGGTGGCTACTACTTGATTGCCTTCGAAGCGGCCGATGCGGACAGGGATGGACGCACGCATCGGATCGACGTGTCGACGCGCGCGGCTGGCGCAACGCTACGCGCGCGTCCCAGCTTCCGAATTCCCGCCGCGACGAACGACGGCCGGCGGCGACGCCGCCCAGCTCGAACGCCTGCTCCGCAGCCCACGCCTGGCGACGGAGCTGCCGCTCCGGCTGGCCACCTACACGACCCGAGCTCCCGGCCGTGACGGACTGAAGGTCCTTGTCACGCTCGAGACAGACGCGACGCCCGGCCGCGCGGTCACGCTCGGCTTCGTCCTCGTCAACGATCGCGGCGTCGTGGTCTCGAGCGGCGGCGGGCCCACTGATACAGGTCGCTACCTGGTTCCTGTCGAGTTGCCGGCAGGCCGGTACCGCCTGAAGGCGGCAGGGATCGAACCAGGAGGCCGGCAAGGGAGCGTCGAGCGGCGGTTCGTGGCCGAACTGGCCGGCGCCGGTGATATTCGCGTAAGCGATTTTATCCTCGCCGAGCCTTCCGACGTGCTCATCCCGTCAATCGTCCGGACCCGCGCCGACCGCATCGTCGCTTACCTGGAAATCTATGCGCCTCCCGGCTGGACTCCACCCGAAGGGCTCGCGACGATCGTGATCACGGCACCCGACAGCTCCGCGCCCCTCGTCAGCGTGCCAGGACAGATCTCGGCGGCAGGCTCCGGCCGCTGGGTGCTGAAAACCGAGGTGCCTCTGGTTGACCTTCCGCCCGGTCCGTACGTCGCTTCCGCTCGCCTGGCAATTCCCGGCCTCGCGAAAGACGGGTTGGCGCATCCGTTTGTGGTCGTGGGGAAATAGACGGGGCTCGGGGATCAAGGAGCCAGGGATCAGGGATCGGGATCCAGGGATCGGGAAACAATCGAACGCTAATCATAGGAATAGCGCCCGTCTGATCCCCGATCCCTGGATCCCTGAGCCCCGAGCCCCGAGCCTAGAACTCGTACCTCAACGCAAACTGCATGCACCGGCCGGCCTGCGCGTCGCAGGTCGCGAGCGTCGACGTGTACTGCCCGAACGTGGTCGCGCGGTCAGGCGTCATCGCCGAGCCATTCACGTCGAACATCGGCGTATTCGTCACGTTGAACACGTCCCAGCGGAAGCGCAGGCGGTGCTCGGCGAATGGCAGTTCGAAGCCCTTGCTGAGGCTGAGATCGATCGTGAAGTAGCCGTCGCCGCGCAGCGCGTTCCGCACGCCCTGTTCACCTGGCAGCGAGAAGCGATAGAACTTCAGCGCCGCCGCCGGATCGGGGAACGGGCTCGGGCGGTGATCGACGACGTTCTCCGTGGTTTTGGTGTCGGGCAATTGGCCGGGATTGACCAGGCTGGCATTGCCCTGGAGATTCCAGTTGGTCGCCCAGCACGAGCGGCAGTTCTGAACGTTGAAGGGGAACCCGCTCGTCCACCGCGTCAGCCCCGCAATCGACCAGTCGCCGATGAACACGTTGACGAACCCCGGGGCATTGGCGCCCCACTTGCGCGAGTGGCCGAACGGCAGCTCGAAGATGCCATTCACGTTGACCTGATGCCGCAGATCGAAGTCGGAGACGCCGTAGTTGGCCTCCGGATCGAACGAGTTGATGAGGAAGCCGGAGTAGCCGCCGGCGCCGAAGTTGCCGAAGGCGCTGCCGCGTTCCACGTTCGATCCCATGTCCTTCGACTCCGACAGCGTGTAGTTGATGTCGAACTGGTAGCCGCGGCTGAACCGCTTGTGCAGTGACACGATCATCGCGTGGTAGTTCGACCGCCCCAGCGAGCTGATCGCCGCGAGCGAGTCGTACTGATCCGCGAAGTACGCGAACGGTCCATAGATGCTGCAGGCCGGCGAGCAGGCCTCATCCATGTCGTAGAGCGCGGTGATGTAGTCGGGCGCGTTGCGGTTGAAGGCTCTGGCGACCGCCTGCGTGGCGGTAATGCCGTTGCCAGCCGCGCCGGGGAACAGATTCTCCCAGTAGGGAATATTCGGCAGGACGCCGTAAGCCGCGAATGCGGCGCCGGCGGGAATGCCTGCGGCCTGCGTCGCGCGAATCAGCGTTTGCGCGGCGGTGAAGTAGTCCATCCCCGACCTGGTATCCACCAGGTTGAGCGGCATCGCGATGTCGCGCCGCACCAGCAGATCGCGGCCGAATCGCCCGACGTACCCGCCCTCAATCGCAAACCCGCTCGCCAGCTCGCGCGCGATGAGCGCGTTGACCATGTGCGCCGATGGGGTCACGAGGGTGTCGTCGATGCTGGTCGTGATGATGCCGGCGCGCTGGGGCGGTGTCTGCGGGAACCCGCCGGGCGGCGGCGTCGGCAACGTTGGCGGCAGCGTCGACGTGTTGACGAACCGGACCGCCGGATTCTGCTCGTACGGCAAGCCGAACGGGCTGCTGATGCCCGTCGACATGCCGAACGCGAAGCCGGAGTCGAAGTTCAGCGCCAGCCCCTGGCCGATCCGGTCGAACACCTTCGAGTAGCCGCCACGGATGACCATCCGGTCTCCGCCGGTCAGCTTCCCCAGGAATCCTGACTCCGCGTGCGGACTCCACGCGACCGACAGGCGCGGCGCAAAGTTGTTCTTGTCCCACTCGTAGTAGCCCTTTCCGCCGTTCTTCGGACCCGAGAGATCGAAGGTGACGATCGGGCTCTGGTTGGACGGCACACCGCGCAGCATGCCCGCCGCGCGATCGGCAAACCACTGCCCCATGCTGATGGTTGGCGCCACCTGCAGACCGTTGACCTCGTACGGCGGTGAATACAACCCGTAGCGCAGACCCGCGGTGATCGTCAGGCTCGATCCGATGCGCCAGCTGTCCTGCACGTAGAAGTCGTATTCGTCGGACGCGTACTCGCGCGAGATGGCCTGTCCAACGGGGAGGATGTTCCCTTCACGGTCGTAGTTCGCTGACAGGTTGGCCTGCGAGAGCACGCCGAGGATGTTGAGCCACGAGTCGGCGTACCCGGCGGCGAAGCCGCTCGCCACGGCCGGCACCTGGCTGCAGCCGGGCGTGCTGCAGTTGGCGCCGCCTGGGGCGAACGTCCGCCCGATGCCAGAGACCCACGACGGGTTGACAGTGGCCGTCAGCCACGAGTTGCTGTCGCGCGTCGACGGGATCCGGCTGAACCTGAGGTTCGCTCCCGTCTTGATGGTGTGCTTTCCCTTCAGCCAGGACAGGTCGTTGACGAAGTTGTGCGTGGGGCTCCGGCGGGCCGTCGTCGTGGTCGGCGCGTCGAGCGAGTCGATGAACCGGAAGGTGGTGTAGTTCGCTTTGACGAGACCAACCGTCGAGGTGTCGATTTCTGTGAGCCCGTATCGAAAGCTGTTCACGAGGTTGCTCGAGAGGACGTTGTCGTAGCCGATGGCCAATCCGAAGTTATCCGTGAGCGTCGAGGATCGCGGATCCAGCCCGGGATACTGTGGCGCGGCGTTGATGGTGTCGTCCTGCAGGTTGAAGCGCCCAAACAGCGTTTGGTTGGTTGTCAGCCGATAGTCGACGCGGCTGATGAGCGTATTGAAATCGTTCTCGATCGGCGCGGCGAAGCGGAACGCCATCAGGTTCTTGCCGTCGGTGCCGGTGTCGTTCGGCGATGGAAACTGCTTGAAGTACTGCGACGCGGCGCGGCTGGGCCCAATGCCCAACGGATCAATCGCCGCGATTTGAGAGGGATTCAGACCGTACCAGCCGGCGGGCACGGAATGCGACGAACTGAATCCTTGAGCCGACCCGCCGGGGCATGCCGACGCGACCGCGCACTGATAAAGCAACACGCCGTCGCGCATCGAGTCCGAGGGGACGTTGCGAACGACGGGCGTCTCGCTGTTTTCGCGAAGCGCTTCGTAGTTGCCGAAGAAGAAGATCTTGTTCCGCCGGATCGGTCCGCCGATCGAGCCTCCGAAAGTGTTCTTGTCGAGCTTCGGCGGTTCGCTCGGTTTGTTCGCCAGCACCTGCGTGAGCTTGAGGAAGTACTCGTTGCTCGAGGTCGCGGTGCGCCGCGTCAGATAGTATCCCGAGCCGTTGAACTCGTTGGTCCCGCTCCTCGTCACCAGCGACACCTGCGGACCGCTCGAGCGGCCGGCCTCGGCGCCGTAGTTGCTCGTCGACACGCGGAATTCCTGCAGCGCCTCCTGCGTCATCCGGACCGCTGACGTATACGCCGACTGCAACTGCGGGTCGTTGACGTCCACGCCGTCCAGCGTCACGTTCTGCTGGTCGGCGCGGGCCCCCGCGACCGAACCGTACCGGGGATCCGTCGTGTTGGGGTTCGTCGTCGGGATGAACACGGCGCCAGGCTGCAGGCTGAGCAGGTGCACCACGTTGCGGCCCTCGACCGGCAGCGCCGCGATCGTCGCGCGGCTCATGGTCGGCCGACGCTGGCATCGGAGGTGTTGATGATGGGTGTCGCCTCGGTCACCGTCACGGTTTCGGTGACGCCACCAAGCGCCATCTCGGCGTCGGTCCGGGTGACGGAGTCGACGCGCACCGAAACGTTTTCGTGCTGGAAGGTCCGAAACCCGCTGAGCTCGACTTTTAGCGTGTACGTCCCGGGAGGAAGACCAGGCAGATTGTAGGCGCCGCTCTCGTTCGACACCGTCGTGCGTACCCCGCCGGTCGCCGTGTTGGTCGCGGTGATCGTCGCGCCTGGGAGCACAGCTGCCTGGGTGTCCTTGATTGTGCCGGTCAGGCTGCCCGTGCCGGCCTGAGCCGCGGCAAGGCCGGTGACCGCTAGAAGGAGCCCGAGGATCACGCCTGCCGTGATCGCTGATCGTCGGTGACTGACTCGCACGTTCCACCTCCTCTGGTGTGGCCGCAGCGATCGATCTGTCACGGCGGCCAGCGCCCTGAAAACGAGCAAATCGTCGTCCCACGGCACTTGGGGACCAACAGCGGGACGAACGGTATGCGGAGTATATGGCAAGAAGAAGTGGTACAAATGCTTTTATGAAGGGACCAACGATGATTCGACGAGCTGGAGTCGCGGGTGTCGCCTTGCTGCTGCTCGTGACGCAGGCGGGGACCGTCGTGCACGGTCAGGCGCCGACCGACGCGGAACTGAGGCGGCTCACCGAAGCCTACGCGCAGGCCTGGGCCAAGGGGAATGCCAAGGCCGTGGCCGCCCTGCACACGACCGAGTCTGTGCGGGTGGGTACGGACGGCAAGGTCTCCGTCGGACGAGTGGAAATCGAGCAGGCCCTGATGGACGCGCTGAACGGTCCCTACCGGGCGACGAAGATCGGGCTCAATGCCGGCCAGACGACGCGCGCCGGCCAGGACGTCTACGTGTCGGAGGGAACCTTCCAGATTGCCGGCGGAATGCCGCCCGCCGGCGTCCCAACCCGAGGGCGCTACTTGCACACGCTCGTTCGCTTGAACGGTCGCTGGCTGATCGCCGGGGACGCCTCGATCGGCGCGGCGCGGCCCCCGAAGTAGATCGCGGCTACCGCTTCACTTCGGCAGCGCGACGGAGGTCAGATCTGCGGACTCTCTACTTCACCGTCGTCTGCCAGTTCAGCACGATGGTGAACCGCGCTATCCCGCTTGCCGCCGTCGGCGCAGCGAAGAGGAAACGCTTCCCGTCCGGGGTCACGCCCCATGGCGCCGGGGCATGCGATCCGGTCGTGATCTCTCGACGCAAAGCCTCTAGGCACTTTGAACAACGGCACCGCTGTACCCAGGACGTTTTTCACAACTGGCACGGCCATCAACGTGCCATCGGCGGCCACGTAGAACAGCTCCTGCCCGTCTCCTCGCCACCTCGGGCTGTGGCCGCCGGCTTTCGACACCACCTCGCGCACTGTTCCATCGGGAAATTCGCGAAGCAGAACGTCGTCGCGGCCGGACGCATTCGATGTGTAAGCGACCCGCAAGGGTCCAGCGGCGTCAGGGGAAAATTGTCCCTGGCTTTCGGCCGCCTCAGAGCTGAGGAACGGCGCCGACGCCAACCCACTCGACAGGGACAAGGTCCAGAGGTCCGAGTTCGTCGTCGGATTGACCGTTGTGTAAATCACGAAGCGACCGTCGGGCGACCAGCTGGTCGGAGACCCGTCTAGATGCGGTCCGGCTTCACGAGCACTTCCGGCGCCTGCGCATCGTGCGTCTGACCCAGAAACAAACCGTTCTCGGACTCAAAAATGAAGCGATTTCCATCTGGAGACCAAATCCCCTCGTCTGAATTGAGCGTCGTCGCACGTGCGCTCGTGCCGCGGGGGAAGTCGAACAGCCAGAGCTCCCTGCTGCTACTGACCTGCGAGCCCGCCTTGGATACGAGGGCTCGTGTCCCGTCGCGAGAAAGCGACAGCGTCTGGTACAGGCCGCGCTCCGGCACCTGACCCTCCGGCCGTCCATCCCGGCCCAACCAGGTCAGCTGCAGGCTGCGGGCATCGCGGTATGCCAGCACGCCGTTCTTCGATGTCGAAACCGTCGCACTATCGAGGTATGCCTCAACCCCTTCGGCCACCAGGCTCGCAACACCTGTCAGCTCGGTTGCACGTTCGTCGAATGCCTGGGCCATCAGGTTGCCGTCTCTGAGGAACAACAGCGTTCCTCGCCCGCGGCCTGTTGGTGCGTATGCCACGCTGGTCGAAGTCGCAAGCAGACGGCGCCGGTCCTGTTGATCTGAAGGAACGTCGAGCGACCCGACGAAAATGCCCGTTCGCTCCGGGGCGCTGCGCGAGATCCTGAGGTAGAAAAAACGCCGCCCGTCACTGAGAAAGACCGGCAGCATGTGGGCAGATTCCTGCGAGCCGTCCACGATAGTGACCGGCGAAGGGGTGCCGCCGGCCTCGTTGACCCGCAGGATGCCATCACTCACGGTCCCGATGATGATGGTGCCTTCGCTGTTCCACGATCCGCCGACGACTGGCGATGTCAGTGGGCACACGGATAGGGCCAAGCCGCCAGACGCATCGATTTTTTCTGAGCTCTCCGCCGCCGTCGAAGGCAATGAACCGACTGTCGGGAGACCAGAAAGGCGGGGCCGCTGCCTGGTCGAGCCTCGAGCCTGGAAGAGCGCGGTCGACCAGGGCATTCAGATCCCGGACCCACACGCGCTGCGTGCCGTCGGGAGCGATTCCGAGAAATGCCAGATGACGACCGTCCGGTGATATTGCCGACGCGCCGCTCGCCGGGCAAGGCGACGTCGGTTGTGATGTGAAAGCGTACACGGTTCAGGTGCAGGAGTTGTCGGTTCGCCACAGCGCCCACGACGGCTCCCGCGGCCAGCAACGAGGCGATAGCGGCCGAAGTCCACGCGAGCCGATTCGACTTCTGGACAGGAGCGGCAGTCGGCTGATCCTCGAGAAGCAGCCGGGCATCGCCAATATCGCGAAGGCGCTTCGCTGGATCCTTCGCGAGGCAGCGCGTACCGAGACGTCGGACTCCCTCCGGGATCCGATCGCAGTCGGGCTCCTCCGACAGGACGGCGGAGATCGTCTCTGCGGCACTTCGCCTCGCGAAGAGCAAGTGACCGGTGAGCATCTCGTAGATCACGACTCCGTAAGCCCAGATGTCGACGCTTCTGTCGATGGCCTCGCCACGAGCCTGCTCGGGCGACATATAGGCCGGTGTTCCGAGGACGACACCCTGCTCGGTGGCTTCTGAGGTCCGTGTGGCGGCATGCTCAGAGGTGCTCGATGCCCCTCAGCGTCAGTCGCGTCCGGCGTCGTCAACCTGGCCAAGCCGAAATCGAGGACCTTGACCGTGCCATCGGAGCGGACCTTGATGTTCGCGGGCTTGAGATCGCGATGGATGATGCCCCTGCGCGTGCGCGGCCTCGAACGCGTCGGCGAGCTGTTTTGCGATCGCAAGCGCTTCGGCCAGCGGTATCGAACCCTTCGCGATCCGATCCTGAAGCGTCTGGCCCTCGACGAGCTCGAGAACGAGCGCCTGGGCCTCCGGAGCATCCTCGAAGGTGTGAACCGCCGCGATGTTTGGGTGGTTCAGCGCCGCCAGCAGTTTGGCTTCCCGCCTGAAGCGCGCCAATCGCTCCGGATCGCTCGCAAACCGCGGTGCTAAGACCTTGATGGCGACGGCCCGATTCAACTTGGTGTCGTGGGCCCGATACACTTCGCCCATCGCGCCCGCGCCAAGTGGCGCGACGATCTCGTACCCGCCGAGACGCACGCCCGGGGCGAGAGGCATTAGCTGAGAACGGCGTCGATTCTAGCACCCGTCACGCGTACCGTGCGTCGGTCTGGACGATGCAACCAGCAATCGGGCAAGATCCGTTGCGGAAGGGGCTCGTGAGTCGCGTGGCTGTGATAAGGACGGCCTTCGTCGATGAGACAGCAGAGCGCAGGTAGCTTCGAAAGGATTCGAACGATGACGTCACGATCCTGGCAGGTTCTGATCCCATGTCTCGCCCTCACTACTATCGCCGCCGCTCTAAACGCGCAGGAAGGATTCACGCCGCTCTTCAACGGCAAGGACTTGTCCGGGTGGGTGTACGGCCAGCGCGCCGACGGTACCGAGAATCGAACGGGCAAGGGTTACCAGGTCGAGGGCGGGGTCCTCTTCACCACTAAAGAGGACGGCGGAAATCTCTTCACCGCGAAGGAATACGCGGACTTTGTCCTCCGCTTCGAGTTCAAGCTGACGGAGAACGCCAACAATGGGATCGGCATCCGCGCGCCGCTGCAGGGTGATGCCGCATACGTTGGAATTGAGGTCCAGGTTCTCGATGACAGCGGCTCGGAGTATCGCAACCTGCGTCCGGCGCAGTATCACGGATCGATCTACCAGATGTTCCCCGCGACACGCGGTCATCAGAAGCCCGTCGGTGAGTGGAACATGGAGGAGATCACCGCGAAGGGACGGCAGATTACGGTGAAGCTCAACGGGATCACGATCACGGATGGCAACCTGGACGAAGTCAAAGACGATGCGGTCCTCGCCAAGCATCGCGACCTGACCAAGCCGGAGGGCTCGCGTGGCATCGCCAATACTCGAGGCCACATCGGCCTGCTCGGTCATGGGACGCGAGTCGAGTTCAGGAATATCCGAATCAAGGAGACTCTGACACCTCTTCAGCATTTCGAGCGGCTGGGTAGAAACTGCGGGCACGTGTCGGCTGATCGTGCACGCCACCTCCCCACTTCGGCGGTAACGTGCGCGACGAACCGTGGCACTCATCGTGCTCTGTCGGCGCCATGCCCCTCGATTTCGCTTCCCAGGTCGACTCGTTCGTCCGTCTCTACCTCATCCCTATGGCGTGGAAGATTGCCGGCGGCGTCGCCGTCTGGCTCATCGGAAACTACGCGATCCGTCTGTTCCGAACCGGCCTCCGCCGCACGATGAAGATTCGGCACATCGACGTCACGCTGGCGCGGTATCTGGACACCAGCGCGTCGGTCGTGCTTCAGCTGCTGGTGCTGATCGCGGTGCTGGGAGTGCTCGGCGTCGAGACGACGTCGTTTGCGGCGCTGCTGGCGGCCGCCGGCATCGCCATCGGCGCGGCGTGGTCCGGCCTGCTGTCGAACTTCGCCGCGGGCCTCTTCCTTCTGACGTTTCGCCCGTTCAGGGTTGGCGACACGATCGCTGCGGCCGGAATTACGGGCGAGGTCCGCGAGATCGGGCTGTTCGTGACGTCAATCGACACTGCGGATCACGTGCTGACGTTTGTCGGCAACAACAAGCTGTTCTCCGACAACGTTCAGAACTTCAGCGCCAACGCTTACCGGCGCGTCGACCTCACGGCACAGTTGCCGCCTGTGCTCGATGTCGAACGAACGATCGTTCGGCTGCGTAAGGCGCTCCTTCAAATCCCCCACGTGCTCGCGACGCCAGAACCGGCGGTCGAGATCCTGACCGTCGGCGCCGCGGGTGCACGCTCGCCGTCCGCCCGTTCTGCCACAACGACCACTATTGGCAGGTCTACTTCGACACCAATCGGATGATCGATCGCACGCTCCATCCTGAGGCGTCGGTCTCGAGAGCCGGCTGACTGACTCGCCGACGCCTTCTCTGTCAACGGCTTGGCGGCGCGTACGGATCGGGAGCTCCCACTGGAATCAGCGGGTAGCTGGTCGACAGTCGTCCAGAAGTTCTTGACGATGGCGTCGATGGCGCTGATCACCCACGGATTGAAGTCCTTGATGTCGGTTTCTTCCTTGGGATCGGAGCGAAGGTTGAATAGCTTCGCGGTCGGCTGGATTGGCGTCCCAGGCTCGTCCTGCCACGTGTAGTGGAGTTTCCAATCGCCCCATTTGACCGCGCGCACCTGGTTGCCGGGCGCGAAGTAGATGAAGCTGTCACGGTTCGATTCTGCCTGCTTCCCTTCGAAGAATGGCAGCTGGTTGACGCCATCGATCGCCCGGTCCGCCGGCACCGTCGCACCCACGGCATTGGCGATCGTCGTGAACACGTCGGTCCCATGAACGATGGCGTTCGAGACGCGGTCGGCCGGAATACGACCGGGCCAGCGAATCATGAACGGCGTGCGGATGCCGCCTTCCATGGCGGTGTTGTAGTACCCGCGCCAGGGTCCGGCGGTGCCTCGCCACGGGCGCCTGGCCTCCGCCCCGCCGTCGCTCGCCCAGATCACGATCGTGTTGCGCGCGATGCCGAGCTTCGCGATCGTATCGAGAATGGCGCCGACGTTGCGGTCCATCTCGGCCATCGCGTCGCCGATGTCGCCGGCGCCGGTCTTGCCGGCAAAGTCGGGATGCGGCAGCGTCGGGAAATGCACGTGCGTGAACGGCACATAGAGAAAGAACGGCCTCGACGCGCGCCGGCTGCGCGTCATGAAGTCGACCGCGCGGTCGGTCACCTCGCGATCGATCGTGCGCCGCGTCTCGAGATTGAACTCCTTGACCGGACGTGACGGCATGCCCGCGCGGCCTTCCCAGATGTACGGCGTGTCGTTGAAGGTGCTGCGTTGCGACTCGTTGCTCGAGTCGCGAATGCCGTACCACTCGTCGAAGCCCTGGTTGGTCGGCGCCCGGCCTGCCGCGTTCCCCGCGTGCCACTTGCCGAAGAGCGCGCTCGTATAGCCCAACGGCTGCAGATACTCGGCAATCGTAATTTCCCAGAGCGTCATGCCGGTCACCGGCAGCCGATAGGCGAGCGTTCCAGACCTGATGCCGTACCGCCCGGTCAGCAGCGCCGTGCGCGACGGCGTGCAGAACGTCTCGACGTTGAAGTTCGTGAGCCGCAAGCCCTCGCGCGCGAGCGCGTCCAGCCGCGGCGTCGGCACGCCGCGAACGCCGCCGTAGATCCCAACCTCGCCATAACCGAGATTGTCGGCGTACATGATCACCACGTTCGGCCGCGCCGGCTGCGCCGATGCGGCTGACGCCGTCAGCGCGGCGATGGCGAGCGTCACGGCAGCGATCCCAGAGCCTGCGGAACGGAACATTCGGCCTCCCTCCTGCCTAGACTAATTGTCCCCGCCGGGACACTAGCGTTGCGCGTATGCTATCTGCTCTGCGCAAAGGAGACCAGAGCCACGGATTACACGGACAGCACGGATTGCGTTCATGAGGTAGGTTCTCTTATGGCCAGGCTGATGGCGCGGCCGGGCGGAGTGTTCGAACTGTCGGCCCTCGCGTTGTTGCTCACCGTGTCCGCTGCGGCGCAACCCCTGCCCGATTTCTCGGGACGATGGATCGCGGTGCCCGAACCGGCGGCCAGCCGGCGGCAACATCGCGGCCGGGCCATTGGGCAGCGGCTGGGGCAACGAGGTCACGCTGACCCAGAATGCCACCACGCTGACGGTGGAGCGCGCCCAGTTTTCCGCCTACGACATGCAGCCGCCGATGCGATTCAGCTATGCGCTCGACGGCTCAGAGAATCGCATCACCCTCAACGTAGGGAGAGGTCCGCAAGAAATGGTGGTCAGGACGTCGCGTCAGGACGACTCGCTCGTCATCACGACCAGCTACCACGTCAGCCTGCCGGACGATGGCCGCCCGGCAACGGTTGAAATGAAGCAGGTGCTCTCACTCGACGCCCCCGGATCGCTCGTTGTCACGACGACGCTGACCGGCCTGAAAGGTGGCACATCGTCTACATCGACAACGAGGTATAAGAAGGCATGACTACCCGCCGAACCTTCATTCAACAGGCTGGCGCGTTCGCGTCTGCCGCGCTCGTGCTTCCGATCGCGCAACCGCGGCCCCGCTACAAGCTGGGCCTCCAGCTCTACACGATGCGAGCGGCCCTCTCGCGCGACGTCGAGGGCACGCTGAAGCGCGTCGCCGCAATGGGCTATGAAGAATTCGAGACCTACGGCTTCGACCCGGAAGGTATGCGGTACTACCGCCTGCCGGCCAAGGACTTCGCGCAGCTACTGCGGGACATGAAGCTCACGGCCGTCAGTGGCCATTACGATCTGAACCGGTTCATGTCGACGAGCATCGACGATCTGAAGCGCTACGTCGATCGCTCCATCGAGGGCGCTCACGTGCTCGGGCAGGACTACATCACCTGGCCCCTCCTCGACGAGGGCGACAGAACGATCGAGCGATTCAAGGTGGCCGCCGAGCGCCTGAACATTGCCGGCGAAGCGATCAAAAAGGCCAAGCTCCAGCTCGCTTACCACAACCACGACTTCGAGTTCGTCGAACAGAATGGGCAAATCGGATACGACATCATCCTCAAGGAAACGGATCCTGCGCTCGTCAAGCTGCAGATTGACTTGTACTGGATCGCGCACGGTTCGAAGCTCACGGCCAACGAATGGTTCAAGCGTCAGCCCGGCCGCTTCGTGATGTGGCATGTCAAGGACATGCACAAGGTCAGTCGTGACTACACGGAAGTCGGGAACGGCACGATCGATTTCACGAAAATCTGGCCGGACACCTCGCTGGCAGGCATGAAACACTTCTTCGTTGAACAGGGGGGCAACTTCACGCACGATCCTTTCACGAGCGTTTCCGACAGCGCCGACTACGTCAAGCGCGTGCTCCTGAAGTAGGCCCGGTCGATGACCCGACCGGCCCGGAGACGGTCGGTCGGGTCAATCCGGCGCTAGAACCTATCTCGCAACCCAATCCGTGCTGCCCGTTTAATCCGTGTAATCCGTGTGATCCGTGGCTCTAATGGTGCCGACGCAGATCGATCTTCCACACCTCACCGGTGAGAGTGATGACGTAGGCGAAGTGCCCGATGAACTCGAGAGACGTCGGCCGGTCGAGGCCATCTTCGATCACCGTGAATGTGCCGTTCCAATTGGCTTTCACGAGCGCGCCAGTGTTCGGCAGCGCCGGGGTCGCGGGAGCACCGCCGGCTGGAAACTCGCCTTGCGAAAGGGCGTAGAGCGCGCCAGGGCCGAACTCGACATCAACGAGCAGGCTGGCGCCTGAGGCCACCTCGCGGCCGAAAAGGCGGTTGGGTCGCAACAGCACGATCTTGCCGTCCTCGGGAAGGTGCGGAACCGGTCCGGCCTGAGCCATCAGGACCCAGCCGCCAAGGACCGCAAGACCCGTCGGGACGATGTTGTCGAACCCTGCGAACTCTCTGATCGTGCCGTCGAGCGTGACGCGGAGGACGCGGTTGTGGTGCCCATCGGTCACGAGGAACCCACCGCGGTAGACGTCCAGGGCAAACTGCAGTCCGGTCGGCACGTCGAACGGCGTCCGCGGCGGATTGCTCAGCGCGAAGGCGCCGATGTCCGCGATCGGCTCGAACTGACTGGGGCCGTCGACGCGGTAGATGCCGACGACATCGCCGCCGCCGACGTCATTCCCGACGAGGGTGACCAGCGCATACGCGGTCTTGCCGATGAACGCGACGTCCATGACGCCCCCGAGGCCGACGATGGACGGCGGTAGGCCGCTGGCAAACGTCCTCGTCGTTCCCGTTCTCGGATCGACACGCGTGATGCTTCCCGTCGAGCCATGGGTGACATAGAGCGCCCCGTCGGGTCCGACCGTGCTGCCTGAAGTGTCGCCGAGGCCAGAGACGAGTAGCTCCGCCGCCGTCGATCCGGACCTTTTGAGCTCAGCCGTTGCTGTCGGCGCAATGCTGACGCCGACCGAGGCACACGTGATCGCGGCGATCACAATCGTCGAGTGATATTGCGTACGCATTAGTGACTCCGTTCGTTGAAGGCAAGTGCAGCGGTCGATGGACCGGCCGCGCCGTTGCTGATTGGTGTACGGAAGTCGGGTTGCTGGCAGCAAGCGACAAAGCGCGACAAACCGCGGCATGCTTCGAAAAACCGATCGGTTTGTGTCATGGCAGAATGGCGAGACCGTCTGGCGCCGGCTTTTCGGAGTCACTTCATGCACCTCGACGCCACCCACGCCTCCCGCGGTCGCCGGCTCGAATCGTGGAAGGAAATCGCCGCGTACCTGGGCCGGGACGTGCGGACCGTGCAGCGCTGGGAACGTAGCGATGAGCTGCCGGTGCGGCGGCTTCAACACGCCAAGCTGGCGTCCGTCTACGCGTACACCGACGAGCTCGATGAGTGGCGGCTTGGGCGGGAGCCCGGCGAGCCGGTTGCGGAAACCACTCCGCAAAAGCCCCGGCGCGTCCGCCGTCTCTGGTTCGTTGCGGGGATTGCCATGACGGTCGCGCTCGGCGCGGCCGTGGCGCTGTGGCCGCGACGCGCGGTCGAGCGCCCAGCGGGGACGACGCCAATTCGGACGATTGCGGTACTGCCCATCGCAAACTTTTCGGGCGATCCGCAGCAGGAGTACTTTGCTGACGGCATGACCGACGCGCTCATCGCGGGTCTGTCAACGGTCCCGGGGCTCCTCGTCATCTCGCGCACGTCGGTCATGCCGTTCAAGCAGACCCAGCGGCGAGTACCGGAGATCGCGAAGACGCTCAACGTCCAGGGCATCGTCGAGGGCTCGGTGACGAGGTCGGAAGGGCGGGTCCGCGTCACCGTCAAACTGATTCGCGCCGCCACGGACACCACGCTCTGGGCGGACGTCTTCGATCGCGAAAGCCACGACGTGCTCGGTCTTCAGAGCGACGTCGCGCAGGCGATTGCCCGGCAGGTCGAGACCAGCCTCTCGCAGGAGGACCTCGCGCGGCTCGCCGCGACGCGTCCGGTCGCCCCGGTGGCATTCGAAAGCTACCTCAAGGGATCGTTCCTTCTGGAAAAGGATTCGGGTCCGAGCAGCGAGGAGGCGATACGCCTCTTCGAGGCCTCCATTGCGCTCGATCCGACATTTGCGCCGGCGCATCTCGGCCTCGCTCGCGCCTACGAATCGCTGGGAACGTACTTCATTGGCGGGAGGTCACCACTCGAAACGCGGCCCAAGTCGGTCGCGGCCGCCAGAGAAGCGCTGCGGCTCGATCCCGATTCCTCCGGCGGTCACACGCTGGTTGCGCGCGCCGACCAGCGCGAGTTTCGCTGGGCGGCGGCCGAATCCGGATACCGGCGCGCGATCCGGCTGAATCCCAGTGACTCGGACGCGCACGCGCAGCTCGCCGATCTCCTGGTGTGCCTCGGGTCGATTCGACGAGGCGATAGCCACGGCGCGGCGCAGCCGCGACATGGATCCACTCTCGCTCGACAGGGGCCTGAACTTCGGGATGGTTCTCTATTTTGCGCGGCGCGACGACGACGCGATTCGGGAGCTCCGCGCCTTACAGGCGTTGTACCCGGACGATCCTCGTCTGCTCTGGTACCTCGGCAACTCGCTGATGGCAACGTCGCACGTCGGCGAAGCGGTCGAGCTGCTCGAACGGAGTGTCGCGCGCGAGCGATTTCCAGGGCCGCTCGGATTCCTGGCAATTGCCTACGCACGCGCCGGACGTCAACAGGACGCCGAGCGCGTGGTCGCCGAGCTCACGAGCAGGGCGCACAAGTCCTACGTGCCGCCAGCGGCGTTCGTGGCTGCGTATACGGGCGTGGGGGATGTCGAGCGCGCCTTCGCTGCACTCGAGCGGGCGTATGAAGAGCGTTCGAACCTCGTCCGCAGCCTGAAGGTCTTGCCCATACTCGATCCGCTGCGACCAGATCCGCGGTTCGCTGATCTGCTCCGCAGGACCGGCCTCGACTGACGCGAGGCTAGAATCTGTCTCATGCATCCGATCCGTGCTGTCCGTGTAATCCGTGGCTCTAGACGCTCGGCAGTTCGCTGGCCGGAACAATTCGATACCGGGCACTGGTCGGTCTGCCAGGTTCCGCATCGTCGTAGACGAATGTCAGGTCGTGGCTAGTGAAATGGTCCAGCCATTCGTCCCAGGAGATTGCGCGGAAGGGACTCACGCCTGGAAAGTTGAACCGCAGTCCGGTGCCGCCGTCCGCGACCTTCAAGGCCGACGCCGGACCCGATGGGGTGGCTTCCCCCGTCGCGGGTTCGGCGCCGACTTCGCTGGCCCATGCGCGAATAATCTCGTGGTCGCGCGTCGCCCACACGGAAGCGCCAGCTTCCAGCACCGTCTCGCGCGTGCCACGCGTAATCTGGCTTCTGGCTGGTGGTGGTGGTCGTCTCTTTGGCATTGAGGCTCCTTCAGGCGGCGGAGTGAAGGCATCTACGGTCCTGCTGTCGCGATCTATACGCGACAAGGACAGTTGCCCATGCGGTTGCACGACGTATGCCTGCACGTGGAGCTCAAGTACTGGGTCGCACGTGGCGCGCACCTGCCCGATGAGGTCACCGGTCGGGCGACGAACCTATGGTTGCGCTCGGACAAGTAAGAAGCGCACACGCCAACGCTGCCAAACGCCGCGGCCGCGGCCACATCGTCTGAGTTCCTAACGGGCCGCTCTCGACCGTCTCCTATCGATCTGCGATACTCGGCGTTTCAAGGAGTGCCGGCCGTGACAACAAGAACGTTTGCATTGGTAGCCACGATTGCGCTGGTGGCCGCGACCGCGAGCGCCTTCTCACTGACCCAGTCGACAAGTGACGCGCTCGATCCGGTTCGAGTTGCGCCGGATACCCACAAGGTGGCGTTCGAGAATGCCTTCGTGCGCGTGCTGGAGGTCCACATTCCACCCGGAAGCATCGAGCCGCGACATCGGCATCCGCATGGACTGACCGTCTACCTCAGCGATTGGCAGGCCAAGGTCACGGTCGATGGCAAGGAAGCGCTCGTCAACCAGAGGAAAGCCGGAACGTTCGCCTGGAGCGAGGCGGTCATTCATACAGTGCAGAACGTTGGACCGTCAGAGGGGCAGGTATTGAGGATCGAGCTCAAGTACTCAGCCGCATGACGCCCACTCCATCCGATGCGTTCGTTTTCTTTGGCGCGACGGGCGATCTTGCCTACAAGAAGATCTTCCCAGCCCTCCAGGCGCTGGTTCGACACGGTCGGCTCACGGTCCCGATCGTAGGCGTGGCCAAGGCCGGGTGGACGCTCGAGCAACTCCGGGCCCGAGCGCGTGCGAGCCTCGACGAACATGGCGGCGGTGTGCGCGACGACGACTTCGCGCGTCTGGTCGACGTGCTGCGATACGTCGATGGCGACTATCGCGACCCGGCCACGTTCGACACGCTGCGCCAGGTTCTTGGCGCTGCCGCCCACCCAACCTGCTACCTCGCCATTCCGCCGAGTCTCTTCAGCACCGTCACGGAAGGTCTTGGGCGCGTCGGTCTCGCGGCCGGCTCGCGCGTCATCGTCGAGAAGCCGTTTGGCCACGACCTCGAGTCGGCGCGTGCGTTGAACCGCACGCTGCACGCCGTGTTCCCGGAAGACGCGGTGTTCCGCATCGATCACTATCTCGGAAAGGACTCGGTCCAGAACGTCCTCTTCTTCCGCTTCGCCAACACGTTTCTCGAGCCGTGTGGAACCGCAACTACGTCGAGAGCGTGCAAATCACCATGGCCGAGGAGTTCGGCATTGCCGGGCGCGGCGCGTTCTACGACGAGACTGGCTGCATCCGCGACGTCATCCAGAACCATCTCCTGCAGGTCGTCGGCCTGCTGGCGATGGAGGCCCCGAATGTCAACCGCGTCGAGTCCGTCCGCGACGAATTGCTCAAGGTGTTTCAGGCCGTCCGGCGCCCAGACCCTGCCGATCTTGTGCGCGGCCAGTTCCGCGGCTATCGCGACGAGACCGGCGTCAAGGCCGGATTCACGGGTTGAGACATTTGCGGCCGTCAGGCTCTTCGTCGATTCCTGGCGGTGGGAAGGGGTGCCCTTCCTGATTCGGGCGGGAAGCGCCTCGCCCTCACCGCCACCGAAGCGGTGGTGAAGTTTCGCCGCCCGCCGATCTTCCGCATGCCGCATGCCGACCGCAACTACTTGCGGTTCCGCCTCGGCCCCGACTTGTCCATCGCGCTCGGCGCACGCGTGAAGAGCGCGGGCAAAGGCCAGACGAAGCCAGTGGAACTTTCGGCTGTCCGCCAACAGACTGGCGACGAAGTGTCCGCGTACGAGCGCCTGATTGGCGACGCGCTGCAGGGCGACCCGCTGCTCTTTACTCGCGCCGATGCGGTCGAGTCGCTGTGGGCGATCGCCGATCCGTTGGTCGCCGCAGGCACGCCCGTGATCGAGTACGAGCCAGGGTCGTGGGGACCCGCCGAAGCGAATCGCCTGGCTGCTGACATCGGCGGCTGGGAGAACGCCGGGCAACGTCGACCCTTCACAGCCAGCCCCCTGTGAATCCCGCGCGGCGCAGCCCCTCGACGACGTACGGGTTCCGGCGCATGATGTCCCAGATCAGTCCCGAGCGATAGTTCTCGATCATCAACACCACCGGCCCCTGGTCGATGCCAAAATGGTGCGGCGTGACCCACCACCCGGTCGGGCTGTCTTCCACGGCAAAGCTCTCGTTGAACGACGGCTTGAAGCCGTAGGGCGTGGTCATCCCGAGGTTCAGCCCCGCGAAATGGCGGACGCTTGGAATGACTATTTCCGGCGCAAACGGCAGCGACGCGACGACGACCCACGGAGCCACGGTGCCGTCGTCGGGTCCGAACGGAGCGCCGCGCGCGATGTAATCGTAGAACTGCCGCTCGACTCCATTGACCGTCCGCGTGGTCCAGCCGGGCCCGTCACATGCGGTGAACCCCCAGCAATATTCGCCGTAGCCCTCAAACCCGAGCGGGTTCCGGATGGCATACTCCTGCTGCACGAACGTCGCCTGCCGGCTGTTCTCGAAGTAGTCGCTGCCGCGCTCGCGCATGAAGGCGTCGCGGATCCCGCGAAAATCGACCCACAAGTGCGAGAGCTGGTGGGTGAAGAGTGGCCCTGAGTAGAGCAGCTCGCGGCCGTAAATCTTCTTCCATTGATAGGTGGCGCAATAACCAGCGTAACTCTCTGGTGGCAGCGGGTGCGTCGGAGAGCCGAGGCCGAGAATGTAGAGCAGCAATCCCTCGTCATAGCCCTGGTAGCGGTGAGGCAGGAAGCCGGACTCCGGCTTCCAGCCGTGAGTGAGGGTTGCGCCTCCGTCCCGCGCCCAGTCCCAGTCGGCTCGACGGTAGAGCGCGTCGCCAAGCCGACGCACCTCTGCCTCGTCCTCGGTGTCGGCGTCGAAGTAGGTGACGCAGGTGAGCGCTCCGGCGAGCAGAAACGCCGAGTCGAGCGTGGACAGCTCGCAGTTCCAGACGCGGCGGCCAGTGTCGATGTCGAGGAAGTGATAGAAGAACCCTTTGTAACCGGCGGCGTCGGGCTCCGGCCCTGCGGAAGGTCGATGAGACTACGGAGCCGACGGCGGGCGATCTTCGCGGCGAACTTGCGGATGATCACGCCGCGCTCGACGATCGCCGGGATCGTCGCGAGCGCTAGGCCGACTGCGGCGATGCTGCACGGCGCGGCCGGGTCGGTCTTGTCGCGAACCAACCCGTTGTCGGGATTGGTCTCGTGCAGGTAGTACAACACCGTAGTCCGCTGAAGCCTCAGGAGCTCCTCGTCTGTTGGCAGCCGGTCCAGGTCCTCCTCGGCCTGTCGCTCGTCGCCCATCTAGGAATCGCTACGTCTTCGGGAGTAGATACGGCGCCCGATACGTGCGACCGAGAAGCTTGTCGGCCTCGTCGTCTCGTACGAACCGTTCGGCCGCGCCATCGAAGCTCACCGAACGGCCCACTCTGTACGAAATGTTGCCAAGGTGGCAGAGCGTCGTCGAGAAATGGCCCTCTTCGATGGGCGCCCTGAGGTTCTCAGACTTGCGCGAGCGCAGGCATTCGATGAAGTTTTCGAAGTGACTCTGGCCGGAGTCGCGCTTCTCGTCGGCAACGAACGTCGGACCAGGCTCGTTCTTTCGTCCGAAGAACACTTGGGCGCTTTCGTCGCCAAATTTCATCCAGCCCTTGGACCCAAAGATGTAGATCCCCTGTGCCTCGGGTGGACCGCTGTACCAGTTTCGCAAGTCGCAGTGCAGCTCTGTTCCGTCCGTGTATTGATAGGTCACGGACTGCGTATTCGGCGTGACCTGGTCGGTCGGAGCGCCAGCCTCGTGCAGGCCGCCGATGCAATGTATCGAGCGAGGATGTTCACGCTTTCCGAGCAGCCATCGCGTGACGTCGAGGGAGTGGACCGCCGTGTTACCCAGGTCGCCGGTGCCATACTCCCAGAACCAGTGCCAGTTATAGTGGAAATGGTTCTCGTTGAACGGACGCGATGGCGCCGGCCCGAGCCACAGATCGTAATTGACACCCGCCGGCATCGGGCTGTTGGCAACTACGCCGATGGGATCCCTGAAGCGATAGATCACCGTCTTTCCGGCATAAACCGTCCCCAATCCTCCATCGCGGAGAAACTGCGCGGCTTTCGCGGCCACCGCGCCGCTGCGTCTTTGCGTGCCGACGGCGACGATGCGTTTGTATCGTCGCGCCGCCTCGATCATGCGGCGACCCTCGACGATATTGTGGCTGATGGGCTTCTCGACGTAGACGTCCTTTCCCGCTTCACAGGCCCAGAGTGTCATCAGCGCGTGCCAGTGATCGGGAGCCGCAATGGTTACGGCATCAACGTCCCGATTCTCGAGCACGCGCCGGAAATCCACTTCCGTCCTGGGGTCGCCTCCCCACTTTTCCTTCATGAAAGGCACTGACGAGGCAAACAGCCGTTCGTCGATGTCTACAACGTGGCTGATCCGGACGTTCGGAATCATCGACAGGTGTTCGTAGTGATCTTGACCGCGGCCCCTCGCGGTCCACGTCGGATGCCCCGCGTTGTCGCCGCGAATGCCGATCATCGCGACGTTGATCGTGTCGTTCGCGCTCTTCTGCGCGTAGCTTCGTGTCGGAAAGCCCGCAGCCAGACCGGCGGTCGCTGCGGCGGTGGTCGAAAGAAACCGGCGACGGTTCATCATGGCCATTCTCCTTCCGGTGCCATCAGCGGCTCCCAACGTGTCTTCGCCGCGGTCACTCGATATCAGAGGCCTTGGTACGCTCGAAAGAGACCCCTGAAGTACTTCAGGACACGCAGCGGATCGGCCGACTCCGGGATTTCGGCGAAGCAGTACCCGTCGAATCGCATGTCCGTCAGCGCAGTGAGGAGCTCTCGCCATGGATACTCCTCGAGAAACAGATCGCGCATATGGACCTGCCCGATCTGAGCGCGGACCAACTGGAAGTTTGCCTCGAAGCCGCCATCCAGCAAATCCGTCTGATTCGAGTTCCAACAGACGCGCACGCCCGGATGATTCCCGGCGTGGTCCAGGATCTTTCGGATTCGCGGCAGGCGCGACGTGGTCTCACCGTGCACTTCGAGCTGAATCATCACGCCGTGGTCCGCGGCGACCGCGCCACACTCGCGAAGCGCTTTGCCGATCTGCTCGAGCGTCCTCTCTTCGGCGAACCTCCTTGACGAGGCCGTTCGGCCTTACCTTCACGCTCGGTGAACCGAGATCGCGCGCCAACCTGACCCACTCCCCGGTCTCGTCGATGTTCTTGCGAAGCACCCCTGGGTCAGCCGACTGATACTCGCATGTCGTTCCGAGACCGCCGATCTTCACGGGCGAGTCCTCGAACCGTTTCCGCACCTCCGCCCGCGCCGACGCAGGCAGCGAAATCTCGACCCCATGCTTGTGTGTCGTTCTCAGCTCGACCGCCTCGAAGCCGGTGTCGGTGAGGTTCTTGATGAGCGTCGGAAGGTCCCAATCCTTCGCAATGTTGTAGGTGACGGTGCCGAGCTTCAGGCCCCGTTGATTGGGTGACGACCGCGGCGTCTGACCGGGCTGGAAGCCGGCCATTGAGGACGCGGCGGCGACGCTCCAGAGAAAGTCGCGTCGATCCATCGGCAGCAAGCTTACCTCACTCCCGCGCCCCTCCCACGCCAGGTCGGGTCGTGGTGCCTGCACGGCCGGGCCGGTCTGCCCGGGGCATCGTCAAGGTGCTAACATTCGGCCGCATATGGCTTCAACGAACGTTGCCGCATGCAACGCGCTGGTGAAGCAACTGGCGCTCCTGGCCGTTCTCTCAGTGTGCACGGCGCTGCCGGCGTGGGCCCAGGTCACGCTCACACAGGGACCGGAACAGATCGCCGTCGAAGTCGATGGCAAGCCGTTCACTGTTGTCTACATCAGCGGCAAGGATCTCAACAGGCCCTATCTTCATCCGTTGCGCTCCGCCTCCGGCAAGATTGTCAACCGCTCGTTCCCCGCCGGGCAGCTGCCGGGGGAGACGACGGATCATCCGCACCATGCGGGGCTCTTCTACGGGCACGGCGATGTGAACGGGTACAACTATTGGGCCATTCGAGAACGTCCCGACCTCTGCCTCCAAGCCGAACGCCACCATGGGGCGAATCGTCCTGAAGGAGGTTCTGTCGGTGAAGAGTGGCAAGGAGTCGGGCTCCGTGGACGTCGTCTTCAATTGGCTGACGCCTGACGGCACACCGCTGCTGATCGAAACCCGGAAGATGACGTTCTACGCACATCCCGAGCTCCGCATCATCGATTTCGACTTCGACTTCCGAGCCGTCGGCAAGGTTGTCTTCCGCGACACCAAAGAGGGTACGTTTGCCATGCGTATGGCAACGGCGCTAGAGGAACCGCCCGCGAAGGCGCCCGAAAAGGCAAGCGCGCCTTCGAGAACCGGGAAACTCGTGAATGCACAAGGCCGCGAGCGGGAGGCGAACGTGTGGGGCAAGCAGTCGGAATGGGTGGACTACTCGGGGAACCTTGGCGGAGAGACGGTGGGCGTCGTGATGATGGATCATCCCGGCAATCCCAGACACCCGACGTATTGGCACTCGCGCGGCTATGGACTGCACTCGATCAATCCGTTCGGCGTGAGCGACTTTCTCAACGACAAAGCACAGAACGGCAGCCTGACACTCGAGGCGGGTGAGCACGTCCGCTTCCGTTACCGGGTGATCGTCCACCCTGGTGCGTCGCGGGCCAGCCTGGCGGCGATGTACAAGCGAGTACGCATCGCAGAGGTAGAGCCGCACCGGAACCGGTGTCACTCCGCACTGCAAGCGGCCTACTTCTCGCCGATGCCGTAGACGTGATCCAGCGTGCGCACGATGACGACGCCGTCAGAGATGGCCGGCGTCGACATGATCACCGCCTTCATCTCGTTCTTCGCGATCTCCTGGTAGGTCCGGCCGGCCCGCGCCACGAAAATGTCGCCATCTTCGTTTGCGAAGTAGAGCCGGCCGTCCGCGGCGACCGGTGATGCCGAGAAGGACCCGCCGCCGCCGACACGAGCGCGATAGAGCCGCTCGCCCGTCGCGCCGTCATAGGCCGTGACGACGCCGTTGTTGCCGCACGTGTAGAGGATGCCGTCGTAGAAAATCGGCGTCGGAATGTAGGTGCCTTCGCCATTGCTCCAGGCGATGACCTCGTTCGACGTCTGGTCCTTCGGCAGCGAGATATCGCCGCTGGCGTTGGGCTTGATCGCGTACACGGGACGCGCCGGAGGATATCCGCCCGTGACGTACACGACACCGTTGCCCACGACCGGTGTACCGACGGTCACCTCCGAGTTCGGGCCGAGCGTCCACAGGAGCTTGCCAGTCGACGGGTCGTAGCCACGGATCTTCGGGCCGTTGGTCACGATCTGTTCGCGGTTGCCCGCGCGGAAGATCGTCGGCGTTCCCCAGGTCGAGATCTCGTCGCGCGCGGTCCGCCACCGCTCTTTGCCGGTCCCTGCGTCGTAGGCGGCGATGAACGAGTCCTTGTACCGATCGGCCTGCAGGATCACGTTGTCGCCGTGGATGATCGGCGAGCTCGAGTGGCCCCACTGCGTGTCGGGATCGAAGAACCAGCCGCTGTCGAGCACGCCGACGTCGGTCTGCCAGAGCGGCTTGCCGTCCATATCCCACGCGGCAAGCATGCCGATGGAGCCGAAGCTCGCTACGACGCGCCGGCCATCGGTCGCCGGGGTCGAGCTCGCCTGGCTGGACTTCGTGTGACGCTTCACTTTCGGCACGCCCTTGTAGGCGTCGCGCTCCCAGATAATTTTTCCCGTGGCCTTGTCGAGGCAGTAGATCTTCCAGGTGTGTTCCGAAAGGTCATTCACCGGCGCGACGTCGCCGTAGAGACCGGTTCTGAATGTCTTGTCGCCGGCGCTGCTGACGGCCGTGACCACGAAGACACGGTTGCCCCAAATCACCGGGCTGGCGGTAGAGATGCCGGGAATCGGCGTTTTCCAGCGGATGTTCTGCTGGGTGTCGACGTCCCATTCGACGACCGCGCCTTGCCCGTCGCCGTTTCCAGCGGCGTTGTCGCCGCGGAACCCGGGCCAGTTGCGCGCCGCGGTTCGCGCGGCGGGTTTGATGTCCGCTGCCGTTGGCGCGGCTGCCGGAGGTGGAGCGGCCGCGGCTGCCGGCGGCGGGTGGGGCGGGGCGCCGGGCGGCGGAGTGGGCGCGGCGGCCGTTGCCGGGGCGGCCGACGCCGCTGCTCCTGCCGGCGGCGTCGCGACGCGCGTCCACACCTGCGGCGTATTCCCGATCACCGCCACGGCACGCTCGATCATTCCGCCGCGCCCCTCGAAGTTGATCGTCAGCCCTTCCCTTTCGGCGACCCGGAAGCTCGTCGGCGAGGTCGCGACGAGCGTCATCGTCACACCGCCGCCACCCGGAGGCGTCAACGTGAGTTGCTCGCCGTTCAACGCGACGGTGATGGCCGCGCCGGCCTCGTCGTTGCGGTAGCTGCCGACGTATGACTGCAGCGTCGCGCGATCGACGCTCACTCCCACGGGAGCTGACTCTGCCGGCATCGCCGCCAGCTTCTTCTCGATGAGCGCGATGATCTCGGGATTGTTGACTTTCTTGGCGCCCGCGAGCGCCGGCCGGATCTGCGCTCGCGTCAGCTCCGGGGATTCGAGCAGTGCTGTCACGATCGCCACGTTGCCCCGTTGAATCGCCATCGGGAGGAGACCGGCCGCGCCCTTTGACCCGCGCTCGAGCAGCAGCGTCACGACGTTGACGTGGTTGTTCATCATCGCCATGTCGACCGCCCGCATCTGGTAAAACGTGTCCTGGACGTTGACGTCGGCGCCGCGGGAGATCAGCAGCTTGACGACCTCGATATGCCCTCTGTCGGCAGCGAAGGTCAGCGCGGTCGCGCCGTATCGCGTCTTCGCATTGACGTCGGCGCCTTTATCGAGCGCAGCCGTCACCCTGCCCGTATCTCCGGCGCGCGCCGCGGCCCACAGTTCTTCTGCAATCGGCGCCGGCGCCTGTTGAGCTGTGGATGCCTGTGGGTGTGTGCCGCCCGGCATCAACGCCAGCGACCAAAGGAAGATCGTGATCGGCAACATCAGGGTGGCTCCCCGCAAGGATTCTACGCGTGGTGAGACGTTCACGCAGCGAGAAATGTTCGAAGCGTCGCTGCCCCGATGACTTGCACGTCAGCTTCCGACTGTCGTCGCATCGAGCAGACGCGGTCAGCGACGCCGCCTGGCGGCGGCGCAGGCCCCATTGGCGCTAGAATCTGCAGTCATCATGCATCTCTTGCTCTTGGCGCACAGGACCTTGTGCGGGACTGTCCTCCTCGTATTGGTCCTCGGACTTCCCTTCTCACGCGGAACGACTGGGCAGGCCGCCCAGCCTGGCCAGGCCGCAGCAACGCCGCCGCCCGGCGCCGACGCGCAGCGATGCGCGGCTCTGGCGGGCGCGGACTTTGAGCAGTTGCCGGACGCACCGACACGCATCTCGTCGGCGCGCCTCGTCGACGTTTCTCCAGCGAATCAGCAGGCGCCGGCCATTCTCGCTGCAAGCCTGATCAAGCAGGTACGTCAGGTGCTCGGCTATGTCGCGCCGCAGAATAAGTTCGAACTCCGCCTGCCACTTCCAACGCAGTGGAACCGGAAGTTTCATCTCACGCCGTGCGCCGGTTTCTGCGGTGCGGTTAACGGGAACGCGTGTAACCTGACGCTCGCCAGGGGGTATGCGTCGGTCACCGGTAATGGCGGACATGATGGAGCTCCCGGCTTCGACGGTGTCTGGGCGGCGAACAGTCCGAATCTGCAGGAGGATTTCGCCTGGCGGCA
This sequence comes from uncultured Acidobacteriota bacterium, assembly GCA_963797625.1. Taxonomy (GTDB): domain Bacteria; phylum Acidobacteriota; class Vicinamibacteria; order Vicinamibacterales; family 2-12-FULL-66-21; genus DATBJJ01. The sequence goes on from CAWCQI010000009.1 coordinate 208,275, forward strand.
CAATCACGTGATCACCGTCGCGGCGAAGGCAATCACCACGAAGTTTTACGAACAGCCGATCGCACGTTCGTACATGTCTGGCTGCTCGAAAGGCGGCCATGCGGTGCTGATGGAAGCACAGCGTTTTCCAGAAGATTTCGACGGGCTGCTCCCTATCGCTCCCGTCTACGATCTGACCGGCCGGGTCATCGCTGGCGCGTGGAACGCGCAGGCGGTCGCCGACGAACAGAAAGGTTCGGTTCTGAATAGTGCGGTCGCGGAAACCGTTCACAAATCCGTCCTGGCGCGGTGCGGCGCTCAGGCCGGCGTGGACGAAGGCCTCGTGACGGATCCGGCATCGTGCGACTGGCGGCCGGAGATGGTCGCCTGTTCTTCGAACAAGAGCGATTCCGCATGTCTGACGCCTCGGCAGGTGGACGGTATCAAGCGGCTGAGGAGCCCCACCGTCAACTCGAAGGGCGACGTTATATACGCCTACGCGGATATCGCTGGAACAGCCACGGAGTGGGAGGGGTGGCATTACGGGCGTGGTGGCAACCCCGCCGCCCCGCGTGCATACGCAAACTACACCTTGCACGATCAGTTTCTGAAGTACATGGCCGACCCGACGGTGCGGAGCGACGTCGACCCGCTGAAGTTCGACCCGGACCGCGATCCATCTTCGCTGGCACGTGCGAAGAAGCTCTACGATGCGACTTCGTACGATTTGCGCGCCTTCAAGAAGCGTGGCGGCAAGATGCTGATGTGGCACGGCCTTTCTGATGCCGCCATCCTGGCGACGTCGTCGGTGGGATACTACGAGGGCGTGCAGAAGCTGATGGGTGGCCGCGCGCTCACTCAGGACTTTTTCCGTCTGTTTCTCATCCCCGGCGTCCATCACTGCGCCGGCGGTCCGGGCCTCACCGACTTCGACGCACTCACGCTGCTGGAAAACTGGGTCGAGAAGGGACAGGCGCCGGACGTGATGATCGCCAGCCGCACAGTGAACGGCGTCAGCGAACGGACGCGCCCCATCTACCCGTATCCGCTGCTCGCCCGCTACGTGGGGCATGGCGATTCCAGGCAGGCGTCGAGCTTCGTGCCGTTCGACCCGACACGCAGATGACGGACTCAGTCCTTAATGAGCCGAGAGATCGCCTTTGAAATGGCCGCCTCCAGCGTGCGCTTCGGCGCCGGCGTCACGCGAGAAGTGGGGATGGACCTCGTCGATCTGGGCGTTCGCAGGGCGCTGGTCGTCACCGATCCCAACCTGACGCGGCTCGCACCCGTGCAGACGGTGCTCGCCTCGCTCGACGCCGCGGGCGTGGAGGCGGTGCTGTACGACCGGGTGCGCGTCGAACCCACCGACGTGTCGTTCCGCGACGCGATTCAGTTCGCCGAGCGGCGACCGGTCGACGGGATCGTGGCCGTCGGCGGAGGCTCGGTGATCGACACGGCCAAGGCGGTGAACCTCTACACGACCTATCCGCCGGCGGATTTCCTCGACTACGTCAACGCGCCGATTGGGAAAGCGATGCCCGTGCCGGGCCCGCTCAAGCCGCTGATCGCGATTCCCACGACGGCCGGGACCGGCAGCGAGACGACCGGCGTCAGCATTTTCGATCTCACCGAGATGCACGCGAAGACCGGCATTGCGAGCCGCCGGCTCAAGCCGACGCTGGGCGCTGCTGGATCCCGAGAACACGCGGACGATGCCGCCGCAGGTGGCGGCGTCGAGCGGGCTCGACATCTTGAGCCATGCCATCGAGTCGTTCACGGCGATGCCGTACACGTCGCGTCCGCGCCCGCGAGTCCGGCGCTGCGTCCGGCCTACCAGGGGTCGAACCCGATCAGCGACATCTGGGCGCTTCAAGCGCTGCGAATCGTCGCGCAGTACCTCGTCCGCGCCGTCGACGATCCGTCCGACGACGAGGCACGCGCGCAGATGATTCTGGCCGCGTCGTATGCGGGCATGGGATTTGGCAATGCGGGCGTGCACCTCCCGCACGGCATGTCGTACCCGGTGTCGGGTCAGGTGAAGGATTTCCGCGCGCCCGGTTACCCCAGCGATCACCCGCTCGTCCCACACGGGGTCTCGGTGATCCTCAATGCGCCGGCCGTCTTCCGGTTCACGGCGGCCGCCAATCCCGCGCGGCACCTGCAAGCGGCCGAGGCGCTCGGCGCCAATGTCACTGGTGCGAAGGACGCCGACGCCGGAACGATTCTCGCGGACCGCATCACCTGGTTCATGCAGCGGCTTGGCGTGCCCAACGGGTTGAAGGCCGTGGGCTACACCTCGGCCGACATTCCCGCCCTCGTCGAGGGAACGCTGCCGCAGCACCGCGTGACGAAGCTGTCGCCGCGACCGGCCGGGCCCGACGAACTGGCCGCGCTCTTCGAGGACGCGATGGTCGCGTGGTGATCGCCGTCGTGAGCGGGCCTACGTGAGGAGCGCGCTCTTCCCGTAGGCGACGCACTTCGCGATTTCGGCGTCCCAGGTCGAGCCCTCCGGTACCGGGTACTCGAACTCGATGCCGACGGGGATGGCCCACTTGTTCTTCTTCAGCACCTGCAGCACGTCCTTGATCGGCGTGTCGCCCTGGCCCCATGGCATGTTCTCGGACTTGTCGTGGCCGGCGCGCTTGCGGTCCTTCAGGTGCATGCTGAAGATGCGCGCGTGGTGTTTCTCGATCGAGCGGCACCGGGCTGATGCCCGTGCCGGCGACGTAGTGGCCGATGTCGAGCTGCAGGCCGTTGCGCGGCGACTGCGCCATCGCCTCGTCCCAGGCGGTGATCGTCGCGGTCGTGTGCAGGTGGTAGCCGACGTTGACCTTGTGCTTGGCGGCGGCGTCGCCGATGCGCTGCGAGACGCGCACGGTCCGCCGGCAGCTCCATCGTGATCTGCGTCGCGCCGAGCGCCTTGGCGGCGTTGAAGGTGTAGTCGTATTCCGCGTCCGGCATGTCCGCCCTGAGCGTCAACCGGTAGGCGTAGATCGTCACGCCGGCGTCGTCGAACATCTGCCGCACCGCCTTGAACTTGTCCATCGCGATCGACGTCCGCCACGCGGTCAACTGCTCGGCCGCGCGCTCGTGCGGCCGCCTGCTGCTCGGGCGTCTGCGTGCCCGTCCCCCCGCCCCGCCGCCGCGCCCGGCGCGGCTGCGGCGCGCCGAGATAGCGCTCGACCACCGCGTTACTCAGCTCGGTCTGGCTGACGCCGAACTTGACCAGCGCCTTGAGCGCGCCCTCGAGATCCGATGCCTCCGGACCAAACCGGTATGGCGCGAAGATGCCAAACGGCACGCCGCCCCAGACCGAATTCGGTTTCGCCTGAAAAGCGGCCGCGGCACTCGTCCGAGCGAGCAGGCTGGCAACCGGCAGTGACCCGAGCGCAAGTTTTCCGAAATCGCGACGCGAGTACACGGCTCATTGGCTTCCCCCCTTCGATGCGGGTGCCTCGTAGATGCGCAGGTTCCTGATCGACCACGCCGGCGCGTCGGTCACGGTGTCGGTCTGCGTGATGCGGACGAACTTGGCGCGCGTCGGCGCGAACGTGATGGTCGTGCGCACGCCCTCGCCTTTGCCTGTCGCCACAGGCTTGCTCCAGCTCGTGCCGTCAGCCGACACCTGCACCGTGTAGCCGCGCGGGTATCCGATGACAGGCGCCGACGCGCACGGCGTCGGCGCCGCGGCCTCCGCGTGCCGCCACGGCCGGACGCCGATGCTCGACTCGAACTGCAGCTCCGTCACGACCACCGGCTGCGGCAGTTCCACCGTGAACCACATGCCGGGCGCCTGAGGCACGCCGGAGCTCCAGCCACGAAGCGTGGCGGCGCCCGCGGCGCGTTTCGGCGCCATGACTCGCGGTGAGCTTCCACTGCTGCGCGTCGAGCAGCTCGCGGCAGCGAGGCTTCGAGCTCGGGAAGCGTCCACGGCGTCTTGCGGCCGGCGGTTTCCGCGCGAACGCGCGCGACGTCGGCCGGCGTCACCATGCCGCCGCTGTTGCCGAAGCTGGTGCGCACGTACGACGCGACGCCCGCGACCCATTCGTCCGTGCTGCCGCCGCCAGCGGCACCATCACGTCGGGATACGTCTTCCCGTCGAGCGGGCCGGTCATCCCCTGCAGCAGCACCTTGATCACGTAGTCGCGATGGCCCTGCACGCGAGGCGAACCCGCCAGCGGCGGCGCCATCATCGTGCCGGGCGCCGCGCCTTCGAGCGCCTTGCCCATGCCGTCCGTGCCGTGACAGGCGAAGCACACGGCGCCGAAGACATCGTTCCCCTGCTGCAGCCGTTTCTCTTCGTCGGGCGTGAGCGGGCCGCGCGGCCGCCGCCGAAACTGTGGCGCCGGCGCGAGCAGACGCTCGCCGATGAGCGCCACGCCCTTGGCTTTGCTCGCCGCCTGCGCTGCCTTGATCAGTTCGGCCGCGTCCGGCAGCTTGAAGAGATTCGCCGTCAGCATCGCCTGGATGACGACGTCCTGGTCGGCGTCTTTCGTCAGCGCCCGATAGTCGTCGGCAAGTGATTTGTCGCCGGCCTTGTAGAGCGTCTCGCTGGCGCGGATCGCCTGCACGCGCATCCGCGGGTTCTTGTCCTTCATCGCCTCGCGCACCAGTGTGGCGTCGAGCGCGCCCAACCCTTCGAGCGTCCACAGCGCGTGGAACCGCGCCAGCAGCCCGCCTCCGCCCTTGGCTTCGGCGGATGACGACCGCGCCATCTGCTGCAAGCGCCGGCACGACCGACTTGTCCTGCTTCAGCACGAGCAGCCGCTGCGCCATGTCGCGCCACCAGCCGTTCGGATGCGCGAAGTGCGCGACGAGCTGCGCCGGCGTCTCGCTGTACATCTTCGGCGGCGCGAACTTCGGCTGAATCGCGGGGATCGCCGGCTGCCCGATGTTCGTGTCGGTCGCCGTCACGGCGGGCCGGCCGTCATAGCGCAGGCGCCAGATGCGGCCGTGCGCCGCGACCTTGTCCAGCTGATACTGCTCGATCTTCGCGCGCAGGTACGATCCGGGGCCCGACCACTGCAGCTCCTGGATGATGCCGTGGTACATGTCGGCGATGTAGAGCGTGCCGTCCGGTGCGTTGCTGATGTTCACCGGCCGGAACAGCTGATCGACGCTCGTCACGAACTCGGCGCCAGGATAGACATTCCGCAGCATGGGTCAAGCCCTTCGATGTTCTCGATCGACGCGCGCCGGATCAGCCGGCCGACCGGCTCGGTGAAGAGCAGATCGCCCTTCAGGTCCGCGGGCAGCGCGTCGCCGCGGACGATCGCCGGGCCGGTCGTCGCGGTGAAGTGATTCAGGTTCTGCGCCGGCATCCGCGTGCGGCCGATCCCGCCCTGCATGTCGCCGATTCCGGGCGACGGCCAGACGACCGCGAAGTCCTTCTCGAAGCCGTTCTCCATGCCCGGCGGGCAGTTCGGATTTGGCGGCGGGCGCCGGAGCAGCGCGCGCCGCCGCGGCCGCCGCGGCCGGCCGGCGCGCAGGGCGTGAACCCGCCGTAGTGGATCGGGATACTGGAAGTTCATCGGGCCGCGTTCGCCGCCGGCGTCCACGAACCACGGCTTCCCGTCGTCGTCAGACGCCAGACCCCACTGGCCGCCGTTCGGCCCGGTCGGCTCGCGCAGGAAGCCGGACGGCGTCCAGCGGATGCGGAACGGGTTGTAGGTCGTGTAGATCCAGTTGTCCATGTTCCAGAGCAGGCCCGCCTTCTGGTGCTCGATGTTGGCGTCGCCGCTCTGGCCGATGCCGGTGAAGACGACCTCGCGCTTGTCGGCGACGCCGTCGCCGTTGGTGTCGCTCCACTTCACGAGATCGTCGGAGTCGGTTTCGCTCGTGAGGATGACGCCGTCCTGGAGCGGCAGGATCATGCGCGGCGCGACGAGGTGATCGACGAACACCGTGCGCTTGTCGTAGCGGCCGTCGCCCTTGGTGCTCTCCCATCGGCTGATGCGGCTGATCGGCTCGTGCTCGCGGCTGGCGTCGGCGTCCATCATGTAGCTGATCATCTCGCCGACATACATGCGTCCGTTGCCGTCGAACTCGATGAGCGTCGGGCTGATCACGTCGGGCTCGGCGGCGACGAGCTCCATCCGATAGCCGGTCGGCAGCATGAAGCCCGCGGCCTGCTCTGCCGGCGTGCGCGGACGATATGGCGTCTTCGGCGAGAAGTCGGTCGCGTCGCTCGTCGCTGCCCGCCGGCCGCCGCCGAATCCAGTCGCGCGCACCGGCGCGCCGGGCGCCTGCTTCGTGCCCGTGCCGGACATCTCGTACTGGCCGTCCATGACCGCCATGTTGGCGCGAAGGCCCGGCCCTTCCGGCGTCAGCGTCAAGACCGTCGGAGAGCGGCGGTGCCCATGGCCTCCGTCACGTACTTGAGCACCAGCCGGTTCGCGGACATCGACATGTCGGTGACGTTGATGGTGGGCTGGCCCGTCAGAGCTGATCGTCGCCGAGACTTTGCCGCCATCGCTTTTCACGCCGACCGCCAGCGACACTTCAATCGATTGCATCGAGAGCGTCACGAGCCAGTCGCCGACGAAGGGCGCGATCTGCTCGGCGGTTGGAGGAGCCGCCGGGCCCTGGCCCTGGAGCGGGGTCGTCGAGCGCGCTACCAGGGCGATTACGAACGTGGCAGCGAGGACGCCGACGAGCGTCGAACGAACGACACGAGACATGAAGTTACTCCTCTGGCTTTTCCCGAGGGGCTTCGCCCCTCGGACTCCCCGACACGCTCTCTCGCGCGCCGCTTCGCCGGCGCGCTCCGCCTCCGCTAAAGCTACGGCGAGACCTCGCGAAGCGCCTACGGCGCGAAGGCGGGCTGCTCGCTCGCGCGCTCGCTACGAAGACGGTCCTCGCGATTCATGAGACTGGTTCTACTCTAGAGCCTATCTGATACACCCGATCCGTGTTGTCCGTGTGATCCGTGGCACTGGTCACTGTTTCGCCGAATTCGTCGGGCGGTCGTCGGCCTCGAGATCGCCGAGCGCATACTGGACGCCTGCCAGTATGTGCGCGAGCATCGACGGCAGCTTGTAGATCGATTCGTCGTGGCCGAGCACCTGAACGAAGACACGGCCCTTCCCTTCCCGCTGGATGTAGCTGAGGGCGTAGTCGTGATCGGCGCGCTGCGGCGCCGGCTCCTGCGCTTTGATCTCCGCCGGCATCTTCGCGTAATCGATGCTCGTCAGTACGTGGGCGCGCTCGCGCGACCACGAAGTCTCGTTGAAGGTATAGACCTCATCGGCAACCGAGAAGGGCCGCGGCAGGCGCACGCCGGTCTGCTTGTTGAGCGACGTGAACGGCACATTCAGCGGGCTCTCCGGATCGTCGATCTTGACGGCGATCTGCGTCGGGTAGAGCCAGTGATACTTGAAGTAGCCGCCGATCAGCCGGTTGAACTCCGGCCAGAGCGGTGACCCGCCGTCGACTGGAGGCCGTCCCCCTGGCGCCGCCGGCGGAGCCGCGCCGGGGACAGTACCGTGATACGAGTCGGTGGCCGCATGGATTCCCGCGATGCCTTTGCCGCCGCGCACGAAATCGAGCAGCGCCTTGCGCCGCGCCGCGGTCGCTGCCGAATCGGCGGGATCGTCGAGAAAGAGTCCCGTCGTGCTGGCGAGGAAGATGGCGTCGTACCGTTGCAGGTTTTGCTCGGTAATGTCGGCCGCGTTGTAGGTGATAACCGTATTCCAGGCTCCGGTCTTCTGGCCAAGGGCTTCAATCGTGCGCGCAGCAAGCGGAATCGACGAATGGACGAAGCCCGCGGCCTTCGCGAGCACGAGCACCGTGCGTGGCTGCTTGGGCGGCGCCGGAGCGCTCTCGGGGAGCGCCGACATCATCTGCAGCAGGTCGGTAACGCGCGCTACCTGCGGCTGTGCGGCCGGCCCTCGGCCCCCACCCTGAGCGGTCGATTCCGCACCTGACCCGCCTCGCCCCCGGCCCGCGGCGGCGCCCGGAGCCGGTGCGCCGCCTTTTGTCGCCGTGCCCGCCATCTCGAACTGGCCGTCCATGAGCGAAACCGTCACGAGCATGTCCTGCCCCTGAGGCGTCATCGCGACCAGCGTCGGAATTGACGTGCCCTGGAACTCGCTGGTGTATTTCAGGAACAGGTTCTTCCCAACCAGCGAGATATCCGACACGTTCGCAGGCGGGAACACCCCACCGCTAACCGTCCCAACGACTTTCCCGCTCTCGGCCTTGACCGAGATCAGCATCGTTGTCGGCCCCATCTGCGATGTGACGGCCGCCGCCCAGTCACCGATGAATGGCGCCGCCTGCGCCGGCGAGGCGGTCGATCCGGTGGATTGCCACGCGAGCAGCGCCGGCGCGCCTGGCGCACGCCCGGGCGCCGGAACCGTGGCGACAAAGGCAACGAGCAGGATGGTCAGGAGTGTGAGGCACGGAGCGCGACGCGGCATGGGACACCTCGCCGGCATTGTACCGTCTGCGCGCTATTCATGCTGCAGGGCACTCATCGGATCGATCCGGACGCGGCGGGCGGGAACGAGACAGGCGGGGCTGTTACCAACCAGAACGGTGAAAAAGCCATCACCGCGGCGGGCGCTGAGAGTCAGCGTGTCGTGCTCATCGATACGGGCGCGGGCGACACCGACAGCGGGAAGAGCCGGATCGTCGAGCGGCCAGTTTCTGCCGTGATGGCGCCCAGCCAGCGATCGCTCATCGTCAGGCCGACGAGCGCGTGCTGGCGCTCGGGCAGCGTCACGAGCTCGCGCGTGTCGAGGCGCAAGGCGACCGGTGTCGAGTCGCGCCAGCCCGTCCACCAGCCGGTTGGCGGGTGCTCGTCGCCCGCGAACAATCCGCTCATAGTACCAATGGCGCTGATGTCACCGGTTGCCGGATCGACCGACGCGTGAGGCTGCGCGTTCTGTCGGACGACGCGCGGTGACTCGGCCGTCAGCTCTCGCGCAGCGCGACCATCGGATCCACAGTTGCGGCGCGGCGCGCAGGAACGACGCAGGCGACGAGCGCGGCAAGTAGCAGCGTCAGCGAGACGACGATGAGCATGATCGGATCGGTCGCCTCCATGCCATGCACCATTCCCTGGAGCGCGCGGCCGATGCGCCGCGGCGCCGACGACTCCGAGCGCCGTGCCAGCCAGCGCCGTCGCCATCCCCTCACGCAGGATCTGCGAGAGCACTTGATCCTTGCGCGCGCCCAGGGCCATCCGCACACCGATCTCGTGCGCGCGCTGCGCGACAGCAAATGACATGACGCCGTAAATGCCGAGCGCCGCGAGCACCAGCGCCACCGCGGCAAACGCCGCGAAGAACACCGTATAGAATCGGTCGTCGGCCATCGACTGGCTGAGCGACTGCTGAATCGTTTGCACGTTGGCCAGCGGCAGCTCAGGCTCGAGCTCCCGAACGACGCCAACGATACCGGCCTCGAGGCCGGCGGCGTCGGCGCTGCTGTGAACCGCGAGGATCGTCCGCGGCCAGGGGACCTGCCAGAAAGGAATGGTCACCTCTGGCTGCGGCTCGCGCCCAATCCCACCGTTGACGGCATCAGCATGCACGCCAACGATCTCCCATTCGACCGGCGGCGGTTCGTCGCCCGTGCGGCCCCACTCGAAGGGTACAAACAGCAGCCGCTGGCCGATCGGATCGACATCGGGCAGGTAGCGCCTGACAAATGCCTGATTGACGAGCGCGACCGGCACGCTGCCGGTGCGATCGCGATCGTCGAACGCGCGTCCCTGCAGCATCCGGATACCGAACGTGGCATGGAACTCCGGCGTGACCATGTTGATGCCAGTCCCGGGCCGCCGCTGGGGATCGCCGGCGGGACGGCCGGCGATCTCGAACCCCTGGCCAAACCCGGGGCCAAAGACAGGCATCCCCGTCGACACCGAGACCGACCTCACATTCGGCAGCGCCTCCACCCGGGTAATCAGCTGACGATAGAACGCCTTGATCTCCTCGGGCGTCGCCGAACGCTCGCGAACCAGCGGCAGCGACATCGTGAGGATCTCGCTTTTGCGAATGCCGGGATCGGCGGTCATGATTTTCACCAGCGCGTGCACGGCCATCCCGCCACCAGCCAACAACGTCAGCGCGAGCGCGAACTCCAGCACCACGAGCGCGCGACGGAGGCCGTGACGTGCCCCGCTCACCGAGCGTCCACCCTCCTTGAGCGTGCTCGCCGGCTCGACCCGCGAGGCCTGCCAGGCCGGCGCGCTGCCGGCCAGCAGTCCCGTGATCACGCAGACCGCAAGAGTGAAGACGAGTACTGGAACACTCAGCGTGATCTCGGTCTCCGACGGAAGTGTGAAGGCCGGCATGAGCGCGACGATGGCGTCGATGATGTTCGACGCCAGTAGCGCCCCGAGCGCGCCGCCGGCGAGCGAGACGACGAGGCTTTCGGCCAGAAGCTGTCGAACGATCGCGCCGCGCGTGGCACCCATGGACGTGCGGATCGCCAGCTCGCGCTGGCGCGTGGTGCCGCGCGCCAACAGGAGATTGGCGACGTTGGCGCACGCAATCAGCAGCAGGAATCCCACCGCCCCGAGCAGCAGCCACAGGCCTCGCTTGGTGTTGTCGCGGACGAAGTTGTTCCGGAAGGGCTCGACGCTGACCGACCAGGCCTCGCGCGCGACGGGTCGCTCGCGCTCGAGCGCGGCCGAGAGCGACGACATGCTTGCGTTGGCTTCAGCGAGCCCGACGCCATCCTTGAGCCGGGCCATCACGTTCAGACCGCCACGACCGCGGAGCTGGTCTTCTCTGAAGGCAAGCGGCAGCCAAACCTTGTTCTGTTGATGATCGGCCGGACCCTCGCCGAGGATGCCGACGACCGTGTAGGGCTCTCCGTCGATACGCACTGCCCGCCCGACAATCGAGCGGTCGCCGCCGAAGCGGTCCTGCCAGAACCGATACGTCAGGATGACGACTTTGTCTCGGCCGGGCGTGCCTTCGTCCTCGATGAAGGTGCGGCCGAGCGCGAGCGGATGGCCGTAGCCGAGCATGCCCAGGAACCCTGGTGTGGCCCGGCCGGCGATCACCCGCTCGGGCCGTTCAGCAGTGGCGACGTTCACGGGGCCTCCACCCCAGGCATTGATGTCGCTGAAGGCCGTGGCTCGCCGCTTCCACTCGACATAGTTGCCCGGCGAGACCGACCTCCGCTCGCCACGCTGCTGCTCCCACACCATCACCAGCCGATCGGCCTGTCGATATGGCAGCGGCGCGAAGAACGTGCCGTAGACGACGCTGAAGATGGCGGTCGTGGCCGCGATGCCGAGCGCGAGTGTGAGCACGGCCACGGCAGTAAAGCCGGGAGTTCGCCGAAGAAGGCGGATGCCGAAGCGGGCGTCGCGGAGAAGAGTCGTCATGGCTGGTTTCTTCGCTGAGATTAGCGACCGGTCGTCACTGTTTGCAGCTCGTGGTGATGCCGAACCACGCTACGAGGGCAAGCGGCATGCCTGTGCCTCGGCGCTCGTGCTCAACAGGTTACGCCGATTGGATGTTCGGACGTGGGATGAAGGTGTTCGCCGCCGAATAGTCGGGCAACAGCATGTGGAAATCGGCGAAGTCAGCGAGGGCAGGGCGATTGCGCGCAGCAAGGATGTCGGCCGCATTACACTAGCCGGGCGCGCGCTAGTGTCCCGGTCCCGTCTCTGAGTAGAACACTCCATGCCGATTCCCAGGTCCGCAGATCCGCTGTGGTACAAAGACGCCGTCTTCTATCAGCTCCATGTCAAGTCGTTCGCCGACAGCAATGGCGACGGCATCGGCGACTTCGTCGGTCTGACGTCCAAGCTCGACCATCTTGCGGCTCTCGGCGTCGACTGCCTCTGGGTCCAGCCGATGTATCCCTCGCCGTTCCGTGACGACGGGTATGACATCTCGGACTACACGAGCGTCCACCCGAGCTATGGCACGCTGCAGGAATTCGAGACGTTCCTGAAAGAAGCGCACGGCGCGCGGCCTGCGGGTGATCATCGAGCTCGTGCTGAATCACACCTCGGATCAGCATGCCTGGTTCATCGAGGCGCGGAGCTCCCGCAGCCATCCGCGCCGCGACTGGTACGTGTGGAGCGACAGCGACGATAAGTACCGCGGCGTTCGCATCATTTTCATCGACACCGAGCTCTCGAACTGGGCCTGGGATCCGGTCTCCAAGGCGTACTACTGGCACCGATTCTTCAGTCACCAGCCCGACCTGAACTACGACAACCCCGCCGTTCGCGACGCGATCTGGGACGTGATGAAGTTCTGGCTGGAGGTCGGCGTCGACGGTTTCCGCGTCGACGCCGTCCCCTACCTGATCGAGCGCGAGGGCACCTCGTGCGAGAACCTGCCGGAAACGCACGCCGTGCTCAAAGAGCTGCGCGCCCGTCTCGACGCACACTTCACGGGAAAAGTGCTGCTGGCGGAGGCCAACATGTGGCCGGAGGACGTCCGGCCGTATTTCGGCGCCGGCGACGAGTTCCACATGTCGTTCCACTTCCCCATCATGCCGCGCATGTTCATGGCGCTGCGGCTCGAAGACCGAAAACCGCTCATCGACATCATCGAGCGAACGCCAAACATTCCCGACTCCTGTCAATGGGGCATCTTTCTCCGCAACCATGATGAGCTGACGCTGGAGATGGTGACCGAGATCGAGCGGGCGTACATGTGGGATGAATATGCCCAGGACCCGCGCGCCCGGATCAACCTCGGGATTCGGCGGCGCCTCGCCCCCCTGATGGAGGGCGATCGCCGACGCATCGAACTGATGAGCGGGCTGCTGATGTCGCTGCCGGGCAGCCCGATCATGTATTACGGCGACGAGATCGGGATGGGCGACAACGTCTACCTCGGCGATCGGAACAGCGTCCGCACGCCGATGCAGTGGGGCGGAGGGCTCAACGCCGGTTTCTCGGCTGCCGACCCTGAGCGGCTGTGGTTACCGGTGATTTCGAACGCCCTCTACGGGTATCAGGCCGTCAACGTCGAGTCGCAGCGGCGCAACGCGACATCGTTGCTGAACTGGACTCGACGCCTCATCGAGATCCGACGCTCGACGCAGGTGTTCGGCCGCGGTTCGATCGAGTTCCTCAAGCCCGCGAATCATCGCGTGTTGGCGTTCACCCGCACGCTCGGGCGGGAGACCGTGCTCGTCGTGAACAACCTTGCCGGAACGGCGCAGGTGGCGGAGCTCGATCTCTCCGCCCTGGCTGGCGCCATACCGATCGAGATGTTCGGGGGGAGCCTCTTTCCGCGAATTGGGCCCGAACCGTACGTGATGATGATGGGAGCGTATGACTTTTACTGGTTCCGGCTGCGCTGGCTCTAGAGCCACGGATTACACGGACAGCACAGATCGGGTTAATGAGGTAGGTTCTAGCGTCACTCGTGGCCGCCCACATCGGGCAGTCGGTATGACGACGACTCGACGCATGTAACCGATGACGCCCGCACAGCCCGAGAGCACGCTTTCCGACGCGTTTCTGCGTCACCTGATCGCCGTCGGCCAGGTCGACATCCTGGTCGGGTTGCCAACGCTCGACAACGCCGCAACCGTCATCGACGTGGTGCGCGCGATTCATCTCTGCTTCACGCGGGATTTTCCGCGATTGCGCACAGTGATGATCAACTCCGACGGCGGATCGACCGACGGCACTCCGGAGCTGATCCGGTCCGCGTCGTTCGTCGAAACGGACATGGTGCAGACGTCGCACTCGCTGCGGACGCTGCATCGCGTGGTGGCGCCGTATCACGGCCTGCCAGGTAAGCTCACGGCATTGCGCGCGATCTTTGCCGCCGCCGAGCTGACGCAGGCGAAAGTACTGGTCGTCGTCGACCCCAACGGCCCGGCGACCGACCCTCAGCGCGTGACCGAGCTCATCATCCCCGTCGTCGGTTCCGAGATCGAGTTCCTGACGCCCCGCTATCGCCGCCATCCGGGCGACGGCCCGCTCGTGACGCAATTGGTCCGTCCGCTCGTGCGCGCCCTCTACGGTGTCGCCCTCGACGAACCGCTCGGCGCCGAGTTCTCGTGTTCGGGACGATTTGCGTCGCATTGCCTCGAGCAGAACATCTGGAATCGCGAGATCGGACGGTTCGCGATTGATTTGTGGCTGCGAAGCGAGGCGATGGCCCAGAATGTCAGCATCGGTCAGATCTGGCGTCCGGCGACTACCACTCCGGGGATCCGGGCCACGCTGCGCGAAGCGGTCCAGCAGGTGATGTTGTCGATGGTGGAGATTCTTCGCGCCCAAGACTCGTTCTGGCTGTCGGCCGACGGACTCAAGGAGCTGCGCACGTGGGGCCACGACCCACAGGTCATCCCCGATCCACCGGTGTGGGACTATGTCGCGCTCGCCGAGCAGGCGCGGCATGACGTCGTCGAGATCGAGCCGCTCCTCAAGGGTGTGCTCGAGCAGCCGGCGCTCGCGCGAGTGCTCGACTATCTGTCAGACCAGTCATTTCATCTCGACGACGAGCTGTGGGCGCGAATCGTGTATGCATTCTTCACAGCCGCGCATCGAGGGTCGACAGGCAGCGAGCACCTCGCCGCGATGTTCGTGCCGCTCTACTTGTGGCGGGCGTCAGCCTTCATGGCGCACACGGCGCGCGAGGACGCTGCGACGCTCCAGGAGCGACTCGATGCGGTCTGTGAGGCGTTTCAACGGCTGAAGCCCGTGCTCGTCAGCAGCTGGTCGCCCGACTGAGCAGTGAGGAGTGAGGTCACGATGATTCAAGAAATCGCCGATGAGCTCGTCCGGTCCTGGCGCAACTTTGCGACAGCCTTCGTGCAGTTCGTGCCGAGACTCGTTGCCGCCGCGATCATTTTCGGCGGCGGTTTCGTCATCGCCATCGTGGCGCGCCGCGCCGTCCAACGATTGCTCGTCGGATTGCGGTTCGAGCGCCTGGCGTTGCGCAGCGGGGCGAGCGAAATGCTCCGCGTCGCGGACATGCCGAGCGCCGAACTGCTGATTGCGAAGATTGTCTTCTGGATCGTCTGGATCGGTTTCATCGTCTCTGCCGTCGACACCCTGCAGTTCGGACCCTTTCAGGGCCTCGTTGAGGAGTTCTTCCGCTTCGTGCCTCGCTTTCTGGTCGCCTTGCTCGTCCTCGCCCTCGGGTTTCTGGTTGGCAACTTTCTCTGGCGCGCCACGCTGCTGGCGTCGGTCAACGCGGGACTGCCGGCCGCCCGTTTGCTCAGTGGCACCTTGCGTCTCCTGGTCATTGCGATTGCGGTCGTCATGGCACTCGAGCAACTGGGCCTGGCGACAAGGGTTGTCCTGACCGCCTTTGCGATCACGTTTGGTGCGTTGATGCTGGGCTTGGCAATCGCTTTCGGGCTCGGCGGTCAAGACGCCGCGCGATCGCTGCTCGAACAGCACGTCAAGGCGAAAAAGCAACGCGAAACGGATGCTGCCCCGCATTTGTGACACGGGAGCGGCCACCTGGTCAGCGGCGCCTCAGCCGCTTTGCTGGAGATACTGCGACATGTTTCCTCGTGCGAGTGGAGTACCTCCTCCACCCCACCTCACTCCCGGGCCCGTTTGGCATCGGCGATCTCGGCCGCGGCGCGCACGAGTTCGTCGATGTCCTGGCCAAGGCCGGGCAGCGCCTGTGGCAGGTACTGCCGCTCGGCCCGACAGGCTACGGCGATTCGCCGTACCAATGTTTTTCCGCGTTTGCCGGCAATCCCCTCCTCATCAGCCTCGACCTGTTGGTCGAGCAAGACCTGCTTCTCGGGTCTGAACTTCGCGGCGCCTTCCGCTTTGACGAGGGAATGCTCGACTACCCAAACGTGATTGCGCATCGTCAGGCGCTCTGGCCTCGAGTGCTCGAGCGCTTTGCCAGGGCGCCCACGTCTCTACGCGACCGTTTCGAAGGCTTCTGCACCGCGCAGGCCGGCTGGTTGGATGAC
Organism: uncultured Acidobacteriota bacterium; assembly: GCA_963797625.1. Taxonomy (GTDB): domain Bacteria; phylum Acidobacteriota; class Vicinamibacteria; order Vicinamibacterales; family 2-12-FULL-66-21; genus DATBJJ01. The sequence goes on from CAWCQI010000009.1 coordinate 224,136, forward strand.
TACGCCCTCTTCATGGCGGTCAAAGCCAGGCACCAGCACCTGGCGTGGACGATGTGGGAAGCCGATATCGCACGGCGCGAACCGGCCGCCGTCGCGCGGTGGTCGGCCCAATGCGAGCGGGAGATTCAGCTGCACAAGCTGACGCAGTTCCTCTTCTTCGAGCAATGGCACAGCGTACGCGAGGCGTGCCACGCACGCTCGATCGACATCATGGGCGATCTCCCGATCTTTGTCGCCCACGACAGCGCCGACGTCTGGGCGCGGCCCGAGTGGTTTCAGCTCGAGCCGGACGGCCGGCCAACAGTGGTCGCTGGTGTTCCGCCAGATTACTTCAGCGCGTCCGGGCAGTTGTGGGGCAATCCCCACTACCGTTGGGATGCACTCGCGCGCACAGGCTACGCCTGGTGGGTGGACCGCTTCCGTGCGCTGCTCGATCTCGTCGATCGGGTACGCATCGATCACTTTCGCGGGTTCGAGGCGTCATGGGAGGTGCCATACGGGGCCCCGACAGCCGTGCGCGGAGAGTGGGCGAAGGGACCAGGCGCCGCGCTTTTCGAAGCGGTGCGATCGGGACTGCACACGGAGCGCCTGCCATTCGTCGCCGAAAACCTTGGGGTCATTACGCCGGAGGTTGAAGCGCTCAAAGATCGGTTCGGGTTGCCGGGAATGGCCATCCTCCAGTTCGCATTTGGGAGCGATCCGCAGGCACCGGATTTCAAGCCTCACAATTTCCCTCGCAATCGTGTCGTCTATACGGGAACGCACGACAACGACACCACGGTGGGCTGGTGGACGGGCGAGGTCGGACACAGCACCCGCTCGAAGCTGGACATCGCCAACGAGCGCGATCATGCGCGTCGCTACCTCGCGATCACAGGATCAGAGGTGCAGTGGGACTTCATCCGCGCCGCGCTGGCGTCGGTGGCCGACACCGCTATCGTGCCGGTGCAAGACCTGCTGGGCCTCGGAAGCGAAGCGCGGATGAACCAGCCGGGAACGATCGGCGGGAATTGGCGATGGCGCCTGCTTCCCGGACAGCTCAGTGACGACATCGCCGCGAGACTGGCACTGATGGCCGAAACCTACGACCGTGTCTGACGAATGACCAGTTCCGCGACCCGCTCGCCCACCCAGGAGATCAATCGACCATCACATGCCGTCACGCTGCCGAGTTCGCGTTCGGCAACGGCGATCGCCTGACGCATCCTGACCGCAACCTACGCGAGTCTTCGGGCGGCGATCGGTAAGACCCGCCAGCGCATGTACGCGACAAAGGTAGCCACGGCGAGGAGCCCGGCGGTGATCACGGCCGAACTCATTTCGTTCCGGACGATGTGGAAGATGGTGGCATTGACCATCACGAACATCACGCCCGCAGCAGCACACGGCACCAGCCACGGTTGAATGCGCGTGAGGCCAGGCAAGGTCAGTCCCACCGCCGCCAGGACTTCGGCCACGCCGAGAAACAGCTGAAACCAGCGTGGCAGCGACGCGTTCATCTGCGCCGCGATCGACGCCGGCGGGAACAGCAACATCCATCCGTGCGCGAAGAACGCCACGGCGAGCAACACCTGGAGCACCCAGAGCAGGATATTCATACGCCCCTCACCACTGCGGCTGAGCTATATGGAACCGCTACGGAAACGCTATCACGCTCTGGTTACTCGACCGCAAATCGAAGCGCGCGATCTGCAGTGTGCTTGGCTCGCTTCAGGGTCTCTCTACCGTAAGTGGCGACGGAAGAACTCGCGAGCGGCGTCGAACGCGCCCAGCCGCTCGACTGCGTTGCACCTCGGGCCCGTCGCGCGGGTGCTCTCGCACCTGCATCTGGAACGGTCCCGCCACATCATCCAGATCCGTGCGATTGAAGAAGGTGTGGGGCAAGCCGTCGATCAGCCGGAGTGTTACCTCGTGTCCTGCAGCCTTCAAGGCGTCGTACAACAAGACACTCTGACCATGCGGCACCGAGCCGTCCGCAAGGCCATGCATGATCAGAAACGGCGGCGCGTCCTTCCCGATGTAGGTCATCGGGCTGGCGGCGCGAACGCGGTCCGGCACGGTTTGAACAGGTGCGCGCCAGGAGCCGCGACTCGGCCGACGCAGGGTCGTCATGCGGTACCGATCCTCGTCCGCCACGGCCGTCGGCTGGCACGCCGCCCGGCGCGCCCGCGGCTGGCGCGGCGCCGCGTGCACCTCCGCCAATGTTGATGCTGATCACGGCAGGCTGAAGGTTCGCCCGCTCCTCCGCGGTCTGCGCGTCCATCACGTCGAAGCGCGTCGGACCGTACGCATCCAGCACGCAGCGGACACTGCTCGTGTAGGTCAGGTTGTCGGTGCCCTCGAACATCCCACGCGGCGCCAGGCCTGCGACGGCGGCCAGATGTCCACCCGCCGAGGTGCCCCACAGGCAGATGCGTTCGGCATCGAGCGCGTGCGCGGCGGCGTTCGCCTTCAGCCACCGGACGGCCGTTCGCACGTCCTCCACGTTGGCGGGAAACGTGATCGACGGCGTGAGCCGGTACTCGATCGACGCCATCGCGAACCCGTCGCGCGCGAAGTATCGACCGAAGTCCGGTCCGGTCGTCCTCGTGCCGCCTGACCACCCTCCTCCATGCAGAAACACGATCACCGGTATGGGCCGCCGAATCGGTTGCGCGGGGAGATAGAGATCGAGGCGGAGCTCGGCGCCGTCGCGCGTCGCGTAGGTCAGCGTCCGCATCTCGGCGGCCGGTGGTGTTTGCGCGCCACGCACGGACACTCCCGCGAGCAGCGCCAGAAACACACGAAGTGTCGAGTCGCCAGACGACGCTCAAATGAAGTCCTCGGGTCGCGGTTTGAGCGCGAGCGCGCGGCGCAGTTCCGGCGTGATCTCGCGACTGATCGGAACGCCGCAGATGGCCTGCGCATGCGCGAGCAATGCGGCGCGGTCGGAAAGCGCCGCGGCCGCGCCTTTGATCCACACGGGGTCCTGCGGGGGCAGCGGCAGCTTTGGCGCATGGACATCCAGCGGGTACCCGTCAGGTCCTCGGCCGCTCATCTGGAGCGCCTTGAACATGTCGGGCGCCCCGCCCGCAAACGCACCGCGTCCGCGCGCCGCCATCCTCGCCGCCGCGTCCTTCCGGACCGCCTGCACGACCCTCGCCGGCGCCGCGGCCGCGGCCGCGGCTGCCCATCATGACGAAGAAGTTCTCGAAAATGCCGGGCGTGAGGAATGCGGCAAACCGGTTGTATTCCTGATTCAACCGGAAACCATGGAGGTTGCGCGGCGGCGCCTGGAAATAGTCGCCCATGCGGAGCGGCACCGCTTTGCCGTACGCCCACCCGAGCGTCTCGCCGTCGAGCCCGAAGAAGTTCTCGAAGTGGCGCGCGTGAAAGTGCGCGCCGACGCCGCCTCCGGGCCCGCCCTCGGTGATGATGAACAGGAACTGACCGGTGGTGTTCGCGTTGCGCGCGAGGAAGGTGTTGCCGCCGAAGCGCTCGCCTCCACCGTCGGCGAGCACATACGCGCCGGGCGTCAGCGGCAGCTGCTTGTTCGTGACTCGAACGGGCGTCGCTGTGGACGCGGCGGCGGGCGCAAGCTGGAAATCGCCGGCGGCAGCTGCCACGCGCCAGTGCCGCCGCAGGAATCTCGGGTGGCACGCCTGTTGGCAGCTGCGGCCCTTCCTGCCGCTCGCCCATCGCCGTGAACGCAGCGCCTACACGGTCGTTCATCGAGAACAGGGCAATCTGCGCGCCCTCGGACCGCATGGTCCAGGCGTGCGGCGTCCCGGTCGGCAGGTTCGCGAAATCGCCGCGCATCATGGTCCAGCGATCGCCCCCGAGCTCGAACTCGATCTCTCCGCGCATGACGAGCACGGCGGCATGGCTGCTGAGATGCGCGTGACGCGGCATCGACGCCCCGGTGTTGCCGGTAAATGTCGCGAGCTCGTAAACGTCGCCCGTGTCGGCCGGCCGGGCAATGCGCTTCATGACCTGGCTGCCGACGCGATGATACTCGCCGGCATTGTTCGGCAAGCACGTACATGCGCTTCCGTCCGGGCAGCTGTCCCATCACCGCCTCGGCGTCAGGGCCACTGACCTCGACGGGATTGAGAATTTCGTCCGGCACTCCCACAAGAGGCGCTTGCGCGAGCAGACTGCGAAGGCCGAGCTCGTGCCATCCAGCAAGCCCGCCCCCGGCGGCGATCGCTGCGGTACTGATGAACCGGCGTCGATCCCAATGTCCCATCGCTATCTCCTTGGTTGGTACTAGAAGCTGTCTCACAAACCCGATCCGTGTTATCCGTGTAATCCGTGGCTCGTGTCATCCGTGGCTCGTATCGTGCTCGTGAATCCGTGGCTCTCGTCGCCCTACCGGACCGCCTGCTCGATGCCGCGGCGAACAACATCATAGACTTCGTCGGGACGCCACGAGTTGGACTCGAACACACGCATCACCGCGCCCATCGTGGCCAATGACGGCCGTCGCCAACGTGTGCGTAACGAACCCGCCTTCGGCGCGGTATCCGACGCCGAAGAACCGGGCCACGTTTTCAATTTGCGCAGGCGTTCCCGTGGCAAGGGTCCACTGGTCGAATCGATTGGATCCCTTCAGCATCGATTCACCGTAGACCCGCAGCACGGCGGGCGTATCGAACGCCGGATCCAGGGTCACGCCGAGCAGCGCGAGCTGGCTGCCCAGGCCCTCCTGGTCAGCGCGTCGGCGCACGGCCTCCAGGTTCTTGAGCATCAGTGGACAGAAATCTGGCAGCGGGCACCGAGTATATATGAAGGTGACGATCCGGACCCGTGCGGCGCCGTCGCGCAGCGTGAACGGCGCGCCGTTCTGATCGACCAGCGGCAAGTCCGGCACGACTGCTCCCGGCATCGCGCGGGCAGTCGCCGGCAGCTGGTCACGGCCGCGCCGCTTCGCGCCGTGACCTTGACGTCCTCGAGCCAACTCTGTGTGTCGCTCAAGACGAGCGTCGCCGCGATTCGGTCGCCTGCGCGCGATTGGCGGTGCCTCGCCACGGACCTCGAACTCCATGCTCATCGCTGGCATGAGCCCGTTGATCGCTTCATGAGCGACCACGATCCGGGCAGACGTCTCTTCGCGGCCGACGACCACACCGGTCAGCTGATACCGGCGCACGTCGACACGGGCGTCCGCGCTACAGGCGGCGCCGATCAAAGCCCCGATCAAAGCCCCGATCAAAATAACGAGGAGTGTGGCGCGGCGCATCGCTCGTACGAGGCGCAGGATACATTGAAAGGTCCGGCTCTGCCGCAAAAAGAAATGCGAGTTGAGCGTTTCTCAGTCAGGAGGACCTCGCCCGTCTGAACTCAGGCGGGCGTCAGTTTGTGCGCATCGAGATAGGCGGTCAGCGCGCCGATCCGCGCGTGCGCATCGGCAAGGCCGATGTAGCCGTCGGGTCGAACGAGGTAGACGGCATCGCGCAGGAGCCCGGCCTGATGGTGATCGCTCTCGCCACGGGAAGACGTGCAGCGGCAGCGCGCGAGCCTTGCACATCTCCAGCATCTCGCGGCTGGCTTCGCCATACACGTGGACCTGCCAGTCGAGCGAGGTCAGCGGAGCGAAGTTGTCGCTGCCGTTCAACGGCGCGACCCAGGGCAGCCGATCGCCACCCTGCACCGCTCCGGCGCTTCCTTCGCTGATACTGCTGCCACGGTAGTTGACGGCAGTCTGCGAGACCGTTCGAAACATGAGGCGCCGCGTCGCCTGGAACCGGAAGATCAACGGCACCACCAGCGGGACGACATTCAACCGCACGCGCCGGGCGAGCCAGGTGTCGCTCGTCACACCGGTGAACGCCTGATCGGTCGTTGCGACCAGGCGCCGCGCAAAGCCGATGCGTTCCGGCTCGTAGCTGTCCAGAATCGACGGGTCGGCACGCCCGCGCAGCACGGCGGCGAGCTTCCACGCCAGATTGACCGCGTCGCCGATACCAGTGTTCATCCCCTGCCCGCCCACAGGGCTGTGGATGTGCGCCGCGTCGCCGAGCAGGAACGCGCGACCCTTCCGGAATCGATCCGCGACGCGGTGATGCACGCGGTAGGTCGAGAACCAATGCACACGCTCGACAACGATCTGCATCCAGTCGATGACACGCGTGCTCACGTCGTCCCAGGAGAGATCATCGGGGTCGTCTTCGGCGGCCTGCACGATGCCGACGAGGCGCGCGCGTCCGGGCGCTTTCAACGGAAAGACAGCAAGAAAGTCACTCGCGTCGAGGGCCGCGTGCAACTCGCCGTTGATAGGGCCGCCACGCGCGTCGACGTCGGCGACGTAAAACAGATGTTCGTACGTGCCGCCCTGAAATCCGATGCCGAGTGCCTGACGTACGACTGAATGCGCGCCGTCACAGCCGGCGATGTAGTCGACATCACACGTTTCTGTCGCGCCATCGGGCCGCTTGATGCGGGCTCGCACACCAGTCGCGGCCTCCTCGAGTGCCAGCACTTCGGTCTCCCGCTCCACATCAACACCGGCTTCGCGAAGCCGATCGATCAACACACGTTCGTGTTCGTCTTGCGGAAAAATCAGGACGAACGGGTACGGACTGATGCCCGCACCGATGTTGCCGAGCGTGGCGTGGGCCACTTGCGCGCCATTGGCCCAGAGATTGATCGAGGCCATCTGCCGTCCGCGGGCGACCACCTCGTCAGCGAGTCCGATCTGGCCGTACCACTCGAGTGTTCGAGCGTGCACGGCGAGCGCGCGCGATGTCGTCCCCGGCTGCGCCGTCTTGTCGACGATCCGCACGCGAATGCCCAGTCGTGTGAGCCACAGGGCCAACACCAGCCCCGTTGGCCCGGCCCCAACGATGAGAACTTCCGTGTCGCGCATCGGCAGTAAGTATCGTCCTGTTCGCGGGATCTTCCGGTTGAAGCCCGAAGCCACAGGTTCTCCTCGGCCAGAGCCGGAAGCCGACGGAATCCGCGCTATGATTTGTTCAACTATCGAACGAAAGCCGTTCGTTCTACGGAATGAGGGTCCTGATGCAGGCTCAGCGTTGCGTGTGGTTGGGGAAAGCGGCAGCTGTCATCGCGGTCGGCGTCGTCACGATTCTGCCAACGAAAACAGCCGGGCAACAGGCAGCCACGCCTCCCCCGGCCGGCGGGACGGCGCAGGCGCCCGCAGCCCCACCGTCCGGCGGTCCCCCGCCAAATCCCAACGCCGCCGCGACCGCAGCGGATCATCGCAACATGATGGAGCAGCTCGGAATCACGGCGCTTCGGCCAGGGCCGAGCGGCAACGAGTCGGCGCCGAACCACGCCAACTACGACGAGGCGCTGGCCAATCCGTATCCGAATCTGCCGGAAGTCCTGACCCTCAAGAACGGAAAGAAGGTCACGAGTGCCGACGTCTGGTGGAAGCAGCGCCGGCCGGAGATCGTCGAGGAGTTCGACCGCGAAGTCCTCGGGCGCGTACCGGCAAACGTGCCCAAGGTCACTTGGGTGGTCAACCGCACAGAGAACTTCACGGTGGGCGGACTGGCGGTCGTCGGCAAGGAACTCGTCGGCAAGGTCGACAACTCGACATTCCCTGACATCTCCGTCGACATTCAGATGACCGTCGTCACGCCGGCTGCCGCAACGAAGCCCGTTCCCGTGATGATGATGTTCGGCGGTCGCTCAGGCATGCCGCCGGCACCTGGCGCTCCCCCACCCGCGGCGCGCGGGTTCGGGCCCGGACGTGGGGCACCGCCCAATCCGGCGACGCCAGCCGATCCGCCGGCAACCGAGCAGCTGATCGCCGACGGCTGGGGCTACGCGACGATCAGCCCGAACAGCATCCAGGCGGACAACGGCGCCGGCTTGACGGCCGGCATCATCGGCCTCGTCAACAAAGGTCAGCGCCGCAAGCCTGATGACTGGGGCTCGCTGCGCGCGTGGGCGTGGGGCGCCTCGCGCGGGCTCGATTACCTCGAAACCGACAAGGCCGTGGACGCGAAGAAGGTGGGCATCGAAGGCGTGTCGCGATACGGCAAAGCGGCGCTCGTGACGATGGCCTACGACCAGCGCTTCGCGGTGGTGCTCGTCGGCTCGTCAGGCGAGGGCGGCGCCAAACTGCATCGCCGGAACTTCGGCGAGGCCGTCGAGAATCTGACCGGCTCCGGTGAATACCACTGGATGGCCGGCAACTTCCTCAAGTACGGCACGGCCGAGTCCACGTTCGGCAGCAAGAATGCCGGCGACATCCCGGTGGACGCGCATCAGCTGATCGCGCTCTGCGCGCCGCGCCTGACGTTCATCAGCTACGGCGTGCCGGAGCGCGGCGACGCGAAGTGGCTCGACCAGCAGGGCAGCTACATGGCGGCCGTCGCGGCGCAGCCGGTGTTTCGATTGCTCGGCGCGAAGGACCTTGGCGTGTCCGACGACTACAACAAAGAAAAGATGCCGGCAGTGAATGTCAGCGTGCTCGACGGTCAGCTCGCCTGGCGTCAGCACGACGGCGGGCACACTGACGGCCCGAACTGGAAGTACTTCATCCCCTGGGCGGATAAGTTCCTCAAGCATACGCCCGCCGTTGGGAGCGCCTCGCGGTGATCCGATTCGCACCGGCGCGCGTCGGCCCCGGGTTGGCGATCGGGTTGCTGACCTGCGGAGTCATCGCGGTCGGTGCGTCGCTGGCGCGTGCCCAAGCGCCGGCGCCAGCCGTAACAGCTGCGCCCGTACCGCCGGGGCCTGCCGATCGCGCGGCACCGCGCAGCGATCGGAACTCGATGATCGCGCACGAGCAATTGCTCGAGAAGGCGCGAACGGGCGGCATCGATGTCTACTTCGTCGGCGACTCGATCACACGGCGCTGGGGCGCGACCGACTACCCCGATCTCCTGGCGCACTGGCGCCAGCAGTTCTTCGGCTGGAACGCTGGCAACTTCGGCTGGGGCGCTGATCGCACGCAGAACATCCTGTGGCGCCTCGAGAACGGCGAGCTCGACGGCGTCAATCCCAAGGTGATTGTGATCCAGGGCGGCACCAACAACGTCGGAGCACAGCCAGGCGACGCTGACAAGGTCGCCGACATCACGCGCGGCCTGGCAGCCATCCTCAACATCTGTCGGCAGAAAGCGCCAAAGGCGACGATCGTCTTGACCGCCATCTTTCCGCGCAACGACAGCATGGCCGTCATGCCGGAGATCGATCAGATCAACGCGGGCCTGGCGCGCCTGGCGGATGGGCGCACGGTCCGATACCTCAATGTCAACGACAAGCTCGCCGACAAGGACGGGCGGCTGTTCCCAGGCGTGATGAACGAGCGGGACAAGCTGCATCCCACGCTCGCGGGCTATCAGGTGTGGGCCGACGGCCTCAAGCCAATCCTGCTGGAACTCCTCGGACCGCCGGCGTCGACCGACCATGCGCCACCGCCCACCGGCGATCCGAGCGCAGCCGCGAAGCGGTAGCTTGGTCGAACGTTTGGCAGTGCGAAATACTTCTGCGCGGACGTCCCCGCGAGCAGCTCATATGGCGGTTGCCGTATGATTCGGCATCTCTGACACGAGAAAGAGGAGTCATGCGAGTTGCGAGGGTGGGAATCGTCATTCTGCTGTTGGCGGGCGCGACCGGTGGCGCGTCCGACTTCCTGACAGAGGGTGTGGATAACGCGCGGACCGGCTGGGTGCGCGACGAGAAAGTGTTCACGACGGCCAACGTCGGGAGCATGAAGCTGCTGTGGAAGCTGAAGCTCGAGAGCAAGCCGCGCGCGATGCACAACCTGTTTGCGCCGCTCGTGGCCGAGCGCGTCACGACAGCCCAGGGCCCGCGCGAGCTCGCGGTTGTCGCCGGCGTATCCGACGACCTGTTTGGCATAGACGTCGCGAGTGGCGGGCAGATCTGGCATCGTCGCTTCGACAGCACACTGACGAAACCAGGGGGGACGAACGATACTCTCTGTCCGGGCGGCCAGACGGCCGTGCCCACGATGGCTCAGACGTCGCCCGGCAAGTACACCGTCTACGCGATCTCGTGGGACGGTCGCCTGCGGCAGGTCAATCTCGCGGACGGGCAAGACACCGCTCCGCCAGAGAAGTTCATCCCAGGCGGCGGCAAGCCGTATGCTCTCAACCTGCACAACGGCGTCCTCTACACCGCCACTGCACAGGGCTGCGGCGGATTGACCAACGCGTTCTACTCGTTCGATCTGGCCTCACGCCGCGCGAGCGCGTTCATCCCCTCGGGCGGCGGCCTGTGGGGTCGGCGCGGCGCCGCCATCGATCCCGAAGGACGGGTGTTCCTCGGCACGGGCGATGCGATGTTCGATCCACTCACCCGCCGCCTCGGGAATGGCATCGTCGGCGTGAAACTCGACGCGAACAAACAGCTGCAGCTCGTCGACTACTTCGGCGCGCCGAACGCGAACTGGCTGTGGCGGCGCGACCTCGACGTCAACACGACGCCGATCGCGCTCGACTATCGCGGACGGAAATTCCTGATCGGCACGAGCAAAGAGTGCCGGCTGTGGCTGCTGGATCGCGACTCGCTCGGCGGCGAGGATCACCGGACGACGTTGCAGACGACGCCGCTCATCTGCAACGACGCGCAGGCGTTCGACGCGAAAGGCATATGGGGCGCGTTGGGCGCTTGGCAGGACGACAAGGGCGTGCAATGGGTGCTCGCACCGTTCTGGGGACCCGTGAGCGCGCAGTTCAAGGCGCCCGTTGAGCACGCGCGGCCGACCGGCGGCGGTGTGGCGGCATTCAAGCTCGAAGAACGCGGCGGCAAGTGGCAGCTGACGCCGGCATGGCTGTCTCGCGACATGGACCTCGCGGAGGAAGCGGTGATCGCCAACGGTGTGGTGTTCGCTTATGCCGCGGGTGAGGACGCGTCGCAGGTCGTGCCGGACAGGGCATGGAACGAACCCGGCGGTCCGGTTTATGGCGGCGGTCTCAGTTCGGGCCCCGATCGGCGCGTGCCGAACTCCAGGCGAGCTGCGCTCTACGCGCTCGACGGGCAGACGGGCAGGGAGCTCTGGTCGAGCGGCAACCAGATCGAGTCGTGGAATCATTTCAGTGGCCTGACCGTCGCGAACGGTCGCGCCTACATCGCCACGTTCGACGGTGTTCTCTACTGCTTCGGGATCGCACGGTAGAACCTATCTCATGAATCGCCAGGGCGGTTTGCGCAGTGCGAGCGAGCGCCGCGAGCGAGCCACGCGACCGGAGCGCGCCGGCGAAACGGCGCGCGAGAGAGCGTGTCGGGGAGTCCGAGGGGCAAAGCCCCTCGGGAAAGACTAGACGGGAGGGCGTGATGCGCGGTCAACGTTTGGTGTTCGTGGTCGTGGCCTCCGCTGTGGCGGGGAGCGTGGGGTTGGCGCAGCCGGGGCGCGGCGGCTCGCAATGGCTGACGTCGCTCGCCGATGCCCAACGAACGTCGTGGGTCCGCACCGACGAGAAGATCTCCGTCGGGACGCTCTCCAAGCCTGGGTTCGAGCAGCAATGGAAGGCCAAGCTCGATAACCAACCGCGCGGCCCGCATGGTCTGGGCCAGGGTGTGACGGCAAGCGGTGTGACGTTGTTCGTGCCGATCTCCCTTGTCACTGGCAGTTCGAACAACGTGTACGCGATCGACAACGACACCGGTTATGTCGTGTGGCAGCGGCACTTCGATGCGTCGTTGCCCGCGTCAACACCAGGATGTCCCGGCGGCATCACTGCCGGCGCGACACGCATTGTCAGCCTGGGCCCGTCAGCGACCGCACCGGGTGCGGCGCTCACCTTTGGCGGCCGTGGTGCCGTCGGGTATCGCAGCCTGCTCGGCGAACCCGGCGAAGGCGTGCCTGTCGAAGGGCCTGCCGCAGGGCGAGGACGTGCGGGCGGTGAACCGTCGCCTGAGTCGGCGGCGGCCGGAGCAGCGGCGCGCGGCGCGGCGCGTCCTGCGCCTCCTGCCCCACCTGCGCCAGCGGGTCGCGCGAATCAAGCCGGCGATCGCATTCCAGGAGCGCCGCGGCGGGAAGAGAGCGGGGCGTTTGCCATGCTCTTTCGGCCATCCGGAGTCGGTTACGTCGTCTCGAGCGACGGCATGCTGCACGTGCTCGGCCTGGCGTCGGGCAAGGATCTCCAGCGCCCCGCGCCATTCCTGCCTGCCAACGCCCGATGGTCCGCGCCCGTTGCGGTTGACACGACGCTCTATGCCGCGACATCAGGAAACTGTGGCGGCGCGCCCAGTGCGGTATGGGCTATCGATCTTGACAGCGAGGCGAAGCCCGTCGTGTCGTGGAAGACCAACGGTGGAGACGTGATCGGCGAGGTCGCCTTCACATCCGACGGCACTCTCGTTGCGGCGATCGGCGCGGGCAACACGACCGGTGATGGCAAGGCGAACGCGATCGTGGCGCTCGACGCAAAGACGCTGCAGTTGAAAGACTGGTTCACGCAGCCTGCGGCAGAATTCGTGACCGGCCCGACGATCCTCCGCCACAACGGCAAGGACATCGTTGCAGCGGCCACAAAGGACGGCCGCATCCTTCTGCTCGACGCCGCATCGCTTGGCGGCGCGAATCATGCGACGCCGCTTCATGCCTCGAAGCCCATCGTTGGCGCAGGCTCCACGGTGAGCGGAGCGCTCGCGACCTGGCAGCAGCCGGATTCGACAGCAGGGACAACCTGGATCCTCGTACCTGTAACGGGCCGCCTCTCCGCGGCAGGCCTCGGCCACGAACGGGGCCGTGACCGCCGGCGCCGTCGTTGCGCTGAAGCTGCTCGACGCGGGCGGCGCCGCTCTCCCTCACGCCGGGGTGGGTCTCAGCCGACCTGACTTCACCGGCTACTCCGCTGATCGTCAACGGTGTCGTCTTCACGCTCGCGACGGGCAGGGGTTCGACAGCGACAGGACGAAACATCCCAGCCGTCCTTCACGCGTACGAAGGTGACACGGGGAAGCGTCTGTGGAGCAGCGAGAAGTCAATGGCGACGTTCGCATCGCCCGGGAGCCTGTGGAGTGGGTTGGGCCAGATCTACATCGGCACGCATGACGGGACGCTCCACGCATTCGGCTTCAACGACGAGCGCCGCTCCACGAACGGCCCGGAAAGCACAGCCGCGAAGCACTGATCGCAAATTTGAGTAGCAGAAGGAGCCGTTCGATGACCAGGAGCACTCGCCGGCAGTTTCTGCAGGACGTGACCTTGGGCAGCGCCGCCACGCTTGCTGTGAGTCGTTCGCAGAGGCTCGCGGCTCGACAGGCGACTGCCACCTCCCCATGGAAATCGCGCATTGGCCTCGAGTTGTACACCGTGCGCGATCGGCTGACGACCGACTACGAAGGCACGCTCGCGAAGGTCGCCGAAATCGGATACACCGAAGTCGAGCCGACGAGCTACAACAACATGTCGCCCAAAGATTTTCGGGCGATGCTCGATCGACTCAAGCTCACGATGCCGAGTACCCATGCGCCCGCGCGCGGCACCGGCGTGGACCTCGAACGCCAGCTCGAGGGATTTCAGGTGATGGGGATCAAGTACACAGAGATTGCGGGGGCTGGGCCGGGCCGCGGCGCGGCGACTCCCGACCCTCGCCGGCCGGCGACCCTGCCGCCAGGTGGGTATTTCGACGCCGGCACCGGCCGCGTTCGAAACGCGTTCAAGGAAACCGAGGCGTTCGGGCCGTATCAGCCGCCCGGGTCACTGGAATCCGTCAAGCGGCGGGCCGACGAGCTCAACGCGCACGGCAAGATCGCGCAAAAGTTCGGCATGAAGGTGTTGGTGCACAACCACACGGTCGAGTTCGAGAAACTGACCGACAGTCCGCGAACCGCCTTCGACGTCCTCGTCGAGGACACCGATCCGGCGCTCGTCACGATGCAGCTTGATCTCGGATGGACGTACATCGCTGGCGTCGATCCGCTGAACCTGTTCAAAGCGCACCCGGGCCGCTTCGAGCTGTGGCACATCAAGGATGTGTTCGGCCTGAAGACAGTCAGCCCGTCGCTCGGGCCCAACGCCAGGGTCAGCAGCATGGCCCTCGTGCCCGTGGGCACCGGGCACATCGACTTCAAGCCGGTGTTCGCGCAAGCGTCACTCGCCGGCCTGAAGCATTTCGTCATCGAGCAGGACAACGCGGCCGCGTGGGGCGACTCGCTCGCCGCCGCGCGTGTGTCGTATCAGAACCTGGCGGGAATGCTCACGTAGACGCGGCCATCTCTTCATCTGAAGACGCTTTCGACAGTTTGCCGGTTGGTGGTCAATCAAACGTCAGAGTCGTTCGAGCGCGGCGCGGGCGAGCGCATTGCGGCGTACGGCACACGGGCTCGAGCCAGCGGCCCGCTTCGCCTCTGCCCGGATGCGCGCCGAGGCGTACCGCAACTCGCCGCGCGCCTCGGCGCGATCCATTTCGGTCAGCGCGAGGACCGTGTACCAGAAGGGAAAGGCGCGCCAACCTCCCTGGCCATCCCGCATCGAACCGAGCTTCGACAGTCCAAGTCGCAGCCGTTGATCTTGCCGATCGAGCCCACCGGCGAGGATGTTCCGCCACAACCCGACCGTGCATTTGCCACAGCAGTACGCGCCGGCGTTGTTTCTCGGCGACTGCGTGGCGGCCTTTTCCACACGCTCGACGAGCCACGCCGTCGCCCGGGTAAGCGCCGCCGTCGCTATCGCGTCGTCACTCTTCAGCAGCAACAGCGCGCGACATGATTCTTCGCCGAGGATGTGACGCGCGGATGCGGAGGTGACTCGCTCACCCGTGAACAAGCGGATTCCTGACGCCAATTCCGGCGCAAATCCCGCAAAGAGCTCGCCGTACGCTCCTGGCAAGCCCTGACGCGCTGCAATCCAACGTGCGACGTGGCGACGATCCTTGGCCGCCATCGCCTTGCCAAAGAACACCGCCTCATTTACTGCGTCGACCGTCTCTGACAGGCTGCTCTGGTGGATCAGCATCGTGCTGCCGTTATTGCCCTCCGCTCGACGCCCGTGCAGCGGGCGCATCTGTGCCACCCTGCCGCCCCCTCGGCAGCTACGCACGGTGCAGAGCGAGCTCGCTAAGTCGTCGACCATCTCACTCTCCTTCTCATGTCGTTCGGTCCACGCGTCACCTACCTGGACGACGCGGTGTTCTGCTGAGGTTTCGCGCGCCATAGTTTCGGAAGCATGTAGACAAGGTGGGCGCGCCAGGTTCCCCAATCATGGCCACCGTCACCGCCGATGTAGTAATCGTGGGCGACGTGATGCTTGTCGAGAATCTGGTGAAAGACGACGCTGCGATTGGTCGGCTGGTTCTCGTGGGTGCCCAGGCCAACGAACAGGTAGTCGACCTTCGTGTTGATCGCGGGATCGTTGAGAAACTCCGGAGTGCTCTTCTCGGATTCCGGATCACCGGCGCTCAGGATGCCGAACGACCGGAACAAGTCGAGCGACTTGAAGCCGACGAGCTGCGCGTGCCTGCCCCCCATCGAGAGACCGGCGATCGCGCGCCCGCGCGGACCAGGTTGTGTGCTATAGGCCTTCTCGACAACGGGGATAATCTGCTGCCGTAGTTCTTTCTCGAACAGCGAAAACGTCAGCTCGGTGTGCCGGGGATCGCCGCGATGCACGACTTGATTGTTCGGCATGGCGATGATCATCGGTAGCGCCTTGCCTTCAGCAATCAGGTTGTCGGCGATGAAACCGGCGCGGCCATCGATGTTCCACGTCGATGCCAGTTCGCCGCTGCCGCCGAGCAGGTACAGCACCGGATATCTTCGGTTGCGATCGTAGTTCGGCGGCGTATAGACGTACATCTCTCGCTCGCCGTTGAGTACGGTCGAGTGATAGACGTGTCGAGTGACGGTGCCATGCGGAACAGGCTTGGCGTCGTAGTACGCCGGCCCGTCGGCGTGGACGACCACGGTGCTGTAGCCTGGCTGGTCCGCAAAGCCGGTGAACGTGTTGTTCGGATCCACGACCGCCACGCCGTCCACGAGGAGCCGGTAGATATAGAGGTTAGGCTTCAGCGGCCCAACGGTCAGCGTCCAGACGCCATCGGTCCCCTTCTCGAATGGAATCGGCGTGCTGCCCTTCCCCACGGCGAGCAGAATGGGGCCCCCGGTCAGCGCAACCGTTCGGACGTCCGGCGCCTTGAGCCGGAATGTCACGGTCTGGTCGTCGCGAACCTCCGGCGAGATGACGTTCGCACCGTAGGGATTCAGATTCTGGACGTTCTTGTGAGGGTTCCAGTCGAGATTGACGTTGGCTTGCTGGGCCTGCGCCTGCGTGTGACGCAAAGAGCAGCGTGGCGATGACGACGCAGGTTTTCATCATGTTCATGATTTCTCTCGGAGGCGGATCCGCGAACCACCGTGAACAGCGCGTTACGCCGGAATCCGCAGCAGCTTGTGGGCGTTGCCCCACACGATCTTTTGGAATACGCCGCCGGAGGCTGACCGTTTCAGCAGACTCAGCGTCTCGCGGGCCACACACTTGCCCGCCATTCGCGCGGCTGCCGGGTTGTTGTTCTGGCTGACGCCGCCACCGTGGCCGTCGGCACAGGCGCAATCGCTGCCGAAGAGCAGCTTGTCCTGATGGCGCTCCAGGAAACCGGCGGTGAACTCAGGATCTCGCGACATGGCGTTGTTGCCGGAATTCGCCGCCATGTCCGCGAAGAGATTGGGATGATCGCCCAGCCACTTGTCGGTGAGCCCGCCCCGCTTGATTGGGCCCGTCGGATAAGCCGCTTCGTTCTGATAGTCCGCGCTGACGTTGGCCCAGAACGCGTCCGCATGGCCGATGAAGGTGGTTTTTGGATATGCCTTGAGGACCGAATCGAAGGTTTTGGCAAACCCCGTGCTCCAGGTGCCTTCGTTCGGAAAGTGATCCACTTCCTGGAAGTGAATCAGGATCGGCACGCGGAGGTCGGCGGCCAGCGCGTAGATGCGGCGCAACTCCGGACCGTCGGCGGCGACGTGAAACTTCATCTCGCCGAAGCCCTGCGCTCCATCCTTCACCGCCTGCGTGAGCACCTGTTCGGCATCGGGTCTGGTCACGTCGTAGCTGTTGAACCAGGTGAAGCGGCCCGGCGCAGCGGCCTGAAGCGCCTTCACCTGTTCGAGGACAGCCCCGCGCGTGAGCAGATTCGCCTTCGTCACGCCTGCGCCATCGAGATGCGCGAGGTTGCTCGCCAGCTGCTGACGAAGATGGAAGTGAAGATCGAACACGGGAGAGCCCCACTCGTTTGCGGGCGTCCCCTGGCGACCGAACGCCGGCACAACCGCGGCCGCGGCGACCGATCCGAGGAATTCACGGCGATTCATCATGAGACTCCAAAACGAGAACTCTCGCGGATTCAACGAGTACTGGCCTCGGTGCTCCGGCACCGGCGGCGTGCCGTGCGTGTGAAACGTACTCACCGTCTGCAGCCCCCACGCCTGGCCCTTCGCGCGTTCCGCCTGCGTCCAGATGACTGGCTTCCAGTCCGGGTCGAGGATCAGGTAGCCGCCGGCGCCGATCTCGAACCGGTTGCCTCCCGGCTCGTAGCAGTAGAGGAAAAACGTCTGCCCGATCGAGTGCTTGTGCGGGCCGGTTTCGATCGGCACATCAGCATCGCGCAGAACATCGGCCGCGCGCAACACATCCTCGCGACTGTCCATCATGTAGGTGACGTGGTGCAGCCGTCCCGAGGCGCCGCTGCGGTCGCGAGTGATGGCGACGTCGTACGATTTGTTCGTCGCCGAGAGCCACGCGCCCATCTCCATCCCATCGTCGAAGATGATCTGCTCTGTCAACCGAAGTCCAAGCAGCTCGTGGAAGAAGCGGCGGGTCGACGAGACATCCCGCGCGAGGATGTTGAGGTGGTCGAGTCGGCGCGGCGCGATGCCGCGTGGAACGTAGCGCTGCGGCTGGTTCTTGAAGGCCGTCGCCACGTCAGGCGTCGCCGTGAACCGCCGCGTCTCCCAGTACAGCTCCACGGCGTGACCATCTGGCGTCGCGCACCGGTACGCCGGCCCGTGCGCGATATCCTCAATCCACTGGCCCGGCATCTCATGCGCCTCGAGCCGCGCGACGAAGCGCTGCAGCGTGGCCTCGTCGCGGACGCGCAGGCCCAGATGACCGATTCCTGAGGTCGTGTGCGCCGTCAGCTTGAGCGTGTGCCATTCGTAGTCGCCCCAGCCGCGGAGGTAGACCGAATCGCCCGAGCGCCCCGACTCATGGAGTCCGACGACCGAGGTGAAGAACGCCAGGCTCTCATCGGGCTTCGGCGTGAGCAGCTCGATGTGGCCGAGATGAGCGACGTCTCCGAAGCGGGGAAAGTGCACGGAAGACGACGGTCGATCTCGAGCTTCGTTCCTCTGCGCCGCGCGCCGCCGCGGCGAGGCCGCGCCCGGTGACGGGCGCGGAACGGAACGCCGCAGCAAGGAACGGCACCAGGTGCCGCACCGTCGGCTCGACCTCGCCTGGATCGCAGCGCCCGCGCGAAAACGCCTTGATGCGCTGCGGGCTGCTCGCCGAGTAGTAGATCGTTCCCAGCATGAAGTGGAATCGCCACAGGACTTCATCCGCGGAGAGGTCGGGCAGACACTCGCGGAGCGCCGCGACAAACGTACGGCTGGACTGGTCGAAGTTGTCGGCCACGAGCTGGCCAAAGAGCGGCGCATCCTCGGCAGCCAGCATGGCGCGCAGCCGGGAGTAATGATTCCGACGATCGCCTCCTGGATCTCGGTGAGGGCTGGCCGGACAAATGCCTCGATCACGGACTCGAGCTGCAGTCCTGTGCGGCGGGCTTCAGTCAGCAGCCGCACACGCTCGCGGTTCAGGGTGGTGCAGTGACGTCGGTATACTTCGGCGAGCAATCCGTTCTTGCTGCGGAAGTAGTAGCCGACGAGCGACCAGTTCACGCCCGCCTCTGCGGCAATCATTCGCACCGAGACCGCGGCGAAACCGCGTTCAGCGAACAATCGTTCGGCTGCGACCAATAGCTGCTCGCGCGTCTCGGAGGCGGGCGGCGCGGGGGGCGTCCAATCGGGTGCAGGGCCCTTGACATCGCGGTCACCGTCGGCATCATACAGCCGGATTGCACAGTCGTTCAATCGACTCCTATAATCGTCCCGTCAACCTCTTGACATGGAGAAACCGATAATGGCACTCAAGACCGCTCACGATTTCGACCAGGAACTGCTCGCGCTGTTCGACGCCTACGTGCACGGCGCGCTCGACCGCCGAGGCTTCCTGGATAAGGCCGCCAAATACGCCGTCGGCGGCGTGACCGCCGCGATGCTGCTCGACCAGCTCAGCCCGAAGTTCGTCGAAGCGCAGGTCGTCAAGCCCGAGGACCCGCGCATCAAGGTGCAGTACCTCGAGTACGAGTCGCCGAAGGGCTATGGCAAGATGCGCGGCTACCTGGCCCAGCCCGCCAAGGCCGCTGGCAAGCTGCCGGCCGTGCTCGTCATTCACGAGAACCGCGGCTTGAACCCTCACATCGAGGACATCGCCCGGCGGCTCGCGACCGACAACTTCGTGGCGTTCGCGCCGGACGCGCTCTTCCCGCTCGGCGGGTATCCGGGCGACGAAGACAAGGCCCGTGAGGTCTTTCCCAAGCTCGATCAGGCAAAGACGCGCGAGGACTTCATTGCGGCATTCGGCTGGCTCAAGGCACGGCCCGAAACCAACGGCAAGGTCGGCGCGGTCGGCTTCTGCTATGGCGGCGGCATGGTCAACTTCCTTGCGACCCGCGTCCCTGAGCTCCTGGCCGGCGTCCCGTTCTACGGCAGCTCGCCCAACGTCGACGACGTGCCCAAGATCAAAGCGGCGCTCGTGATTCAGTCCGCCGAAGTGGACGAGCGCATCAACGCATCCTGGCCGGCATACGAAACGGCGCTGAAGGCAGCCAACGTGCGCTACGAACGTCACCTCTACCCTGGCACGCAGCACGGCTTCAACAACGACACGACGCCGCGTTACGATGCGGCGGCAGCCAAGCTCGCGTGGGAGCGGACGCTCGCCCACTTCAATACAACTTCTCCGCTAGGAGAGGAATCTGCCATGCGGTCACCTGTTCGAATCGCTTCGACCATCTCGTTCGGCGTGTTCGTCGCCGTCGCTGCGACAGTCGTCGCTCAACGCGGTGGGACGTCGCCCGGCAAGCCGTCTGACGCGACGGCGCGCATTGTCGCCGCCGCGCAGGCCTTCGTGACGACGCTCGACGATGCGGGCCGGGCCAAGGTCCAGTTCCCCTTCGAAGGACCGCAGAAGACGAAATGGTCCAACCTTCCGAGCCCGATGTTTCAACGCGAGGGCTTGCGGCTGGCAGATCTGACACCGGCGCAGCGCGCCGCCGTCAACACTCTGCTCTCGGCTGCGCTCAGTAGCAGGCGGGCTTCGAAAGGTCACCGACATCATGCGCGGCGACGAAGTGCTGAAGACGAAACGCCGCCGGGCGCGGCGGGGGCGGCGCCCGCGGGGGTGGCGGCGTCATCTTCGGCGAAGACGAGTACTTCCTCGCCTTCGTCGGAACGCCGTCGGTGACGACGCCGTGGATGCTGCAGTTTGGCGGTCACCACCTGGCGATCAATCTGACGATGGCGGGGAGCCAGGCGACCATGGCGCCGAGCCTCCCGGCCACTCAGCCGGCAACCTTCACCGTTCGAAGGCCGGACCGTCCGTCCGCTCGGCAACGAGAACGACAAAGCGTTCGCGCTGATCAATGCGTTGGACGAGGCCCAGCGCAAGCAGGCGATCCTCGGCTCGCGCGTCGCCGATCTCGTGCTCGGGCCCGGTCAGGACGGACGAACCATTCAGCCCGAGGGCATTCGCGCGTCAGCGCTCACGCCGGCGCAGCAGACGATGCTGCTCGATATCGTGCGGGAGTGGGCGGGCATCCAGAACGACGCGTTCGCCGAACCGCGGATGGCCGAGATCCGGACGAACCTCCCCGACACCTACTTCGCCTGGAGCGGTCCGACCGACAACGGCAGCGCCGCGTACTTCCGTATCCAGGGCCCAACCCTGGTGATCGAGTACGCGCCGCAGGGAACAGCGTCGACCACATCCATACCATCTATCGCGATCCGACCAACGATTACGGTGCGAAGTTCACGAAGAAGTAGCCGTGCCGCCTGCGTCCTGGCCCTGACGACGGCCATCGTCGCCGTCGCCGAGGTGTCGGCGCATCGACGGGATGAGTATCTTCAGGCCGCGCGACTGGCCATCGATCCGGGTGGTGTGCAGCTCGAGCTGGACCTGACGCCGGGGATCGCCCTGGCCGAGGCGATCATCGCGGACATCGATCGCAATCGTGACGGGGCGCTGTCTCAGGACGAGCAACGCGACTATGCGGAGCTCGGTGCTCGAGCGCGCTGACGCTCGAAGTCGACGGGACGCCGGTTCGGGCGCAGCTGGCCGCCACCAGCTTTCCTGATCTCGCAGCCATGAGGCGGGGTGAGGGCACAATCCGGCTGCAATCGACCGCGACGCTCCCGCGCCTGTCCGCGGGCCGCCATCAGCTGCTGTTCCGCAACGGCCACCATCCGGATCGCAGCGTCTATCTCGCGAACGCGCTGGTGCCGGCGAGCAACGACAGTTGCGGTCACGGCACAGCGGCGCGACGCCGATCAGACCGAGCTGACGATCGATTACGTGCTGCGCGCTGGCGCCGGCGACGTCCACCGACGCGTGGCTGCTCGGAAGCATCGCCGGCGCGATGGTCGTGGTGCTGGGGATTCGACGCTCACGCTCCATGGGTGTGAAAAAAGCGTGGCAGCCAAACCTGCGCGAGGATCTGCCGTAATCTTCTGGAGAGGGACGAACCGACGTCCATGACTCGACCTCTCTAGCACGGGAGCTCGCATGCGGAAGGTGAACGTGCCACTTCTGGTGCTGGTCGGCTGCGTGACGACGACCGTCGCCACGGCGGGCCGCTCGAGCACCGCGGCGCAGGCTCGTCTCGCTGCCCTTCCGACCTCACCAACCGCGCCGGCTGACAATCCATCGACGCCAGAACGCGTTGCGCTCGGGCGCCTGCTGTTCTGGGATCCGATCCTGTCGGGACAGAAAGACGTCGCGTGCGCGACCTGCCATCATCCCGCGTTCGGGTATTCCGACGGTCTCGATCTCTCGATCGGCGCAAGCGGCGCAGGCCTCGGTCCCGGAAGAGCGTTCGTTACGGGGCACACGCCACGCCTGGTGAAGCGTAACAGCCAGACCATCCTGAACGTTGCGTTCAACGGACTGACCGCCGGGAGTGATGCCATTCCTGCGGCGGCGCCGATGTTCTGGGATCTGAGAGTTCGCAGCCTCGAAGCGCAGGCGCTCGAGCCGATCAAGGCTGAGGAGGAAATGCGCGGCGGCGCGCATCCGAAGGACCGCGCGGTTCCAGCCGCGGTATCACGATTGAACGCCATCCCGGAGTACCGCCGGCTGTTTGCTCGAGCGTTCGGGGGAAGCCGGCCGGTCGACGACCGGAACCTCGGGCGCGCGCTTGCGGCGTTTCAGCGGACGCTCGTGGCCGCCAATTCACCGTTCGACCGCTACATGCGCGGAGACACCGCCGCCCTCAGCGCCGAGCAGGTTCGCGGCATGGAGCGGTTCCAGTCCGTGGGATGCATCAATTGCCACAACGGTCCGATGTTTTCGGACTTCGCCACTCACGTGCTCGCGGTGCCCGACAGCCCGAAGCTGCCCGAATCGGATTCGGGCGTGAACAAGACCTACGCATTTCGCACGCCTTCGTTACGCAACCTGAGCGCGACGGCTCCCTACATGCACAACGGCGCATTCGCAACGCTTGGAGAAGTCGTCAACTTCTACCGGCAGATCAGTCGCGGAGGAGGACGTCGAGGCGGTGGAGGCGCGCGAGGGGTGAACGCCCAGGTGAGCCGCGATCAGATCGATCCGTTAGCGCGCCAGCTGAACATGCGCGGGAGGGGTCAGCAGGATCTCATCGCGTTCCTCCGCGCGCTGGACGATCCAGACTTCGATCGAACCGTCCCGGAGCGCGTGCCAAGCGGGTTGCTGGTCGGCGGCCGCCTGCAGCGGTAAGCACAGCCGATCGCGTGAGATGCGCCGCTCGCCTCACTCGACGCCGAAAGGAATTCCTTCAATCCCGCACTGCACCTATTCGAGGAGATGTCGGCAGCTCTGCTGGCGCTGCCCGCACCAGGTTCACGATTTGGCCTGCGGCTGGAATGCGATCTGCGCGTACTGCGCGAGGAAATCGCGCCACAGGAACCAGTAGTGCCGCCCGGGAATCTCACGGTACGTCGTGTTGAAGCCTTCCTTCTTCACGGCGCCAGACAGGTTCACGGTCCGCTCGCGCGCCGTGTCGGTCGTGCCCGCCCCGAGCCAATAGAACTTGACGCCCCCGCCCTTCACCGCTTCGAGCTGCTTCTGGTACGCCTCGTCGATCGCCTGAGGACCGGAGCTGAAGACCCCGATGTAGGCGAAGGTGCCCGGGTTGTTGTTCGTCGCCGCCAGCGTGTGCCCACCGCCCATCGACAGCCCGGCAATCGCACGGTCGTCCTTGGCAGCCAGCACGCGGAAGCGCTTCTCGACAAACGGAATCACGTCTTTGACGAGGCTCTCCGGATACGAGCCGGCATAGGGCTGCGGCGCTCCTCCGCGTCCCCCGCCCGCCTGGCCGCCGCCCTGCGCCGCCTGTGCCGCCTGGACCGGCGGCGGCGCCGGCGCCTGCACCGACTGCCGGGCCGGAGTCGGGCCGTAGCCGAACCCCTGCGACACCGACTGCGTCGCGTTGCCGTTCGGCATGACGACAATCATCGGCTTCGACTTGCCGGCGGCGATCAGGTTGTCGATGATGATGTTCGCGCGCCCCATCGTCAGCCACGCGTCCTCGTCGCCGCCGCCGCCGTGCAGCAGATAAAGCACCGGATACTTCTGCGTGCTGGTCTCGTAGCCCGGCGGCGTGTAGACCATCATCCGGCGGCTCGCCATTTTGAGCGTCGGTGACGGATACCAGACGGCCTGGACGGTGCCGTGCGGCACGTCCTTGAAGTCCCACCATTCGGACTCCGGCCCGGAGATCATCAGCAGGTTGTCGTAGCGGGATCCGTCGCGCTGGGTTTCGCCGTTGTTGGGATCGAGCGCCTTGACGCCGTCGACCACGAACCAGTAGCCCCACAGCTGCGGGGCGAGCGGGCCTATCGTCGTCGACCAGACGCCCGACTCGTCCTTCGTCATCTTCAGGTCGGTGCCGTTGTCCCAGCTGCCGTTCAGCGTGACCTCGGTCGCTTTCGGCGCCATCAGCCGGAAGGTGACCGTTCGATCCGCGTGGATTTCAGGTGACTTGAGCGGCGCCGGACGGGCCGCTTGCGGCGGTGCGGGGGCAGGCGGGGCCTGTTGTCCGGCGAGCGGCGAGGCGGCGATCACGGCAACAACCGAGAGTGTGGCGACGACACGTGCGAGACAGCTCTTCATGCTCTCCATGGGTACCTCTCTACGGCGCGCACCATACCTCAACTCTTGCACGCTCGTGCAATCCCTCGATCTGCGCCGTGGCTTGGCGCCGGCCGTGACGCCGGCGCTCGGTTGCGCCGAGGATCAGTAGAGCCGCGGCCGAGACGAGCGCGGGGATCGCCACGAGCGCATAGACGTGGTCACTGTCCAGCCCAGCGCGAGCATGGCGCCGCCCAGCAGCGACCCGAGGATCGACCGCTCCGACCAATCCCGTTTGCCCAACTCACGCCGGTGGCGCGATAGGGCGTGGGATAGAAGGCCGCGGAGAGCGCATTCGCGCCGACCTGCCCTCCCGAGACGCAGAATCCCGCACCGAAGACCGCGAGCCCCATCAGCCACGGAGCTTGAGTCGTCATGCTGATCAAAACGATGAAGGCTGCGCCAGCGGCATAGACGGCGCCGAGCACGTGGTGAGGATTCAGGGCGTCCATCATTCGGCCGACGGCGATCGCGCCGACCGTGCCGCCGATCTGCAACATCGCCGTAATCAGTGCGGCATGGCTCAGCGAGGCACCGGTGCTTCGCTGGATCAAGCGTCGGCATCCAGTTCGACAGCAGGTAGACCACGAGGAGGCTCATGAAGAACGCGAGCCACAGCAGCAGCGTCCCCGTCATGAGGCCGCCTGAGAAGAGTTGACGCACCGGCGAGATCGCCGGTGCCTTCGCCCGGTGAAGGTCGCATCGTCGAGATCGACGTTTGGCGCAATCTTCGAGAGCACCGTGGCGATTCGAGGCGCCGCGCGCGCCCGCCATGACGAGATACCGGAGGGATTCCGGCAACGTCCACCAGAGCACGGGCGCGAGCGCCAACGGGGCCACCCGCCTCCGACGAGCAGCGGCCGCCATCCGTAGCGTTCGATCACCTGGGACGCGATGAGGCCTCCAAGCGCCGATCCGATCGTGAAGCCACAGAACATCAGCGTCACGAGCGACGCCGCCTGGATGCGGGGCAGGTACCGGAGGCCAGCGTGATGCTCGTAGGCATGGCGCCGCCGAGACCGACGCCCGTGACGAAGCGAGCCAGGTCAGCGTCCAGAGATCGCCGCTGAACGACGACGCGAGGCTGGCGAGCCCGAAGACCACCATCGAGGCGGTCAGCATCGCCTTGCGCCCATGACGGTCGGCCAGCGGACCGACGGCGAACGCGCCGACCATCAACCCCACGAGACCAGCGGCAAAGAGCGGACCCAGACGCGACACGGCGAGGCCCCACTCCGCCCGGATTGAGGGCGCGATGAATCCGATCGAGCGCCGTGTCGAAGCCGTCGATCGCGACGACGTGGAAGCACATGAGGAGCTGCGCCGTTGCACCGCCGAAAGCGGGTGTCCATCGATGAGTGCCTGAACGTCGATGATCCTGGAGGACAGTCGTCTGCGCCACGTGCACCTAAACGTATACTGTGAATGCTGTACTGGGAGGAAACGAGTGTCATCCGATCGGATCGCCCCACCCGTGGTGGAGACGCCCGAGCGCCGCGCCTTCTACGAGCGCATCAGCCGTCAGAACCTCACGCCGTTGTGGCTGTCGCTCGGCCAACCTGGTCACGCCGGAACCGGTCAGCGGCTGCACGCCGGCCGCGTGGTCGTTCGGCGACATTCGTGCGGCGATGCTCGAAGCCGGCCGCCTGATCACGGCGAAAGAGGCCGAGCGGCGCGTGCTCGATCCTCGAGAATCCGGGCTGCGCGGGCAATCGAAGATCACGACCGACCTCTATGCCGGCGTCCAGCTCGTGCTGCCTGGAGAGGTCGCGCCCGCGCATCGACATGCGCAGAGCGCGCTCCGCTTCGTGCTGGAAGGCGGCGGCGCGCACACGGCCGTCGATGGCGAACGGACGATGATGCACGAAGGAGACTTCATCATCACGCCGCCGCATGGCGTGGCACGACCACGGCAACGAGAGCGAGCGAGCCGATCTTCTGGCTCGATGGCCTCGACATCCCGATCGTCCAGTTCCTCGACGCGTCGTTCGCGGAGCACCACGACGAAGACGAGCAGCCGGTCTCCCGGCCGGTCGGCGACTCCGAGCGCGCGGTTCGGCTGAACCTCCTGCCCGTCGATCACAAGGCCGGTGACCGGCGCGTCTCCGGTCTTCAACTACCCCTACGCGCGGACGCGAGAAGCGCTCGAGCGCAGCTGGCGGACCGGCGCCGTGGGACCCGTGCCACGGGCTCAAGATGCGATATACGAACCCCGTCACCGGCGGCTATCCGATGACGACGATTGCGGCCTTCATTCAGCTGCTGCCGAAGGGTTTCGAGACCGCGCCGTACCGATCGACGGACGCGACCGTGTTCGTGGCCGTGGAGGGGCGAGGCCGCACGCGCATCGGCCAGGACTTCGTCGTCGAGTGGCAGCCGCGCGACATCTTCGTGGTGCCGAGCTGGAAGCAGGTCACGCACGAAGTCGCCGAGGACGCGGTGCTGTTCTCGTTCTCCGATCGGCCGATTCAGGAAGCGCTCCACCTCTTTCGCGAGGAGCGGCGCGATGCCTGAGTCGTCGCGGCGCAGCGCGCGGCCGCTCGACTGCAGGCGGTCGCGGAGGAAATGCTGGCCGAGGTCGCGCGCCTTCCGCCGGACCTCGTCACCTGGCAACCGGCTGCCGACGTCTGGTCGGTGATGGAGATCCTGTGTCACGTCCAGGAGTTCGTGCCCTACTGGACGGCGCAGACGATGCGGGTGATCGAGCACCCGCAGCGAGATATGGGGACGAGACCACACCGATCGCGACCGTCTTGCCGCGGTCACGGACACGGCGGCCAGGCGCCTGACGGATGTCGAACAGGCGATTCGACAGGCGGCCGCGGAGTCAGCCGCGACGTTGTCGCCGATTGAGTGATGCGGATTTCGACGTCGAAGCGACGAGCAGGAATCCGCGATGGGGCCTGAAGCCTGCGCGGCTTCATCGTCGATCACCTGATGATCGCGCACTTCGAGAAAATAGGGCACATCGGCCGCGACGTAACGCAATATCATCAGCACAAGGGGAATCCGTGAGCGAATTCGTGTTTCCACCGCCGTCAAGAGCGGCCGCTCCGATCCGCGGTCGAGCGGAGCGCTTTCCAATCCGTCGGATCTTCTGTGTGGGCCGTAACTACGAGGCGCACGCGAAGGAGATGGGCGTCGCTGCCGATCGCGAGGCGCCGTTCTATTTCACGAAGGCGGCCGAGCACTACACGCCGTCGGGCTCCACGATCGCCTATCCGCCGGGGACGAGCAACTATCACTACGAGATGGAGTTCGTCGTCGCCATCGGCAAGGCGGGATTTCGCATTGCCGAAGCGCAGGCGCTCGACCACGTGTTCGGCTACGCCTGCGGATTGGACATGACGCGCCGCGATCTCCAGTCGGCCGCGAAGGAGAAGCAGCGGCCCTGGGACATCGGAAAGGACGTCGAGCAGTCGGCGGTACTCGGCGACATCGCGCCGGCGGCAGAGATCGGCCACCCCGATCACGGCCGCATCGAGCTGCGCGTCAACGGCCAGCCGAAGCAATCGGGCGACATCTCGCAGCTGATTCACGGCGTCCCTGCCGTCATCGCGCACCTGTCGCAGTACTATCACTTGCAGCCGGGCGATCTCATCTACACCGGCACGCCGGAAGGTGTGGGCGCGGTGAAGCCCGGCGATCGGCTCGAGGGGTCGATTGAAGGTGTCGGAACGATTGCCGTGACGGTGAGCGAGCCCGCCTGAAAGGCGGTGCCGGTTTCTTACTGTCGAATGGCCGGGTTGGAAGGAGCAAGTCATGTGCGATCAGGATCATTTCGAGGACGATCGACGGGAATTCGAGGCGCTCGGATTAGTGACGCGCCGGCAGTTCGGCGTGCTCGTCGGCGCCGGCATATCGATGATGCTGCCGCAGGTGGCCAATGCCGTGGCTGTGACGGAATCTGACGTCAATGTGACGACGGCGGACGGAACGGCCGACTGCTATTTCGTGCATCCGGCAAGCGGCGCGGCAGCAGGCGTTCTCATCTGGCCGGACATCTTCGGGCTGCGCCCGGCCTTCCGCCAGATGGGCAAGCGTCTCGCCGAATCGGGCTATTCGGTCCTGGTGGTGAACCCGTTCTATCGGACCAAGAAAGCCCCGACGGCCCCGGCCGGTGCCGCAACCCCGATCGCGGAGGTGCGGCCGCTCGCGCAGACGCTGAGCGAGACGACGCATATGGCCGATGCGAAGGCATTCATCGGGTGGCTGGACCAGCAAGCGTCGGTGGCCAAGAACCGGAAGGTTGGCACGCAGGGCTATTGCATGGGGGGCCCGATTGCGTTCCGCACCGCGGCTGCAGTGCCCGATCGCGTCGGTGCGGTCGCCTCGTTCCATGGCGGTGGACTCGTGACCGACCAGCCGAACAGCCCTCATCTGCAGGCCGCGAAGACGAAGGCCCAGTTTCTGATCGCGATTGCCGCGAACGACGATGCGCGGGCGCCGAACGACAAGACCGTCCTGAAAGAGACATTCAGCAAAGCGAATCTACCGGCCGAGATCGAAGTGTACGAAGGCGCAGCGCACGGCTGGTGTCCGCCGGATTCCGGTGTCTACAACGAGGCGCAGGCCGAGAAGGCCTGGAGCCGCTTGCTCGCGGTGTACGGGAAGGCGCTGGCGTAGAACCTCCCTGGCTCAGGGGAGGTCGGCAGGCACACGCGGGCGGTAGTGCGTCTTCTTCCACTGCGGCAATTGGGCAAAGACCTACTTGCCCGACATTCAGATCAGCACGGCGCCGATTCTCGGAAGCGTCCTGGGCGAAGAAAACACCTACGGAGCGCTCGCGGGTCGCACTCCCGGCGGACGGCCGGTGACGTTCGCACGCGTCTCGACCGACGATCGCCACGGACGAATCGTCTCGTATGTCGGTGAGGGGCGGTTCACCGACGATCCGCTCGAAACGTTCGGCACACGTGCCGTTGTCGAGGTGCCCGAACTCCAGTCTTTGATGCGCTACATCTGCCGCCATGGTTTCGAGCACCATGCGGCGATGAATGCATCCGCGTCAGCCGACGTGCTCGTCGAAGCATTCGAGCAGTATCTCGGTTGGGACGTCTACCAACACGGCACCGCGCCTGAGAGGACCTAGATATGACACCGGATCGACGCGTGCTTCTCGCAGTGAGTGTGGGAGTGGCATGGTGGCCAATGACGCTGGCAATCGGCGAAGGACGCCAGCAGGTTGCACCTTCAACCGCCACTAGTCAGCCCGACCAGGCTGCGTTCACCGCGCTCGCCGAACGCATCGATCCGTATGTCGCCAAGCCCAGGCTGATCGTCCTCACCGATATCGCCAACGAGCCCGACGACCAGATGTCGTTCGTGCGGCTGCTCGTCTACTCGAATCAGTTCGACCTCGAGGCGCTGATCGCCACGACCTCCCGGCACCTGCGCAATGGCCCCAGGCCCGACGTCCTCCTGTCCGTCATCGACGCCTACGCGAAGGTGCAGCCGAACCTTCTCAAGCATCAGCCCGGCTTTCCACCGGCCGATGCCTTGAGGAAGCTCGTCGTGCCTGGCCAGGAGGGATATGGGATGGCGTCAGTCGGCGATGGCAAGATGACGGCGGGCGCCGAAGCCATCATACGAGCCGCCGACTCCACCGATTCCCGGCCGCTGTGGATCACTGTCTGGGGCGGTCCGAACACGCTCGCGCAGGCGTTATGGCACGTGCGAGCGACCAGGAGCGCCGCGGAGCTCGAGAAGCTCGTGTCCAAGCTGCGGGTCTATACGATCTCCGATCAGGACGACGCCGGCCCGTGGCTCCGGAGAGAATTCCCTACCCTCCACTACATCGCGACTCCCGGCGATGGGGCCGACTATCACGTGGCGACGTGGACCGGCCTCGCCGGCGACGAGTTCTACCGAAACGCACCGGGAGCCGACTTCACGACCGTGTCGGAAGCGTGGCTGAACGAACACGTGCGGAGCAAGGGACCGCTCGGCGCGAACTACCCGCTGCCCTGTTGCATGATCGAGGGGGACACGCCGTCGTTTCTCAGCCTGATCGACAACGGCCTCGTCGCCTACATGAACCCGACATTCGGCGGATGGGGCGGGCGGTACATCTGGCGCCAGCCGTGGCTCGAGTCACGGCCGTATTGGACGAACGGCCGCACCTCGAGAGACACCGTGGTTGGCACTGACGGAAAGAGCTACACATCCGATCAAGCGACGATCTGGCGATGGCGGCAGGCGTACATGCACGATTTCGCCGCGCGAATGGCGTGGACCGTCTCCGAGCCGTCCGCAACCAATCACAATCCCCAGGTGACCGTGAATGCCATTCCCGGCAAGGCGCCAGTGATGGTGGACGCCAAGGTTGGCACGCCGATCAAGCTGGATGCCTCTGCCAGCAGCGATCCAGATCGTCATGCGCTTCGCTACGAGTGGTTGTTCTATCCCGAAGCTGGCACCAGTCTGCCATCGGCGACCGCACAAGGCCGAGGACAACGAGCCGGGGCGCGGCAAGTGCGGCCGCTACCGGCGCGCAGGTACTCTGGTCGTTCAACCGGCGTCCCGTCGGCGCCTCCGGGCGGGCGGCCAGCACCAACACCGCGAATCACAGTCTCCGATGCGACTGACGCGATCGCCACCGTCATGCCCAATGTGCCGGGCTCCGCGCATGTGATCGTCGCCGTCACGGACAATGGATCACCGAGCCTGACGTCGTATCGACGCGTCATCCTGACGATTCAGCCCGCGGATCGCTGATCTGTGACGTACACTAAGCGCGCCAGCCCGCCTGCCCGGTCAAAGTCTAGTCTGACCATACAGGACGCCGTTGCAGCGCGACAAAGCTTTCACCGCGGAGAACGCCGAGACCGCTGAGAAACCAATCAATGGGCTCTGCGTGCTCTGCGCTCTCCGCGGTGAGAAGCTTTTGAACAGCTCTCTTGAGAGAGCTTCTAGTAGTGCCACGGATCACACGGACAACACGGATCGGTTTCATCAGATGCCTCTGAGAGTCCGGGAGTAGCCATGCGTCTGCGCACACTCAGCTGCACACTCAGTTTCGCCGGCCTTGGCATCCTGGCGTCGGCCGTGCTCCTCGCGCAAGGACAGAGCGAACGCCCACAGTTCCGTGCCGGCGTCGAGTTGCTGCAGCTCGACGTGGTCGTCCTGGACAACAAGCGGCAGCCCGTGCGCGGGCTGACCGCCGCGGACTTCACCGTACTCGACAACGGCGTCGAGACACCGATTCGCGCCTTCACGCCGATCGAGCTCGCGCGGCCGCGCGACGAACGAGGCCGCCTGGGCCGGCGACGTCGCCCCCGACGTCGTCACCAATCAAGTCGGCGAGGAGGACGGACGGCTCGTCGTGATCCTGATGGATCGGACGATTCCGATGGAACAGCCGACCGTCACCGCCCGCAAGATTGCCACGACCGCGGTCGAGTCCCTCGGCCCGTACGATCTGGCCGCCGTCGTCTCCACGAACAACAGCGCCGTCCAGACCCGCGCCGTTCAGAACCTGACCGCGGACCGCGCCCGGCTGCTGGACGCCATCAACGCGGCCGATCCGAGCACCGGGATGTCTGGGACAGCCGAGGGGATCATGAACATGCCGGGGAGCCCGTTCACAATCGACCCGCTGAACGATTCCCGGTGCCTGTGCGGACTCTGCGTGCTCGAAACGATCACTCGCGTCGCCGAGGCCGTACAGAGCACGCCACGGCGGCCAAAGCTGCTCCTCTTCATCGGCAGCAGCATGATCTGGCTCGCGAGGCGGCCGATTTCGGCATCCTATCAGGACCCCGGGTGCGAGACGCGGCTCGAGGATGCGCGCGGCGTCATGTTCGCGGCCATCGACCGCGCGAACCTTACCGTGCACTCCATCGATCCGCAGGGGCTCGTCAACGTTGGGCCGCAGACACAGGCATCGGTGCCAAACCGCGGGTCCGCGTCTGCGTTCGTAGCGCTAAAAGACGGACTGAGCAACTCGATCCTGGACCGCGAGAACCTGAATGTCCTTCCGGCTCGGACCGGAGGCCGGGCCGTCGTGGGGATGAACAACCCAGAGCTGACGATTCCCGATATTTTGCGCGAGAGCGACGCGTACTACGTGATCGGTGTCGAGCGTGCAGCCTCGACACGACCCGATGGCGCGCGCACGCTCCAGGTCAAGGTCGGGCGCAAGGGACTCCGGGTGGTCGCGCAACGGAAGTATCTCCCGGCGACGTCGGCAGCGAGCACTTCGGCCGCCGGCACTGCGGCGCAACCTACCGTCGAAGACGCGCTGAACGGATTGCTGCCCAACGCCGGCATGCGGCTGGCACTCGGCGTCACGGCGTTCTCCAATACCGAGAAGGTCAATCCCGTCGTCCGCGTAAACGTCGACGCCGGCGCGTTCGCGCGCAGCGACGGCGAGCCCGTCCCGCTTGACTTTACCGTTGCCGCGGTCGACCGAACCGGCAAGCCCGTGGCATCTGCGCGTCAGACGTCCACGATTACGGCCACGCGTTCGACATCAGGTTCGCCGATCGAGGTGAACGTGCAATCTCACCTCGAACTACAACCGGGCGACTACGGGCTGCGCGTCGCGGTCGCGGACGCAGCATCGGGCAAGGTGGCGAGCGTGTTCTCCGACATCACCGTTCCGAACTTTGACAATGCGCCGCTCTCCTTGTCGGGACTGAGCGTCGAGACTTCGACGAGTGGTGGGAGCGCCGCGAAGCCGACCACTCGCCGCACGTTCAGGCGTGGCGAAGTCGTCCGTGGGGTGCTGCAGATCTATCAGGGCACGCAGCGCACCGATGCGCTGGCGCCGGTCGTGATGCGCGTGCGAATTCTCGACGCCAAGGGCACCGCGGTGCGCGATCAGTCGCTGCCCTTCCCGGAGTCGTCATTCGCACACCGCCGCACCGACTGCGTGATCACCCTGCCGCTCTCGGCGCTCGCGCCGGGCGAGTATCTGCTCAAGCTCGACGCCTCGGCCAACCGGCACACGAGCAGCCGCGCCCTGCGATTCAGCGTCGAGTAAGGCAGTCGACCGCGGCAACCAGTAAGCGGCATTTGGGTTTGTCACCGCGCTTCAGGCCAAGCCTCTGGCAGTTCACCTCACCGATCGCCGGGTGACGCCGACTTGGGCTTTGCCAGTAGCGCCCGGCGGTCGACCCAGACCGCCAGGCTAATCCCATCCCATTCGGCGCCACTCGGACCGTTGATCGCCTGTGCACCTAGCGGCATGGTGCCCACTAACGTAGGGGCCCAGCCATAGCGCGCGATGATGTATTCACGCACCTGTCGCGAGCGATCGGCCGCCCTTCTAAACAGCACGTCTCGAGTTCCCCCGACAGCATAGCCCTCAACCATGAGCGGTGTGTCTTGGGGATAGCGCAGGACTTCGGCCATGGCGCGATCGAGGCGCACGCGACCCTCCGCCGACAACGCCTCGTTTGCTTGCGCCTGGCCTTGTGCGGCCTCAAACAGCAGGTCGCCGCGCAGCCAAATCCGTACCGGGTCGCGATGTTTCCCCGCCAGCACACCTTGTCGGTAGTCGATGGCGGTGATGCCGTCGAGATCGTAGTAGCCCCGATCTTCAAAGAACCCACGGACCAGCACGTTGCGCTTCAGCGCTTCAGTGTTCTCGGCGAGATTGGCCATCGCGTCGCGGGTGCTCGACAGGGTCTGACGAAGCTCGCCGACAATCGACTGCACCGCTCCATCCGAAGAACCGCTCTCCTGCAGGCGCGCAATCGCCGAACGCGCACCATCGGCGGCAATTCGTGCCGTCTTGGCGGCCTGCTCCGCTTCAGCGGCAATTCCGGCCACGCGCGTGTAGAGCTCTTCATCGTTGACCAGCTTCCCGATCGTCCCCCGGCCCGCCCGAATGCCTTCGACGATCCGAATGGTCTCCTCGGACAGGCGACGGCCGCTACGGCTGATCGACGTCAAGTCGTCTGAGACCGAGGTAACCAGCTCGTTGGCGTTGGTAGCCGTCACCCTGACCAGTCCGACGACCTCATTGAGGTGGGACCGCAGCTCGTTGATCGTGACATTGACGCTCTCGATCGTTTTCGTGCCCTGATCGAGCAGGTCGGCAAAATCGAACGGTTCTCGAGCCTTGAGCACCCCGCCATCGTCGACGGCCGGGCTGCTCTCGGAGCCGGCCTCGATCTGCACGTAGCGACCGCCGACGATGCCGTCGGTCCGAATCGAGGCGACCGAATCCGCGCGAACGAGAGGACGCAACTCTTCTCGCAGCCGCATGCGCACGCGGAAGCGGCCGGCCGGCGACGGCGGGATGGCGATGTCGAGGACCTCGCCCGCCTCCATGCCGTTCACCCTGACGGCGGCGCCATCGCGCAATCCGGCGACCTGCGCAAACTCGGCGTTGACCATGAACAGATCGTCGAACAGGAACCGGCGATCGCCGATCATGAACAATCCGAGCGCGAAGATCACCAGTCCACCGACAACGAAGACGCCGACACCAATCAACCGTGCTGCCGGCATTATCCAGATCCTTCGGAGTGCATGAACGCACGGACCAGCGGATCCGCGCTTTGATCGAGCGTGGCGGCGGTCCCACGCGCGACAATTCTGCCGTTGGCGAGCAGCGCCAGCTCGTCGCCGATGGCGCGGGCGCTGGGGATGTTGTGCGTGACGACCACCAGGGTTGTCCCCTGCTGACGCTTGAGGTCGACGAGCAGCTGATCGATCTCGCCGGCGGTGATGGGATCGAGGCCGGCGCTCGGCTCGTCGACGAGCAGCAACGGCGGGCTGAGCGCCATCGCCCGCGCGAGGCCGGCGCGCTTCCGCATCCCTCCCGAGAGCTCGGCCGGCATCTTGTCGTAGTCTGCCTCGAGCCCGACCTGCGCCAGCTTGTCGCGGGCCGCGCTGCGCACGGCAGTATCCGACAGTTGGCGCTGATGCCGGCGGAGCGGAAACGCCACGTTCTCTCCCACGGTCAGCGAGTCGAACAAGGCGGCATTCTGAAAGAGAAATCCCATACCCTGCCGGATGCGCGACAGCCCCCGGCTGTCGAGCGCCGAGATCTCATCGTCGTTCACGAACACGCGGCCCGAATCGGGGCGCATCAGCCCGATGATGTGCCTGAGGGTGACGCTCTTGCCGGTGCCGCTGCGGCCGAGGAGGCAGAACGCCGTCGCGCGCGGAATCTCGAACGACACGTCGTCGAGGACACGGCGGTCGCCGAACGACTTGGTGACCGCGTCAAAGCGAATGGCGGCGTCAGACATCGGGACTACGCCGTCTCCGGGAAGAGCAGGAAGATCAGCCGCACCAGCACGACATTGACCACGATCAGCACGACCGACGACATCACGACGCTGCGCGTCGAGGCGCGGCCCACTCCTTCTGTTCCCTGCGTCGTCGTCATCCCGAGAAAGGACGACACAACCGCGATGATGAAGCCGAAGACCGCGGTCTTGAGGGTCGCCGGAACCAGGTCGGTAAAGTCGACCAGGGAAAAGGCCCGGTCGAAATAGAGCTGCGGCGACGTCTGCGCAATGGACGCTTCGGCGAGATAGCCGCCGAAGATCCCGGCGGCGTTCATGACTGTCGTCAGAATTGGCAAAGCGACGACGCAGGCGACCATTCGCGTCACCACCAGATACTTGAAAGAGTCGACGGCCGTCGCCTCCAGCGCATCGATTTGCTCGGTGACCTTCATGGCTCCGAGCTCAGCGCCGATGCCGGCCCCGATCCGGCCCGACAGCAGCAGGCCCGCGGTGAGGGGACCCGTCTCTTTGACCAGCGCCAGTGCCAGACCTGCCGGAATCATCGCCTCAGCACCAAATCGCTCGAGAGACGCGCGGGTGTGCATCGACAGCACGACTCCTACCGCCAGGCCCGCGACCGCAATGAGCGGTACCGAGCGCACGCCCAACTCGAACAGCTGGCGGAGCGTTTCACCGACTTCATAGGGAGGACGGAACGCGTCGCGGATACTGCGCGCCGCAAACAGCGAAAGCTCTCCACACCAGGCGGTCGCCTGCGCGACCCGATTGCCGATGGTCTCGAGCATAGCTTACGACCCGACCTTAAGGGCAGACTTGACTTCGCGGACACCCGCAGCGCGCTGGGCCACCGTCGCCGCGCGCGAGACCTCATCCGCGGTGCGCACGACGCCCGACAACGTCACGACGCCTCGGTCGACGTCAACGACAATGTCGCGCAACCCGAGATCGGGATCAGCGAGCAGGGCCGACCGGACGGCGGCGCTAACGCGGGCATCATCCAGCGATATGCCGACGGTGCCGATGGGTGGCTCGACTCCATGCGCGCACGCGGAGGCCGCGCAGCTTGAGGTCAGGAGGACGACCGCCAGCGCACGGATGGTCGACACGCTACCCACAGGCATGAAGCCGCAGGGACTCATCGGTAGCGATTAAGCCACAAGCTGCCCCAGGATGAACGCGGGGTGCGGCACATCTCCTGAGCCGTGAAATCACACGCTGGGTGCCTGCACAGCCTGTTCCGTAGCAGCAGCTGATCCCTTTTCACGTTGATCGAGAGACAGCTCGACCAATCGACGACTCGACACCATCAAGCTGATCCGTGCCAAAAACGTGCTGGTCATCCATGTCCACTGCACAGCCACCGAGCAGGATCCCGGTCAGGACGCTCAATCCGGAAATCTTCACGGTGCGGGCGTTGTCTACCCAACTAGTAGGAGGCCGACCGGCATATCTCGGCCGACGCCGCAAGGAACGCAGCATAACGCCAAAGGGCACTGATGTCGAAGCGCGCATCATCTTGAAACTGTGGGTGTTGCAGGCGTCCGAGCACCATCCGTCGTCAGATTAGGCCGACCTCGATAACGCGAGATCACCCCGCAGGTCGTCGCCGCGACTGCGCGCCGATGCTGCGTCGGTCCCAGAGAGTCGCGAAGTAGCTACTAGTGGGACGCTCGAGTGGGACGCTCGAGCGTTACTCGCCACTACGGCGTTATCTC
>CAWCQI010000010.1:0-66216 GCA_963797625.1 uncultured Acidobacteriota bacterium
TCCATAGGTCAGTCGAAGACAACCCGGGGAAGTGAACCATCTCAGTACCCGGAGGAACAGAAAACAACAGTGATTCCGCTAGTAGCGGCGAGCGAACGCGGAACAGCCCAAACCATCGTGCTTGCACGATGGGGTTGTAGGGCCTGTCCGGTGTAGAACCGGCGAGTTACAAATCAGCTGGATAGTCGAACGATCTGGAACGATCGGCCAGAGAGGGTGACAGCCCCGTAGACGACATCCATGCCGGCTCGCGACAGGTACCTGAGTACCGCGGGACACGTGAAATCCCGCGGGAATCTACGAGGACCATCTCGTAAGGCTAAATACTTCCTGGCGACCGATAGTGAACCAGTACCGTGAGGGAAAGGTGAAAAGAACCCCTGCGAGGGGAGTGAAATAGTACCTGAAACCGTATGCCTACAAGCAGTGGGAGGGCTATGCCTTGGCTTCGGCCGAGGAATGCCTGACCGCGTGCCTTTTGCATAATGAGCCGGCTAGTTAATCTCAGTGGCAAGGTTAAGCGAAAGCGAGCCGCAGCGAAAGCGAGTCCGAAATGGGCGACAAGTCGCTGGGATTAGACGCGAAGCGAGGTGATCTACCCTTGGCCAGGGTGAAGTACGGGTAACACCGTATGGAGGCCCGAACCAGTGTTGGTTGAAAACAGCTTGGATGAGCTGAGGGTAGGGGTGAAAGGCTAATCAAACCTCGTGATTGCCCGTTCTCCTCGAAATATCTTTAGGGATAGCCTCGAGAGGTCGGCGTTGGTGGTAGAGAACTGAATGGACTAGGGGGCTTACCAGCTTACTGAATCCAATCAAACTGCGAATGCCAACGACACGTATCTCGGGAGTCAGACAGTGGGGGCTAAGCTTCATTGTCGAGAGGGAAACAGCCCAGACTACCGGCTAAGGTCCCTAACTCTGTACTAAGTGGTAAAGGATCTGGAGACGCTCAGACAACCAGGAGGTTGGCTTAGAAGCAGCCATCCTTTAAAGAAAGCGTAATAGCTCACTGGTCAAGCGGCTCTGGGCCGACAATATACCGGGGCTCAAGTACAGGACCGAAGCCGTAGAATAGACGCGACCCTGCGGGGTCGCATATTGGTAGAGGAGCGTTCTCGTCGCAGCGAAGTCAGACCGTGAGGACTGGTGGAGCGGCGAGAAGTGACCCTGCCGGCATAAGTAGCGAGAAGAGAGGTGAGAATCCTCTCCGCCGTAAGCCTAAGGTTTCCTGAGGAAGGTTCGTCCGCTCAGGGTCAGTCGGGTCCTAACGCGAGGCCGAAAGGCGTAGCGGATGGATATCCGGTCAACATTCCGGAACTACCTATTCCACGTTATCACGATGGGGGGACGCAGGAGGCTACGCGAGCCGACGATTGGACGTGTCGGTTCAGGTCTGTAGGGGGATCCACTAGGCAAATCCGGTGGGTCACATTCCCTGAGGGGCCATGTCGATGACCGTAAGGTCAGCAAAGTCGCGGACGCCACGCTGCCGAGAAAAGCCTCTAAGGAGTGGAGTGGGTACCCGTACCGCAAACCGACACAGGTAGGCGAGGAGAAAATCCTCAGGCGCAAGTGAGAACCCTCGTTTAGGAACTCGGCAAATTGGCCCCGTAACTTCGGAAGAAGGGGTGCTCGACTAACGTTCACGATCCTCGCGGTCGTGGGCGCGAACGAGTTGCAATAAAGAGGCCCAGGCAACTGTTTACTAAAAACACAGGACTCTGCGAAGTCGAATACGACGTATAGGGTCTGACGCCTGCCCGGTGCCGGAAGGTTAAAGGGAGAGGTCAGCCGCAAGGCGAAGCTTCGAGCTGAAGCCCCGGTAAACGGCGGCCGTAACTATAACGGTCCTAAGGTAGCGAAATTCCTTGTCGGGTAAGTTCCGACCTGCACGAATGGCGTAATGATCTGGGCGCTGTCTCAACGAGGGGCACTGCGAATTTGTGGTACCGGTGAAGACGCCGGTTGCCCGTGACTAGACGAAAAGACCCCGTGCACCTTTACTACATCTTAGTAGTGAATGCTGGCGTGTTATGCGCAGGATAGGTGGGAGACTTTGAACCCAGGCTCTCGGGCTTGGGGGAGTCAACGGTGAGATACCACCCTTAACACTCCGGCGTTCTAACCTCGTTCTGTTATCCAGATCAGGGACACTGCTAGGTGGGTAGTTTGACTGGGGCGGTCGCCTCCTAAACTGTAACGGAGGCGCGCGAAGGTTCGCTCAGGCTGTTTGGAAATCAGCCGTAGAGTGCAAAAGCAGAAGCGAGCTTGACTGCGAGTCCTACAAGACGAGCAGGTGGGAAACCAGGCTTTAGTGATCCGGTGGTTCCGCGTGGAAGGGCCATCGCTCAACGGATAAAAGGTACGCCGGGGATAACAGGCTGATCTGAGCCAAGAGTTCACATCGACGCTCAGGTTTGGCACCTCGATGTCGGCTCATCGCATCCTGGAGCTGTAGCAGGTTCCAAGGGTCCGGCTGTTCGCCGGTTAAAGCGGTACGTGAGCTGGGTTTAGAACGTCGCGAGACAGTTCGGTCTCTATCTGTCATGGGCGGAGGAAATTTGAGTGGGGCTGTCCTTAGTACCGAGAGGACCGGGATGGACGCACCTCTAGTGTACGAGTTGTCACGCCAGTGGCAGCGCTCGGTAGCTACGTGCGGAAGGGAGAAACGCTGAATGCATCTAAGCGTGAAACCCTCCACAAGATGAGATTTCCCAGGTCGCAAGACCTCTAAAGGCTCCTGGAAGATTACCAGGCAATAGGTCGGGTGTGGAAGCGCAGCAATGCGTGGAGCTAACCGATACTAATCAGCCGTGAGGCTTGACCATAATTCTCTTTTCCCAACAGAAAAGTGCACGCAACAACTGCGTGTTGAGTGGAACGAAGAAACTACCGTTTGCAGGATAATCAGTTGTCAGAGCTGTCAGCCATCAGCTCTCAGCTTTCAGCAAGATCATGCTGATAGCTGACAGCTCAAAGCTGATAGCTCGAACAGGTTCTTTGACATAGTCTGGGACGATCGACGACTCCCGCACCGATATCTGGCGCGATTGGTTGTCGAACCC
This sequence comes from uncultured Acidobacteriota bacterium, assembly GCA_963797625.1. Lineage (GTDB taxonomy): Bacteria > Acidobacteriota > Vicinamibacteria > Vicinamibacterales > 2-12-FULL-66-21 > DATBJJ01. Next base: position 3,068 of record CAWCQI010000010.1, read on the forward strand.
CAGGCAATACGCTTGACTCCGCCGCCGCACCCGTACCGCGAGGCGGAGACCTTTCCCGGTGGTCATAGGAGAGGGGTCACACCCGTTCCCATTCCGAACACGGAAGTTAAGCCCTCTACCGCCGATGGTACTGCGCGGGCCAACTGCGTGGGAGAGTAGGTCACTGCCGGGATTATTTTTTCAAGCCCGCCTGAATAGGCGGGCTTTTTTTGTGTACGGTGCTGGATCGAATGCTGCACTCCTTCGAGAAGGAGGTTCAGCCATGAAGCTCGGCATTTTCGCGGCCGTCGCCATCTCGACAGCACTCGTCTCTACTTCCGGTATTACCGCCCAGAGCAACGACAAACCCAAGACTCGTCTGATCGTCGAAGACGGAAAAGAACTGACCGTCACGGGCTGCGTCGGACGAAACCCCGACGGCGGCTACACCCTCACCAGCGCCGCCGGCAAGGATGGCGCGACCGGCAGCTACATCCTCGCCCGCCTCAAGGATGACGACGACGAGTTCGAGGATCTGAAGGATCACGTCGGACACCGCGTCGAAATCAAAGGCAAGGCGGCCGACAAGGGCGACGGCCGTATCAAGGTAGAAACCGACAGCGGCAAGACCGAAACCAAGTCGGAGATGAAGGGCGACCTGAGCGGGCTGCCGTTCCTCGGCATCAAGTCGTTCCGGATGCTTGCGTCGGTCTGCCCGTAGTCCTCGCGCTCGACTGGGCCGTCCGGTCCGGTTTACGTCTTCGGCGCGCTTCAGGGAGGTTCCGTTGATTTCAACAGCCGATCATTATCCGAGCCACAAGTCGATGGGCCTGGATACCGTCGGCCGAAACGGCAGGGCGACTTTGTGGCCGATGCGTGCCGAGTAGTACGCCGCGTTCAGCATCTCGAGCACGGCGCGCCCATCCTCGCCGGTTGTGAACGGCGGCGTGTCGTTTCGCACGCACGCGATGAAGTGATTCAACTCCTGCGGGTATCCCTGATTGAACGCTTCCTCGAAATTGGTGAAGGTCCAGCCCTGTGTCGAGCCGGCCTTCTCCATCGCATAGCCATAGCCCTTTTCGCTGTAGGTCAACGCGGAATTCCCCATGAACAAGTCGGCATACACAACGCCGCCCGTGCCGAACACCTCGACGCGGTCCTCCATGCCTCCGAGCTTCGCCCAGCTGTTTTCGACGATGCCAATCACGCCGCCGTCGAACTCGACGATGCAGAGTGAATGCTCTTCGCAACGCGTCCGCCCGCTGTGAATGAGGCCCGTCTGCATCTGGGCGTACACGCTCAGGGCCTTGGTCTCCGCACCGAGCATCCACCGGAACCAGGCGAAGCCGTGGCATCCCATGTCCATCAGCGCGCCGCCACCGGATTGATCGAGGTCGTAGAACCAGTCGCTGTGCGGGCCGGAGTGCTTTTCGCACTGCCGCATGTAATAGATCGATCCGACGGCACCTTCGCGCACGAGTTGCCGGACGCGCTCGTATTTCGGCGCGAAGCACAATTCCTCGGCGTACATCAGCTTCCGGTTGTGGGCCTTGCAGGCCGCGATCATCTCGTCGGCCTCTTCGAGCGTGAGGCACAGCGGCTTTTCGATGATGACGTGCTTGCCGGCTGTCGCGGCATCGATCGTGACGCGCGCGTGCAGGTGGTTCGGCAGGCAGATATCCGCGACGTCGCAGTCTGTCACTGGCGAGCGCTTCCTCGAGATCGATGAACCAACGCGCGATCCCGTGCTTACGTGCGAACGCGCGCGCGTGCTCCTCGCTCCTCGAATAGACGCCGACCAGCTCGGCATCGGGAACGAAGCGGTGATAGGACTCGGCGTGAATGTCGGCGATGAACCCGGCGCCGAACAGGACGACTCTGGTTCTGCTCATCTCATGGAATCGGACCGGGGTTGCTAGTCGCTCGTTCTGCCACTGACGTTCGGCACGACAAAGGGCGAACGGTACTGATTCCTCGTGAACATCGCCGTCGCTTCTGCATCACCCTTGCAACTGTAGGTGACCGGATCGAAGTACAACGTGCGGCCGGTCCGGTAGGAGATGTTGGCCAGATGAATCAACATCGTCGAGATCGCGCCTTCTTCGATCTCGGCGAGCTGGTCTTCGCGCTTGCGGCTGCGCACGACGTCGATGAAGTTGACGAAGCCGCCGACCCCCGCACCGGCTTCCGACTTCGGACCGGGCGCCTGCTCCTGCCCCATGAAGGTCTGCCATCCTCCAGGGCTCGTCGCCATATAGCCCTTCGATCCGTACCAGATGTTGCCGACGGTCTGCGGCTGCCCTGCCGCGGCACCAGCCTGCGCATCCGACCGTTCACCGATGCCCGCCTCGTTGTTGGTGATCCAGTGGCGCACCTCGAAGACGAGGAGCTTCTTCTTGCCGCCGTCGTCGAACTCGAAGGTGGCGACCTGATGTGTTGGGCGTTTCCTGGTCGTCGTCGAACATGTAGATGCCCGCCCATCGAGCTGATCTGCGTCGGGTACTTCACGCCGAGCGCCAAGCGCGCCGCGTGAATCTGATGGGCGCCCTGGTTGCCGAGGTCGCCGTTGCCGTAATCCCACTGCCAGTGCCAGTTGTAGTGGAAGCGGTTGCGCGTGAACGGCTTCGACGGGCGCCGGACCGGTCCACAGATCGTAGGCGACGCCGGCCGGCACCGGTTCCTCCTTCGCGCGGCCGATGGTGTCGCGCCACTTGAAGCAGAGGCCGCGCGCCATGTAGACGTCTCCGATGATGCCTTCCTTCAGCCGCTGCTTCGCCTCGTGGAGCCAGGCCTGGGCGCCGGTGCCGTCCTGCACGATCCGGTTGTATTTCCGCGACGCCGCGATGATCTGCTGCGCTTCGAACATGTTGTACGAGCAGGGCTTCTCGACGAGGACGTCCTTGCCTGCCTGGACGGCCCAGATCGTCTGCAGCGTGTGGTGGAAGTTGGGCGTGGCGAGGGACACGGCGTCGATGCTCTGGTCTTCGAGCACCTTGCGGATGTCGGCGAACGTCGCCGGACGCTTCTTGCCCGCCGCCTCGATCATCTTGCAGCCGTTTTCCACGACCGCCTGATCGACGTCGCAGAGCGCCGCGATCTCGACGTTGGGGATCTTCAGGTAGGCGGAGATGTGCGCCTTGCCGCGACCGTTGAACCCGACGACGGCCACTCGGACGGTGTTGTTCTGACTTGGCAGCGCACTCGCCTTGAGCGTCACCGGCAACGCCACCGAGCTCATCAGGAAATGACGGCGATCGACCTTGGTCATGATTTCTCCTTCGCCTGACGGTAGCGTCCTATGAGGGTGAGATGAGCGCCGGTAACGCGCGCCAGATGCAATTCATGTTCAGATTGAACTTCTGAGACCGGGTGTCAATCAAGCGCCTGACGCGCCTTCTCCGGATCGTCCGCGACGATCGCCAGCTCGACGAGGTTGTCAACGAGCCCGGTCACGTAGAGCGCCTGCAGGTTCACACCGACGTCGCTCAGTCGATGGCTGACGCGCGCCAGCTCACCAGCCCTGTTTTCCAGGAGCACAGTGACGACGGTCGTTTCGGTGAAGGAAATGGCGTGTTTCGTCAGCGCCGCCCGCGCCGGTTCCGCCTCGTCCGGCAGGATGTGCACCGTGGCTCGGCCATCCATGGCCAGCGCGGCGAGGGATTTGAGGTTGACGCCATAGCGGGCGAGCATAGCCGCTACTTGCGCGAGCTCTCCGGGGCGATCGGACAGGCGAATCGCGAAATCTTGCATCGGGCGACTCCCGTCGAATGAGAGCAGGCAGTGTACCATCTCCCGCGGTCCGGAAGCAGGACACTATGGCGGCCGGAATGCGATAGCTGGGGATATGATTGGGGCATGAAACGCCTGATGCCCCTGACGCTTGCCACGATGATGGTTGCGGCCGCCGTTACTATCGGCCGCCCCCAAGTTCACCTCGATGTGGAAGTCGCCAGACGCCGCATCAGTCACCTTCGCCGGGAAGAAGGTCGCCGCGCTCGTCATCACGCAGGACGATTCGTTGCGCGTCTCCGGCGAGGAAGCGCTCGTGCGTGAACTGACCGCCCGCGGCCTGCAATCGGTGGCGACCTATCGGATCGCTCCGAAAGAAGAGCTCAAGAACCCCGATCACGCCAAGGGATGGTTCGAGAAGGCCAGCGTCGAGGGCGTCGTGGCGATGCGGCCGGTCAGCAAAGACAAACGCACCACCTACAATCCCGGCGTCTGGATGAATCCGTACTACAGCACGTTCTGGGGCTACTACGGCTACGGGTGGGGCAGCATGTACACCCCCGGTTCGTTCGAGGAGGACACCATCGTGATCGTCGAGACCACGATCTACAGTGTCCCGCGCGACAAACTGTTGTGGGCGGCGGTCAGCGAGACCAAGAATCCGAAGGACCTGCAACGCTTCGTCCAGGACCTGGTGAAGGAATCGGTGAAGGCCCTCCACGAGCAGGGACTGGCTCGAAGCCTTCCCAAGTAAGACCATCGTCTTCATGCCGTGGCACGTCGTGACCACCGACTCGGGCGTTGCTTTGACGGGGGCGCCGCAACGCGGCTACGATACAGCGTTCGACGGAGACAACCATGATGTTCCGGTCCGTGTGGAAGTTGTCGGTCCTCGCGGTGCTGCTCGCCTCCGCGGCGGGCTGCATGGGCGGCCCGCGTCAGCGGCCCGTCAAGGCCGGCCCCGTCGATGAAGGGCCCGAATCGATCACCGCGGCGCGGAAATTTCTCGAGGGGCGATGGGCGCTCGAGGAATTCCAGGTGTTTCCGCCCGGAAAGCCGGCCATCACGCTTACGGGCTCCGGTTCGCTGAACTACGATCAGTTCGGCAACCTCCGCATCGAGATTCGCGCCGACGAGAAGTCGGCCGATATCCTCAGGGCCGCCGGTGTGGATGAATTGCGTGACGGCGTGATCTCGACCGACGGCCGCGCCGTCGTCGACATGCAGAACCGGACGCTCACCTACATCCTTCCCGGCGAGCCCGTGGGCGCGAAGGCAGCGGGCCCGCTGGCGCCGAGCCGGCCGCGGCACTGGGAGGTCAAAGGCGATTTGCTGTTTCTGTCGACCCGTGACGAGGCCGGTAAGCCACTCTCGACGGGCCGCTGGAAAAGAGTTCCATAACACACAACTCTGGAACGCTCCCGGGCGTTCTCCCCTTCGTTCTTGCTAGGAGGTCGTCGTGCGCGTTCCCTCTCTCGTTTTGATCGCTATCCTGGCGCTGGCCGCTTCACCGCGCGCCGGGCAGTCCCCCCGCAACACTGGCGCTCCGGAAACGTTCAGCGCCAATGCGCAGGTGAAAGGCGCAGCGGGCGCCATCGCGGCAACGATTCAGATTCAGATTCAGCGATACACGCCAGACTTCGATCGGAATGCGGTCGAATCGGCGCTCAAGGGCGGTGGCTATCCAGCCTTCCTGACCGCGCTCCGGAAAGCGCCAGAAGTCGGAACGGTCGCCGTCGGCGATCAGAAATTCGCGATCCGCTACGCCCACGAGGTCAAGACTGCCAAGGGCCGCACGATTACCCTGGTGACGGACAAGCCGGTGTTTTTCGTTGGCGGCGGCAGCGCTGAAGCGAAACCCCGCGCGGGGTACGAGGTCGCGGGGATCAGAATCGAAGTCGATGACGTCGGTCTCGGCAGCGGCAGCATGGCCGCGGCGGCGCGCATCAAGCCCGGTCCTGACGGCGTCGGCGTGCAAGTGGATGACTACGCCGCAGAGCCGATCAAGCTGGTGACCGTCAGCCGCAAGATCTCCTGATTCAACTCATCTGAGGGAACCCGAGATTGACGCCGCGGTGGCGTGGGTCTGGCCACCGCGACGTGATCACCTTCCCACGGGTGTAGAAGTTGACGCCCTCGCGGCCGTACACGTGGGCGTCGCCGAAGAGCGAGCTCTTCCACCCGCCAAACGAGTAATAGGCCATCGGCACGGGGATCGGCACATTGATGCCGACCATTCCGGCCTGTACCTCGGTCTGGAACCGCCGCGCGGCGCCGCCGTCATTCGTGAAGATCGCGACGCCGTTGGCAAACGCGCTTTCGTTGACGAGGCGCAGCGCTTCGTCGTAGGTCTGCGCGCGCACGACGCTCAGCACCGGGCCGAAGATCTCGTCGGTGTAGATCGTCATCGACGGCGTGACGCGATCGAAGAGACACGGCCCGACGAAGAATCCACGCTCGTGGCCAGGCACCCGAAGTTCTCGTCCGTCTTCGAGGAGCTCAGCGCCAGCCGCCTGACCCTGCTCCACGTACGACAGCACTCGGGCGCAGTGTTCACGGGTGACAAGTGGGCCCATGTCGGCGCCGGGCGCGAGACCTTCCGTGACCTTCAGCTTCCGCAGCCGCTCGCGCACCCGAGGCAGCAGGCGATCGGCGACATCTCCGACCGCGACGAGCACAGAGATGGCCATGCAGCGCTGGCCGGTCGAACCATACGCGGCGCTGACCGCAGAATCGGCAGCCAGATCGAGGTCGGCGTCGGGAAGCACGATCATGTGGTTCTTCGCGCCGCCGAGCGCCTGGACCCGCTTGCCGTGCCGCGTGCCGGTTTCGTAGATGTAGCGCGCGATCGGCGTCGACCCGACGAAGCTCACCGCCTGGATGCCGGGATGGGACAGGATGGCGTCGACCGCGGCTTTGTCGCCGTGAACGATAGTGAACACGCCCGGCGGCAGACCAGCCTCGGCGAGCAGCTCCGCCGAGAACATGGCTGCCGACGGATCCTTTTCCGAGGGCTTGAGGATGAAGGCGTTCCCGCACGCGATCGCGAGCGGGTACATCCACATCGGCACCATCGCCGGAAAGTTGAATGGCGTAATCCCGGCAACCACACCGAGCGGTTGGCGAATCGAATAGCTGTCGACGTCGGTCGACACGTTCTCGGAGAACTCGCCTTTGAGGAGATGCGGCAGCCCGCAGGCGAACTCGACGACCTCGAGACCGCGGTTGACCTCACCGAGAGCGTCGGACAACACCTTGCCGTGTTCGCGGGTCAGGATCGCGGCCAAATCGCGCTTGCGCCGCTCGACGAGCTCGCGAAAAGCAAAGAGCACGCGTGCTCTCGCCGCGAGCGACGTGCGGCCCCACGCCCGCGCGGCTTCGGTGGCCGAGGCCACCGCCGCATCAACGACCGCAGGATCGGCGAACGCGACGCGCGCGCTCGGCTCGCCGTGCGCGGGGTTGTAGACGTCTCCCCAACGGTCGGCCGGTGCGGTCCACGCCTTGCCAGAGATCCAGTGGTTGATTGTTGCGAGTCCCGCGGCGGGTAGCGGCGGTGTCATGGCCTCACTCCTGCCTATGCCACCAGCGGCGGACCGCCGTGGCGTTTGATGAACTGACCTCGTCCACGCGCCCCGGTGAACGTCCCATTGTCGACGATCACCTCGCCGCGCGACAGGACCATCGACGGCGCGCCCTGCACCACGCGGCCCTCGTAGGGGTTGTAGTCGACGCGCATGTGATGCGTCTTCGCCGACAACGTGACCGTCTTCTGCGGATCCCAGATCACCAGATCGCCATCCGACCCGACCGCGATCGTTCCCTTGCGCGGCCAGAGCCCGAACATCCGCGCCGGATTCGACGCAACGATTTCGACGAACCGATGCATGTCGATGCGACGGGTCCGAACTCCCCCGTCCCAGAGCAGCATCAACCGCGTCTCGATACCCGGCGCGCCGTTTGGAATCTTCGAGAAGTCATCCTGGCCGATCTGCTTCTGCGGCGGTTCATTCATGCAGAACGGGCAATGATCGGTCGACACGACCTGAAGGTTGTCTCGGACGATGCCCTTCCAAAGCGCGTCCTGGTGCCATTTGTCGCGCAACGGCGGCGACATGACGTACTTCGCGCCCTCGAAACCCTCGCGCTCGTAGTCGTCGTAGGACAGAAACAGATACTGCGGGCAGGTCTCGGCGTACGCCGGCAGCCCCATATCGCGCGCCTGCCGCACCTTCTCGAGCGCATCGGCGCATGACAAGTGCACGATGTAGACCGGAACGCCGGCCATCTCGGCGAGCGCAATGGCGCGGCCCGTCGCCTCACCCTCCGCTCGGGTCGGACGCGTCAGCGCATGGTACTTGGGTGCGCGCTCGCCCCTCTTGAGCGCCTCCTTCACGAGCGTGTCGATGACGCCGCCGTTCTCGGCGTGCATGCAGATCAGCCCGCCGTTCTCCCGCGTTCTCAGCATCGCCTTGAAGATCGTCGCGTCGTCGACCATGAAGACGCCAGGGTAAGCCATGAACAGCTTGAAGGAGCTGATGCCATCGTGCCGGACCATCCGATCCATGTCGATCGAGGCCTGCTCGCTGAGCTCGCGCACGATCATGTGAAAGGCATAGTCGATGACCGCCTTTCCCTCGGCGCGTTTCATCCAGCCATCGAACGCCGGGTAGAGGCCAGCGCCGAAATCCTGAATGGCGAAATCGATCAGCGTGGTGGTGCCGCCGTGCGCAGCCGCGATCGTGCCGGTCTCGAAGTCGTCGGCTGACGTGGTGCCGCCAAAGGGCATGTCGAGGTGGGTGTGCACGTCGACGCCGCCGGGCAGGACCAGCTGACCGGACGCGTCAACGACGGTCTCCGCCGGGATGGTCAGCCCACGGCCGATCAGCGAGATGACGCCCTTGTCGATGTAGAGGTCCGCGTCGTACTTGTCGGAAGCGGTGACGATCGTGCCGTTTCGGATCAGTGTTGTCATTCTTCAATGCTCGCGGGGCCCCACCCCCGCTCGCTCTCGCGCGGCGACTGCGCGCCGCGCTCGGGCCGCAGGCGCTGCTGATTCAGTGTCCGGCAGCGGTTGAACCACGTCCCAGCACGACCTGCAGAGTTATTTCTCTGCATATCCCTCCTGTTCATAGCCGCCACGATAGTCGGCCGACTCCGGTCGACGAATCTGCGCGTGCGAGACGACGCGGTCGCGGGCCAGGCCGCGGATGTTGTCGAACGAGGTCCAGCCGCGCTCCGCGTGCTTTTCGAAGAATGCACGCGAGCCGTCGAGCAGGCGTGTGATGACGCTCGGGCCCACAGCGCGGTCCAGCATCGCGGCAGTGCAGACCTGGACGGTCCCGCAGCCGAGCATGAAATAGTTGAGCGCATGTCCGAAGTCGGAGATGCCGCCGATTCCGGAGAATGACGCGGCCGGAAATGCCCGCGTCATCTGCGACATCATCGCGAGGGCCTGTGGCAGGATGGCAGGTCCACCGAGGCCTCCACTCGACACGCAGCCATCGACGTTCATCTCGAATTCGAGCGTCTCGGGATCGATGAGCGGAATCGACGGGAACGTGTTCGATGAACTGACCGCGTCGCCGCCGCCGCGAAAGACGGCGCCGGCCTCGACAACGATGTCCCCGGTAGCCGGCGTCAGCTTGGCCCAGACTGGTACGCGCGCGACTTCCTTGACCACCTGCGTGACAAACGAGCAGAGCGCCTGATCTTTGCCGATGTTCGACCCCATGTCGGGCCGATCCATGTGCGGGCACGAGAGGTTCAGCTCGAGTCCGTCGGCGCCCGCATCCTGACAGGTGGTCGCGAGCGTGCGCCAGCGTTCGAGCTCCTTGTCGTTGCCGGATCCCGCCATGATCGAGGCGATCAGCACTCGCGTTGGGAAGGCCTTCTTGATCCGCTCGATTCGGGGCAGCCACCAGTCGAGCGGCTTGTCGGAGATGAGCTCCCAGTTCCACGAAGAGTGGAGTACGCCGCCGCGCCCACGGTTCATCGAGAGGACGCCGGGCTCGGGATGATAGCGGAGGAACTTTGTCTTGGGACCGGCCACATTGGCGACCGGGTGCATGCCGATCGTCTTGGTGACGACACCGCCCCAGCCGGCCTCGAATGCGTTCAGGATGTTGGTCTCCGACTCGGTCGGCGGCGCCGACGCGAGCAGAAACGGATTCTCGAAGCGCACGCCAGTAAAGGTCACCGATAGGTCGGCTGCCATGATCGTCCTTACGGATTCACCAGCGCCCCATACGCATCGGGACGGCGGTCCCGGTAGAACTGCCAGACTGATCGCACTTCGTCAATCATCTCGAGGTTGAGATCGGCGACGACGACGGCATCCTGGTCGCGCGGCGCCTCGGCGATGATGCGGCCACGAGGGTCGCAAAAATAGCTCTGTCCGTAGAATTCGCCGATGTTCCAGGGCGCCTCGGTTCCGACGCGGTTGATCGCGCCGACGAAGTAGCCATTCGCGACTGCGTGGGCCGGCTGTTCGAGCTTCCAGAGATACTCCGACAGGCCGGCGACCGTCGCGGACGGGTTGAAGACGATTTCCGCGCCGTTCAGGCCGAGCGCGCGCGCGCCTTCAGGGAAGTGCCGGTCGTAGCAGATGTAGACGCCGACTTTCGCGAATGCGGTGTCGAACACCGGGTAACCGAGATTGCCGGGCCGAAAGTAGAACTTCTCCCAGAATCCTGGCTTGCAGTGCGGGATGTGCGTCTTCCGATATTTGCCAAGGTAGGACCCGTCGGCATCAATCACCGCCGCAGTGTTGTAGTAGATCCCCGCCTGCTCTTCCTCGTAGATCGGCGCGACGATCACCATCTGATGCTTCTTCGCCAGCTTGCGCACGAGCGTAATCGTCGGCCCGTCGGGCACGCGCTCGGTCAGTTGGTACCAGCGGGTTTCCTGCTCGGCGCAGAAGTAGGGGCCGTAGAAGAGCTCCTGCAGGCACAGGATCTTCACTTTTTTGCGCGCCGCCTCGCCGATAAGGGTCACGTGGCGGTCGATCATCGCCTTCTTGATCGAGGGGAGATCCCGCTCGGGTCCGAGCACGTTCCGCGTCTGGATAAGTCCGCAGCGCACCGTCCGGGCCATACGAAACGACTCCTTGTTCGGCCGTGTAGATCGTTCAGTATGCCACGGAGAAACCCTAGTTGCGGCGCGTTCGGTCGAAACAGCCGATCCAAGGGCGGCCGCCGCGGGGCGGTGGGTCTCAATCAGCGGCGGGACGAGCTTCTTCAGGAGTGGCGGCACGTCCACTACCTGGTGTCCCGGAGCCGAATCGACCTCGCGATTCGATTGAATACCGGCCCGTACTGCTCCGCCTCGGCATCCGGAACGATGGTCGCGACATAGAACAAGTTGCCGTCGGCGAGAAAGGTCGTGTAGACGCCGATCTGTTCTGAGCCGCCAAGGTATGAAGTATTGACGAGCGACAGACCGAGGCCGCTCCGCTGCGAGAGCCGGATGTCGCGCGGCTCGGATGTCTGACGCAGATCCGGGTTGCTCTTCGCAAAATTCGCGAGGAGCGCGCGCGTGGCGTCGCGAAGATCTCTGGACGTCGCGCGGGCGACGCCGAGCTCGACGCCGTGCGTGAAGACGGTCTGGCCGCCATTGACGGCGCCGTAGCCGTTTGGCGGCACGAACTTCATGGCGTTTGTCGACGACACCGCCTGCCAGTTCTGCGGTACGGCGACCTCGAATACGTTGCCACCCTGGACGGTTCGGAACTGCGACGAGGGTGCCGGAACGGGGTCGCCAATCCGCCCAACAGACGCGCCAGCCGGCGGTGGCGCGCTGCCGGCGCTCGCGCGCTCCATTTCGGCCATGGTCTTGGCCGGGGGCAACGCCGCAAAGAGTCCGCGGGCCTGCTGAAACTCGGCGGCGTAGGTCTCGCGCGGCGTCACCTGAAGCATCGCGGCTTCTTTCGCGATGTAGGCCGAGCGGTTGCCCGGATCGGGATGGCTGCTCAGCCACTGCGGCCCGCCGCCGCGCGACTCCTTCTGGATCGTCTCGAACATCCGGCCCAGATCGAGCGGGTTGTAACCCGCTCGCGCCATGATTTGCGCGCCGAGCAGGTCCGCTTGCTTTTCGTACTCGCGGCTGTATTTCAGAAGCGCCGTACCGAGCCCGAACTGGCTGCCCTGCGAGATGATCTGGCCCCACCCGCCACCGACGACGGCTCCGGCGATTGCGCCGGCGATCTGACCGAGCTGAAAGCCCTCCGCTTTGGTTGCGTTGGCGGTGCCGTGGCGCAACAGCACGTGGCTCAGCTCGTGCGCCATCACGCCGACGACCTCGCCCTCGCCTGTAGCGGCCTCGAACATCCCGCGGTTGACGAACATCGGGCCGCCGGGCAGCGCGAACGCGTTGATGTCCTTCAGGTTCACCGGCGTGAACGAGTACTCGAACACGGGATTGTTCAACTCAGCTGGTGCGACGGCGACGAGCCGTTTTCCGAGCCGGTCGAGGTAGCCCGAAAGTGCGGAGTCGGTGATGACGGGGTACTGCTTGCGAATCTCTGCCGCGGCCTCGCGACCGAGTTCGACGTCCTGTTCCGGCGTGTACTTGTTTTTGGGAGCCGTGATCCTGGTTTGCGCTCCGGCGAGCGACACCGCAACGGCGATCGCGGTTGAGAGCAGGAACAATCTCGGTCGGAAAAACTTCGAAGATGTCACGTCGTGCCAATCCTCCTCGTCCGTTCCCTACGTCTGCAATACGCGTGACGCCGTCGCAATACGCGTGACGCTCTCTGGCTTACGACGCGTCGGTTCTGGGACGTGGTGCCGGTGGCGGGTTTTGATTCGGATCGTGGCTCCGGCGTGGCGCGCCAGATCATCCGCGCTACTCCGAGAAGTGCCAGCCCCAGCGCGCCTCGCGCGACGATACGGCCCCGGTTCTGGGCGGGTGGTGTCGGATTGAGGATCTGTCGATAGGCATCGACTTGTTCCCGGCGATCCACAGGGTCGGGAGGGCGCGTGTTGCGAGGCGCCGCTTCGGCCGCAACAGTGTCCGACGGCGAAACCCAGCGGGTCAGGAAGGCGAACGACTCCGAACCACAGATCGGGCAGTGCTGTTCGTCGTGAACTTCTTCGCAATCCAAGCACAGCCGCGCATTCATCAGGCGCATGAGGTGTTCAATCCCGGGCTACAGCCGCCGCATTTCAGAATCAGTACTTTACGGCCTTCTGACACCCTGGCGCAACGCGGCCCGTTGGCGGAGGGGTCCGCGCGCCGGCCTGCCGGGTGACCTCTACCGTCACCTCATGCGTTAAAATAGTTGTTTACCCTTATGAAGGAATGGCTCTCTGGAGGCCTCTCGCGGCTCGCAGTCGCGCTGGCGGTCGCCACCTCGGCGGGATGCGGGGCCAAGTCCCCGATGGCTCCGGCGCCTCCGGCCGGTGGAGTCCTGGCGATCACGTGTCCGGCGCCGGCTGAAGCAATGTCGGTCGACGGGAGCGACGTGCCGGTCAGCTTCGGCGTGCCCACGACGGCCAACGGCCTCGCGCCGGTCACGTCGTCGTGTTCGCTTACGTCAGGCGATCGGTTCGCCGTGGGTTCGACGACCGTATCCTGTCAGGCGCGGGACTCCGCGCGGACAATCGGCCGCCTGTAGCTTCATTGTCATCGGTCAAATCCCCGCCGCGGCTGACGTCAACGAAGTTCGTGGCGTTCGGCGACAGCCTGACGGAGGGTGTGGTCTCGCTCGCGCCGACGGTGTTATCCCTCGATTTGCCGGCTTCGTACCCAACGGTGCTGCGCGGACTCCTGCGCGCGCAGTACCCGTCGCAGACGATCACGGTGGTCAACGCCGGCAGCGCTGGTGAGTTCGCCTCGGGAGACGGCCTGAAACGGTTTGGCCCGACACTCGCCGCCAACACGCCCGAAGTGGTGCTGCTGATGGAGGGAACCAACGATCTGTTGTTCGCGCAACAGGGTATCGAGCCGGCGCTCTCAGCGCTCGATGCGATGATGCGCGACGCGGAGAGCCGGAACATCCGCGTCTGTCTTGCGACCATCCCGCCGCAGCGTGCCGGCGGTGCTCGCTCGCGCGACCTCGTCGCCGGGCTGATTCCCGGCTTCAACGATAAGGTGCGCGCGCTCGCCGTCAGCCACAACGCCGTGCTCGTCGACGTCTACGCGGGGATGAAGGATGATCTCTCGCTCATCGGCGTCGACGACCTGCACCCGACCGCGCGCGGCTACGAAGCGATGGCGTCGATCTACCGCGACGCGATTGCGAAAGCGTTCGAGGCGCGCGCGACGACGAGCGCCTATGGCGCGCCGGCCGATTCCGCGCTCACTCCGTCGCGAACAATCCGATCGAACGGAACGAACCGGTAGCGCAGGAGCACTCGCAGCGCCACGACGCCATCCTGCCACTTGATCTTCTTGCCCTCCTGCCTCGATCTCGGCGTGTAGGAAATCGGCAGCTCGATTATCCGGTAACCACACCGCAGCAGCTTGGCGGTGATCTCTGGCTCGAAATCGAAACGCCGGCACTCGAGGACGAGGCGATCGAAGACGTCCCGGCGCACCATCTTGTAGGCCGTTTCCATGTCGGTAATGCGCGCGCCGTAGAGGATATTGGTCAGGGTCGTGAGGACCAGATTCGCCAGCGCATTCACCGACAGGCCTTGGGGTCGTCCCAGGAACCGTGAGCCGTAGACGACCGGCGCGCCCCCATTGAGGATCGGCTCGAGCAGCCTGGTATGCTCGGCCGGATCGACCTCGAGGTCCGCATCCTGGATGACCACGATGTCGCCGGTAGCGGCGCGCACGCCGCGCGCGATCGCCGCGCCCTTGCCGGAGTTCTGCGGCATGTCGAGCACAACGAGGCCGGGGTAGTCGCTGCGGACACGATCGATTTGCGCGCTCGGTACCTATCGGTCGAGCCGTCGTTGACGACGATGACTTCGCGCGCAAGCGGCAGCGACACCGCGTGAACCCTCGCGAGCACCGCCGCGATGGTCGATTCCTCGTTGTATACTGGGATGATAATCGTCAGTTTTTGTGACTGGGCTTGATCCATGAGATCGGCCCGCGCATCTTAGCATTTCCTGCCATGCCGACAGTCGGCTCTGCCGCTTCCTGATGGGAGGCGAGAGCGTTTCAGCGCCACAGCACATTGCGCTGCGTATCGGCGGCATCGAGTTCAGCGCCCGCCGGGTTCCTGCCTCATCCGGCTGGCCTCCTCGCCAGACCCTCGCATGGCTCGCCTTGATCCTCCTGCTCAGCGCCGCACTGGGCATTCGCGGACTCGACTGGGGACTGCCCTACCAATGGCATCCTGATGAAAAGGTGCAGCTCGCCGACACGATGGTTCGCGACCGCACGCTCGCGCCCCCGCATTTCATCAATCCGAGCCTGCACGCATATACGACCTATGTGGCTGTTCGACTGGCATACGCGCTCGCCCCGCGACAGGCGCTCAGATATCGGCTGGTCGCCAACATCGAGCTGACCGATCCACAGCACGCGGATCGACCGATCCAGTTCCTCGCGTTCCGCCTCGCGCGGCTGTTCTCGGTAATCTTTCAGCTGCTGACCGTTCTCCTGGTCTTCAGAATCGGCCGGCACGTTGCCGATGACACGACCGGTCTCGTCGCGGCGTGGTTCACCGCGGCCACGATGGGCCTCGTCAACATGGCGCACTTCGCCACTGGCGAAAGCCTGTTGTTCCTGCTCTGCGTGTGGGCGCTATGGCGGTTCTCGTACGTGGCCGAACGTGGCCGCTGGCGCGATTACGCGCTCGCCGGGTTGGCCACGGGGCTGGCCTGTTCGACCAAGTACACGCCCTGGGTGCTCGCCGTGCCGTTTGTGGTCGCGCATCTGGCCGGGAGAGGTCTGTTACGAGGCTTCTCAATCACCGGGATCGCGCAGATGGCCTTCACCATGGCGTGCACGATCGCCGGCTTCATCGCGGCGTCCCCCTACGCGGTGTTGTCGTGGCCGCTTTTCCGAGACGCGCTCATCATCACGTGGTTGACCGGCGCGCCCAGCGGCTCGCTCGCCAACATCGAGCGCTCCTGGATTCCCTACATCGGCATCGTCGCCAACGCGCTCGGGTGGCCCCTCTTTGCGCTGGCGCTGGCCGGGATGGTGATCGGCGGCTGGCGCCTCCTCCGCGCCGGCACTGAGAGTCGGCTTCGGCAGTTCTACGCGATCCACCTGGCGTGGATCGTGGTCTTCTACGGGTTTTACGGCATCACCGCGCATCGCGCCCTGCGCTTCATCATGCCAATCGGCCCATCGCTCGTGCTCATCGCAGCCGTGGCCGCCGTGGCTCTGATCCGATCCGCCAGCCGTCCGGGCTTGCGCGTCGCCGCGGTCGCGCTTGCGACCTTCGTGGGCGTCTACTCGACGGCGTACGCGGCGAGGACCGCCCACATGTTCGCCGCCGACACTCGATATGCGGCGGGGCGGTGGCTGCAGAACCTCTCGCTGCCTCCGGCGATGTCGGTCGACTACTTTTCGATCGAGGCGTATCTTCCGCACCTCGTCCGTCCGTCGTTCGAGATGCGCTTCGTGCCCTTCGTGCTGAGGACCGAGTATCGCGGTGGTGACTTCTGGAAGGAGATGTATCCGTACCTCGACAATCCCGCGAACGGTGTGATCGTCGACGCGGACTTTTTCTACCCGCGCTACCTCAATCCGGACTGGCAGGCACGGTGGCCCGAGCGGATTCAGGTCTACCGGCTCCTGCTGACGGGAGAGGGTTCACGCTATCGTCCTGTCGCCCGCTTCACTTCGCATGGCCCGTGGTGGCTCGATCCGCGTCCTGAGCTGGTTTGTCCCGAGGTCGTGGTGTTTGCGACGCGCGCGGCCGTCCCGGATTCGGCGGCGATGCCATCGATGCCACCGCCACGCGAGGATGTCATGCGCGCGATCAGGAAGAATGAAGGGTGCTAGGGTGCCAAGGGCCAGGGTGCCCTGCTCGTCAGTAGCGAAACACGACTCCGACGCTGCCGGTCCAGTAGCTCAGGTGCACGCGTCCCGTGGCGATCAACTCCGGGTCGTCGCTCGGCTTCAAGTTGCTGAAGTAGCGGAGATCGAAGCGCAGGCCGACGCGATCGGTCAGAAAGCCCACCGCACCGCCTCCGACGTTGTAGCCGAGCAGCTTGGTGTCGACAGGGAGAAAGTCGAGGGCATCTGTCGCCGTGGCTGAAAGCATGCCGATCCCGCCGGAGACGAATGGCCGCAGCCCATACTCGTTCCAGCTGCGCGGTATTGTCAGGATGACGTTGCCCATGAGCGCAAGCGTCCGGCTCGCGACGATATCGGGCGGGACGACGCCGTCGATGAGCGGCGGATTGTCCTGTTGGAAAAACCCCGGCGTATAGACGATCAACCCTTCGGCACCGATCGGCCCGGATCCCACCAGCGCCACCGAGCCCCCGAACGTCCAGTGCGTGTTGCCGGTGGCGGTCTCGAAGTCGAACAGGGTCGTGTCGCCCTTGAACGTGAGCCCGAGAAACGGCGTCAGCTGCCAGTCGGCGCGCGCGGTCCCAGGCACGAGTAGCACGAGGACTCCGAGGAGAGTCAGAACTCTCGAGAGCGTCCGCACCTCGGTCCTACGTGAAGAGTCGGAGGAAGAGGGTCGCAAAAATTGAACGTGTGACGTCGCCCGAGTCGAGCTGGAAAGGTGCGCTCAGACCGTCGCTGTTGGCGAACAAGATGAACGTCAGGTGGCGGGACGGGAGCTTGACGACGAGCGAGGAGTAGCCGTTCGTAATCAGACCGAAGTGCCAGACGACTGGTTCGCCCTTGTAGCTCTGGACGAACCATCCGAGACCAGTGGGGAGCGTCGTCTGATCGGCGCTGATGGCGTTTGACCAGGCAACGCCGAGCGTTTCTTCGCTCAGCAGCACCGCCTCATCGAGCGCGGCGTCGTAGCGGGCGAAGTCGCGGACGGTCGTGACGAGCCCGCCCGCGGCGTTGATTCCTTCCAGGGACAGCTCGGTCCTGGTAGCCCGCCCGCGCTTGTCGACCTTGTACGGAATTGCAATTCGCTCCAGGACCTGTTGATAGCGCTCGAGAATCTCGCTCTGCGAAGAGCGGCTCGGTCAACGCAGTGCGTTCGGCGAGGTCGCGTCCCGGCACCGAGTCCCTCATGGCCAGTCGCTCGAGGATATTTACGGCGACGCTCTTGCGGTACGGCTGCGGCAGGCACGATTCGACGACTGGCGTGAGCTGCGAGTAGCGCTCCGGATCGTAGTGGAAGCTGCCGGCAGGCGCGCCCGCCGACGTGTGGCTCAACACCTGTCGCAGCGTCGCTGACGACTCGGGCACAGCCCCGCCGTGCTGTCTGAGTGTGTCGTCGATCCTCAGGCGGCGCTGTTCGGCGCACTGCAGGACCAGCACCGAGGCAAACGTCTGGCTGATGTCGGCGATCGGGTAGGGCGTGTCTGGCGTGGCGCGGATGCGCGATTCCTGATTCTGGAAGCCGAACCCGCGCTCCCAGACGATCTGGCCGTTTTGCACGAGCGCTGCCGACATGCCCGGGATGCCTGCCTGCGCGCGGAGCGATTCGAGATAGCTTTCAAACGGCGAGGCCGTCAAGACGCTCACCTGGGACTGACGGGCGTAAACCCCTGTCATGCCCAGGGTCATGCAGACGATGAGGGCGGAAATTCTCGTGCGCACAGTGGTCGGTTCGGGGAAACCCTAGTGTAACTCATCAGGCAGGGGGCCAGGGTACCGGGGTGCCAGGGACCGCTGCCAAGGGACCAGGGTGCCAAGAGTGCCCCAGGGATGCCAGGGTGCCAAGGACGGCGAATGCCCCCGCGGGCAAATCAGTGCCGTGGGCCGGGATCGACGGAATTCCGCTTATCGGTCAGGCGCTGGGGCTGCAGTCGCTCGAGGGCGCGTTCGTACTTCTGCCGGGCCCGGCGGGCCGAGTCTGGCTGCGCGGTTTTCTCGAGAAGCGTGGCGGTGACCGCTTCGATCCGCCACGAAACGAGAGGGGTGTCAATCCCGCGAACCTCGCGTCGGGCCTGACGCAGGTACTGGCTGGCTTCGTCGAATGCGCGGCGTTCGATGGCGACCACCGCGGAGGCGACCTGTGAGCGGCTTCGCCACGTGCGCTCGGGGGTGGCGTTGGCGGCCTGCCTGGCGGCCGACGCCTCGATCGTTGCGCGCTCGAGGTCGCCGCGGCGGAGCCACAACTCCGCCAGGTAGGCGTGCAGCTGCGCCTCCCAGTACCAGTCCATCACGATTCGTTCGCGCGCATACCAGTCGCGCAGCTGCTCGAGATCTGCGGCAGCGTCGGCGAGTCGACCCAGCGCGAGCGCCGAGGCGCCTCCGAAGAGGAGCGACATCTGGCGGGCATTCACCCAGCCCCCACTCTCGGCAAGGGCTCGATCGCCCACGCTCAAGCGATGCGCTTCGTCGTACCGTTGCGCCTCGAGCGCGATCCAGGCCTGCAGCATCCGCATCGTGACGGCGTAGCGCACGCTGCCAGTTCGCTCGCAGACCGCCGTCCCTTCGACCGCGAACCCCTTGGCGTCGTCCCAGCGGCCAAGATGCAGCGCGGCTGCCGCGAGCACGTAGTAGCAATAAACGCAATCCGACAGATCGCCGCTCGCGAGCGCCAGCGGCAGCAGTTTTCGGCCGGCGCTCCACGCAGTCGCGTACGCGGATCGAGCGTTGTGCAGAAACAGCAGACGGATGGCGAGCGAGCGTTGTTCGTTCGAGACGTGCCGTGGAAGATCGCGCCACGCTTCGAGGCAACGGTCGGCGATCTCGTCAGACCACCCCTCGAAATGCAGCTCGATGATGCCGGCGCGAATCATCGCCGTCGACGCCAGCCTGGCATCCGACGCGAGCGGCGCGACGACCTTGACCTGCCGAGCACATTCGAGGGTCGCTTCGCGCGACCTTCCGGCGTGCGCTTCGGCGAGCGCGATCAGCGCCCGAACCCGGTGGTCGTGCTGACGCTCATCGCTCGTTCGCCGTTCGAGCTTGCCGAGCGTCTGGATCGCGAGATCGGTTTCGCCCGCCGCCAGCTGCGCCTGACCGAGCTCGAACATCAGTGGATACTCGGTGTCGGCGCGTTCGGTTGACGTCAGGCGCGAGAGATGAGTCATTGCGCCGTGCAAGAGCGCCGCGGCTTCGCGCGGCGCGTAGCGCTTGAGCGCATTGCCAGCCGCCAGCCGGAGATACCGCGCCGCGCGCAGGTGATCACCGGCGCCGTGAAAGTGACACGCGAGATCCGCCGCCGCTTCGTGTTCGCGGCCGCTGAATACGCGTTCCATGGCGAGCCCCGCGCGCGCATGCGCATCGGCGCGCGGCCTGGTCGCCATCTGCTCGAGCACGATTTCCTGATAGAGCCCGTGCGCAAAGCGATACAGCGGACTGAAGACCCCGTTGGCCATCTCGACGACGCCTTCGCGGACGATGAAGGTGCGGCGACGGGCGAGCACCTCGAGCACCGGTTCCAAGGCAAGCTCGTCGACGTCGGCCGCGCGCGCCGCGAGCCAGAGCGAGAACTCGACGCCCACGACCGCTGCGGCGTCGATGGCCTGACGTTCATCGGGCGCCAGCTCGTCGAGCTCGCGTACGACCGTGCCAACAAGGCTCGCCGGGACGGCCGCTTCGAGCGCGTCGAGCGGCGCCTCGACCCGCCACCCGTCGCCACTCTCGCGGATGAGGCCCTTGCGCACGAGGTGGTCGATCGCCGTCAGCAGGAACAGCGGATTGCCGTTCGTCAGCCGGTGTAACAGGAGCGAGGATTGGCCGGACACAACCGAGCCGAGCTGCCGGTCGAGATACTGCGTCACGTCCTCGAGGGTCAGCGCCTGCAGCCTGAGTTCGGTCGCATTCGCGCGGGCCAGCAGATCGAATTGAGCCCGCCGCAGTGGCGCGGACGCCGCCACAGGCTCGACCGGTCGGACGGTGGCAAGGAGCAGAATCTTGGCCGGATCGCGCCGCTGTCCGAGACTTGTCAGGACGTCCATCGTCGCTGCGTCGGCCCATTGGAGATCCTCGATCCACACGACGAGCGTGGTCTCCTCGGCAAGCGCCTCGAGCGCGGTGACGACCTCGCGCAGCATGCGGGCGGCCGTCGACACGTGTGTCCCCGCGGCAAACGCGCCCGCGGCCTCCTCCGAGAGCGCGGGCAGATGCGGAAGCCAGCTTGGCGCATGCCTGGAGAGGATGGTAGCGACGGTGTCGTCGTCGGCCGACCGTGCCAGCCGGGTCAGCAGATCGAGCAGCGGATAGTACGGCTCCGACGGCCCGGAGAGCGCGCATGCACTGCGCCCATGTCGCCCGGATCGCGTGCCGAGTGGGCGCGACGCGAAGAAACGCCTCGCAGAGCGACGTCTTGCCGATTCCAGCATCGCCTGTCACGAAAACGACCTGGCGGTGCGAGGCCGCGGCCTCGTCGAAGGCAGCGAGCAGCCGGTTCATCTCCGGCTGCCGCCCGACAAATATCGGCACTGACGAACTGGCGGCAGGGTCGGCCGGAGCCTCGACGACGGGCGCGATGAAGATATAGCCCCGTTTGACGAGGCTCCTGATGAAGCGTGGGCGAATCGGGTGGTCGCCGAGGGTCCGCCGAATCTCCCCGATGAGCACCTTGACGTTGTCGGGGTGGACGTGAATCTCGGGCCAAACCGCGGCGAGCAGGGTCTCCTTGGTGACCAGGTGGCCGGCCCGCTCGACGAGGACGGCGAGGACGTCGAAGGCCTTGTGCGTCAGCGGGACCCGGACGTCATCCCGCCAGAGCGCTCGGCCTGGGACGTCGAGCCGGAAAGGTGCGAAATACTTCACGTTGGACAGGTAATTGTGACTGAAAGCCGACCGGTCGTTACGTCGAGGGGGATTGCGGTGATGAGATCTTACCGAAATCCTACCGAACGACCGGTCAACGCCCTGATCCTACCGGGCTCCTACCGTAATCCAACCCCAGCAACGCCTGTACTTCGTGAAGAATGGCCTTTCGTCGGCCGGCGCTCTCGCCTCGCCGGTCCGCGGCGAGTCCATGGTCCCTCTCCAGCCTCCCGGCACGGCTGTGGACTCGCCGCACTTCAACGACTGAGGGCACGAATGAGGGTGTTATGACGTTTCCAGCCATTCCACACGAACGCGAAATCTCAGGTGTGGCCCCTTTCCGGCGCAACGATGCGCCAACGCCGGTCGCTTTGCCGACCGTCGACGATCGAGACACGATCGTCGGCGAGAGCGACGCGCTTCGATATGTGATGTTCCGCGTCGATCAGGTCGCGTCGACTGATGCGACCGTACTGTTGTCAGGAGAAACCGGCACCGGAAAGGAACTGCTGGCCCGGGCGATCCACCGGCGCAGCTCTCGCCGCACCCGACCGCTGGTCGTCGTCAACTGCGCCGCGCTTCCCGCCAACCTGGTGGAGAGCGAGCTCTTCGGCCGCGAGCGTGGAGCCTTCACCGGCGCCCATGCGACCCAGATTGGCCGGTTCGAGCTGGCCCATCGAGGGACCATTCTGCTCGACGAAGTCGGGGAGTTGCCGCTCGAGCTCCAGCCGAAGCTGCTACGAGTGCTCCAGGAGGGCCAGGTCGAACGGCTCGGCAGTCCGCGTACTGTCGATGTGGATGTGCGAGTGATCGCCGCGACCAATCGGGATCTGACAGAAGAAGTCCGCGCGGGACGCTTTCGCCGCGACTTGTACTATCGTCTCAACGTCTTTCCGATCACGGTTCCGTCGCTGCGAGACCGGCGCGAGGATCTGCCGCAGCTCGTCGAACATCTCGTCCGACGGCTGTCGCGGACGCTGAACAAACGGATCGATTCGATTCCCGCCTACGTCATGCAGACGCTGCAGGCGTACGACTGGCCGGGCAATGTCCGCGAGCTCGAGAACGTTCTGCAACGAGCGATCATCCTGTCGCCCGGCGCGACGCTCGCGCTCGGAGACGCCTGGATGCCTTCGTCTCAGCCGACTTCGGCGGCGGCGGGAGTCACTCTCGTCGAAATCGAGAAGCGCCATATTCGAACGGTGCTGGACACGACGCGGTGGCGAATTGAAGGCGGCGCCGGCGCAGCCCAACTCCTTGGGCTCAAGCCGAGCACGCTGCGCAGCCGGATGCTGAAGTTGGGAATCGCTCGGCCACGCTGAAGAAATGCTGAATGCTGAAGTCTGAATGCTGAAGTGAAGTCAGAATTCACTTCAGCATTCAGCACTCAGCATTGTTCATGACGCCCGGAGCAGGCGCGTGACGCGCGCGCGGACGTCATCGAGGATGATGAACGGGTCTTCGCGCATCAGGATCCGAACACCCTTGAAAATCTGGAACTCGCGCGAGCCGAAGAAGGCCTCGGCGGCGTCTGCATCGCTCCACTCCGACGCGATCATGAAGAGATTCTCGTCGTCGGAGTCGTTGAGCACGCGGCTGCGGGCGCAACCGGGGGCCGCGCGCATCGCCTGTACGAGCGCATCGATCGCCGAATGTGCCTCGGCGCGCTTGAACGGCTGAACGCGAAAGGTAATAGAGGCGAGGAGCATTGAGCGCCTCTTCGAAGTGCAATCCTCGTACCTCGCGGTCACCTTTGACAGGTCAACACTTGGTGACGGTCCTGGGGGGCACCCGCGAACAGCCGTGGCGCCTCCGCGGCCCTGCGCGGAGGGGGCGGGAGTGGTCCTGCGGTCAGTGGGAAGGCGGCGCCCCACCGGGCTGGCGTCCTTCCCCGTTCCAGGATTGAGGGTCTGTGACATCATGGGCGGCATTAAATCTGGCATTCGCGCCGAATCCCTCTGCTGTGCCCCAGGCCGGTCGGAGGTGCTGTCGCCCCGTGCCGGATCACGCCGAGCGGGTGCTCGGAAGGAGCCAGCGGAATGAGAACCACCACCGCGCTGTTGACTGCCTGCGCTATCGCCGGGCTGGCGGGCCACGTCACCGCCGCCGTGAAGGTAAAAACGCAGTTCACCAAGAGCTTTGACTTCACGAAAGCCAAGACCTGGTCGTGGCACGAGGGCGGGCCGGGCGAGGTCAAGATGGCCCTCACGGCCGACGACAATCCCGAGCTCGTCAGACAACGCGCCGAGCCGATCATCATGGAGGCCGTTGGTGCCACGCTCCCGCAGCGCGGCCTGGCCGCGGCCGCGCCAGGGGCGCCCTCCGACGTCAAGATCAAGTACTACGTGCTCATCACGCTCGGAACCGACGCGCAGACTATCGGACAGTTTCTTCCCGCGGTCACGGCGTGGGGCGTGCCTCCGTTCACCGGCGCGACGCAGTCGTACAGCGTCATCGAGCGAGGCTCGCTGGTCCTCGATATCAGCGCGAACAAGGAAGTCGTCTGGCGCGGGATTGGACAGGCCGAGCTCAAGCCCGGTCAGACTCAGGAAAAGCGTGCGGCGCTCATCCGCGCAGCGGTCGCTGACATCCTCAAGAAATATCCACCTAAGCCGTAGCGTGTCGGCACCAGGAACGGAAGCGGGCAGCGCCTCCGGAACAGGAGACGGTAGTGGCTTCCCCGCTGTGGCGCGGCACGGCCCGTGAACCGGTTGGCGCGGATGTTCGAGAAGAAGTAACGATGCGTTTGTCTCCAGACGGCGATCCGCGAAATCCCGCGGCCGATCGGGGGCACCAGGCGTCAGCTTGCGAAGTCCCTTGGGAATTACCGGGTTCGCGGTGTCTTCGAACTGGCGCAAGACTTGGAGACGCTTGCGGTATGACTATACGTCCACAGCCGAGCCGTTGGGCCCTTGTCACCTGCCTGGTGTTTGCTGCCGGGCTTGCCGGTGCCTGCGGGCCGCGCGAGCCTCGAACCGACGCCGAGCGCCTGGCCCGCGGCAAGGAGATTGTCGAGAAGATGAGCGCCAGGCTCGGCTCGGCGAAAGCATTAACCGTGACGACGCAGGAGGTCCGGGACGAGATCAGGTCGAATGGCAAGCCGCGCACTCGGACGCTGACGCGTGAAACCGCCCTGCGCCGTCCCGATCGCGTGTACTTCAAGACCACTGGTCTTGATGATCAGTCCGGGGGTGGTCAGAACGAAGGGTGGTACGACGGTGTCGGCCTGACGTTTGTGATGCACGGCAATAAGGTCTTCGCTCAGGCGCGCATGCCGGAGACGCTCGACAAGGTGTTCGATTCGATGCACGAGCGGTACGGCGTCGCGGCGCCGGTCGCCGACTTTCTGTATTCGTCCCCTGCCAAGGCGCTTCTGACTGACGCGACGACCGGCGGCTGGGTGGCGAAGGAAGCGGTCGATGGCCAACAGGCAGATCATCTGGCGTTCAAAGACAAGGGCGTCAGTTGGGAAGTGTGGATCGCGTCGACCGGTGATCCGCTTCCGATCAAGGCACACGCCGACTTCCCAGAGGCCAAGCATCTGCGCAAGGTTGATTTGAAGTTCATCAACTGGAATCTGTCTCCGACGTTGGGAGACGATCGATTCAAGCCCAGCGTGCCCGCCGACTACGAGGGCATCGCGATCTTGCAGCGCGCCCGCGTGCTGAAGAACATCCCGGCCGAAGACGGCCGCGCCGGCCGCTGCCGCGCCGGTCAAGAAGTAAGCGGTCGCAACACACGAGGACGATCATGCGAAATAGCTGGATGATGCGGATGACCTGCGGCGTGACACTCCTGGCGTTGACCTCCTGGATCGGTCCCGCCTCTGCACAGGTTCGCGGCAACCGCCGCGGGGCGGTCGCCAAGGGCGAGGAGGGCAGAGCTGCTGCGGCGGGCCCACGTGGCGTCGCGGTGAAGGGTGAAGAGGGCTACGCCGCCGCGGGCCGCCATGGCGCGGTTGCCAAAGGAGACGAGGGCTATGCCGCTGTCGGCCGGCGCGGCGCGGTCGTCGAAGGTGAAGACGGATACGCGCGTGTCGGCCCGCACGGCGCCGTGGTGGCCGGCGAGGAAGGCTACGGCGCAGTCGGACGGCGGGGAGTGGTCGTCGGCGATCACTACGAAAGCTACGAGGGCTGGAAGATCGCGGCGGGCGTGGCGACCGGCATCGCGATTGGGACGATGCTGGCGAAGCCGCCGAAGACGGCGGTAACGGTCACCGTCGCCGAGACCAGCTATTATTATGCCGACGGCGCCTACTACACGCGCGTCATGTCAAACGGCGAGATGGTGTATCAGGTGGTCAGCCCGCCGGCGGGCGCCATCATTACGACGCTGCCCGCGGGATGCTCGACGGTGCAACATGGCGGCGTCGCCTACAGTCAGTGCGGACCGACCCACTATCAGCGTGTCAGCAACGGCTATCAGGTCGTAGTGCTGCAGTAGAGGTTCAAGAGGTTCAAAAAGGTTCAAGAGGTTCAGGAGGTTCACCACGGGTTCTCGATCGGCAGCGCTCGTGCCGCCTGTCTTGCTGGCGGTTATTGCTGTCTGTCAGGTGACGCTTGCGAAGACGCTCGAGCTGACGCCGTGGAAGGGTGGCGGCTTCGGCATGTTCTCAACGCTCGATCACGGCGCCTATCGCGGCGTCGATATCGTGATCGAGGCGCCCGATCGATCGGAGGCGCAGGACGTTCCTCCCTCGCTCGAGGAACTCGCCGCCCGTTCGGCAAATTGTCCAACCGACTGGCTGCTCCGTCGCCTGGCCGAGGGTATCGTGGCGCGCGAGCGTCGCTACGAACGGCCGGTGACGAAGGTCACGCTGACAGTCTGGCGAACCGAGTTCCAGCCCGACACGCTCGCGGCCACTGAACGCACCCTCCGCGCGTTCGTGTATCAGGTGCCCTAGAGGTCTTGACCCCTCAGAACTTGTCCAAGTGAGTCAAGTTTCGCGGGGTCAAGACCGTGATCAAGCAATGCCACCTAGCGAGGCGGAGCCACTCGTCGGTCTCAGGCGGAGCCTCGCTAGAATTCCCGACGCCGTGCCCAGAAAGACGCGTCGATGACCGCTGGCCACCGGCTCGGCGTGCTCTTCGAGACCGCAAAATGGTTCAGTGCCGCGCCGTGCCCTCCGTATCTCGAGATTCCGCTTCGCCTGACGGCCATCGCGCTGCTGCTGCGGCCGATGGGCCCCTGGTTCGTGCGTCCGGTGATTCTCGCCGCGGCGGCGATCGTGCTGATCTCCCCTCGGGCCCTGCGGACCCCGGCGGTCTGGGCGGGAGTGGCCGCGCTCGTGTCCGTGCGAATCGCGGATGACTGGCCGCTGGCCGATAACCACATCTATCTGCTCGCGTACTGGACGCTGGCGATCGCCCTGGCGCTTCGCGCGACGGACGTGTCGCACGCGCTCTCGACCGCGAGCCGATGGCTGCTCGGCCTGGCGTTCGCGTTCGCCGTCCTCTGGAAAGTGTTTCTGTCGCCGGACTACCTCGACGGCCGGTTCTTTCGCGTGACGCTCCTGACCGACCCGCGCTTCGCCGAAGCCGCGATGCTCATTGGTGGCCTGTCTGCCGACGAGCTCGAGGCGAATCGTCGCGCCCTCGACCCTCTGCCCGACGGCGCCGCGCTCGCGACGCCCTCCGTCGTGATCGAGCCACCGCGGCTGCGGGCGCTTGCAATCGTTTCGACGTGGGGCATCGTGCTGCTCGAGGTGCTCGTAGCAATCACGATGCTGAGTTCTCCGCCGCGAATTCCGGTCGGGCTTCGTCACATCCTGCTGCTCAGTTTCTGCGTGATCACGTACGCATTTGCGCCGGTCGCTGGCTTTGGCTGGCTCGTCCTCGTGATGGGTGCAGCCGGAACAGCGGAGGCAGATATCTGGGTTCGCCGCGTGTACGCCGGCGCGTTTCCTCGTCGTCCTCTTCTATTCTGAAGTCCCCTGGGCCGGGCTTCTGCTCGACCTGCTTCGCGGATGAGCTGTTGAAGTGTCGCGGGCGGCCGCGTGCGGCTCACGACATCACGCGAGCGCCGTGGTCAGGCTCGGCAGCTGTCCGGTTCGTATGTCGAAGGTTTGAAGGCCCTTCCGCACGGCACCACCTTTGATGGAGATCTCCTGGCGCGGGTTCTGGCTTCAACAGGAGTATCCACATGGCCATCACATCATCGATCCTCGACGCGCTGACGCGGTCGCTCGGTTCAGCGGCATTTGCCAAGGCTGCCGGCACGTATCGGGAGTCTGAGCCGGCCGTGACCAAGGCGTTCACAGTCGCGGTGGCGTCGGTGTTGGCGCCTCTCGTGGCGCGAGCGGGCGACTCGGCGTTCCTCAGCCGCCTGATCGGTATGGTCCGTGATGTCCCTGCCGACGTGACCTTGCTCGATGAACCGGATCGGCTTTTCAACCGGTCCGTGTCATCTGTCGAGGAGACCGGTCCTGTTGCGATGTTGCGGTCGCTGGTGTTTGGCGGGAACACGCAGACGATCACCAACGCGATCTCGAATGCGTCGGGTGTCAAACCGTCAACGGCCGCGTCACTCTTTTCCGTGGCTCTGCCGACAGTGCTTGGCTATCTGAGTCGACTCGTGACGCGAGAGAATCTCGACGCGGCAGGACTCGGCAGACGTCTGGCAGCCGAACGGACACCGCTCATCGCAGTGCTGCCAGCGGGCCTGGGGTCGCTGCTGTCGACAGGCGACGATCGAGTTGCAGCGCACGCGGCTGTAAACACGAGCCATGGGAGGCATGTCCCGTATCCCAAAGCTGGCGTCGTCGAACCGGCGCGGAAGGGATCGGGCGCGTGGATCGCCGCTGCGGTGCTCGGTCTCTTCGCTCTCGGCGCGCTCTATGCGCTGCTCGGACGTTCAGCCAGCGGACCTGCGGGAACGCCGGGCGCGATCGGCACCGCGGGCTATGTTGCGCGAGTCCTGCCTGACGGCACGAATCTGCGTTTCCCGGCGGGCAGCACCGAGGCCAGGTTCCTGGCCTTCATCGAGACCAACGCGCCGGTCGACCGCGAGACGTGGTACGAGTTCGATCGAATCACATTTGAAACCGACGCGGCGACGCTTCGTCCGCAGTCGCGCGAACAGCTCTCGAATATTGCCGCGATTCTCAAGGCCTATCCGCCCGTTCGTCTCAAGATTGGCGGTTACACCGACAACTCCGGGGACGCCGCGGCGAATCTCCGGCTGTCGCAGGCACGCGCCGAGACCGTCATGACCGAGCTCGCCAACATGGGTGTCGCCCGGAGCCGGCTCGAGGCCGAAGGGTATGGCGACCAGCATCCGATCGCCGACAACGCGACCCAGGAGGGGCGCGCGAAGAACAGGCGCGTCGCGCTCCGCGCGACGGCGAGGTAAAGTGCGCTCCGCGCGACCGCGAGGTAGCGTCTCGCGCACCTGATCAAGACGTGACGCCGCCCTCCCCGGTGAGCCGGCGGCGCGCGAGCAGGATGTCGCTCTCGTCGCCGAGTAGATACAACACGTCTCTCGCTCGCAGCTGGAGATCGGCTGGAGGCGAGGTCGTGTATCGCCCTTCCTGCTGCACCGCGATCACCAGCGCGCCGGTATCCGCGCGCAGGTTGACGTCGGCGAGCGTCCGGCCGACAGCCCAGTCCCCGTCGGCGAGCGCGTGCGTCGCGATCGGCGTCTTGCGTAATCGCGCTCGGCAGGCTTTCGAGCGGCTGCCCGGGCGCCCGCACCGTGCGAATCCCCGTCGACTCCCGACGGTAGCTGTCGAGCAGCACGTCGATCACGTTTCCGGGCACGTCGAGCCTCGCGATCGTCTGCGCAAGCACCTCGAGAGAGGCTTCCATCTCCTCGGCGACGGCCACGGTCGCGCCTTGCTGCATGATCGAGTCGGCTTCCGACTTGTAGCGCGTGCGCAGGATGATCGGGACCGCCGGGTTGATCGTGCGAATGGCGGTCAGCGCGCGCGCCGCAGCATATGGATCGCTCAGGACCCCGACCACCGCTTTCGCCCGATCGACGCCGGCGGCCCGAAGCGCGTCTTCGTTGGTCGCATCGCCGAAGAAAATCGACTCTCCCTGCTTGCGCGCCTGCCTCACAGTCGCGCCGTTCAGGTCGAGGATGACGTAGGGAGTCGCAAGTTGGCGAAGCGCCCGTCCGAGCAGCTGACCGCCCATCCCGAAGCCGAGGATGACGACGTGATCCGAAAGGTGCGCCGACTCCGGGCCGGCTTCATCCGAGTGCGCCGGCTTGACCTTGGTCGCCAGCCACGAGCCGACTCGCGGCGCGACCTCGAGCAGCGCCGGCGTCACGACCATCGTCGCGATGCTGGCACCGAGGAGGAGCTGCCACTGTGCCGATGTCAGCAAGCCCACCTCGAGTCCGGAGCGGCCGAGGATGAACGAGAACTCGCCGACCTGCGCGAGATCGATCCCTGCCGTCGCCGCCACTCGCATGGTCACCGCCGCGGCCAGAAACGCGCCGGTCGCCACACTCGCCTTGACCAAGACCAACAGCAGCGCGATGGCGAGGATGATCGGGAACTGTCGCAGCAGGACTGACGGATCGACCAACATTCCCAGGGAGATGAAAAAGAGTCCTGCGAGGACGTCGCGAAGCGGCCGGATTTCCGCATAGGCCTGATGGCTGTACTCGCTCTCGGCGAGCACCAGCCCTCCGAGGAATGCGCCAAGCGCCATCGAGATCCCGAGCAGCGAGCTGGCCCAGGCCGTGCCGATGCTCGCGAGCAGCACCGCGAGGGGAAACGCCTCCCGTCGTCCGCTGCGCGCGACCAGCCGGAAGAGCACCGGCAGAACGAAACGGCTGACCAGGGAGACCGCACCGATGGCGGCTCCAGTCTTTGCCAGGACTTCGGGCACGACCGACAGCGGCATATGGCCAGACAGGATCGGAACGAACAGCAACAGCCCGACGATGCAGAGATCCTGAAAGAGCATCACGCCGACGACGAGGCGTCCGTGCGGAGAGTCGAGCTGATTCAGCGTGCCCAGTTCCTTGAGCACGATCGCGGTGCTCGAGAGCGCGACAAAGAGCCCCGCAAAGAGCCCGACCCGCCACATCGAGGTGTCTCTAAAAAACATCAGCACGAGCAGCAGGATGGCAGCCGCGGTCGCGCCAATCTGAAGGCTTCCCCCCACCAGCACTTTTCGCCAGATCCGACGGATTTCCGTGAGTGAGAACTCGAGACCGACCGTGAAGAGCAGCAGCACGATCCCGATCTCGGCGAGCACTTCGACGTCATCCTGCGTCTTCACGATGCCGATGCCCGTTGGTCCTGCGACGGCGCCAGCGACGATGAACGAGACGATCGGCGGGATGCGAATCCGGCTCAGAACCAGGATGAAGACCAGCGCGAGCGCATAGGTCAGCACGAGCTCGGCCAGCGGCGCGTGTACGGGCATGCCTCAGTGTAATTTGCGGTCGTTGACTTCGCTATGATTGGCGGGGAAGCTCGCGGCGGAGCCGCGCGCGCTCATTGCGGGTCAGGCCGAGCGCATCGGCGCGCTCGAGAGGGATTTGGCGATCATCAAAAGGCAGGCAGGCGAGTGAAGCGGTAGCATCGCCGGCCCCCCGCTGGCGCGCCGACCAGGCTGCCCAATGTCAGCCGGTCGGCACACGCGTCAATAAAAACAACGAGCCGCGGTCGCAGCGTTACTTGATCGGGTCGACGCTCAGGACTGCGGCCTGCGTGTAGGTAATGTCGATCTTGTCGCCGACTTTGACGCCCTCGAGGTTCTTGGGGTTGTCGACCTTGCGCGTCACCGTGCGGCCGTCCACCGTTTTCACGGTGATCGAGGGCAGCTTCTGGTCGATGGCCAGGACCTCGACTGAGGTCGTCTGCTGCCTCGACAAAGTGCCTGATGGCGACGCCCCGGTCCCCGGTGTGAGCTTCGCCGTATCACCGGCAGTCGTGGTCGGATCGCCTGGCTTTTTCACCTGGAAGACCAGCGACTCTTGGTACGAGATCTTCACCTTGTCGCCGACCTTGAGCTCGTCGAACCGCTTCATCGCCGGGCCGACCAGCATCATGTCCTCGGCGCCGCTCTCATCCTTGATCGTGATGAGTCGATTCGCCTTGTCGATCGACTGGATCGTCACCGTCGCCGTAATCGGGTCGGTTTTCTTGGTCACCGTCTGTTCTGCGTGCACCACTGAACCAATCAGCAGGGCTGCCGCGAGTCCGCTCGTCATTGTTGCCATGGTCGCCATTGCCACCTCCATTCGATTGCTGTCCGCGAATACCGGTCTCTGAGAGACTCAAGCACCACCGAGGCTTGCCGGATGAGTTCCCCACGCCACGCTGGCAGCCTGAAAGTATACTCGTTTGTCCCCGGGCAGGCGGCGGGCCCGTTGACATAACCCACAATCGCGACGAGGCACGGACGAGGCTATGGCGAAGTCACGCATCAGCAAGCTCATCGAGCCCTACGTCATCACCAAGGGCCGGAAATTTCGCCTGAAGGACATCGACCCTGGCGACACCGGAGGGATCAAGGCTGACAAGGCGGGCGCCGAGGCGGCGCTTGCCGAAGGCGTGGCCAGGCTCCGGAAGCTCCAGGAGAAGCTCTACGCCCAGAACAATTGGGGGGTGCTGCTGATTTTTCAGGCGCTCGACGCGGCCGGCAAGGGCGGGGCGGTCGAGCACGTGATGAGCGGCGTCGATCCGGCTGGCGTCGAAGTCTGCAGCTTCAAGGCGCCGTCGACAGAGGAACGCGATCACGACTTCATGTGGCGGAGCTTCAAGCGCCTGCCCGAACGCGGCCGCATCGGCATCTTCGATCGCTCGGTACTACGAGGAGGTCCTGATCGTGCGGGTGCACCCCGAGATCCTCGCGGGCGCGCCGATTCCGGGCCCGCTCGTGACGAAGCACATCTGGAAGGAGCGCTTCGAGGATATCCGCGCCTTCGAACGCTACTTCGCGCGCCAGGGCTACGTCATCCGCAAGTTCTTCCTGCACATCACGCAGAAGGAGCAGTTGAAGCGCCTCCGCAAGCGGCTCGACGAACCCGAGAAGAACTGGAAGTTCAACCTCGGAGATCTCAAGGAGCGCGCGCGCTGGAACGACTACATGAAGGCCTACGAGGACCTGATTCAGAATACGGCCACTCCTGAAGCGCCCTGGGTCGTCGTGCCCGGAAACAAGAAGTGGTTCGCCCGGATTGTCGTTGCCGCGACGATCATCGATGCCCTCGAGAAGCTGGATCTGAAGTTTCCGAAGCTCGACGGCACGAAGAGGCGGGAACTCGAAGAAGGCCGCCGGCAACTCGAGCACGCAATCGGCGGCAAGTCCGGGGATGACGAGAAGGGCGCCAGCAGGAACAGCAAAGACAAGAAAGCCAAGAAGGACAAGAAGGGCAAGAAGGCATAGCCCGACCGGAGTTTTCGGACGATCGAATCATGGACGTAGCAGCCGGTATCAAGCCGGCCGGCCGGTGGCTGGAGCGCAGCGCGCCGGCGACTTACCAGCGCGCACTCATCTGGATCGTGGCCCTGTCGCTCGCCTACTACGCGACAGCGGTGGCGGTCTACGCCCGGCTGATGATGCCAACGCTGCCGAGCGTGGCCGTGCTCTGGCCGCCGAACGTCCTGCTGTTCGTCGCGTTTCTGCTGGCGCCCGTGCGGCTCTGGCCCCTCGTCATCTGTTTTGCGCTTCCGACCCAGCTCGCTGTCGCGGCGACCATGGACATTCCGCTTGGCCGATCGCTCGGGATGTTCACCGGGAATCTCTCGCAGCCGATCATCGCCGCCGCGATTCTCCGCAGGCTCGGCCAGGGCGAGCGCATGCTCGAAACGCTCCGGGGCGCGACCGCGTTCATCCTCGTCGCGGCACTTGGCGCTCCGGCGATTGCGTCGGCCGTCTCCGCCGCGACCCTCAGCGCCACCGGCTGGATCACCGATCCCTGGCTGCATTGGCGGATGCGGTTTGTCACCAATGTCCTCTCGACGATTGTGCTCGCGCCGCCGCTGCTGACTTTTCTTCGCTGGCGCTCGTTGCCTCGCCCACTCGGTCCGCCGGTGGCGGAGTTCCTGATCCTGCTGACCTGTCTGACCGCCAGCGAGCGGCTCGTCAATTCACTCGTGACATCCGTCACCTTCTATCCGCTGCTCTTCGCGCCGCTCCCGTTCCTGTTGTGGGCCGCCGTCCGCTTCGGACAAGCGGGGCTCGGCATCGTCCTCTGTTTCACCGCGCTCTTTCGATTCTTGGCAAACGCTCATCCTGGACAGGCGCTCGTCACGCCGCCCGATGCGATCGTCGCGACGCAACTCACGCTCATCGCCATCTCACTGCCGTTGATCGTGCTGGCGGCGCTGCTAAGTGAACGTCGAAGCACCGAACAGGCGCTTCGCGATGGCCACTCGCGCTACGGCCTCGCGACGATTGCCGGCAATGTAGGCGTCTGGGACTGGAATCTCGTCACCAACGCGATCTACGTCGATCCATCGCTCAAGAACATCCTCGGCTTCGCGGATCACGAAATCGCCAACCACCTCGACGACTGGGGCCTGCGCGTGCACCCCGATGACGGCGAGCGGGTGATGGCGGCGGCCCAGGCACACATCGATGGGCGAGTACCGGCGTTCGAGGCCGCGCACCGGATGGTGCATCGGGATGGCAGCATCCGCTGGTTCCTGGCGCGCGGCGCCGTCGTCGATCGCCAGGACGGGCGGGCGATCCGGATGATCGGCACCGATACCGACATCACGGCGCAGAAGGATGCCGAGCAGGCGCTCGAGGAGGCGAAGGCGGAGCTTGCCCGGTTGACGAGATTGACCGACATGGGTGGCCTGACGGCCGCGATCGCGCACGAGGTCAACCAGCCGTTGTGCGCGATTGTTGCCAACGCCAGCGCGGCGCTGCGCTGGCTCGGCAGCGACCAGCCGGACATCTCTCAGGTGCGCGAAGCGCTGACCGATGTGGTGTGCGACGGGAAGCGGGCGAGCGAGCTGATTCGCCGGACGAGGGGGCTCTTCGAACGAGGCGAGCTCGAACGCCGGCCTGTCGATCTCAACAACATCGTCCACAGTGCCCTCGCGCTGACCCGCGGCTCTCTCGAGGCCACCCGTGTCTCGGTCCGGACCCAGCTGGACCCGGCGCTGCCACTCGTCCGCGCCGACCAGGTGCAGCTCCAACAGGTGTTCTGTAACCTAATCATCAACGCCTCCGAAGCCATGACTCGAGTGACGTGTCGAGAGCACACGCTGCAGATCTCGACGTGTCACCAGGAGGGAAGCGGAATCTATGCGACCGTGATGGACAGCGGCGAGGGGTTCAACGGCGACGACCCCGAGCGTGTCTTCCGGCCGCTCGTGACCACGCGGCCTGAAGGGATGGGCATCGGGCTGTCGATGAGCCGGATTATCGTAGAGATGCACGGCGGCCGGCTCTGGGCGACGCCAAACGAGGGACCCGGCGCGACCTTCCACATCCTGCTGCCGCTCGGCGAATTCCATGGCTGACGTTTTTACCCCCACCGTATTCGTCGTTGACGATGACCCGTCGGTTCGGACCGCGGTCAAGCGGCTGCTGGCCTCGGTCGGCCTGCAGTGCGAAACGTTCTCGACGGCCGCCGAATTCCTCATTCGATGTGAGCACGGCGTCTCCGGCTGCCTGGTGCTCGACGTCAGGATGCCCGGGGCGAGCGGCCTCGACCTGCAACGCATCCTCAACCAGGCCGAAACCGACCTTCCGGTCATTTTCGTGACCGCCCATGCCGACGTACCGCTGACCGTGCGGGCGATGAAGGCGGGGGCTCTCGAGGTGCTGACCAAGCCGTTCGACGATCAGGCGCTCCTCGACGCCGTCTACCAGGCGCTCGAGCAGGAGCGGGTCCGGAGCCACGACCGGGAAGAGCTCCATCGGCTGCGGGATCGGTTCGAGACCCTGACCGCCAGGGAGCGGGAGGTGATGGCGCTCGTCGTCACTGGCCTCCTGAACAAGCAGATCGCCGGAGAGCTCGGGACCGCCGAGAAGACCATCAAGGTGCACCGAGCTCAGGTCATGCACAAGATGGAGGCAGATTCCCTGGCGGAGCTGGTTCGAATGGCCGATCGGCTTAAAGCCGGGTCGCGAACGAATTAAACCTCTACTGAATCGATGTAAACCGTTTCATTGCAGTCACATGCTATTGGACTAAAGGCCCAGAGCCCAGGGGCCTAAGTCCAATGGGCAGAGCCCCCCTATCCGGACTATTGTGACAGCTTCACGGAAGGGCTTCGGGCAGAATCGTGACCAAACATTTTTCCGCGTTCAGGTTCGACGTCGAGGACGGTACTCTCTGGCGGGGCGCCGAGCAGGTGCCCCTGACCGGCAAAGCAGCGTCGCTCCTTCGCTGTTTGCTCGGCCGCGCCGGAACGTGGGTGTCGAAGTCCGCGATCATGTCGGCGGTCTGGCCCGACACGCACGTCCAGCCCGACAACGTCAAAGTCCTCGTTCGGGAAATCCGTCAGGCCCTTGGCGACGATCCCCGAAAATCCAAATTCATCAGGTCAGCACCGGGGCGCGGCTATTCGTTCGTTGCCGATGTGTCGGAAGCACGCCAGGCGAGCGCGCTCGAGCCCTTGAGCGAGGTGCGCGCGCCGATTTTCGTCAACCGCGGCCCGGAGTTGGCCGCACTGGCCGACGCGCTCGATGCGGTCCGCGCCTCGGCACGCCGCTTCGTGCTGATATCGGGCGAGCACGGGGCTGGGAAGTCCGCACTGTGCGATGCCTTCGTGCGAACGGCTCACGCCGGGGGCCCAGTGCGTGTCTGTCACGGTCAATCTTTCGACCGCGAGCTGCCGCACGAACCCTACTACGTATTCCTGGACGCGCTCATCGCCCTCGATCGTCGCCATCCCGGGATACGTGCCGCGCAGTCTTGCCGCGAACGCGCCATCCTGGCTGGCGCAGTTTCCGCAGTGGAGCGGCGCGGGAACGCCTGCCGTTCATGCCGTGCGGATGTTCGACGAGTTGGGCGCCGCGCTTGCCGCGCTGTCTTACGATGTGCCGCTCATCCTCATCCTCGAAGATCTGCAGTGGGCTGACGCCGACTCCGTCAACGCGCTCGCGCGGCTGGCTGAAAGCCAGATCCCCTCGAAGCTGCTGATCGTCGGCACCTGTTGCGATGGGGATTGGACGGCAGGCGAGCGTGCTCACGAGCGCCTGCTGTCAGTTGGGGCCGCGTCGCCGCGTTCGGCGATGCTGCTGCTCGGCAGCTTGACGCTCGAGCACGTGGCGCGGTACGTCGACGCGCGGTTTGGCCCGGAGTGCTTGTCCGAACTCGCGCCGGCCGTTCATCAGGCGACCGGTGGCAATCCCTTCATGATGGTCAACGCCATCGACAGCCTGGTGGCGCGGCAACTGGTCGTCCTCGAAGATGAGCGTTGGCGCCGCGAAGCATCACTCGATGACATTGCCCGCGCGTTGCCGGAAACGCTCGCCGATGTGATCGCGCGGCACGTCGACCATCTCGACCCGTCGGAACGCGAAGCGCTCGAAGCGGCCGCGGCGGTCGGGCTCGAGTTCACGGCCGCGGCGGTCGCCGACGCGCTCCAGCAGAAAGTCGAATACGTCAGGCGCGTGCTGGGTCCGATGGCCCGTCGCGGGCACCTATTCGTTGCTGTCGGGGCTGTCGGCGCGACCAGGGCCGCCGGGTCAGCCGGAGCAACGCGCGTCGCGCAGACCACCTACAGGTTCCGGCATGCGCTTTATGCCGACCTCATCGCGCAGCAGGCACCGATGCTTCGGCAACTTCGGGTCGTCGAGCGCCTCAGCCTCGCCCGCGACCTCAAGCTCGCCAATCACGACGCCGACGCCGCCCGCCGTCCCGCCTGAGGTCCTCGCTTCCCTACGGCGTCGGCACGTCGTGCTCGAACGCGAGTTCCTGGCCCACGTTCCTAGAGCCGTGTGTTGGCGCCCCGTTGCGTGTAACGCCCCGTCGGCGCGAAGATCGTGTAGCTCGCGATCGCATCCGCTCGCTTGAAGTGCCATCCGAGGCTGATCGGTTGAATCACGGAGTCTGTCAGCCCGGCGCCCGGGTTTTGATCGATCTCGGTCCCCTGGATCCGATTATTTGCGCCGACCGGGAAGATCACCTGAAAGCCATAGAAGCCGCCGAGGAGCTTCTTCGTCGTGATATGCGCGTAGCCGGCTCCGAACATGGCCGCGTTGAGCGACGCGTCGAACGGCAGCAAGTCGCCATCCTTGTCCTGACTTCGTCGGCGCTGTAGAAATAGAGCATTGGCGCGACAACGTAGCCGCCTGGCGGCCCCTGTGACCCGGCCTTGAGCCCGGCGCTTGTTCAAAATCCAGGGCCAACGGGAGCAGCGGGACCGGGCGCAAATAAATAAAGGTTCGCTGACGGGGCGTTCGAGGGCTCATGCTCCGCGCCGGGCCGCGAACATCACGACAATCCGTGGCTGGAACAACTTCTGGAATGCTCTATTTCTGGAACGGATAGATGACCTTCCAGTCCTGCTTCATGTCCGCGAGGATCCACCCGCGCTTGGGGGCCTCGTCCAGGCCACGCGAGAGCTGGCCGACATGCGAGGTGCGATCGTAGGCCCACTCCCGCTCGGCGTCGGTGTGGTGAACGATCAGGCCGAACCGCGGTCCGGATCCTGACGTCGTCCATTCGAGCATCTCGAAGTCGCCATCGGAATTGCCAAACGCCGCAATTGGACGGCGGCCGATTACCTGGTGGATGCCGACAGGCTTCCCGGCCTTGTCGTCGATGAAGTCGATCGCGGCCAGGCGCATCAGCACCGGCTTGCCGTCGCGCAATTCGTATTGGACCTTGGCCCGGCTTCCCACCACCTGCTCGGGTGGTATCCCGTAAACACGCTCGACCCATGGGCGCATGAACTCGATGCCGCCACCCGGACACGATGAACGTCTTGAAGCCGTTCGCCCTCAAATAGGCAAGCACCTCCAGCATCGGCTGGTAGACGAGGTCCGTATAGGGCCGCTTGAACCTGGGATGGCGCGCGCTACCAATCCATTCGGTGACGATGGCCGCGAACTCGTCGGTCGTATTGCCGGCATGCGTGGCCCCGATGACCTCCAGCAGCCCCTTCTCGCCGGCCGCGCCGACTGCTTTCATGTCGCCTTCGAGGATTCCCTTGAACGGTTGCTTTTGCTTCCACTCCGGATGCTTCGGGGCCATCGCCCTGACCCGGTCAAAGGCGAAGGCAACCTGGAAGTAGATCGGCTGTTCCGACCAGAGCGTGCCGTCGTTGTCGAACGTGGCGATGCGTTCTGCTGCCGGCACAAAATCCGGGCCGCCTTCGCGCGTCACGCGTCCGACGAAGTCGACGATGGCTTTCTTGGAGGCGCTCTCGTTCCACGAGGGCATCGGGTCCGGCTTTGTCTGGGCGACCGGCGCGGCGACTGGCTTCGAGGACGGATCCGCTCCACCGCAGCCGGATACCAGCGCGAAGGCGACGACGATTGTCCAGGCCTTCATCATGATGCTGCGACCTCACGCGAATAGATGCATTCATCCCTGTGACGCGTCGAACACGACCTGATCGTAGGCCCACAGGCGTTCGAAGAACGTTCGCGCGCGGTCCCAGCTTGCGGTCGGCATTCCTGCGCCCAGCGACATGCTCGACAATTCCGGCTATCGAGCGGCGGCCATCGATGGCATCGAACAGGTGCTTCTCGAGCACGTCGATAGGCAGCACGAGATCGGTGTGGGAATGGCTCTGGTTGAGGAGCACGGCCGCGGCTCCCGGGGGCAGCCGCTCCTGGATGCAGAGGGTGTTCGGCAACCGGATCGGCACAAAGCTCCGCCAGCGGTCGCCGTCAAATTGGATCGCACGCGAGTCTCGCGGGGTCTCCTTCAGACCAACGATTGGACTGTGTCGAGCCATCGAACCTCGCCACAGTTCGACCGCGGCGTACTGCTCGGGTGCTGCGAGGGCAGTCAGCCTGGCGTTGTGTGGCGACGCTGCCATCGCCCCGCACTGCGGCAGGTACGGGGCCTGCCGGAACCAGCGCCTGAATTCGAGGCCTGCGCCCTCGATGAACTCGAACAGTTGCGGCACCGAGTACGCGCGGTCGCGCGGGTTCAGCAGCGTGTCCGCCAGCGCGTCCGGCTGTGCGAAATCCTTCGACTGGGCCACAAGTGCCGAGAGCGGGTGGTGACGCGGCAGTGACTTGAGCGCGCCGGCGAGCTCGCTCGATGTCACTCGCCGAAGTGCCGATGCCGAGACGCCGGCAGTACTCCTGCAGCATGTACACACCGGTACGCCCGTAGGGCGCATAGACCATCAGGTGCATGACCCCCTCGGGCCTCAGCACCGATCGCAGCGCTCGAAGACCAGCGTCGGGATCGGCGAGATGGTGCAGGACGCCGGTGCAGATAATCAGGTCGAAGGTGCGGTCGAGGGCGGGCACCCGCTCGATTGGCAGCTGCGTGGCGACGAGATTCGTCAGGTTGTGCTTGCGCGCGAGCGCGTGAGTGTGCTCGAGACTCGTCGCGCTGATGTCGATCGCCGACACGCGCGCCTGTGGCCAGCAGATCGCGTGCTTCGCCGCCTGGAACGTGCCGCACCCGGCGACCAGGATGTCCAGATCTTCCCGGTATTCGCTCGTCGGCCAGAGCAGGTGAAACTCGGCGCGGCGTCGATTCGGGCGTTGCCAGTCCTGACGCTGACGCTCGAGATCGGCGACGGGCGGCGGATAGGGATGGCTGGTGTAGAACGCTCCTATCGGATCGTCCGCGGCGTCTCCGATTGCGGCGTCGCGATTGTCGTCGATCACG
This sequence comes from uncultured Acidobacteriota bacterium, assembly GCA_963797625.1. Lineage (GTDB taxonomy): Bacteria > Acidobacteriota > Vicinamibacteria > Vicinamibacterales > 2-12-FULL-66-21 > DATBJJ01. The sequence goes on from CAWCQI010000010.1 coordinate 43,274, forward strand.
GCTGATGTGAGCATCATTATGCAGCCGAACGACGATTGCACCCTTCGACATTCATTTCAGCAGTCAGCACTCAGCATTCAGCATTTCAAGAAGGGCGGCGAGCGTACCCGCCGCCCCCTCTACTCAGTGGCTTCCGCTACCGGCCATGTCGGACATCTTCGCCATGGCATCGTCGATGGTGAACGTGTTGGGCTTTTGTAGCGCCGGAAAGTCCTTGAACGTGTCGGCAAACTTTGACGCGGCCGCCTGCGCGAACATGATGAGGTAGCCGTGCCTCATGTACCACTCCCAGTACGTGTTCGATGTGACGTCGGCAAACTCATAAGGATCGGTGCGCAAGTTGAACAGCTTCGGTATGCGCAAGCGGGTAAACGGTTCCGCCCAGACCTGCAACGTGCCATGGCACCGCTGCTCCATGAAGAGCATTTTCCAGTTGTCGTAGCGCATGCCCAGCACGTCCCCGTCGTCACTGAAGTAGAAGAAGAAGTTGCGCGGACACTCTTTGACCTCGCCGGTGAGGTAGGGAACGAGGTTGAAGCCGTCGATATGATTCTTGTAGGTCCGGCCGATCGCCGGATAGCCCTTCTTCAGTTTTTCCATGACGTCGGGGTCGCCCGCCATGGCCAGGAACGTCGGGAACCAGTCGTGATGTTGCACGATGCCGTTGGCGATCGATCCTGCCTTGATCTTGCCAGGCCAGCGCGCCAGTAACGGGACGCGGAAAGCCCCTTCCCAGTTGGTGTTCTTCTCGCTGCGGAACGGAGTCATCCCGCCGTCCGGCCACGAATTGCGGTGCGGGCCGTTGTCGGTCGAATACATCACGAACGTATCGTCACCGATGCCCAACTGATCGAGCAGGTCGAGCACCTGCCCGACGTTCTTGTCGTGGTCGATCATCGTGTCGTGGTACGGAGACTGCCAGCGGCCAGCCTGTCCGACACTTGATGGTTTGGTATGCGTGTACAAGTGCATGTGAGTGAAATTGAGCCACACAAAGAAGGGCTTCCCGTCCTTGTGCTGCCGCTTGATGAAATCTGACGCGGCGGCGACGAATTCGTCGTCACAGGTCTCCATTCGCTTGGTGTCGAGCGGGCCCGTATCCTCGATCTTCTGCTTTCCGACCTTGCCCCACCGCGGTTCTACGGTTGTGTCGTCCTTGTCGGTGGCGTACGAATGGATGACGCCACGCGGTCCGAACGTCTCGGAGAACTTCGGGAACTCCTTCTTTGACGGATAGTCCGCGTTTTCCGGATCTTCCTGCGCGTTGAGGTGATACAGGTTGCCGTAAGAACTCGTCGAAGCCATGGGCGGTCGGCAGCATGCTGTTGAGATCGCCGAGGTGGTTCTTGCCGAACTGCCCCGTGGCATAGCCCTGATTCTTCAACGCCGCCGCAATGGTGATGATCTTGTCGCTCATACCAACAGGGGCGCCAGGAATGCCGACTTTCGACAGCCCGGTACGGTAGACGCTCTGACCAGTGATGAAGGAGGAGCGACCGGCGGTGCACGACTGCTCGCCGTAGGAGTCGGTGAACAGCATGCCTTCTTTGGCGAGTCGGTCGATGTTTGGCGTCTGATAGCCCATCAGGCCGTGCGTATAACAGCTCAGATTCGATTGCCCGATGTCATCGCCCCAGATGACGAGGATGTTGGGCTTCTTGCCGGACTTCGCATCTGCCATGTTCTGTACCTCCAGCTCAGGCTTCGCAGCAGGCGTTGGGAATTATGAGAACGGTCTGACGGGCGGGACATCACCGATGCTCGAAATCGCCGCGCGCTTTGGCTCGTGCAAGAAGCCTGCTCACGCGACACATTTCGGCCTGAGACGTGACCGGATCAAGCAGGCACGTCGGGTCCGTGTGATCGCAGTCGAAGCGGCGATCCGGTCGTACGATCCAGTCGTCAGCGGTCAAGACGATCCAGCGAATCCGCGTCCCGCAAAAGGCAATCCGCGGTATCTCGCGGCGGCACCGGACCCAGATCGGCAGAATCCTAGGGTTTACGCGCCGCCGATTTGGCGCGCGGGTTGAAGCGTCCTGAACTCTTATGCCAGAGTTGGTCATGGCTCAAACCAGCGCGTCCCCTGCGGTTGCTCCTCCCGGTCCTGCCCCGTTTCCCGACATGGTCTGGATCCCGGGGGGGACGTATCAGATGGGTTCCGAGGAGCACTACCCGGAGGAACGCCCGGTCCATCGCGTCACCGTCGACGGTTTCTGGATGGACCGCACGCCGGTGACCAACGCCATGTTTCAGCCGTTCGTGGCCGCTACCGGGCACGTGACGTTTGCCGAGATTCCTCCCAACCCGGCCGACTACCCGGGGGCGAAGAAAGAGCTGCTGCACCCTGGGTCGCTCGTCTTCGTCAAGCCGCCAAATCCCGTCGATCTGCGCGACTTTCAGAACTGGTGGAGGTTTGTGCTCGGCGCCGACTGGCGGCACCCGCGCGGGCCGAACTCGACGATCAAGGGTCGCGAGGATCATCCGGTGACTCACGTCACGTTCGGAGACGCGGAAGCCTACGCGGTGTGGGCCGGGAAGGCTCTTCCGACAGAAGCGGAATGGGAGTTCGCCGCGCGCGGTGGGCTCGAAGGCGCCGAATACGCCTGGGGCAACGAGCTGACGGTCGACGGCAAGTTGATGGCGAATTTCTGGCAGGGCGAATTTCCCTGGCAGAACTTCAAGGAAGACGGCTACGAAGGCACCTCGCCGGTTGGAGCGTTTCCGCCGAACGGCTACGGACTGGTCGACGTCACCGGCAACGTCTGGGAGTGGACGACTGATTGGTACACGCCGAAGCATCCTGACGAGCAGATCAAGGCCTGCTGCATTCCGCAGAATCCCCGGGGCGGCGAGGAGGCGGAAAGCCTCGATCCGCGGCAGCCGCACATCAGGATTCCACGCAAGGTCATCAAAGGTGGGTCGCATCTGTGCGCGCAGAACTATTGTCGCCGGTATCGGCCCGCGGCGCGGTTCCCCGAGCCGATCGACACGTCCACGTGTCATCTCGGCTTCCGTTGCATCGTCCGGCCGGGAGCGAAACTCGACGCGTAGACGAAACGGATGCCCGGGCCATGCACCTCGAGATCGCCCGCGCCTGGTCGGTCCTGCTGATCCGTGGGATTTGCAACGTCCTCTTCGCGCTCGTCGCGTTTCTCCAGCCAGAGCTGGCGCTCCTGACGCTGGTGCTGGTGTGGGGTGTCTATGCGGTCGTGGACGGCGCGATGGCCCTGACGACCGGCATCGCCGCGCGTCGCGACGGCGAACACGACTGGTCGCTCGTCGTGGCTGGAGCGAGCGGGCTCGTCGCAGGCATCACGGCCTGCGTCTGGCCCGGCGTGACGCTCGCGCTGTTGCTCGCCATCATGTCGGTCTGGGCACTCGTTCGCGGCGCGCTCGAGATCACTGCAGCGATCCGGCTGCGTCATGTTCTGCCGCGCGGCTGGCTGCTGGCGGTGTCTGGTGCCGCGTCGATTCTCTTTGGCGTCCTGCTGATCGTGCTCCCGGTGATCGGGCTGGTCGCGCTCGTGTACTTCATCGGCGCGGCCGCGCTCGTCTTCGGTATCCTTGCGATTGCCCTGGCTCTTCACCTCCGCAGATTCTCGGCCGAGCACGGCACGCCGTCTCGGCTGCCGGCATGAGTGACGTCGCCGCGGCTCGTCCCTCGATTCTCAGATCTACCGCTTGATTTCTTGCGATCAAACTGCTCAGATGACTGAGCCTGCGAGCATGAGAGGTGACGAAACGATGCTGAGTGTTTCCAGATCGAGCAAGATCGAATACACGCGATGGATTTCAGTGGCGGCGTTCCTGTTTCTTCTGAGCGTCGCTGCGCACGCCGGAGCGCAAACACCGGCCCAACTCCCGCCCCCGCCGCCCCCCCCGCCCACGTCCCAACAGCCTCCGCCCCCGCAGCCGCCGCCCCCGCAGCCGCCGCCCGCCGCCGCCCCCTCCGCCCATCCCGCCCCCTCCGCCCGAACCCCCAACGGATTTTCTCAAGCGCGACGCGCTCTTTGGCGACTGGGGCGGGGCGCGAACGAAGCTGGGGCAAAAAGGGACGAAGATCGACGCGAGTTTCACGCAGTTCTTCGACTGGGTGCCGGTCGGCGACGACAATCGTGGCTTTGACTACGGCGGCAAGATCGACGTCGTCGTGCAGAGCAACCTGAGCAAGTACTTGTGGGAGGGTTTCTCCGTCGGCGGACACTTCGAGATGCGCTACGGGGATGCGCCGCTGTTTTCCGGAGGGACGCTCATTCCAACGAGTTCGGCGCTGCTCTTCCCTGAAGCGACGGGCACACATGCCCAGCTGAGCAGCATCTACGGGTCGCAGATATTCGACGAAAAGTTCGTGCTGCAATTCGGACGCTTCAACACGCTCGACCTGTACAGCGTGCACCCGTTTACCGGCGGCGGAGGGATCGATCGCTTCATGAATCTCTCGACGGTGGCTCCGCCGATCTCGATTCGGACCATTCCACCGTCGGCCGACGGCGTCCTCTTCAGCGTGATCAAAGGAACGCATCCAGCCCTGACGCTTGGACTGATCGAATCGACCGAAGGCGGCTTCTTCGAGAACGGCGCAACGTTCATGTGGAACGCGGGGCTGCCGGTCAAGCTCTCGAAAACGCTGCCCGGCGGCATCTCCGTTGGCGGCGAGATCGGCTCATTCGAGGGCACGTCGCTCGATCAGTCGCCGTATGTGTTCGTTCCGCCGTTCGACGTGCCGCTCGAGCAGGTCCAGGGCGCATGGACACTGAACGTCACCGTCGATCAGTTCGTCTGGATGCACCCGAATAACCCGACCAAGGGCATGGGCGTTTTCGGAATGTTCGCCGTGTCCGACAGCAACCCGAGCCCGCTGCGCACGCAGCTCTTTGTCGGCTTCGGCGGCGCGGCGCCATTCGAGGGCCGCAGCGCCGATTCGTTTGGCGCGGTGTTTTTCTACAACGACATCAGCAACGACTTGCAGGATACGCTCGAGCCGGTTCTGCCGATTCGCAACGAGCAGGGCGTCGAGCTCTATTACAACTGGGCGCCAGTCGGCTGGAGCCGGATCACCGCAGACCTTCAAGTCATCGGTCCATACCAGCTGCGCTCCGAAACCCGGCTCTTCTTCGGCGTGCGGTGGAAGGTGATGTTCTAGAACCGGGGCTCGGGATTCGGGGCTCGGGATTCGGAAACGTTCTACGCTCTTCCCGAGCCCCGAGCCCCGAGCCCCGAGCCCCGAGCCCCGAGCCCCGAGCCCCGAGCTCTGAGCTTCGATCTCCACTGCAGCTCAGCGCAGCTTCAGCTACTTGATCAGCTTCTCCATCTCGTCCATCACCCGGTTCATCTTCTTCATCGTCAGCTCGAGCGGCTCGTCAGTCGTCATGTCGACGCCCGCGTCCTTGAGCAGATCGACCGGGTACTTCGACCCGCCGGCGTTCAGGAAGGCGAGATAGCGCTTGAGCGCCGCCTGGTCGCCGGCCATCACCTTCTCCGACAATGCCGCCGACGCGGTAAACGACGTCGCGTACTGGTAGACGTAGAAGTTGCGATAAAAGTGGGGGATGAACGCCCACTCGTGGGCGATGTAGTCGTCGACGACGCAGATGCCCTTGTCGTGTCCGTAATATTTCTTCGTGATGTCCGCGTAGAGCTTGTCGAGCGCCTCGCCGGTCAGCGGTTCGCCCTTCTCGGCCATCTCGTGCATCCGCAGCTCGAACTCGGCGAACTGCGTCTGGCGGAAGACGGTCGACTTGATGCCTTCGAGGTAGTTGCCGAGCAGTGAGAGCTTCGTCGCGTCGTCCTTGATGGTCTTGAGCATGTGGTCGATGAGGAGTGCCTCGTTGAAGGTCGAGGCGACTTCGGCCACGAAGATCGGGTAGGACGCCGTCGGGAATGGCTGCGTCTTGTTCGAGAAGTAGCTCTGCATCGTGTGCCCGAGCTCGTGAGCCACCGTGCTCATGTCGGTGTACTTCCCGTTGTAGTTGAGGAGCATGTACGGGTGCACGTCGTAGGCGCCGCCATTCGAGTACGCGCCCGCGCGCTTGCCTTCAGTCGGGTAGAAATCGGTCCACCGTTCCGTGAACGACCGTCGCGCGCCAGCGGCGTAGTCGGCGCCGAGCGGTTCGAGCGCCTTGAGGACGATGGTCTGCGCTTCGTCGACGGAGTACGTGAGATCGACCGACGACACGAGTGGCGCGTACAGATCGTAGTAATGCAGGTCCGGCAGCTTCATCATCCGCTGGCGGAGCTTCAGGTAGCGATGAAACGTCGGCAGGTGCCGATTCACGCCTTCGATGAGGCGCGTGTACACCGACGTCGGCACGTTCGGGCCGTCAAGCGACGCTTCGAGCGCGCTGTTGTACTTCCGGGCGCGCGCGAAGAAGATGTCGGACTGGACCTGGCCGTTGAGCGTCGAGCCAAACGTGCCGCGGAACTTGCCCAGCGCGCCGAAGAACTCCGACATGACCTTCTGCCGATCCTCGCGGTTCGGCACCGCGCGATAGAGGCTGAAGCCCGAGCTGTCGAGCTTGACGGTCTTGCCGTCGCTCAGCGTCGCGGACGGGTACGGAAAGTCGGCGTCAGAAAAGATCCCGTAGGTGCTCGACGGGGCGCTCGCGATGACGCCAGCGCTCGCGAGCAGGCGCTCCTCGGCGTCAGTCAGGGTGTGCGCCGCCCGGCGCTGGATGTCGTCGAGGTAGAGCCGGTAGACCTTGAGTCGCGGCTCGGAGGCCACGAACTTGTCGATGACCGCCTTGTCGATCTTCAGGATTTCCGGTTCGATGAACGCGGCTTCGGCGCCGAGCATCGATCCGAGCTGGATCATCTCCTGCTGCATCCCCTGGTACTTGCTCACGCGCGTGTCGGTGTCCGACATCATGCTCGCGTAGACGTAGGCGCGCGCGAACTCCTTCGAGAGCCGCGAGCCGAGCTCGAGCGCGTCAGCCAGGCGCGCGGCCGACGAGCCGAGCGTCCCCTTGAACTCCTTGATTTTCGGAATCTCGGCGACGAGCTTGTCTTTTGCGCTCCGCCAGGCCTCGTCTGATGGGTAGATGTGGGTGAGATCCCACTTGTATTTGTCGGACACTTTGCTCCTATCCCGTTCCTGCGCCGCCCCGACCAGCGTTAGCGCGCAGATGGCAGCGACAATCGACAGTCGATGAATGCAGCGGAACATGCCAGCTCCTCTGGAAGGCCAAAGGAGAAGAGCATAGCTGGTGGGGTACGTACCCGACAAGCCGTCCGGAGATCAGCCGGGCGACCTGTGACGAACGGTGTGATGAAATGCGTTGCTCTTCGCAGAACGCTGGCTAGCCGGTCATCGCGTCCAGTCGAACAGGGCGTTTTCGCCGCGCTTCTCGATCATCTCGACGATCTCGTCCCGGCGCTTGAGCAGCGCGTCGATTTCGTAGGTCTGCAGATAGTTGCCGACGGCGTCTTTGACCGATGTCTTGTCGATCTGCTTCAACCGCGCAAAGACCTGTCGATCGCACCGCGCGATGTTCCCGGGCGTCTTCAACTTGCCCTGCGTCCGGAAGGCGCGCGTGTGATCGATCGCCCAGATGCTCCAATCGTTGGTGATTATGAGGTTCCCGAGATTCCGGTCGATATTGGCGATGAGCTGATCGAAGAGCCGCACCATCTGCATCGACGCGTTCCATCGCTGAAGATCCGGCGGGCTGATCTTCTTCTTCAGGCGATCGCCTTCGTCCATCATCACATCGTCGAGCCACCACGTATACGCCGCGGGAGTCGACTTCCAGCGGCGCTCGACGCTGACCGGCACGAGGCCGAGCCCGATCAGGCGATCGATCCTGTAGGCCGCAACGTTGAAGGTCCACGTGTCGCGGAAGTTGAACTCGGTTCCGTCCTTGGACCGGAATTCCCGCTTGCTTTCGTCGATCATCTGAACGTGGGCGTCGTGCGTGAGTGTCCCGAGCTGCATCGTTGCCCGCAGGGAGCCAGTGATGCCTTTGCCGGCCCCACGACTCTTGAGCACCTCTCCTTTCAACAGGAATTGCTCGGTCTCGGCGTCCGAAGTCGGCGTTGGTCTGACGGACGCTGGTGGCGGGGGGGCCGGCGGCGCCGGGCGAGCCGGAGCTTCCTGCGAAGTCGAGGCCTGTCGGACCGGCAGTTTCTCGGCGGCGAGACTTGCACCAAGCCACGACAGACCCGTGGCGAAACCCAAAGCGACGATCGCAGCTCGTCGACTCATCTGTAGCCTCCAGGCGCATTCTGCGTCCTCAGGCCGACTCTGCGCAAGAGCAATGAGACGGACCTGACCGAACCGGCCCCCGGCGAGCCTCAGTGTAGGATCTGACCCATGGCGACGAATACACAACCCGAGTTCTGGCTTCGGGGACCGGTCGAGGGTATTCCGCCGGCGCTGATGCCGGCGGCGCACGCGTTTCTGCAGACGCTCGAGGACGTCGAGGGGGCCACTGCCGACCTCTCGGAAGAGCAGTTGTGGGCCAGGCCTGGAGGCGTCGCGTCAATCGGCTTTCACTTGATACACCTCAGCGGCAGCACCGACAGGCTCCTGACCTACGCGCGTGGTGAGCGGCTCAACGACGCACAGAAAGCCGCCGCTAGAGCCGAATCGGACCCGCCGCGTGTCGATGCCGGCTCGCTCCTGGCGGATCTGCGGCGATCGTTCGATGCGGCGTTGTCGCAGCTGCGCGCGACTGCCCCCCCATCGCTTCAAGACGCGCGACCCGTCGGCCGGGCCGGGCTGCCGACGACGGTTCTCGGGCTGCTCTTTCACGCCGCCGAACACTCCCAGCGACACGCGGGGCAGGTAGTAACGACGGCCAGAATCGTGCGAAGCCTTGGCTGATAGACTGGGTCTGACCCCGTCTGATATGACCCCATCAACCCCACCATGGACAAGCCCATCGATCCGAGGGTAGACGTCGGCCACGTGCACTTGAAGGTCTCCGACATCGAACGCGCCCTCGCCTTCTACCAGGGTGTCCTCGGGTTCGAACTCACCCAGCGGATGGGCGACTCGGCGGCGTTCCTGAGTGCCGGCGGCTACCATCACCACATCGGCCTCAACACCTGGGAGAGTCGTGGCGCCCAGGCGCCACCCCCGGGCACGACCGGTCTCTATCACTTCGCCATCCGCTACCCTGACCGCGCGTCGCTCGCCGACGCGCTTCGCCGGCTCGAGAAGGCCGGCATCCCGCTTGACGGCGCCAGCGATCACGGCGTGAGCGAGGCGCTGTACCTTCGCGACCCGGATGGAAACGGCCTCGAGCTCTACTGGGACCGGCCGCGTTCGGAATGGCCGCGCGACGCCAGCGGTGCCTTGCACATGGTGACCGAGCGGCTCAATCTGACTCGGTTGCGCGCCGAGGGCGTCGTCGCACCGGCTCCCATGTCCGCCGCGCCCCTCGACTTCTCTCACGCGCTGCCGGCGCCGCCGACCCCGCTCACTGAAGATGTCCGACTCAAGCTCGTCGAGTTGCGGTCCAAGCTGCTCCACCTGCACAAAGTGCTGATCGACGACGCGCGCGTGGCCTACGAACTGGATCGGGGACGCGTCGGCTCGGTCGCGCATCTGCTGCAGCTCGTCATCAGCGACCCATGGTTCGCCTGGCTGCACGCCCTCTCGGGATTGATCGTTCGCATCGACGAGGGCGTCGGCCGGGAAGCGGCGGCGACGATGGCTGACGCGAACGCGCTCGTCGATCAGGTCGAGCGCCTGCTCACCGCTTCCGAAGACGGTGATACGTTCTCACGCCGCTACTTCGAAGCCCTGCAGCGCCAGCCGGCGGTCGTGCTTGCGCACGCCGACGTCAGACGCGGTGCTCAAGGCGATGCGGGGCCATGCGGGCTGAACTGGTATCATCGTCTGCTCGTGTCCGCCTCGACTCCACCTCCCTCTGCATCGTCTGCCGCTGAAGCGGCAACTGGATCGATGACGGACATGACTCCCGGCGCGCCTGCCCAGTCCGCGGCCGCGCCACCGGGGACGTCCGCCGCGCGCAAGCTCGATCGGTCGCTCGTCGAGGGCCCGATCGCGCCGGCGGTGTGGAAGATGGCGTGGCCGACCGTCCTCCAGAACGCGATCGGTGGTCTGCAGGGCATCATCGACCACGTGATGGTCGGCCACTACGTCGGGTTTACCGGCAACGCCGCCATCGGCGTCAGCTGGCAGATCTTCCTCGTCGTCATCGTCTTCATCGCCTCGCTCTTCACGGGGATGGGCGTGCTCGTCGCGCGGTTCGCCGGCGCGAACGAGCCAGAAAAGGTCAACCGGACGGTTTACCAGGCGTTCCTGACCGCCGTCGTCCTGTCGCTCGTCGTCCTCGCGCCGCTCGGCTATGTGTTGTCGCCGACCCTCCTCGATCTGGTGAACGCGACGCCCGAGGTGAAACGCGAGGCCCTGCCGTTCCTGCGGACGATGTTCGTCTTCAGCATCGGCATGCTGCTCTTCTTCATGCTCGGCGGGGCGCTGCGATCGGCCGGTGATGCGCGCACACCGTTGCGCCTCGGGATCCTGATGACGGTGCTGAACGTCGCGTTCAACGTCATCCTGATCCCGGGCCTCGGGCCGGTGCCTGCGTTCGGCACGCGTGGCGCAGCGATCGGCACGGTATCGGCGAGCCTTATCGTCTCGTCGATTGGCATCTGGCTGCTGCTCAGCGGCCGCCTGGTCGTCCACTTTCCCGAGACGATGTCGCGCCGGCCAGACCTGGCGATCATCCGGTCGCTCTTCAAGTTCGGACTGCCGGCAGGAATCCAGGGCGTCGCGATGAATATCGCCGGCGTCATGCTGCTGCGCTTCATTGGATCGTTGCCCCACAGCGCCGAAGCCCAGGCGGCCTATGCGGTTGGCTACGCAGAGCTCTTTGCGCTCATCACCTGGACCTCGGTCGGCCTGATGGGAGCGGCGGCCGCGGTTGCCGGGCAGAATCTCGGCGCCGGCCACCCGGAGCGCGCGATTCAAGGCGTCCAGATCGCTTCGCGGATCGGGATGAGCGTCGCTGCCTTCGTCGGCGCTTTCTTCCTGCTGGTGCCGGAGCAGCTGCTGGCGCTCTTCGGTCTCAACGATCCGAGCGTCGTCGCGCTTGGCACGCAGCTCCTTCGCTATTTGTGCGTGTCGGGTTTCTTCATTACCGTGGCACTGACCTACACCGGTGGGCTCCAGGGCACGGGCGACACGCGCAGCCCTCTCTACATCACGCTCTTGTCGCAGGTGCTCGTGCCGCTGGGGTTGTGCGCCACGCTCCAGGGCCTTGGCCGCCTCGACGCGGCAGGCGTGTGGTCAGCGATCGTCCTCGGCCACTTCACGCGTTGTTCCCTCTCGGTCCTCAGGTTCCGTCAGGGCAAGTGGCGACATATCGTGGTTGAGTAGGGTGCTAGGGTGCCAAGGCCAGGGTGCCAGGGGACTGGTGCCTTGGTGCCTAAAGTGCTAGGGTGGCCCTCTGGCACCTTGGCACCTATGCTGCAACGGACCCCGCCATGAAATGGACTGCCGGCAATCGTGACAACGTCGAAGATGTCCGCTCCCGCACGGGAGGCGGTATGCGGTTGGGCGGGCTTGGGATCGGTGGGCTGCTGCTCATGCTGATCCTGAGCTGGGTGACAGGTGTCGACTTCCTTTCGCTAATGGGACCGGACGCGATTTCTACCGGCCCGTCTGTCAGCACCGGCAGCGGCGGCGAGTTGCGGACGACGCCCGAAGAAGAGAAGCTGGTCGACTTCGTCGATGCCGTCATGAAGGACGCGCAGGACATGTGGCAGGGCACGCTTGGCGGCCGGTATCAGCAGACGCGCGCCGTGATCTTTCGTGACGCGATTCAGTCGGCTTGCGGATCCGCGCAGTCCGCGACCGGTCCCTTCTACTGCCCGGCCGATTCGCTCGTTTACCTCGACCTGGGATTCTTCACCGAGCTTCAACAGCGGTTCCGCGCGCCGGGCGATTTTGCGCAGGCCTACGTCCTGGCCCACGAGCTTGGGCACCACGTGCAGCATCTGCTCGGCATCGAGTCGCAGGTCCGCCGCCTCCAGCAGGCGCGTCCAGATCAGCAGAACGAGTTGTCGGTCAGGCTCGAGCTGCAGGCCGACTGTTTCGCCGGCGTCTGGGGCCATCACGCCGCGCAGCCGGGCCGGGCCGCTCAGGGGAAAGTGGAGCTCGAGTCCGGCGACATCGATGAAGGGTCTGAACGCTGCCGCCGCGATCGGCGACGACCGCATCCAGCGGATGTCCGGATCGAGGGTCGCGCCGGATCGCTTTACCCACGGTTCGTCCGAGCAGCGAGTCACCTGGTTTCGTCGCGGCTTCGATCGCGGCGACATGCAGGCGTGCGAGACGTTCTAGAGCCGCGGCCGGAACTCTAGCGTAGGCCGAGGTACAATTCGCGCGTAAATGCCCTCCATCGGGCTGTCGATTCCCCGCCGCGAAGGCCGGTCCAAGGTCACCGGCCGGGCGCAGTACGTCGACGATCTCGCCCTGCCGGGGATGCTCTTCGGCGCGACGGTCCGGAGCGCCGCCCCGCGTGGGCTGATCAAGCGCATCGACTTCGATCCCGACGTTCCCTGGTCGGACTTCGTCGTCGTGACGGCCGCCGACGTGCCCGGCGTCAACCGAGTCGCCCTCATCGTCGACGACCAGCCCTGCCTGGCGGCCGATCGCGTCAATCATCCAGAAGAGCCGGTCGTGCTCCTGGCTCACCCGGATCGCCATCTCGTCGAAGAAGCGCGGCGTCGCGTACACATCGTGGTTGATCCCGAGCCGGCCGTGTTCTCGATGGATGAGTCGCTCGCGGGTCACACGATCGTGTGGGGCCGTGACAACATCTTCAAGAACTACGTGGTGACACGCGGTGATGTCGACGCCGCGATCGCCTCTGCGGACGTCATCGTCGAGGGCGAATACGAGACTGGCGCGCAGGAACAGCTGTATATCGAACCGAACGGGATGGTGGCCACCGGCAGCCCGGCCGATGGCGTCACGGTCTGGGGTTCGATGCAGTGCCCGTACTACATCCACAAGGCGCTGAAGGCGATCTTCAATCTGCCGGCGGACAAGGTCCGCGTTGTGCAGATGGAAACCGGCGGCGGCTTCGGCGGCAAGGAAGAGTACCCGTCCATCATCGCCTGCCACGCGGCGCTTCTCGCCTGGAAGGCCGGCGCGCCGGTGAAGCTTGTTTACGATCGCGCCGAGGATATGGTGGCGACCACCAAGCGCCATCCGTCGCGGACGCGGCATCGGACTGCGGTCACGCGAGACGGGCGCCTCGTGGCCATGGACATCGACTTCGTCATCGACGGCGGCGCGTACTGCACGCTGTCGCCCGTCGTGCTGTCCCGCGGCACGATTCACTCCGCAGGGCCCTATCTCTGCCCGAACGTGCGGCTGCGCGGCCGCGCCGTCGCGACCAATGCGCCGCCGCACGGCGCCTTCCGCGGTTTCGGCGCGCCGCAGAGCCTGTTTGCGCTCGAGCGACACATGGATCGCGTTGCCGCGGCGGTTGGTCTCACACCTGACGCGCTGCGGCGGCGCAACTTCATTCGCGCCGGCGATACGAGCGCCGTCGGTCAGGTGATGCGCGACCCGATCGACATGACGGCGCTCCTCGATCGCGCGCTGTCGATCGCCGACTATCACGCCAAGCGGGCGCGCTTCGACGAGATCAACCCGTCGCTGCGCGTCAGGAAGGGCATCGGGCTCGCGACCTTCATGCATGGCGCGGGATTCACCGGCTCTGGTGAAGATCATCTCGCGTCGGTCGTGGCCGTCGAGGCCGGCGCGGACGGCCGCGTTCGCGTGCTGTCCTCCAATACCGAGATCGGGCAGGGCACCAACACGATCTTCGCGCAGATTGCCGCCGATACGCTGGGCGTTCCGCCAGAGTCGATTGAGATTGCGCAGCCCGATACCTCGATTGTGCCCGACAGCGGCCCGACCGTCGCATCGCGAACGTGCATGGTGGTCGGAAAACTGGTCGAGACAGCGGCACGTGGTCTCATCGCCGAGTTGAAGAAAGTCGGATTCGCCGACGGCGCCGACGCTGCTGCGTTCGAGCGCGCATGCGCTGCCTACGTGGCGCGGTTCGGTCCGCTTCGCGCCATCGCCCGCTATCAGGCGCCACCAGGCCTGCGCTGGGACGACGAGACGTATCAGGGCGATGCCTACGGAACTTATGCGTGGGCAGTCTATGTGGCCGAGGTGTCGGTGGACACGACGACGTGGGAGACGCGCGTCGACGACTTTGTCGCCGTGCAGGAAGTGGGGAAGGTCATCAATCCCACGCTTGCGACCGGCCAGATCGAAGGCGGCGTCGCGCAGGCGATCGGCTGGGCGCTCTACGAGCGCGTCGTCTGGCGGGAAGGCCGGATGGCCAATGGCGAGATGACCAACTACATCATGCCGACGTCGATGGATCTTCCGCCGATCCGCGTGTTCTTCGAGGAGCAGCCGTACGCCTATGGGCCCGGCGGCGCCAAGGGCATTGGCGAACTGCCGATGGACGGACCCGCGCCTGCGATCCTCAACGCCGTGGCGCATGCGACCGGCGCCGATCCGCGCGCGGTCCCGCTGATGCCCGAGACGCTCATGACGCTGATGGAGACGGCGCGTGTCTGAAGTCTCCGCGGTCACTGTGTCCTGCCGCGTCAACGGTGTGCCGGCCGAGCTGCGCGGACATCCGATGGACCGGCTGCTCGACGTGCTGCGGGTCGAGCTCCTCCTGACGGGCACGAAGGAAGGATGCGGAGAAGGCGAGTGCGGCGCCTGCTCCGTCGTCATCGACGGCCAGCTGGTGAATAGTTGCCTCGTGCCGCTGCTCCACGCGCGCGGGACGTCGATCACGACGATTGAAGGCGTGGCCAAAGGCGATCGGCTGCACGCCGTGCAGCAGGCGTTCATCGCGAACGGCGGCGCGCAGTGCGGCATCTGCACGCCGGGAATGGTGCTGGCCGCGGTCACGCTCCTCGAGCGGACGCCCGAGCCGTCGCTCGATGACATCCGCACCGCGCTTGCCGGCAACCTGTGCCGGTGCACGGGCTACACGCGCATCTTCGAGGCCGTGCTTCAGGCGTGCCGGACCACGCCTCCGGACAAGTGATGCGGTCGTTCCTTCCCGAATTCGATCTGCGCGCGCCCGCGAACCTCGTCGACGCGCTCGAGACGCTCGCGCAGGAACCTGGAACGTGGCGGCCATTTGCCGGCGGGACGGACTTGATGGTGTTGCTCGAAGCGGGGAAGCTGCCCCCTGGCCGGTACTTGAGCCTGTGGGGCCTGCCCGAGCTGCGCGGCATCGAGATCACAGACGACGAGATCGTCGTGGGCGCGCTGACGACGTATGCCGACGTCCTTCAGTCGGACGCGCTTCAGGCGGAGTGTCCGCTGGTGTGCCGCGCCGCGGCCGAGACCGGCGGCGTGGCGACGCAGAATCGCGGCACGATCGGCGGCAACATCGCCAACGCGTCGCCTGCCGCCGATACGCCACCGGCGCTGCTCGTCTACGACGCCGACGTCGATCTCGTCTCGGTGCGCGGCGTCCGCCGGGTGCCGTACGATCGGTTCCATCTCGGCTACAAGCACATGGATCTCGCGCCCGACGAGCTCGTCCAGTCGGTGCGCCTGGCGAGAGGACGCGGCGGCTGGCTGCAGGCCTGGCGGAAGGTCGGCACGCGCCGCGCGCAGGCCATCTCCAAAGTGTGCCTCGCGTCGGCGATCGATCTGACCGGCGCCGCCGTGCGCGACATCCGGATCGCCCTTGGCAGCGTGGCCCCCACCGTCGTGCGCGCGTCGCTCGCCGAGGCCGCGATTCGCGGGCGCGCGCTGACCCACGAGACGATCGCCGCCGGTTGCGATGCGCTCGCGCGCGACATCGCCCCGATTGACGATCTGCGCTCGACCGCGGAGTATCGCCTGCGGGTCGCGCGCAATCTGCTGGAAGAGTTCCTGTCCTCGGCGGTCGCGTGACTCTGGACCACGGACACGGACCCGGCGCTGTCTTGCGTGCCTGTTCCGGTCCATGAGGAGGCGTTCGAGAGGGAGTAGACTAGGCCTCTTAACGTGGACAGTGGTTCGGGATACCTTCTAGAAGTCATGAGCAGGGCCAGTGACACCTGACGAATGGCGGCGCGCGAAGGAGATCCTAGAGGTCGCCTTCACTCTACCGACGAACGAGCGCAGCCGGTACGTGGCGGACCGATGCGGTGCGGACGCACATCTCCGGCAGGAGATCGAGTCGCGCCTTGCCGCTGGCGGTGACCGGCCAGACACGCAACCGCCTGTCGACGAGCCTGGCACCGAGGCCGCCGCACCGACCCTGCCCGACTCCACGTGTCCGTCGATCGGACGCGCACCGCGCCTCCAGGCCGACTCGATCCGGTCGTCCACTACGAGACCGGCCTGGCCTCGCGTCTGGCTCCTGGATCGTTTCGTCGGCCCTTACGAAATCACATCACTGCTGGGTGCCGGCGGGATGGGCGAAGTGTACCTCGCGCGCGACACGCGCCTCCATCGCGACGTCGCGATCAAAGTGCTGCCGCGTGCATTCGCCCGCGACGGCAGTCGCCGTCGGCGCTTCGAGCACGAAGCGCGCGCCGCTGCCTCATTGAACCATCCCAACATCGTCTCGGTCCATGACGTCGGTCTCGAGGACGGCGTGCCGTTCATCGTCATGGAGTACGTGCGCGGCGAGACGCTCTCAGCGCAGCTGCGGCGGGGACCGGTGTCGCGCGGTCGCGCGCTGCAGATCGGCAGCGAGATTGCCGCTGCGCTCGTCGAAGCACATGCTCACAATGTCGCGCACCGCGACCTCAAGCCGGGCAACGTGATGATCACGCCCGACGGGTTCATCAAGGTGCTGGACTTCGGGATCGCGAAGACCGTCCGGCACCGAACCCGCGACGACCACGGTCGACGAGTCTCCCGCTGACGCGCGTCACACACGCCAGGGACAGCTGCTCGGCACGCCCGGATACATGTCGCCCGAGCAGTTGTTCGGGCGCTCCGGTCGATCACCGACACGGACATCTACAGCCTCGGCGTGATCCTGTTCGAGCTCGTGACCGGTCAGCGGCCGTTCGACGAGGACGATCGGAGTGCGCGGCGGCGCGCGGCACTGACCGCTCCCCGTGCGTTCGGTCTGCGACGTGAATCCGTCGGTGCCCGCGGTAGTTGCCGATCTCATCGCTCAGGCGATGGCGCCCGAGCCGTCGGCCCGACAGACCGCCGCGGTACTGAAAGCCGAGCTGAACGCGCTCATGACCCGGTCCGTGTCTGCTTCGGCCCGAGGTGCCCGTCGGTCGCCGTGCTGTCGTTCACCGACATGAGCCCGGCGAAAGATCAGGAGTTCTTCTGCGACGGAATAGCCGAGGAGTTGATCAACGCCCTGACGCAGATCCCGGGGCTTCGCGTGGCGGCACGGACCTCGGCGTTTCAGTTCAAGGGAAAGGCGCGCGACGTGCGCGTCATCGGTGACGCGCTCAACGTCGCGACCGTGCTGGACGGCAGCGTGCGAAAGGCCGGCGACCGCTGCGCGTCACCGTCGAGCTGATTGGTTCGGCCGACGGCTATCAGCTCTGGTCCGAACGTTTCGACCGCAAAATCGAAGACATTTTCGCCGTGCAGGAACGAGATCGCCAATTCGGTCGTGAACACGCTCAAGGGCAGGCTGGCGGCCGACAGAAGCAGACCCGCTGTGGCGCAGCGTCGCAGGAATCTCGAGGCCTACGCGTTCTATCTCGAAGGGAGATATCACTGGAACAAGCGTACCGAGGAGGAGCTGAAGAAGAGCGTGGCGTGCTTCGAGCGGGCCATCGAGCGCGATCCGGATTACGCAGAGGCGTATGCCGGCATGGCTGACGCCTACGTCACGCTCGGCACCTATGGCGCCAGGCCTGCTAGCGACGTGATGCCCCGAGCGAGGGTCGCGCTCGACAGGGCACTCGAGATCGATGCCGAGCTGGCAGAGGCGTATGCCTGCCGGGGCTGCGTGCGGTCGGTCTACGACTGGATCATGGGCGGACGCCGAGCACGACTACCGGAAGGCGATCGCCCTGCAACCCGGCTATCACGACCGCCCATCATTGGTACGCCATCAACCATCTGGTGCCGATGGGCCGCTTCGAGGAAGCGACCGAAGAGCTGCGGCGAGCCCTGGAAGTCGATCCGCTTGCGCTGGCCGTCAGGACGAGTCTGGGGATGAAGTCGTACTTCGCGGGACAGTACGACGAGGCGGCCCAGGAACTGTTGAAAACGATCGAGCTCGAGGACCGCTTCGGCATGGCGCGCTTCTTTCTCGGCGGCCACCTACACCGAGCAGGTCGAGTATGCCGAGGCCCTTGACGAGCTGGAGACCGCGATCAGCGTCTCCGGACGGAGTCCCGAGATCCTGGCGGCGCTCGGCTATCTTCACGGCCTCTCCGGCAACGTCGACGGCGCGCTGGAGCTGTCCTCAACGACCTCAGGCGCCTCTCGGGCGAGCGCTACGTTTCGCCGGCGAGAGCTCGCCCAGGTTCACATCGGCCTCGACCAACGCACCGAAGCGCTCGACCGGCTGGAGGAGGCGCACGCGCGAGCGGGCGGCCGACCTCGCCTGGCTCGGGGTGCGCCCGGTGTTTGCCAGGCTGCGCGACGGAGCCGCGGTTTCAGGCGCTGCTGAAAGACATCGGGCTGGTGGGCCGATAAACCGAGGTGTTGGGTCGTTAAACGATGATACCGGGCTGACTGTACCGGGCAGTCGCCGATGTGCTGGACGATCTGGCCAACGCCAGACGGCGAATAGAAACTCAATGCCGGGGTGAACCCGAATCTCTGGAAACGCTTGGCCCACTCGGACTCGCCAAAGCTGAGTCCGAGCTGTTTTGGTGTGATTTCCTGCAGGACGGCTTGCCGCCAGTCGGCCGCGAAAGCCCACCTGCTCGCCGGCTTGCCAAAGGCCTCGTCGGGTCGGCTCGCAACGGGAATCGTGGTGGCGGTGCTCATGGGAACGGTTGTCCCTGCTCGCTGTGCCGCGAACCGATAGGCGGTCTCGGCACTGTTTGGCCCCGTCACCTGTGACCGTTCGCGAGACTGCTCCGCTCACTAACGCCTTGAGATCCTTGTCCCAGGAGCGAAACTCGCGAGTGCCGTCGGCCCTATCCTCGAATCTGAAGCAGCCAAGCTCCTTGTTGGTGCCGAGATAATCGTTACCGCCGTCAATCGGGCTCAACTCGTTCAGCCACAACTTGAATGCATATGTCGTCGCACCTCGGTCCAGTGGAGTCTGGAGCGAGAAGGCGTTGACGTACGTCGACAGCCTTGACGTTGCCGGGGCGAGTCCTCGGGAAACGCCGAGGCGATGAAGACCACCTCGTTGTAGGGGCCAAAGGTGGTGTCACGAAACTCGTTCACCATCACGATGCCGATGGCTTTCTCACTCGCCTCGGCATGCGCGACGATCACGGGATCGTATCCGCTTCCCCGCATCTGCTCGCGCACGGCCGCGACGTCGTCGAGCGTGCCGACGAGCATCACGATCGCGAAGTTGAAGTAGAGGAACTCCTGTGGGTTTCTGACGCGGTGAGTCTTCGACAGGCGGGTGCCGGTATAGAACCTGGTACCGAAGAGTACGCATCGGCGCGATGGTCCTCGACCCCGGGAGGCAGAGGAACGTCGCGGCTGATCCGGAGATATGAGAGCGCATCCGCGTCGATGATGGCGACCTTGTCGTCGAGTCAGGATTTCAGCGAGCGCCCGCCGGCCGCTGTCCGTGTTCGCCGCTGCCACCACGATCTGGAAGGCATCGGACATGCCGATGTGGCCGTCGCGGCTGAGGCGCTGCCACGTGCCGTGTACGTCTTCATACGCTGCCACAACCTGCTCCCGTGCGCGTTCAACCGACCAGTGCAGCTTGCACCAAACGACGAGCCGCATCGAGCGCGCCACGATGGGATTGTCATACCGGACCGGACTGCTCGAACGGCGAACCATGATTGGCGAATCTCGCACTCGGGCTAGGTTAGCATTACACTCATCCGGCACGTCCGTACGAATGCTCGAGTCCGAGCCGCTATGTGGAACGTACCTTCAGAGGACGAACCTCGTCCGCGCGCCGGTGAACGTCGCCACCTGACGGTGATGTTCTGCGACATGGTCGGTTCCAGCCGGCTCGCCGGAGCAGGCTCGACCCGGAAGACTGGAACGAGATCATATCGGCATACCACCAGACGTGCGAGGCGGTCATCCGCCGCTTCGACGGCTATGTCGCCGAGAAACTGGGCGACGGGCTGATCGCGTACTTCGGTGGCCGGCCGCACAGAGAACGGTGCCTACCGGGCGGTTCGTGCCGGCCTTGGCGTGATCGAGGCGCATGCAGGCGTTGAATGCGCGGCTGGAGCGCGACCAGGGCGTCAGGTTGCAGGTGCGGATCGGCGATCGGACAGGGGCACTGTCGTTGTCGGGACGATGGAGAAGGCCAGCAGAGAGAGCCTGCGACGGGCACACGTGACTCACCGTGGCATCCTCGCCTTCAAGGCATCGCCAAGCCCGACACGGTCGTCATCAGCGGCGGCGACGCTCAATCTCGGTCCGGCCGTTCTTTCACGGTCGAAGACCTCGGTCCGCAGCACCTGACGAACATCGCGAACCCGGTCCACGCCTATCGTGTGATTGCGTGGAAGCGGAGTCGAGCGCCGCCTCGATGCCGTCGAGCGAATCTGGACTGACACCGCTCATCGGCCGCGAGGCCGATGTCGAGAGCTCCTGAACGCTGTGGGCACCGGCCGCAGCCGGTCAGAGCCAGATCGCTTACATCAAGGGAGAGCCTGGCATCGGCAAGTCACGGCTGGTGAAGGTCGTTGCGTCAACAGCATCGCCACAGCATCGAGTTCCGTTGTTCGCCGATACGACTCTCACAGCGCGCTGTTTCCAGTCGTCAGACGACTGGAACGTTGGCTGGGGTTCGATCAGCTCGACGACGCGCGCAGAAAAGCTGGATCGGCCTCGAAGACAGAGCTTCAAGCGCTCGGGTTCTCCGTGCCCGATGTGGTTCCGCTGCATTGCCAGCCAGTTCTCGCTGCCGCTGCCGGATCGCTACGCGTCCGTCGGACGCTGTCTCCGCCGAACAGAAACGGCAGCAGACGCTCAACGTCCTCGTGGAATGGCTGCTGAGAGAAGCGGAACGCGAGCCGCTGATGGCAGTGTGGGAAGACCTCCACTGGGCCGACCCGTCGACGATAGAGCTGCTCGGCCTGGTCATCGAGCGGGCAGCGAAAACCGCAGCGCCGCTGCTCACGCTCATGACCTTCAGGCCCGACGAGTTCCAGCCTCCATGGACGGCGCTCGCGTCAACCACCGAAGTCCTGCTGACTCGCCTGGAACGGTCGGACGTCGAGGAGATGATCGGAGAGATCACGAGTGGCCGATCCCTTCCACGCGAAGTTGTCGATCAGATCGTCGAGAGAGCCGAGGGCGTGCCGCTGTTCGTCGAAGAGTTGCTGCAGACTGTTCTCGATTCCGGTTCCGTCCGCAACGAAGGAGACCGCTTGTCATCGCGCGGCCATCGTCGCCGATCGCCATACCCGAGACGCTCGAAGACTCGCTGATGTCCCGACTGGATCGGCTCGGTGCCGCCAAGACTATCGCGCAACGCGGTGCAATCCTTGGGCGGACGTTTTCACAGGATCTCATGCGGGCGGTCCTCGATGCGGAGGACGGCACGAGAGCGCGATCAACGCGCCGAAGCGTGGCAGCGCACGCCGAGCAGTGTCTGACACAGCTGGTCGAGGCCGGGGTGCTTCGCCAGAGCGACGGACCGCTCCGACGACCTACGAATTCAAGCATGCGCTGATACAGGAAGCGGCGTATGAATCGCTGTTGAAGCGAACCAGGCAGGCGTATCACCTGCAGACGGCGCGGGTGCTCGAGACGCAGTTCCCTCACGTCGCCGAGACACAGCCAGAGCTGGTGGCCCGAGCATTACACGGAGGCGATCGAGCTCGATCAGGCGCTCGATTACTGGCAGAAAGCGGGGGAACATGCGCGCGACCGTTCGGCCAACAAGGAAGCCATTCATCATTTTGCCGAGGCGCTCAAGATCCTCGAGGCGCTTGCCAGAGAGCGAGGCGCGTGACCGCCGGGAGCTGGCGTTGCGCGTCGCCAGCTTGACGCCGCTCATCGCGGTCGAAGGGCTATGTCGCGGAGACGACTGCCCAAGCCGCCGACCGGGCGCTTGAGCTCGGTCGACAACTCGGCGACGTCGACAGGCTGTTCCCCGTGCTGTACATGCTCGTGGGTCAATCGGATGGTCGGCGCGAAATACGCCGAGGCCCTGCGCCTCAGCGAGGAGTTCTTCCAGCGAGGCCAAGATCAGCAGGACCCGGTGCCCCGCTTGATGGGTCATCGGTTGCGCGGCTTTTCATTGTTCGTGGCTTGGCGATCTGACGGTCGGCCGAAGAGCACTTGCGGCAGTCGATGAGCTGTACGACCCGCAGCGGCACGTCGAACTCAAGAATAAGGGGTACGGGCAGGATCCGCGTTGCGCCTGCGAGGCGTTCATGTCGCTCGTGCGGTGGTTGCGCGGATATTCGGACGACGCGGCGCAGTGGAGTCGCCGCGTCGCATCGAGCATGCGGAGGAGGCACGACATACCAATACGTGGGGCTATGTCCTCTGCTTCGGGGCGTGCCACGTTGGATTCGTTCCGCAGAGACGTTGCCGGGGCTCAGCAGCGCACGTGCGGAGTTGATTGCATTCGCTGTAAAGAGAAAGGCTGCCCGTCTGGCTGGCATATGCGCGGGTCTTTCATGGCTCGACAATCGTTCAGACCGACCGCCTCGAGGATGGCCTTGCGGAAATGAAGATGGGACTGGTTCACTTCGAGGACGCCTCGTCAAAAGCGGTCGCCCCGGACTCCCTTCACACGGGTTTCACGAAGTCGTTCCTTCTCTCGCTGTTTGGTGAGGCCTACGGGACGCTGGGACAAGCCGAGGAAGGCCTGGCCTGGTTCTTA
>CAWCQI010000011.1:0-141632 GCA_963797625.1 uncultured Acidobacteriota bacterium
GCGTTCCCCACCCACGCCCCCCGCATTTTGCTGACCGCCGACAACAACAGTTCCACAGTGCGCGCACCCGGAGGGCTTTGGCGGCGTCTTCACGTTCGTACTGACCGACGTAGAGCCGCGCGGCGCCGAGCGGGGTCCACGAGCCGCACTTGACAAGACGTAGAAACATGTTTATACATATGACATGTCACCGAAAGAGCTGACCGCCTTCCGCGTCGAGGCGGACATCATGGAGGGCCTGCGGCGCGTCAAGGACCGTGACGGCGTGCCGCTCTCGGTCCAGGTCGACCGCGCGTTGCGTGCGTGGCTGGAGAAGAAGGGCGTCCCCGTGAAGAGGCCGTCGAAGGCGAGCAGGCGCGATCCGAAGACCGGCGCACACGTCGGAGGAGAGCGTGAAGGTCGCCGTCTATGCCCGCGTGAGCACGCACGATCAGACCGCCGAGAACCAGCTGATCGAGCTGCGCCGCTACGTCGCGGCTCGCGGCTGGAGCGCCGTCGAGTACGTCGACCACGGCGTCAGCGGCGCGAAGGACCGTCGGCCCGCGCTCGACCAGCTCGTCGCCGATGTGCGGCGCCATCAGGTGCAAGCGGTCGTGTGCTGGCGTCTCGATCGTCTCGGGCGGAACCTTCGGCACTTGGTGATGCTGCTCGACGACTGGCACTCGCGCGGGATCGCGTTCGTCACGCTCGGCGAGGGGATCGACACCAGCACGCCCGCCGGCAGGCTCGTCGCCGGCGTCCTCGGCTCGATCGCGGAGTTCGAGCGTGCGCGCATTCAAGAGCGCGTTCGAGCTGGCCTCGCGCGTGTGCGCGCACAAGGCCGGCGCCTGGGCCGGAAACCCTGCGCCGTCTCGGACGACCGGTTCGCGGCGGTCGCGGCGCTCTCGACGCGACAGGCAGCCCAGCGCCTCGGCGTCTCGCATACGGTGGTCGCCCGCTGGCGGGCTGTAAACAAGACCCGTCGGGAAGCGATCCAGAAACCTCGGATTTTCCGGCGTCCGCGTAGCGCCGCCCCGCCGTAACAGAATCACTTCTTAAGTTTCCAGGCTGTCTGTGATCGGCCGGCATCAACACGCTGGATGCACCAGTGGGCCCGCAGAGTGCGAACGCCCGGACCCGAGTGGTGCGCCAACGACCTCGGCGGCAGGTACGCGTCAAATCACGTCACCGACACGCGGAGGTTGCTTACGTCAGCCACGAGGGGCGAAAACGGCGCTTGTCAGTGCCTCCCGTTCGCCCGTAAAATCGCGGCCCTATGGGGCCCGTTCCAGGCACTCGACTAGAGCCTCGCGGCTGCGTCATCGCGTGCAGCTCACCAGTGACGGTCATCGGCCGTACCTCGAAGCCGTCGAAGCAGCCTTCGGTGCGGACATCCACTACGCCATATCTGGTGGCGCTCCTGGTGGAATCGGAGTCGCGGAAGCGGCGTAGCGACAAGCAGCCCGGACCTTAAGGTAAAATGCGCACGTCATGGGCGTGCGCGCGTCGGCCGAGCAGCTACATCAGACGCTGCACACAATGCCCGCTCGCTCGCGACTGTGGCTGCTGCTCGCGATCTTTCTTACCTACGCCTCGCTGACGTTATGGAGCGAGGCGTCAGCGCCGAAATCCGGATTCTGGATCGCGGCATGGGCATGGCTCAGCGGCTTGATCGGCGTCGCCTACGCTGTGGTCTGGCTCGGCTACCGTTCACTGCTGCCCATCGCCGTTGTCCTGAACCTGCTCGGCCCAGCACTGCTATACCGCTGGATGCCACCACGCGGCGAGATTCGCCCACTGTCGGTCGAAGAGGCGGGTCTGCTGCAGACACGACTGCAAATCCTGGCATTCGTCCGCACGGTCACGACGCTGCTCGCGTACGGCGCCTTTCTCAACCTGCTCCGAATCGAAGGGCGCCGCTCGATAGGCGCTCACACCGAGATTCGCTTAGCACGCGAGATCCACGCCGGGCTCGTCCCGCGGATCACCGGCGGCCAGGGTGGATTCGAATGGTACGGCGTGTCGCGTCCCAGCGGTGCGGTCGGTGGGGACTTGGTCGATGTGGTTCACCCGCCAGGGCAACGATGGACAGCCTGCGTCGCCGATGTCAGCGGCCACGGCGTGGCCGCGGGGGTGCTCATGGGCATGTTCAAGACCGCTCTACACTCGGCCTGTCGCGCAACCGCTAATCCGGCGGACGTTCTGACGCAGGTTAACGAGGTGCTGACGCCCATCAAGCAGTCAAACATGTTCGTCACTGTGGCGGTCCTGTCAGGCAGCGACAACGACGACCAAATGGAATACGCGCTGGCTGGGCATCCGGCGTTGGCCCACGTTTCGGCGCACAGTGGCGACGCGAGGTGGGTAGGTGAGTCGCAGCTCGCGGTCGGATTCCTTGACTCACATGCCTATAGCGCAACGTCCCTTCGCGTCAGCCGTGGAGATCGGATCGTCATCGTCACGGACGGTTTGATCGAGGTGTTCGACCCCCGCGAACGGGAACTGGGCATGGACGGGCTCCTCCGCATCATCAAGACCGCCGCCAGACATGAGGCGCTCTCCGATATGGCAAACGAGGTGTTCGCCGCCGCCGCACGGCACGGCACGCAGGCAGACGATCAGAGCCTCATCATCGTGAGGCGAGCCTACGCCGCCCCTTGATGCGCCTAGCAGCCCGTGGTGCAGGTCCCGCGGCACTCGCCGAGGGCTGCATCCCGCCCGCCGGCGTTGCGGCTCGCTCAAATACAGACGGTATTCTCACTCGCCGCGCCTTGTCGGCCGGGCGCAATCCCTCGTCTCGGTGCTGCGCGCGACTTGCACCACGGACTGCTAGGCCCCTACGAAGTCATCGCCACGATCGGCGCCGGCGGCATGGGGAAGTGTTCCGCGCCTCGGGAGACATGGTTGGACCGCGACGTCGCCTTGACCTCCCGAAGATCCGGGGCGCGATCGTCATCCTTCTCCCACGCCGATGATCATCACCGTCCGTTCGGTTCCATCGTCACCTTTCGCATGATATGGGAGGTTTTTCATGACCAGTGCACCGACCGAACCTCTCGGCGGACGACCCGCGCCAGGAGCAAAGTCCTCGGTTCGCGACCTTGAGGCGCAGGTTGCTTACCAGCGTGCCTTCGAGGCGGTCGTTTGGGCTGTGCCAGCGACCAGCATCTATCGCTTTCGTGAAGGAACCTTGAAAGCCTACGGAATCGCAGACAACGATATCGTCGCGTTCTCAAAACCTGCCACACCCAAAGCCGAGCTATTAACCGCCAACGATGTGACGCCTTATATCACTGCGTTTACCGATCTGCGGAAAGGGCCGGTTGTCCTCGAGGTTCCCGCGAAAACGGACAAGGCGGTTTTATATGGGCAGATTGTTGATGCCTGGCAGGTGACGATCGCGGATGTCGGCCCCTCAGGCGCGGACAACGGCATGGGTGGCAAATACCTGCTCAAACCACCTGGTTACAAGAATCCGATTCCGCAGGGATACATCCCCATTCAAGCAGAGAGCTATCGGATTGCCTTCGCGTTTCGGTCAATCCCTCTGCCCGGCGCGACCGGCCCGGACGCCTACGCTTATTCGCAGACACTCAAGATGTACCCGCTCACGGACGCAGCGAATCCGAAGCCGACCCGGTTTGTCGATGGTTCGAGCAAACGCCTATCAACCCTGCCTGTGTATGATCTCGCCGCATTCCAAGATATTTACGAAATCATTTACGTGGAGCCGGTTCGCGCGCGCGACAAGGTCATGATGGGTATGCTCGCCTCCATCGGCATCGAGCGTGGCAAGCCATTCAATCCACAGAGCAAGGTCAAGGCAGCCATGGAACGCGCCGTGGTGGACGCCTATTTCTACCTGCAAGAACGACGGGTCAAGTTGTTGGATGCCCAGGCCTACTGGCCTGATCGCCACTGGGGAGACGCCTTGCTCACCGATGCGTCCGGTGGCTTTGAATATGAAACTGCCGATGCAGTTCAGATTGACCAGCGTGCAGATATGTTTTTTCCGGGTACGTTTTACCCGAAACAGATGCCGACGAAACCTGCCACGGTCTATTTGCTGGCGGGTCGCGACAGCAAAGGGCGCCTTTTGCAGGCGGGCAAGAACTATAGACTTCATGTACCGGCGGACATGCCGGTCAGCCAGTTTTGGGCTTTGATCGTGTATGACACGGCGACCTACGCATTCATTTACAATCCCCTCTCACGCGTCGGCCGTTCTTCGCACGATAGGCCCTCGATGAAGCTGAACGACGATGGGAGCGTAGATTTGTACTTTGGCCCCAAGGCCCCCGCCGGTCTGGAATCGAACTGGATTCCCACTCAAGGCAAGGCGCCCAGTCCCGTCATGCGGTTTTATGGGCCTACCGACGCACTGTGGAACAAGACATTCAAGTTACCGAATGTCGAATCGGTGAAATAAGCATCGGCGCGATCAGCGACGAGAACATCGGCCGCACGCTCGCACGAACGTCAACAACCAGATCGAGTCGGGTGTAACGAGGCGTTACGCGCCTTTGTGCGGGCACTTGCCCGCTAGGTGGCGCGCGAGGCGCAACTGAAGCGTCGCTGTTCGGCGATTTATTGAGGGCGGCGGCATGAAGCTCGCCACCTACGCCCGCTAGTCCTCAGACAATCAGCGTGACGCATCCAACGCCGATCAGAGACGGTTGCCACGTCGCGCGGGAGCGTCACGACCAGGCGCCCGCCCGAAAATGGGTCCCGCCTGTTCGTTCGGACCCACCCCCCTCCGCAGATTCCCCCCACCAGGGTCTCAGTCCCACCGCGGTACCCAATCGGACCCGCGAGTCGGGAGCAAGAGACAACGCGACCTACTGCGCGGAACGAACAGGTACTGACCAAGCCCCCGGCGGGGGGCGGCGTGTTCACTATCGCTACTGGCAGGGGACCAGGGGGAGGGGCAGGGGGGGCTGCCGCTCGTCGTCGTCGCCGCGCAGAGGACGTGATCGAGAACCGGATCGCAACTGTTTGCGACTGGACGGCGACGACCCGCTACACATCGTCGACGTCGCCGGTCCCGTTGTTCTCGGCGGACTCGCCGGCGGTGATCTCGCGGTTGTCCAGCGGCGAACCAGGCAACTTCGCTCCCGCGGGCGGCACGTGCCGCTGTGCCATCATCCGTACCTTGGCGACGAGCGCCTCGCTTTCCGCCGCGATTTCCTCCATTTCCTCGATGCTCAGCCGGGCGAACAGCTCGCGCTCTTCATCGAGCTTCTGGTTCATCGTGACATCGGCGGAGAGCTGAACCCGCTCCGTGGGCTTCCCGATGACGTGCGACCACACGAGCGTCTCGACGGTCGGGTGAACCCGACGTCGCCGGAAGTCCTCGCGCAGTCGGTGCTGATAATCGACGTCGCCGGCCAGGACGCCCATCAGCGCGCGCAGCTCGACGGTCTTCCGATTCGGCGTGCCCCGTCGCCGGCCCGAGCCGGGCGTGCGCGGCGTGCCTCTCGGGTGTGGGGGCGGTGGTCTCCTCATAGGTGGCTCCTGGTCCTATCCGACGTGAAATGCGTGGCAGACGACGTCAGGCACGGCCTGACGACACTTTTGCGTGCGATTCGAGTGTGCCATGCGGCGGCGCGCCACTCAAATCGGGCGTGGGTACGCTCAGAGTGCAGGGATTCCGCCGACGGGGCGGACGCTAGCGCGCCGGAGAGGAAGCGTCGAGGCGCTGCCGCCATTCTGCTGCGTGCGCGGCGCGCCCTGAGTCTGGCTGCTCTCGATTCCATCGCTCGTAAAAGGCCGCGAGGAAGCGAATGGCTCGGGTCGAAGCGGCCGTCTTAGCCGGCAACTGCGGCACTGACTCGAGCAGGATCGCTTCGGCCTCGGCCCGCCGGCTGAGCGCGGCAAGAGCCATTCCCTCCTGAACGCGCAGCTGCTGCGTGAGCGCCGTCCCCTCGCCGATATCCTCCCCCTTGGCCTTCTTGTCTGCGAGGATCGTCAGCTGACTCCGCAAGAGCGCCTCGGCCTCGACCGCTCGTCCAAGGCCCAACAGCGCCCGCGCGCGGGTGCCGTGCGCGGCTACGGTTCCGAGGTGCCTCTCGCCGAGCGTGGCCAGAGCTCTCGCGGCTGCATTCGCAGCGAGATGCTCGGCTTCCGCGAAGCGGCCCAAGTTGACCAACACCCCAGCCAGCCGCTCGCTCGATTCCAACGTACGGGCGTGATCCGGCCCGAGCGCCCGGATGCGGCCCTCGAGTGCCTGCCGGTGGAGGGCCTCGGCCTCCGCGTCATGCCCGAGCACCTCGTTGAGGATCGCGAGATTATCCACACTGTTGAGCGTGGTCGGATGACCCGCGCCATAGAGCTCTATCTTGAGCGCGAGGGTCTCGCGCATGAGGATACCGGCTTCCTCGTACCGTGCCAGCAGCGACAGATCGTTGCCGAGATTGTTCATCTCACTGATGGTGCCGGGTGCCTTCGGTCCCTGTACGCGACGCCGCCCGTCGAGCGCGCGGCGATGGAGGGCCTCGGCCTTGTCGTAGCGTCCGGTCTCCTGGTAATGGTTCGCGAGATTCCCCATGGTGTCGAGCGTGCCCGGATGGTCGGCGCCGAGGACACGCAAGCGCGTCTCGAGATTGTGCTCGTAGAGTGGCTCCGCCTCCTGGAAGCGCCCGCGTGCGCGGAGCACGTTGGCCAGGTTCATCTCGTACGCCATCGTATCTTCGTGGTCGTCGCCGAGCCGGCGGCGCGTGACCTCGTACGCTTCTCGAAACAGCGGCTCGGCCTCGTCGAGTCGTCCCTGGCGCCAGTGGAGGTTCGCAAGTTGATTCACCGCGCGGACGGTCTCTTGATGCTCGGCGCCGAGTGCGCCGCGCCGTAACTCCACGGCGCGCCGCAGGTGCGGCTCCGCCGCCGCGTACTCGCCGAGCGCCTGATAGGTGGACCCGATGGCGATGCGAATCGCCGCTTCGACGAGCGGTTCGGAGGCGAAACGTCCTGTGCCCTGAGACGCGCGATCGATCCGCTCGGCCGCGACGTCGAGCGCCTGGCGCATCGTGACGTCCTTGCCCTGGCCTCGCGCCGCCGATGGCGCCGCGGCGGCGAGCAGATCATTGTTCAGAAATCCGTTGACCGCCTCGGCGATGGCGGTCTGGCGCCGCGCTTCCACCGCTTCCGAAGCGGCCTGCCGTTCGGCACGCACCGCCCGCAGCAGCGCCCAGGACGTGCCGACGACGCCGGCGATCAATGCGAGGACGACGGCGGCGGCGGCGACGATGCTCGTGCGGTGGCGGCGGAACATTTTGCGCGCGCGGTAGAAGCCGCTCGGGGGACCGGCGAGGACCGGCTGGTCATTGAGATGGCGAAGGACGTCGAGTGCGAGCGCGTGCGCGGTTTCATATCGCCGCACACGATCCTTCTCGATCGCCTTCATCGTGATCCAGTCGAGATCACCCGCGATCGCGCGTCCAAGCGCGCGCACGTCCGCACGCCGGTTGGTCGCCGAGACCGTCGAATCCTCCACGCCGCTGGTGATTCGGCTGCTCGGCCGCGGCGGTTCCTCGTGCCGCAGCTTTCGCTGGATCTCGGCCATGCCGGCCCGGCGCAGCTCCTTGGCATCGAATGGTTGATGGCCCGAGAGCAGTTCGTAGAGCAGCACACCGAGCGAATACACGTCCGTGCGCGTGTCGATGTCGAGATTGGTCATCTCGGCCTGTTCGGGACTCATGTACTCGGGCGTCCCGATCACCTGTCCGAGCTCGGTGTAGGCCGTGTGCTCGGTGAGCCGCTGCGAGATCGCCTTGGCGACGCCGAAGTCGATAATCTTCGGGATCCGCTCATCGTCTTGCGTCGAGACCAGGATGTTGGACGGCTTGATGTCGCGATGGATGATGCCCTTCTGGTGTGCGTGCTGCACACCCTCGCAAACGTCGACGAACAGCTTCAACCGATCGCGGATCGCGAGCCGATGCTTGTCGCAGTACTCCGTGATGGGAATCCCCTGCACGTACTCCATCGCGAAGTAAGGGCGGCCCTCCGCCGTCGCCCCCGCGTCGTAGACGCGCGCGATGTTCGGATGATTCATCAGAGCCAGGGCCTGTCGCTCGGAATCGAAACGGGCCAGGACTTCCTTGGTGTCCATGCCCCACTTGATCAACTTGAGCGCGACCGTCCGGCGAACGGGCACCTCCTGCTCCGCCTCGTAGACGACGCCCATGCCGCCTTCGCCGACTTTCCGCAGGATGCGGTAGGGACCGACGCGCCGCGGGCTGTCGCCGCCCGCCGGCGCCGGCGTCTGGGTAAAGGTCGGGCGGTTGCTGTCGTCCGGGCGGTCTTCGGCCATGGCGTCCTCGCGCGCGATCCGACGTGGTAGGTGGCCCCGGAATAGTCTGAGAGATGGCCGGCCGCTGGCAAGGGGAATCGGCGAGGGGCGATGAGGAGGAGCGGACTTCCCTACGAGGTTCACGCGAACCGCACGTGCTTTGTATCCGGTCTGGTGGGACCGGGTCGCCCCAGAACCGGCGCTCGGTCTCACGGACGCGGACGCCGCTGGACTCGAATCGCTGCCACCGGGCGGACCACCTCACCGCGTCGCGCTGCGGCGAAGGACGCCCCACTCGTCTGCGGCGACGACCGCGGCGAATCGCTGGAAGTGATCTGACCTGCGTACTACGAACTCGCCCTGAGTTGGTAGCAACTCGATGATCGGTCGCTGGCGCTAAGTGATTGATTTGATTGGAGCCGGCGCTCGGACTTGAACCGAGGACCTGCTGATTACGAATCAGCTGCTCTACCAACTGAGCTACGCCGGCTGAGGCGTGGTGAACGACAGAACATTCTAACAGATGACTTCCTGAACCCTGAACCTCCTGAACCTTGAACCCCTTGAACCTCCTGAACCCTATTCCAGCGTCTTCAGCAGCCCCTCGGCGTAGAGGAAATCCATCGTGTCCCGCCCTTCGGTGAACCACGACAGGACCGGCTGCAGGAGGTCGCGCGCCTCGGCGGTGCGGCCTTGCTCGACGAGGTGATGCGCATAGCCGCGCGCGGCCCGCAGCTCGAGCCATCGCGCACCCTGCCGCCTGGACGTCTGGAGCGCGTCCTGGAACTTGCGTTCGGCGGCGTCGACGGCGCCTGAGGCGTCGAAGACTTCTGCCTGCAGGCGCGAGTGCTCGGCGTCGTACGCGTGTTGGCCGGTTTCTTCCGCGACCTGGGTTGACTCGTCGAGCGATTGTTGCGCGCGGACGAGATTTCCGGCGCGCAGCTGCGCGCCGGCGAGCAGCACGAGATAGTAGGGCCGGATGAGCGCCGAGCGCGACTGTCGTGTGCGCCGCCAGGCCTTCCTCCAGCACTCGCAGCCCACGGTTCAAATCGCCCAGCTCGATGAGGGCGCGGCCGACGAGCGGCGCGGCCCAGTACATCTCCTGCGCAATCCCGTGCGAGTGGCACACGACCGCGAGCTGCTCGTAGGTCCGCTGGACGTCGCGCGGCGTGCGGCGGGCGAGATGCACGAAGATCTCGAAGAGCAGCGCGAAGGCCAATGGCTGCGGGTGATCGATCGCGCGCGCGTCGGCGACCGCTCGCTGCACCATGGCCAGGCCCGTGTCCGGGAAACCCGCGCAGCGTGGTTGTTCGCGACAGCTCGCAGCGGCAGAAGATGCCGGGCTCGATGCCGGTTTGCCAGACCCTGGCGCCGTGGAACGCCGGATCGTACATGGTCAACGCGGTCTCGAGGTGCTGGTGCCCGGCTTCGAGCGCGCCCAGGTGAAAGAGCGCGGCCCCCACCGACCATTCACCAATCATCTGCAGATGCGGATCGCCGAGGCGCTCGAAAAGCGCCAGCATCTCCTGCGAGATGTCATGGGCGATGCGGATCTCGCCCGAGACCATGTGGTGCGCCGACATGCCGATGAGGACGGGGATCACGCGCGACGGGTCCTCGACCTGCCGGCTGAGCTCACGGGCTCGCTCGTAGGCTCTTCCGACCTCCGGCACGGCGTATCCCTTGCTCGTCTTGATCGCGAGCGCGTAGGTCATCTGCAGCCCGAGCTCGGCGGTCGCGCGCGCCGGACTGTCCGGCTCGTTCGCGAGCAGGCTGAGCCCGCGCTGCGCCAGGCGCGCCGATTCGTCGTGCGCGTAAAGCCGTCCAGCAGCCTGGGCGGCGCGGTTCCAGTATTCGGCGGCGCGCACGCCGTCTCGCGCGACTTCGAACAGCACCGCGATGTCGGCGAGACGCTCCGTCTGCTCGCCGTACCGAGCCGCCAGACGCTCGGCGATCGCGCGGCTCGAGCGCGGCTTTGCGCGTCGCACGCAGCGACTCGAAAAACGCGTTCTGGTACATGTGATGCGCGAAACGGTAGTGCAGCGTGAGCGTGCGGTCCGGCGCCTCGAGCTCGCCGACGAAGCGCACGAGCGCGTGCTCCCGCTCCAGCCGGTCGAGTCGTGATTCGACCTCTTCCTCGCCCGACTGGACGACGGCCGCGGCGATCGCCGAGTCGAAGTCCATGCCCTGCACGCTGGCGGCAGCGAGCAGGCGTCGATCGGCATCTTCGAGCGCGTCCATCTTTCGCTGAATCAGGCTGCGTACCGATTCGGGCATCTCGCGGGCGATCGCCGATACGTTCTCGGTCGTCGCCCAACGGCCGTCCTGCTGGACGATGATCTGACGGCGCCGCAGATCGCGAAGAACATCGGCCATGAAGAGCGGATT
Organism: uncultured Acidobacteriota bacterium; assembly: GCA_963797625.1. GTDB lineage: Bacteria > Acidobacteriota > Vicinamibacteria > Vicinamibacterales > 2-12-FULL-66-21 > DATBJJ01. Next base: position 10,655 of record CAWCQI010000011.1, read on the forward strand.
GCCCTCGGTGCGATCGTGAATCATGCCGGCAAAGCCGGAAGGAAACGCGTGGTCCGGGAACTGCAGCGCAATGTAGCGCTCGATCGCGGCTTCGCTCAGGTAGGTCGGCGTGATTTCGCGGCAGAGGCCATGCGCCACGAGGTCGAGCTTCAGCGCGAGGAACGGATGTCGCGACTGCGCCAGCTCGGACGGTCGGGCCGTCGCGATGATCAGCAGTCGCGTGTTGTCCAGCCGCCGGGCCAGGTAGCCGATGAGATCGGTCGTCGACGGATCGGCCCAGTGCACGATCGTCGAACCACAGCACGATTGGCTGCATCCGCCCGGCCTCTTCGAGGAGCGCGGCGATTTCCCGCTTGAGCCGCTCCTGCGAGCCGCCGGCCGTCTCGGCGGCCAGCCGCGCCGCCGACGAATCGTTTTCTGACGGGGGCATCAGCTGCGCGTACCAGCTCGGCGCAAGCGCGCGGACAAGGCGCGTGAGGCTGCCGAGTTGTTCGCTCCGCTGCAGGCTCTCGAGCGCTTCGAGTACCGGCAGGTAGGCCTCGGTTCCGGCCAGCCGTTCGGAGCATCGGCCACGTCCGACGCGTACCGGCTCGCCGCGTTCCTCCAGCTCGCTGACGAACGCGTCCACAAGCGTGGTCTTGCCAACGCCCGCCTCGCCTGAGACGACGAGCATGCGCGCCTTGCCTTTCTGCGCGCGCTCGAACTCGTGGCTGATCGCCGCGAGCTCGTCTTCGCGCCCGACGACGTTCGTGCTCGCCGCCAGCCGCCGCGGCGCGACCGTGACCGACGACAACGCGGTCGCGATGTTGGAATCGTGCGCCAGCGCCAGGCGATACATCACTTCGCTCGCGCCGGGCCTGAGCCGCTGATCCTTCTGCAGCGACTCGAGAATCAGCTGATCGAGCGCACGCGGCAACTCAGGATTCAGGAGCGACGGCGGCTCGGGTGTCTCCCAGAGCAGCGCGTTCAGCGTGCCAAGCTGCGAGGCCGCCATGAACGGATGGCGCCCCGTCACGAGCTCGTACAGCAGCACGCCGAGCGAGAAGACGTCCGCTTCGGCCGACACCGTTTCGCCGCGAGCCTGTTCCGGCGCCATGTAACCGATCGTGCCGAGAATCAGGCCGGCCTCGGTGCTCGCCGTGCCCGCGCCGGTCGCTCCGCTCCCGTAGCGATCCGGTTGCGCGCGCGCGAGCCCGAAGTCGAGCAGCTTGACGTAGCCGTCGGGCCGGACCATGACGTTGTCGGGCTTGATGTCGCGATGGACGATTTGCTGCGCGTGCGCGACCGCCAGGGCCTCCGCGACCTGCCGCGCGATCCCCACGATCCGCGACAGCGGCAGTCCCTGCGCCGCCAGCTGACGCAGCGTCGCTCCTTCGATGAGCTCCATCGCGATGTAGCGATCCGCGCCGACAACGCCCGTTTCGTAGATGGTGACGATGTTGGGGTGGTTGAGCGCCGAGGCGAGCGTCGCTTCGCGCAGCAGGCGATCGAGAGCCGATTCGTCGTCAACCGCGCTGCGGCGGATGACTTTCAGCGCGATCTCCCGGCCAAGCCGCGAATCGAACGCGCGATAGACCTGTCCCATGCCGCCGGCGCCGAGGAGCGCGCGGATCTCGTAGACGCCGAAGCTGCTGATGGGCGGACTGCCCCCTGCCGGCCCGGTGGCTGTGGGATCGATGGCCATGACCTCGACGCTATGCCGTGGAGCCGGCAGCGAACAGTCGCTCGGTGTCTTTGTTGAAGAGCACCCACAGCCCGTAGATGCCGAGCAGGGTGACCCACGGGAAGCCGAGGAGGGCAATCGCGGACAGCACGATGCCGAGGATGCGCGCCCAGGGTTTGAAGTAGAGCAGGCCGATGCCGGTGACGACTGAGGGTAGCGAGAAAGCGAACACGACTGCCACGACGAGACCACCCACGATTGAAAGGATCGGAACCGCCAGCGCGGCTTCTTCCGGCTCGGCGGATGCGCTGATGATGCCGGCGGCGCCGCCGACGCCGATCATCATCAGTGCGGCGATGATCAACCCGACGACGCCGATGGCAATGTTCAGGACGCCGAGGACACGGACATGGGTGTCCATCTAGCTTTCGTCGTCTTCGACGTCATCCTTCTTCGCGCTCGTGGCGAAATTGTCGTCGTCGAGTCGTCATCCTTCTTCGCGCTGGTGGCGAAATTGTCGACCTCGACGTCCTCGACATCGTCTTTGGCGCGCCAGTCCTCGTCGGCGTCGTAGAGGCGTCCGACCGGGCGCTCCTTGATCGGGCCTTTCGGACCGCGGTCGGAGTCCTTTCGGTTCGGCTTGCGCTTGTTCTTTGGTGGCGCATCCGGACCGAAGTTCCGGCTGCGTGCGCCTCCCACGCCGCCGCCCTCGGCCGGTCGCGGCGAGAAGCCGCCTGGCCGGGGACTGCTGAACCCCGAAGGCGGACCGCCGGGACGCGGGCTGCTGAAACCACCAGGCCGAGGCCCGGCCGGCCGGTCTTCCCGGGGCCGCGCTTCGCTGACGGCCAGCGGCCGGCCTTTGAACGGTTGCTGGTTGAACCGCCGGATCGCTTCTTCGGCGACCTCGCGGTCCGCGTAGTCGACAAACGCGAAGCCTCGCGGTCGACCGGTCTCCCGATCGGTGGGCAGCACAATCTGGGCTGGGGCTCCGACGCTCGACAGATGCTCGCGTAGATCCGGCTCGGTCGCGGAATAAGGCAGGTTGCCGATGAACAGACGGACTGACACAACTCCCTCGTGAGTAACGCGTAAAGCCCGGCGAAACGGAACATCCGTCCCATCCGGGCCCACCTTGGCTCCAACAAAATAGCATGGACCCCGCGCCACGGCCACAAGTCGTTCCGTGCCGGCCGACCTGAAGGCCCTCACACGAGGTTGAAGCCCCAGGGGCGGTGCGCTACTATGGACTGTTAAGGTTTTCCCAGAAGAGCACACCTGTAGATGCCACCTACTCGAGAGGCCAGGAACAACATCGTCGTCCGCGGCGCCCGTACCCACAACCTCAAGAACGTCGATCTGACCATCCCGCAGCGGGCCCTGGTGGTGATGACGGGTGTCAGCGGGTCGGGCAAGTCGTCGCTCGCCTTCGACACGATCTATGCAGAGGGCCAGCGCCGCTATGTCGAGTCGCTGTCGGCCTACGCCCGCCAGTTTCTCGAGCGGATGGAGAAGCCCGACGTCGACGCCATCGAGGGCATCAGCCCGGCGATTGCGATTCGGCAAAAGAACAGCATCCGCAACCCCCGATCGACGGTCAGCACCACGACGGAAATCCACGATTACCTCCGACTGCTGTTTGCGCGCGTGGGCCGCACCATGTGCCGGAATTGCGGGCGCGAGGTGGTGCGCGAAACGGCCGAGGTCGTCTCGGCTCAGCTCGGGACGCGTCCCGCGGGCACTCGACTCCTCATCGGATTCGACATGCCGGTCGTGGCGACGGCGGGTCTCCCGAATCTGGAGGGCGTGGAGGGCCGCGACGAGCACGATCCCGTTTCCCAAGATCACGATGACGAGGGCGGCCCGCGACGACGACTCGGGCCAGCAGGACCTTCCGGGGCTCGTGGACTCGGTGGCCGAGACGCTTGCCGCCCTGCGACGCAAAGGATTCGGGCGTCTGTACGTCGACGGACAGACGGTCTCACTGGACGAGATCGATCCGGCCGCGCTCAAGGATCGCCCCATGCTGCAGGTGATCGTCGACCGCGTGAAGGTCGACGGCGACCTGCGCGCCCGGCTCACCGACTCGATCGAGACGGCCTACACCGAGGGCGGTGGCGCCGCCTTTGCCATTGAGCTTACCGATCCCACGCCGCTCGGGGCAGGCGCCTCGACGGGAATTGTCCACCGCTTCAGCGAGCGCTTCGAGTGCCGCGGCTGCGCCATCCAGTACCGAGGTGCCGCAGCCTCGACTGTTCTCGTTCAACAACCCGTTCGGCGCGTGCGGCGTGTGCCACGGGTTCGGCAACATCATCGAGCTCGACATGGCGCTCGTCGTGCCCGACGCCACGAAGTCGATTCACCAGAACGCGATCGAGCCGTGGAGCAAGCCGCACTATCGCGCGCATCTCGCCGAGCTGAAGCGCGCGGCGAAGGCCGTGAACCTTCGCCTGGACGTGCCCTGGTCCGAGCTGACCGACGAGGAGAAGCGGTTCGTCATCGAGGGCGACGGCGCCGACTACGAAGGCGTCAAAGGCTTCTTCCGGTGGCTGGAACGCAAGAAGTACAAGGTGCACGTCCGCGTGTTCCTGAGCCGCTACCGCGGATATCTGACGTGCCCCGAGTGCCTGGGCGCCAGGCTGCGGCGTGAGGCGCGTGATGTCCAGGTCGGCGGCCAGACGATCGATCAGGTCTGCGCGCTGACCGTCCGCGACGCCGACCGGTTCTTTTCGGAGCTCGCGCTCTCGGAGAAAGACGCGGCCGTCGCCGAGAAGGTCATGAAGGAGATTCGCAAGCGGCTGGGGTTCCTGCGTGACGTCGGGCTCGACTATCTCACGCTCGACCGGCTGTCCTCGACGCTCTCGGGCGGGGAGTCGCAGCGCATCAACCTGGCGACGTCGCTCGGCTCGGCTCTCGTGGACACGCTCTACGTCCTCGACGAACCGTCGATCGGGCTGCACTCGCGCGACAACGAGCGACTGATTGCGATCCTGCGGCAGCTTCGCGATCAGGGCAACACCGTTCTCGTCGTCGAGCACGACGCCGACATGATCCGCGTCGCCGACACCGTCGTCGACATGGGGCTCGGCGCCGGCGAGCAGGGCGGGCGGGTCGTGTTCACCGGAACGCTCGAGGCGCTCATGCAGGAGCCGCGTTCGCTGACGGCGAAGTACCTGCGCGATGAGCTCGCGATCCCGGTGCCGGCGGTGCGGCGCAAGCCGACGAACCAGAAGCTCAAGGTGCTCGGCGCGAGCGAGCACAACCTCAAGGACATCGCCGTCGAGATTCCGCTCGGCGTGCTGACGGCCGTCACCGGCGTCAGCGGATCGGGAAAGAGCACGCTCGTCCACGACGTGATCTACGCGGCGCTGAAGCGGGCGAAAGGGGAGTGGGATCGCCGTATCGGCACCCACCGCAAGCTCGAAGGCGCCGAGTTCGTCACCGACGTGGTCCTGGTCGATCAGGCGCCGATCGGCCGGACGCCGCGGTCGAACCCGGTGACCTACCTCAAGGCGTTCGATCCGATCCGCGAGCTCTTTGCCGCGACCAAGGACGCGCGGTCGCGCGGGCTGACCGCCAGCCACTTTTCGTTCAACGTGCCGGGCGGGCGCTGCGAAGCGTGCGAGGGCGAGGGCGAAGTCAAGGTCGAGATGCAGTTCCTGGCCGACGTCTTCGTGCCGTGCGAGCAGTGCGAAGGGAAGCGCTTCAAGCAGCAGGTCCTCGACGTCCGCTATCGCGGCCGGAGCGTCGATCAGGTGCTCGACATGACGGTGCGCGAGGCGCTGACGTTTTTCAGCAGCTCGCCGAAGGTGCTGCGCCGGCTGCAGGTGCTCGACGAAATCGGCCTCGGCTATCTCAGGCTCGGACAACCGGCGACGACGCTCTCGGGCGGCGAGGCGCAGCGCATCAAGATCGCGGCGCACTTGTCGTCACACACCGGCGACCGGATTCTCTACATCCTCGACGAGCCGACGACGGGCCTGCACTTCGACGACATCGCCAAGCTGCTGGCGGCGTGCAGAAAACTGATCCAGGCCGGGCACAGCCTGCTCGTGATCGAGCACAACCTCGACGTCATCAAGACCGCGGACTGGATCATCGACCTCGGGCCCGAGGGTGGCGAAGAGGGCGGACAGGTGATTGCCACGGGCACTCCTGAGCAAATCGCTCAGAACGAAGCGTCGCATACCGGACGCTATCTGCGCGACGTCCTCGCGGTCGGGCGGGCGAACGCCTACGGCGCGGCCCGGCACTGAACGGCAGGCGATCAAAGCATCGCCACAGTGAGGAACATCGGCAATGCCGGCAACGATGTAGCCGGCGATCGCCCAGCACTTGTTTCGAGGTTCGACGCGCGCCGCGCTCCATCGACGTGTGATTGAGGAATCCGAGCCAGTCAGCAGGACGGCGACGAAGCCCCCTCCGATCCAGTACACCACGACAGGGGCAAGGTCCACGTCTCGATTGCCAGTCTGATGGCCCGAAGCCAGGAGCGCGCCGGATGACAATCCGTTCCGCTGCTTCTTGAAGCGTCCCGACAAAGGCGATAGTGCCGGCAACCGCCGCAAACGACCACGCCAGAGCCGCGACGCCGCTCTTGCAGAGTGTTGACACGTAGATCGTGCCTGAGGTGAGCAGGCCGTAGCGCCAGCGCGATTTGCTGCGCTTCGTGCGCGGTGATCTTCCCGGCGGCCGGCAGCAGTCGCCCCAGCATGAGTGGCAGGCCAACCCCGAGCGCCAGCACGAGCCCAAAGACGACGCCGACCTTGATGGCCCACTGCTGCCAAGCCGGGCATCGGCTGCAGGATCTGCCACTCGAGCGTTCCGAACTGCCGCTCCTCGGCGCTCGACGAGCGAACCGATGAGCATCCCCAGCATGCCGGAATAGAGCAGCGTCACGGGCACCAGCAAGCTGAACGTGCGCGTCCGGCCTCGACCGTTCCAGCCACGCCAGAGAGCCAGACAAGACCGCGAAGAGGACCGCGACCACGAACGCCATCTGCTGGAGGCGAAGCTCCTTCATCAAAAGCGCCCAGGCCCGGTGTGGGCGCGCCGGCGCTGCGGTCGGCTCGCCACGTCCCGCGCCGATCCGGGGAATTGGAGGTGAGAGTGGCCCTCGAATACTTCCAGCCGCATGAACATCCGCCAACCGGCGACTGCGCCGAGCGCGCAAATGACCAACATGCCCCGCCAGAAGACGAGAAGCTTGAAGCGGTCGATCGCGGCGGCATTCTCCAGCCCGTAGCGGAGCCCTCCAACCACGTCGGCTCCAACCGACAGCAGCCCTGGAATGGCGACGGTGAACACGATGCCGGCCAACGTGCTCCGGCAGATCAGCGTCAGCGAGGGCGCCACGAACAACCCGCACGCCGCCGCCAGCATCAGCATCGAGGGCTCGGTATGAGGAGAGGCGGCGCGACGCAGGATATCGTCGTACGAGCACCAGGATGGCCACGGTCAGCGTCACGAGCATGACGCGAGAGGACCGCGAGCTTGTAGAAGAACACCCGGCGCCGATCGATCGGCTGCGAGAGGAGCAGGCCGAGTGTACGGTGGCTGTACTCGTGCCCGAACGACTGCGCGCCGAGCGCGACCGAGCCGAAGGCGAAGCCGAGCAAGCCCCATGGCGATCAGCAGGTAGCTGCTGCTGACGCAGCCGATCGCGATCGAGCCAAGCGCCGCCGCGTAGGTCGGCAACAGCGCTCGTATTTCCTTGGCGAGCGCCGGCGGGAGCACTCCGGCTGCCGCGGCCATCATGCGTTCGACTCCGCCGCCGCGAGCGGCTGCAGCGTCGAGACGAAGATCTCCTCGAGCGTCAGCGCCTCGACGGTGAGCGCTTCCGGCGACTCGCGCCCGCAGGGCCTGCAGCACTTCCGCGGCGTTGCCGTTGACGACCATCTCGAGCTCGCTGCCCGTGCCTGCGCAGGACCCGCGCGCCGGCAATCTCGAGCGCCGGCTGCGTCGGCCGGCGAAGCGGACGTGAATCTTCTGATAGCGCTCGCGCGCCGCGTCGGCGTCGAGCGTCAGGACGTCACGGCCGTGGTCGATGATCGTGAACTCGTCGATCAGGCCCTCGAACTCGGAGATGAGATGCGTCGAGACAAAGACCGTCCGCCGGCCGGGGTCGCCGTCCTGATAGGCGCCGATGACCGTCTGGATGAACTCGCGCCGGACGATCGGATCGAGTCCCGACGTCGGTTCGTCGAGGACGAGCAGGTCGGGTTCCGGGCAGATGGCGGCGATCAGCGCGAGCTGCGTTCGCTGGCCCTTCGACAGGTGGCTCGCTTTCTGCCCGACATCCAGCCGGAACTGCGAGAGGAGCGCCCGCTCGGTGTCGTCGTTCCAGCGCGCGCGGAACGAGGCGCAGTAGTCGAGCGTCTGCCGGACGGTCATCCACGGATAGAACGCGACGGCGTCCGGGACGTAGGCGAGCCGCGACTTCACCGCGACCTCGTCGCGCGCCGGATCGAGGCCGAAGACCCGCGCCGTCGCCGCGCGTCGGCCGCAGCAGGTTCAGCAGGCACTTGATCGTCGTCGTCTTGCCGGCGCCGTTACGGCCGAAGAACCCGTAGCAGCGGCCCGGCTGGACCCGCAGGTTGAGGCCGTCGACGGCGTCGGTGCGGCCGTAGCGGCGGACAAGATCTGCGGATCTCGATGACGGGGTGTCTGGTGATTCATGGGCTGCGATGACGTCGAGGCGCGAGCCCGCTTGAGCTCGAGCGCGTCGAATCGGTCCTCCGCGAGTTGAAGGAATTCTTCCCGGCTGATCTGCAGGTGATGCGCGTGCACGACGACGTCATCGAGCGATTCGGCGAGGAGCTTCCGGCGGACGTCTTTCCTGAAGGGCGAGTTGCCCTGCGTCGCGGACGAAGCACCCCTTGCCGGCGACGGTCTCGATGATGCCCTGGCTTTCGAGCTCGGTGTAGGCCTTGGCCACCGTGTTGCGGTTGACGCGCAGCTCCTCGGCGAGCGGCCGGATGCCGGGAAGCGGCTCGCCAGGCTGCACCGCGCCCGACGCGGCGGCCACCTTCACCTGGTCGACGAGCTGCTGGTAGACGGCCTTGCCGGACTTGAAGTTGAGCTGGAATCTCATTCAACTGTCATATGACAGTATGACAGTTGATCGGCTGTCAAGCCTGCTGTCAAGGTCCGGCGGGCAGATCGTTGCAGTTCTGGTCCGTGCTTGACCGTGTCGTGCCGCTGGCTGAGCCTGAACCTGCTCCGTGCGCTTTTGTGTGCAGTCGCGTGGTGTCGCATCGCGCTCGTCGCGCTTCGGTTACAATGACGAGGCCCCCCGAAGAGCGTCCATGCCCAGACTTGTACGGTTGATGGTCTTCGTTCCCGCAGTCTTCGTCACCGCGGCGGTTGCCTCGATCGCTCAGCAACCGGCCAAGTTCGAGGACGTCGTCAGAAACCTCCGCAATCCCGATCCGAAGATTCGCATCAGCGCCGTGCGCCTGCTGCGCGAGACCGGGTACGCGGAAGCGATGACGCCGCTCGCAGCCGTCATCAGCGACCAGGTGAACGAGATTCAGCTCGAGGCGATCGATGCCGAGCTGTCGTTCTTTCTGGTCGAGCCGGTTCCGACCAAGAAGCACGTGGCGCTCGTCGTCGAGGTGCGAACGGAGGGCCGTGCGCCGGCGGCGTTCGAGCTGGGCCCGCTCGCGGTCTGGCCCAAGCCCGTGCCCGTCGAGCTCGTCGACGCGCTCCTCCAGGCGGTCGACGACGACAACAAGAAAGTCCGGATCGAAGCGATCTATACGCTCGGCGTGATTGGATCTCCGGCGACCGTCAAACTGTCCGAAGCCGCGACCGCGCGACTGCTCAAGGCGCTCGACCACTACGATCCGGCCGTTCGCGCCGGCGCCGCCCGCGTCGTCGGCCGCCTGCAGGTGAAGTCGGCCGGCGACGCGTTGCTCAAGGCGGTGAACGACTCGAACGCCGAGGTGCGCTACGCGTCGATCCGCGCGCTCGGCGAGATTCGACGACGAACGCGCGATTCAGGCCCTGACCGAACAGCTCAGCTACTACGGCAGCGGCGAAGGCGCATGGTCGGCGCTCGATGCGCTCGCCCGTATCGCGCACCCGTCGAGCGTCCCGCTCTTCCAGTCACGACTCGCCGACAAGGACCCCTACCTCCGCCGGGCCGCAGTCGAAGGCATGGCGCGCGCCGGCGATGTCAAGTCCGTCGAGCCCTTCGTGACCGACGTCAACCAGGACGATTCGGAGATGGTTCGCGCGGCCATGACGTTCGCGCTCTACAAGAAGGGCCACCCCAACTATCTCGGTCGCCTCATCGACTTCATGGATTCCGATCGCCTCATGCCCCAGATCTACGGCTACTTGGTCGAGCTCGGCCCCTCGATTGTGGCGCCGGCGGTCGTGCGGCTGAAGGAACCCGACGACGACGTCCGGCGCAACCTCGTCACGATTCTCGGAGTGCTCGGCGATCAGTCGACGGTGATCGTCTTGACGCCCTACAAAGAGGATCGCAGTCGCGAGGTCGCGACGGCTGCGAGCAACGCCATCGAGCGGATCAACGAGCGGATCAAGATGACCGCTCGGTGAGCTGACCCGCGTGATCCTGCCGCGCGCCTTCTACGCGCGCCCAACGCTCGAAGTCGCGCGGGATCTCGTCGGCCTGCGTGCTCGTGCACGACACGCGCGCGGGCACCGCCGCCGGCATCATCGTCGAAGTCGAAGCCTACATCGGCGAATCCGATCCCGCCTGCCACGCGGCGCCAGGTCCGACGCGGCGCAACGCGCCGCTCTACGGCCCGCCGGGCATCGCTTACGTCTATCTCAACTACGGCATGCACTATCTGGTCAACGCCGTGACCGAGCCCGAGGGGTCGCCCGCGGCCGTCCTCATTCGCGCGCTCGAGCCGCTCGAGGGCGAGGGCCTGATGCGGCGCCGTCGCGCGCGGGGGACCCGGCGCCGGCCCGAGTCGTTTTCGACGCCGGAGCTCTGCCGCGGTCCGGGCAACCTCACCCGTGCGCTGGGCATCTCGCTCCGCGACAACCAGCGCGACCTCACGAGCGGCCCGCTGCGAATCGAGTCCCGAAACATCCCGTCGCCCCGCTCTGGCCTGGAGCCGGCGGATCGGAATCAGCGTGGGTGTGGAAACCGAATGGCGCGTCGTGGCAGTCGGAAGCGCCGCGGTTTCAGGTCGCCGCCGGCGGTAGGGCCAGCGTGGAGAGATTGGCGGGCAGTGATCTACCGCCGCCGCGTGCGCGCGCCGGACGTCTGCACGATCGGGACTTTGGCCGACAGCGATCGGCCGTTGCGCAGCAATCCCAGAGTGACCGTGCCGCCGATCGGCGCATCGGCCAGCATGCGCATGAAGTGCGTCGGATCCTCGATCGTCACGCCGTTGAAGCTGACGATGATGTCGTACTGGCGGACGCCGGCGGCGTACGCATCCGAGCGCTCGATAACGTCCGCAGACGATGACGCCCTTGGTGTTGGGCGCCTTGAATTCCTCGGCAATGCGCGCGGTGACGGGATAGAGCTCGATGCCGCTGATCGTGCCGCGGCGGACCGCGCCGTGGGTGATGAGCTCGTTCATGACGTGCTTGGCGAGATTGCTGGGCACGGCAAACCCGACACCCTGATAGCCGCCGGTCTGGCTGAAGATCGCCGTGTTGATCCCGACGAGCTCTCCGCGCGCGTTGATCAATGCGCCGCCGGAGTTTCCCTGGTTGATCGCCGCGTCGGTCTGAATGAAGTCCTCGTAGAGCATGCCTTCCAGGCTGCGGCCGGTGGCGCTGACGATGCCGAGCGTGACGGTCTGATTGAGGACGCCGAACGGATTGCCGACGGCCAGTACCCACTCGGCGACCTTCAGCTTCGACGAATCGCCCCACGCCAGCACCGGCAGGTTCCTGGCGTCGATCTTCAGGACGGCAAGGTCCGTCGCCTCGTCGATGCCGACGATCTTGGCGCGCAGCTCGCGCTTGTCGGGCAGCGTCACCGACACTTCGGACCGTGCGTCGCCGACGACGTGGTTGTTGGTGAGGACATAGCCGTCGGTCGACACGACGACGCCCGAACCGAGACTTTTCTGCAGCCGCTCCCGGTATCCGAAGGGGCTGTTTCCGCCGAAGAAGTCCCTGAAGAATGGGTCGTTGGCAAACGGCGAGTTCGCCGTGCGGACGACCGACGTCGACGAGATGTTGGGCACGCTGGCGATCGCGAGCTGGGCGGCGTTTGTGAGGTCAGGCATTCCGGCGACCGTCGAGGCCACAGTTGCGGCGACGGTTCGGGTCGGCGGCGCCGCTCCTTTGCCCTGGTCGGGCGTTTCGATTGGCACCTGCGCTGACGCGTCCTCGGCCGTGCGCATCCGCCCGGTCAGGACCAGGCCGGCGACGAAGCCGACGAGCAGGAAGAGCGTGGCGAGCGTGAGACGTCTCATCATCTTCACTGGCCTATTGCACGGTTATTGAACGTGAATCTTGCGCGCGGGGAGTGGCTGCACCTTGGGCAGCGTGATCGTCAGCACGCCATCCGCGAGGTCTGCGACGACGCGGTCGACGTCGATCCGGTCGGCGAACTCGAAGGTCCGGGAGAACGAGCCGTAGCCCCGCTCAACTTGATGAAACCGGACGACGTCGCCCTGGGCGCCGCGGTCCGAGCGGGAGCCGCGAATCGTCAGGCGACGGTCTTCGAAGGCCAGATCCACTTGTTCGCGCGTCAGGCCTGGCAGTTCGGCGGTGACCACAAACGACGTCTCGGTCTCGTAGACGTCGATGGCCGGGCTCCACGCCTCGACGTGATGCGCCGAGAGGCGTTCCAGCCGCTGCTGCAAGACCCTGAGTTCCCACGGCATAACACGGATCGTAACACTGTCGGGGACGGGACGCGGATCAGGGTGGGGTTGGGCGGGACGCGGATCACGGTAGGGTCAGACGGGACGCGGATCACGCGGGATGCGGACGCGGATTACGGTAGGTTGACGGGACGCGGATCACGCGGATCACGGTAGGGTTGAACGGGACGCGGATCACGCGGATCAGCCAGGTTGACGGGACGCGGATCACGCGGATCACGCGGACTCGGCTGAACGGCGGCAGCCTGGCGTAGCTAGGATGGCCCGATCGGTCACCCGCCGGGCCCGCGCCGCCGGCGCGGCCGCCGTCTATTCCACGATCTCGACTATGAAGGAGATCTGTGAGATCCGCGTCCCGTGAAAGATCCGCGTAATCCGCGTCCCGTGAAGAGATCCGCGTTAATCCGCGTCCCGTGCCGGCGACGGGTCTAATCCGCGATGACAGCCCAGCGGCGGTTCTGCTACGATCGGTAGGATCTGACGACACTATGAGTTCCCTTCAAGCGACACGACTCAAGCGGGGCATGCTGATCAAGATGGGGCCGGACCTGTTCCGGGTTCTCGACCTGCAGCACGTCACGCCCGGCAATCTCAGGGGCTTCGTCCGGGCGAAGTTCCGCAACATCCGCAACGGATCGCTCTCCGACCAGAAGCTGCGCTCGGAGGACACCCTCGAGCGCGCGGTGCTCGACGAGCGCGAGATGCAGTATCTCTACAAGGACGGCGACTCGTTCCACTTCATGGACACGAGCTCGTACGAGCAGCTGCACATCGACGCGGAAGTGCTGGGCGATTCGGTCAACTACATCATTGCCGACGCGCTCATCAAGGTCGAGTTCTACGGCACCGAGCCGGTCGGCATCGAGCTGCCGCCGACCGTCGATCTCAAGGTCGAGGACACGGCCCCGGGCATCAAGGGCGCCACGGCCAGCGCTCAGGTGAAGCCGGCGCGGCTCGAAACCGGCCTCGTCGTCCAGGTGCCGCCGTTCGTCAATCCCGGCGACACGATCAGGGTGAGCACCGAGACGGGCGAATACCTGTCGCGAGCATAAACGCGGCTTGCGGTTCGCTGCTCGCGTTCGATCCGAGCCACGAGCCGCCAATCGCGAGCCGCCAATCCTATGGACAACCCGCATCGTCCGAACTCGGGCTGGATTGAAGTGATCACCGGCAGCATGTTCAGCGGCAAGAGCGAGGAGCTCATCCGCCGGCTGCGCCGCGCCCAGATCGCCAAGCAGAAGGTCCAGATCTTCAAGCCAAGATCGACAACCGCTACGGCGACGACCACATCACGTCGCACAGCGAGATGCGGATCGCCTCGAAGAACAGCGGGTCGTCGCGGCAGCTGCTGAGCGACGTCGAGGCCGACACCGAAGTGGTGGGCATCGACGAGGGGCAGTTCTTCGATACCGAGCTGCCGGCCGTCTGCAACACGCTGGCCGATCAGGGGAAGCGCGTGATCGTCGCCGGGCTCGACCAGGACTACCTCGGCAAGCCGTTCGAGCCGATGCCGCAGCTGCTGGCGATCGCCGAGTACATCACCAAGACGCTCGCGATCTGCATGGTCTGCGGCGCGCCCGCCAATCACACCCAGCGTCTCGTCGCGAGCAGCGAGCGCGTCCTCGTCGGCGCGCAGGGCACCTACGAAGCCCGTTGCCGGCGCTGTTTCGATCCGCGCCTCGGTCAATAGTAGAATCTCCCAACGCATCGGCGGATGGAACTCCGGGCCCGCAACGGGTTCAAACCGAGAGTACCAGTCCGCGTTCCGAGGTTTGCGTTTGGTCCGGCCCTACGATGGACGCACTATCCCGCTTGCTGCTCCTGCTCGGCGTCGGCTTTTTCTGCGCCAACCTGCGGCTGTTGGCGCAGTTCGTCCGCTTTCTGAGTATCCGGTCCTCGGCGTTGCTGACGTGGCCGGGGCGCCGGCCGCCGTTCTATCCGCTGCTGCTCGTTCTCGGCGCGGTCCTGGCGCTCCTCATCGTCTACAAGCTGGCGTCCTGCGCCAGCACCCGATCCAGGTCTTCGGCGAGAGCATGATGCTCGTCTACTACGCGTATGCGCTGCCGCTCAGCTTGCGGATCGGCCGCGGGTTCTATGAGGACGGGATCTGGGCGGACGGCGGGTTCATCCCGTATTCGCGAATCGGCGGGCTGTCGTGGCGGGAAGGCGAGCAGGTGAGGCTGGTGATGATCTACCGGATGCGCGCGTTCGCGCGCGCGTTGGTCGTGCCGGAACGCTACTATGGCGCCGCCCGGCGGCTACTGCGCGACAAGATCGCCGCTCACGACATTCACTTCACCGACAAGGCGCTGGATCTGGGCGTCGAAGACGACGCCAGCAAAGTCTGAATGCTGAGTGCTGAATGCTGAAGTGAATTCAGAATTCACTTCAGCATTCAGAATTCAGCATTCAGCATTGCAAGGATCCACCCCACCGGTCCGCTGCCCGTGGCCATCGGATCGCCCAGCCAGTCCGGCGGCGTCAGCCAGACGAACGCGAGTATCGCGATGACCATCAGGTCGTACTGCCAGGTCGTGCGCTCGTAGGTCCAGAAAAACGCGTTCCACAGCACGCGAAGCGGGAGCGGAGTCGTGGGTGTCATGCGACCGCTTGGCGGTGGTTGTCGCGCAGTTCGCGATAGGTGTGGATGATGCGGTCGGCGACGGTGAAGATCGACAGCACCAGGATCACCCACAGGACGCCGGCCATGCGATTGGTGAACGCGCCAATCATGAACAGGACGATGCGCTCGGGCCGTTCCATGAAGCCGACCTTGCACTTGGCGATGAGCGACTCGGCGCGGGCGCGGGTGTAGCTCGTCATGATGGAGAAGATCATGGCAAGTGCCGTGACCATCACGTAGTCGGTCCGCCCGAGCGTCGCGTAGAGGTAAATCAGCCCGAGGAAGAGCGCGAGATCCGAGAAGCGGTCGATAACCGAATCCCAGAAGCCGCCGAAGTCGCTCACCGCCTGCAGCTCGAAGGCGACCTTGCCGTCGATGAAGTCGAAGATGTTGGCGACGACCATGATCACGCCGGCGGTCACGAAGCGGCCCTGTCCGAGCGCCCACGCCGCCGCGATGTTGATCAGGACGCCGACAAACGTGAGGACGTTGGGATGGATGCGCAGCCGGACGCACGCGCGGATGATGAGCTGGAGCGGATACATGCAGAGCCGCCCGATGAGTCCGGTGAAAGTCATGTATCCGCTACAATGGAAGGTTACGGCACCCGCGCCCAAAACGCGCAGTGTATCGCATGCCAATCCGTGATCTCAAGGCCCAGATCGCCCGCCTTCCGGAGCAACCCGGCGTCTACGTCTACTTCAACGACGCCGACGAGACGCTCTATGTCGGCAAGGCGCGAGTGCTGCGCGACCGCGTCCGCAGCTACCTCGGCGCCCACGGCACCAGCCCGCGCATCGACGCGCTGCTCGACGAGGCGCACCGCCTCGAAGTCATCGTCACCGACTCGGTCATGGAAGCGCTGGCGCTCGAGAACCACCTGATCAAGCAGCGCGCCCCGCGCTACAACATCCTGCTGCGCGACGACAAGAACTATCCCTATCTGCAACTGACGACCGGAGAGGCCTTCCCGCGCGTGCTCGTCGCCCGGCGCGTGCAGCGCGACGACCACTACTACGCCGGACCCTTCCTGCCGGCGTCGCTCGGGCGGCGCACGATGGCGCTGACGCACCGGCTGTTCGGCATCCGGTCGTGCAACGAGGTCATCACCGGCGAGCGCGGGCGGCCGTGTCTCGAGTTCGACATCAAGCGCTGCATCGCGCCGTGCGTGCGCGACGATCTGTTCGCCCGAGGATTACCGCGTCGCCGTCGAGCACACGCAGCTGTTTCTCGAGGGCCGCAACGACGCGCTCGTCGCGACCCTCCGCGACCGGATGCGCGATGCCGCGGCGGCCGAGCGGTTCGAGCAGGCCGCGCAGCTGCGAGATGCGATCCGCACGATCGACACGCTCGGGACGCGCCAGCAGAAGATGTCCAGCGCCGAGCTCGGCGACCGCGACGCGTTCGGCCTGAAGGTCGGACCCGCCGGCGCGTCGGTCCAGGTGTTCGAGGTCCGGCACGGCCGCGTGGTCGAGCGCATCGAGCTCGTGACCGACAGCGGCCCGGCCGCGAACGCGCCCCCGGCGTCCCGCGAGCAGGACGTGCTGCAGGCGGCCGTCCAGCAGTTCTACGAGGACCGCGTGCCGCCGCCCGAGATTCACGTGCCGCTCGACCTCGCCGAGTCGCACGCTGCTCGAGGAATGGCTGTCGACGAGGGCCGGCCGCCGCGTCCGGCTGATCGTTCCCAAACGCGGCGAGAAGAAGGGTCTCCTGGATCTCGCCGCCAGGAACGCCGAGCTCGCCTATCAGCAGCGCTTCAACGAGAACACTGCCGCCAACTACGATGCGCTCGAGACGCTCCGCGCCGTCCTGGCGTTGCCCGGAGTTCCGCGCCGGATCGAGTGCTTCGACATCTCGACGATTCAGGGCAGCGAGACCGTGGCGTCGATGGTGGTCTGCGAAGACGGACGGATGCGGAAGGGGGAGTATCGGAAGTTCGAGATCAGGGGCTCAGGGCTCAGGGATCGGGGCTCAGGGGTCGGGGCTCGGCGACTCGGTGGCTGCCGGGCGTCGCCAATTGAGCGCAAGCACTGATCGGCAGCGCCTGCGGCCGTCGCGAGCGGCGAGTCTCCGAGCCGCGCAGCGGCAGCGAGCGCGGCGGGGCCCCGCGAGCAGTCAATAACGACTTCGCCGCGATGCACGAAGTCGTCCTGCGACGCTACCGTCGAGTCCTCGAGGCCGGTGGTCCATTCCCGGATCTCCTCCTGATCGACGGCGGCAAGGGGCAGCTGTCGGCCGCGTACGCGGCGCTCGAGGAGCTCGGGCTCGGGCGCTTGATCGCGGTCGGCATCGCCAAGAAGGAGGAGCTGCTCTTCATGCGCGACCGCGACGACGCGATCGCGCTCCCGCGCGAGAGCCCGGCGCTGCTCCTCCTCCAGCGGATCCGCGACGAGGCGCATCGGTTCGCCGTCACGTTTCACCGGCAGTCGAGGGCGAAGCGCGACTTGCGATCCGATCTGGATGTGATCGCCGGCATCGGGCCAAGGCGCCGGAGGGCGTTGCTGACCGCTTTCGGGAGCCTTGCCGGCGTGCGACGGGCGACGCGCGAAGAGCTCGTCCGCGTCGTCGGCGCCAAAGCCGCCGACGCCGTCCTCTCGCACTTCGCGACGACACCCGATAAATCACCGACAAAACCCCCGATGAAACCTTGATAAGCGGGCAGTTTTGCCTTACGCTTGACGCTCCTGCTGAACTTTCGAGCCTTGTGAATCAGTCGCCCGACTTCTTCTCCGCCGTCATCCCGTTCGTTATCGTGTTGCTTTCGTTGACCGTTCACGAAGCGGCTCACGCGTGGACGCGCCTATCGTCTCGGCGATCCGACGGCGAAGAATCTCGGCCGGATCTCGCTCAATCCCCTCGTCCACATCGATTTGATTGGCACGGTGATCCTGCCGCTCGTGGCTGCGTTCAGCAACTTTCCGATCATCGGCTGGGCGAAGCCGGTTCCCGTCGATATCCGCCGGCTGCGAGATCCGCGTCGCGACTTCATGCTCGTCGCGGCGGCCGGGCCGGCGAGCAACCTTCTCCAGGCCATCGTCGTCGCCGTCCTCTTTCACGCGCTGCCGCTCGAAGATATCAACTTCTTGAACTTGAACTGGCCGAACGTCTTCCGGCGCGCGGCCGACATCAACATTCTTCTGGCGCTGTTCAACCTGATCCCCGTGCCGCCGCTCGACGGCGGCAACGTGCTGGCGGGTCTCCTGCCGCGCGAGGCGGCGGCCGCGTTCGACAGCGTGCGCCAGTTCGGGTTCATCATCCTCTACGCGCTGATGCTGACCGGCGTGCTCAGCCAGATTGATTCTGCCGCCGGCGGACTTCCTGATGGAGCTACTCGTTCTGTGAAACCTCGCGTGCTCTCCGGCATGCGCCCGACCGGCAAGCTGCACCTCGGCCACCTCGTCGGCGCGCTGGACAACTGGGCCTCGCTCCAGGATCAGCTACGACTGTTTCTACTTCGTCGCCGACTGGCACGCGCTGACGAGCGACTACGCCGACACCTCCGAGATCGTCGCCAACGCCTACGACATGGCGGCCGACTGGGTTGCGGCCGGCCTCGACCCCGAGCGCAGCACGCTGTTCGTCCAGTCGCTCGTGCCCGAGCACGCCGAGCTCTATCTGCTGCTGTCGATGACGATCCCGATTCCCTGGCTGGAGCGGGTGCCGACCTACAAGGAGCAGATCGAGCAGCTGGCGGAGAAGGATCTGTCGACGCTCGGGTTTCCTGGGCTATCCGCTGCTGCAAACGGCCGACATCATCATCTACAATGCCCGCTACGTTCCGGTCGGCGAAGATCAGGTCGCCCACCTGGAGCTCAGCCGCGAGATCGTCCGCCGCTTTCACAACTTCTACGGCGAGCTGTTCGTCGAGCCCGAGGCGATGCTGACCGACTTCAAGCGCCTGCCCGGCCTCGACAACCGCAAGATGTCCAAGAGCTACGGCAACGCGATCAGCCTCTCGGACGACGCGGAAACCGTTCGGAAGAAGGTGATGCAGATGTACACCGACCCGAAGCGAATTCGGGCCGACGTGCCGGGGACGGTCGAAGGCAACCCCGTCTTCACGTATCATCAGGCGTTCAATCCTGACACCGCGGAGGTCGAGGATCTCAAGACGCGCTACCGGGCGGGCAAAGTCGGCGACGTCGAGGTGAAGACGAAACTGGCCAAAGCGCTCAACGCCTACCTCGAGCCGATTCGCGCCAGGCGCGCGGACGTCCTGGCCAGGCCGGAGGCGCTTCGGGAAATCCTGCACGAGGGGTCGCGAAAGGCCCGTGCCGTCGCGCAGGAAACGATGGAGCGGGTGCGCGGCGCCGTGAAGCTGGATTATCGGTAAGGCTCAGGCTCTTGGCTTAAGGCTCAGCAGATCTTGGATGACACTCGAAGGTCTTGCTGAGCCCGAGCCTGAGCCGAAAGCCGAGAAACCACATGGAACACGCTGAGTTCGAATCCATCCTCGAGGCTTATCCGGTCAGGCTCGACAACTTCGAGGGGCCTCTCGATCTGCTGCTGCACCTCATCAAGCAGAGCGAGGTGAACATCTACGACATTCCGATTGCGCTCATCACCACGCAATACCTCGAGTACATCGACCTGATGCAGGAGATGAACCTCGACGTGGCCGGGGAGTTCCTGGTGATGGCGGCGACGCTCATCCACATCAAGTCGCGCATGCTCCTGCCGCGACCCGACCCGACGCAGGAGGATCCGGACGAAGATCCGCGCGAAGCGCTCGTCCGGCGACTGCTGGAACACCAGAAGTTCAAGGCCGCGGCCGAGTTGCTGCACGAGCGCGAGACCTTGCGCAGCGCGCAGTGGACCCGGCCCGATGGCCCGATCACCGAGATCGCCGGAGAAGCGCCGGAACCCGAGATCGAAGTCGATCTGTTCAGCCTGATCGCCGCTTTTCGCACCGTCGTCGAACGCTCGAAGCAGCGCCCGAAGGTGTACCTGCCATCCGAGCAGATTCCGATCGAAGATCGGATCGAAGCGCTGCTTGGCAAGTTGTCCGAGACCGACGCGTGCGGCTTCGAGGAGCTGTTCGCCGACGTCCAGACGCGCGCCGGGCTGATTGTGACGTTCCTGGCGCTGCTCGAGATGATCCGTTTGAAGCTCGTGCGCGTCTTCCAGAGCGGCGCGATGGCGCCGATTCGGATTTACAAGCGGGCGCGGCCGGCCGATGCGCCGAAGCCGCTGCTGGATCCCGAGCAGCGGCACGCCGAGGAGCTTTCAGCTGTCAGCTCTCAGCTTTCAGCTGCCGACGAAGAAGCTGAAGAAAGCTGAGCTGAGCTGAAGCTGAGAGCTGATAGCTAAGAGGAAACCAGTGTCTGACCATCTGAAGCCCATCATCGAAGCCCTGATCTTCGCCTCGCCGGAGCCAATCACCAGGAAGGTGCTCTACAAGCTCCTCGATGGCGAGCCGAAGGAGGATGTCGACGCGGCGCTCGAGGCCGTCACGGCCGACTACGCGCGGCCCGGAGGGCTTCAACTCGTCGAGGTCGCGGGCGGATACCAGATTGTCACGCGCGCCGAGCTGCACGACTGGGTGCGCAAGCTGTTCCACGAGCGAACCACGCAGAAGCTGTCGGTGCAGTCGCTCGAAACGCTGGCGGTCATCGCTTACAAGCAACCAATCACCGCCCCGGAAATCGCCGAGATTCGCGGCGTGACGAGCAGCGGCGGCGTCCTCTCGACGCTCATCGAGCGAAAGCTCATCAAGACCGTCGGCCGCAAGCAGGTGATCGGACGGCCGTTCATGTACGCGACGACGCGCGAGTTTCTCGAACGCTTTGGCCTGAACGACCTGAACGACTTGCCGAAGGTCGAGGAGATGTCCGACGCGCTCGGCTTCGAGCTCCCGAGCGCGCTCATCGAGCCGACGATTGCCCCGACGGCACTGCCGTTCGAAGACGTCGAGGCGACCGACAAGACGGTGCACTGAGCCGCTGATCGTGGGGCAGGCTCTTGGCTTTTGGCTCTAGGCAGGGCTCTCGGCTCAAGCTGAAGGCTCAGGTAAGAGCATCATGATCAGTGTCGAGCGTCTAGGAGTCGGCTCTTGCTAAAGCCTAAAGCCGAGAGCCTAAAGCCGAGAACCGATGTCCGCCATCCGACTCCAAAAGATTCTGTCCGCCGCCGGCGTCGCGTCGCGGCGGACGGCGGAAACGCTGATCGACGCAAGGCCGCGTCACGGTCAACGGCAAGGTCGTCACCGAGCTCGGGACGCAGGCGGATCCCTCAATCGACGAGATCAAGGTCGACGGCCGTCGGCTTCCGCGCGCCAAAGCCAACCAGTACATCCTCCTCAACAAGCCGCGCGGCTACATCACCAGCCGCTCGGATCCCAAGCACCGTCCGACGGTGATCGACCTGCTCGCCAAGGGGGGCGTGCACGGTTACATCTATCCCGTTGGCCGCCTCGACTACGATTCCGAAGGGCTGCTCCTGCTGACGAGCGACGGTGAACTGGCCGCGCGCCTGACGCATCCGCGACACGGCGTGGCCCGCGAGTACGAAGTGCGCGTCCGCGGCGTGCCCGATCGGCATGCGCTCGATCGGCTCGCGCGCGGCGTGACGATCGATGGCCGCCGCACCGCAACCGCCGAAGTTCGCCTCGGCCGGGTCTACGAGGCCGAGTCAGGGCCGCAGGGAATCCTGTCGCTGGTGATTCACGAGGGACGCAACCGCCAGGTGCGAAAGATGCTCGATGCCATCGGTCACCCGGTCGTGCAGCTCAGGCGCGTCCGCATCGGCCCGATTGCCGACGACCGGCTCAAGCTGGGACAGTTCCGCTCCTTGACGCCGGGCGAGATTGCCGCGCTGAAGAAGGGAAGTCCCGGGCCCGAGTTCAAGGATCGCGAAGACGGTCTCTAGCGCGACAGGACGTCGGACCAGAAGCCGACCAGCGCCCACGCGTCACGCGCGCTCGACGCCCGATCGACCTCGGCGTGGGTGATGAGCGGCGTCACGAGGACGCGCGCGTGGACGCCGCGCTCGGCCAGGGTGCCTGCGAGCGCCACCGACTCGGCGGCGGGAATGACGTTGTCGCCGGCCCCGTGCAGTAGAAAGACCGGCGCCGACGGCGGCGGTGCGAACGCCGGCGAGAGCGCAGGATCACCGCCGAACGCGGTCACGTGCGGCAAAAGGATCGGCCCGAGGTGCTCGACGTCGCGTTGGTTGACGTACTGCATCAGCGTCCGCGCCGGCTCCGGGAGTGAAGCCGCCAGCGTCTTGGCTCGTTCGAACTCCGCGGCCGACTGTGCCTTGTCGAAGAGATCGAGCCGCGACGCTTCGAGAAACGAGTTCAGGGCCTCGCGCAGCATCGGCACTTGCTCGGCGGGCACCAACCGGTCGGCGACGCCGAGCAGGATGATCACCACGCCGTAGTCGTGTGGCGGCAGACGGTTCCCGTCAGGCAGGATTCCCGTGCAGAGATAGCGGAGCGTTCGTGGCAGGTCGCCGTGGCCGCCGAGCGACAGGACCGCCGCGACGCGGTCGCGGAGAGCGGGCCGCCCGGCGGCGACAATCGACAGGCCACCGGCAAAGCTGATCCCCATCATGCCAACGCGGCCGTCGGGGGAAAGCTCTCGTTGCTGCGAGAGCCACGCCGCCGCGTCCTCGATGGCGTCGGTCACTGCCGGCGAGATCGTGTAGCGCGCCAAATCGGGCGGCCCGACGGTGACGACGGGATGGCCCATGGACGCGAGATCGCGGGCAAAGCCGATGAGGCGCGGTTCGTCGACGCCAGAGGCGTGCACGCCGGGGACGAGCAGGAACGTCCGTCTCCACGTGCCAATTGGAAGATATTTGCGGGCCGGTAGGGCTCCGGCTCGCCAGGGAATCGTGAGCGACTGCTCGACAACTGGGCCAGTTTCCCATTCGGCGAGCGTCCGCGCGATCCCTTGCATGTCGGCGGCCTGGACCACGAACGCGGCGCCGCGAACGTAGTTGTGCGCCGCCCAGTAGCCAGCTCCAGAAACAACGAGGGCGAAGATGGCAATCCCGGCGAGCGAGGCTGCGCGTCGACGCCATCGCATGCGGGAGGATAATAGCAGCGTGAGCCGACGTCTCATCATCGCGATTGACGGCCCTTCGGGCGCCGGAAAGGGGACCATCGCGCGAGAGGTCGCCCGGCGACTGGGCTATCGCCACATCGACACTGGCGCCATGTATCGAGCGGTGGCGTGGAGCGCGCTGCGCGAGGGGCTGGATCTGGCCGACGAGGAGAGCACTGCGGCTCTGGCGAGGCGCGCCCAGGTGGTCGTGGGCGACGGCATCGTCTCGGTCGACGGACACGATGTGGCGCGCGCGATCCGCACGCCCGAGATCGATGCGGCGGCCGCCGCCGTGGCGCGTCAGCCGCGGGTGCGCGAAGTACTCATCGCGCAGCAGCGCGATCTGGGACGCGCCGGCGGCATCGTGATGGAAGGCCGCGACATCGGGACCGTCGTCTTTCCCGGCGCGGACGTCAAGATTTACCTCGATGCGACGCCCGAGGAACGCGCCAGGCGCCGCGCGCAGGATCCCGCGCATTCGTTGAGTGCCGCGTCGACCAGCGTGGGCGACGTCGCCACGGCCCTCGAAGCCCGCGATCGCAGCGATCGCACGCGCAGCACGTCACCGTTGACTCGGGCGGCGGATGCCGTCGAGATCGACACGACCGGCGTGTCGATTGAAGAAGTGATTGAGCGCGTGCTGGCGCTGGTCGGAGATCGAGAGACTCGAAGGCGCTGACAAAAACAGCGCGAGCGAGCGGTAGCGAGCGAGCCCGCGCTGAAGCCGGAAGCGCTGCCGACGGAGCGGCGCGCGAGGGCGCGTGTAGGGGAGTCCGAGGGGCGAAGCCCCTCGGCTACTCTTCGTGCTCCGGATAATCCTCGGCCGAGGCCGGGTCGAGTTCCCACCGATGACGATCGCGCTCGATGATCTTGTCGGCGGCTTTCAGCTCTTCGCTGTCCTCGGTACTGCACGCCTAGCGCCTTGCCGATGTCGTCGACGCGGTCCTGGTCCGGCGTCGGATTGTCTCCGCCAGGCGCCTCATCACCTGTCGAGTAGGCGTCCTCCCAGCTCGCATCGACGTCGCCGCCGGTGAGCTCGGGGCTGGTCTCGTTGTGCTGGAGACGAGCCTCTCGCATGCCCTGCCTGCCGGATCGCGCGGCCGAGGGCGTGCGGTCGAGGTCGAGCGACGAGGGTGGCGTCGGCACGTTGTCCTCGATCTCGGGTAGATGACGACGGTTCCGGTCGAGCGACAGCGTGTGGAGCGGACGCGCCATCGGGCGGCTGGCGCTCGATGGCGGGGCCGATGCCGGAGTCGACCTGGCGACGGCGACCCTTTTGGCAGGCGTTTTCACCGGTCGGGAGGGCTTTGCCGGCCGGCACGGCGGCCCGTTTGGACGCGGCCCGCTTCAGCCGGGTGGGCTTTCCCGACGCTTTCGCCGGCTTTTTCGTCGCCCGCTTGGCCGCGCGCGCCGGCCTGCGTCGAGGTCCGCTGCGTCCTGGCCGTCTTGCTGGCCTTCTTTCTGGCCGAGCGTACCGGGACGCTCGGTTTGCGGCGGCTGGCGGCGCGCCCGGCGGAGGGTCGCTTCTTCGCTTTCTTCGCCATGACGGTTTGACTCCGTGCCCCTAAGTGATGTATCTTCTTCTGCTTATCGCGAATTAGAAGCGATGCACATTACAGCCCGCCGTGAGCTGAGATCCGGCAAGTACGACTGAGGAGGACCAAGTTTCGATGCCCACAGACAATACGCAGCACATCAAACCACAAGGAGGTGCCATCGACGAATCGATCGACCCGCAGGAATATGCGCGCCTGCTGGACCTTTACGATAGCAGCTTCCGCAACATCGCGGAAGGTGAAGTCGTCAAGGGCACCGTCCTCAAAGTAACCCCATCAGAAGTCATCGTCGACGTCGGCTACAAGTCGGAAGGCATCATCGCCATCGACGAGTTTGTCGACGAGACCGGGCAGATCGCCGTGCAGCCCGGCGACATCGTCGACGTCCTGCTCGAGCGCACCGAGGATCGCGACGGCTACGTCGTGCTCTCGCGTGAAAAAGCCGAGAAGATGAAGATCTGGGACGATGTCGAGAAGGCCTACGCCGAGCGGAAGGTCGTCATCGGCCGCGTCATCGAGCGCATCAAGGGCGGCCTTGCCGTCGACATCGGCGTCCGCGCGTTCCTGCCCGGCTCGCAGATCGACGTCCGTCCCGTCCGCAACCTCGACGCCCTGCGCGGGCAGGAGTTGCGGATGCGCGTCATCAAGGTCAACAAGAAGCGCGGCAACATCGTGCTCTCGAGGAAGGTCCTCCTCGAAGAAGAGAATGCCGAGAAGAAGAAGCACACGCTCGACACGCTCGCCGAGGGCAAGGTCCTCACCGGCGTGGTCAAGAACATCACCGACTACGGCGCGTTCATCGATCTGGGCGGCATCGATGGCCTGCTCCATATCACCGACATGTCGTGGGGCCGCGTCTCGCATCCGTCGGAGCTCTTCAAGGTCAACGACGAGATCGACGTGATCGTGCTCAAGTACGACCCGTCAACCGAGCGCGTCTCGCTCGGCCACAAGCAGCTCAAGAACGACCCGTGGTCGAACGTCATCGAGCGCTATCCAGTCGGCGCGCGCATGAGCGGCAAGGTCGTCAGCCTGACCGACTACGGCGCGTTCGTCGAGCTCGAGCCCGGCGTCGAGGGACTGATCCACGTGTCGGAGATGTCCTGGAGCAAGCGCGTCAAGCACCCGTCGAAGATCCTCAACGTCGGCGACAAGGCCGAGGCGATGGTGCTTGGCGTCGATCCCGGCGCGCGGCGGATCTCGCTCGGCCTCAAGCAGGTCGAGAGCAATCCGTGGCACGAGCTGACCGAGAAGTACCCGATCGGCACGACGATCACCGGCAAGGTCCGCAATCTGACCGAGTTCGGCGCATTTGTCGAAGTGGAGGAGGGCATCGACGGCCTGATCCACATCTCGGACATGTCGTGGAGCAAGCGCCTGAAGCACCCTTCAGAAGTGCTCAAGAAGGGCGACACGGTCGAGGCGATGGTGCTCAACATCGACGCCGAGAACCAGCGCCTGTCCCTGGGGCTCAAGCAGCTTCAGACCGATGTATGGGATGAGTTCTTCACCCAGCATCACGTCGGCGACATCGTCGAGGGGAAGGTGGTCCGCGTGACCAACTTCGGCGCGTTCGTCGAGCTGGCCGAGGGCATCGAGGGGCTCATCCACGTCTCGGAGTTCGACGACTCGGCACACGCTGGCAAGGAAGAAAAACTCGAGCTGAAGGTCGGGGAGAGCTACCAGATGAAGATCATCAAGCTCATTCCCACCGAGCGGAAGATCGGCCTGAGTATCCGGGCGTTGAAGAGCGACGAGTTCCGAGCCGACTGGGAGGCGTACGCCGAGACGACCGGACGACCGGAAGTGACGCTCGGGGATCACTTCAAGCATCAACAGTAGACAGCTCGCAGCTTTCAGCTGTCAGCTGTCAGCACTCGGAGCTGACTAGGCTGATAGCTGACGGCTGATAGCCTAGGGTGGAAGCCATGAATACAGGTAGCATGACGAAAGCGGAGCTCGTGGAGGAAGTTTCACGCGTCTCCGATCTGACCAAGAAGCACTCCGAGGTCATCGTCGACACCGTTTTCAAGAGCATCATCGACGCGCTGCATCGCGGCGAGAAGATCGAATTGCGCGGCTTCGGGAGCTTCCGCCTGCGCCGGCGCGAGCCACGAAAGGGCCGGAATCCGAAGACCGGCGACAAGGTGGACGTGCCGCCGAAGAAAGTGCCGTACTTCAAGCCAGGCAAGGAGCTCAAGGAGCTCATTAACAGGGAGGCGGAGGGCGCGGCTGCGTCGATACCGCCGCCACCGTCTTCAACACCCGAATCCGATCTCGGCGGCCTCTGAGGCCGCCGCTGACTGCTGATTCGCACTTCACTTCAGCATTCAGCATTCAGCATTCAGCATTGCATGGATCACCTCTGGTCCCCGTGGAGGCTGCCATACGTGACGCGGACCGGTGGCCAGGCGGGATGCGTCTTCTGTGAGGCGTTGGCAGGGGACGAGGCCTCACTGGTGGTTTTCCGCGGCGTCGCCTGTTACGTCATCCTCAACAAGTTTCCCTACAACAACGGCCATCTGATGGTCGTGCCCAACCGCCACGTCTCCTCGCTTGCCGATGCCACGGCCGAGGAGCTGAGCGAGCTCGTCGAACTTGCGCGACGGGCGGAGCTGGCGGTCAAGGAGACCTATGCGCCGCACGGCCTGAACATGGGCATCAACCTGGGGAAGCCAGCCGGCGCCGGGATTCTCGATCATCTCCACATGCACGTCGTGCCGCGATGGAACGGCGACACCAACTTCATGACCGTCGTCGGCGAAACCCGGGTGCTGCCGGAAGAGCTGACGGTGACCGCCGCTCGGCTGAGGCCCGTGTTCGAACGCCTGGGGTCAGGCCGTGAATCGTGAATCCGGGAGGTCGACAATGGTAATCTCGGAAAACTGAGGAGAAATCGCGGCCATACCCGATCGAAAGGACGTCAGCGCGTTTCCCGAATTCACGATTCACGGCCTGACCCATGATTCTCGACCTCACTGACGAACAGAAGGCGTTCCAGGGCGACGTCGCGCGGTTCGCAACGGATCGTCTCGCGCCGCAGGCGTCGGCGATTGACGAGGAGGGCGCGTTCCCGCGCGACCTCGTGCGCGAGCTCGCGTCGTTCGGCCTGATGGGCGTGACGGTCGGCGCCGAATGGGGCGGCGCCGGCAAGGACTACGTCAGCTACGCGCTCGCGGTCGAAGCGCTGGCGCGCGCGAGCGCGGTCGTCGCGGTGATTGCCGCGGTCAACAATTCGCTCGTCGTTGAGCCGATTGCGCGATTCGGTTCCGACTCGCAGAAGCAGCTGTGGCTCCGGCGGCTGGCGAGCGGTCAGTCGCTGGGCGCCTTCGCGCTGTCTGAAGAGAACGCCGGATCCGACGCGGCGAACCAGCAGACCGTGGCACGGCTCGACGACCGAGGCTACGCGCTCAACGGCCGGAAGGTCTGGGTCGCCAACGCCGAGGCTGCGGATCTGGCGATCATCTTTGCCGCGACGCAACCCGGCTTGCGCGGACGCGGGGTCAGCGCCTTCCTCGTGCCGATGGACAGCGCCGGGATCACGCGGGTTCCCACCGACGACTCGCTGGGCGTCCGGGGCCTGGGCTGCATGGACCTGGAGCTTCGCGATGTCAGAGTCGATGCCGAGTGCCTGCTGGGCGCGCCTGGCGATGGATTCCGGATCGCCATGTGGGCGCTCGAGGGCGGCAGGGTGGCGATTGCCGCGCAGGCGCTCGGCGTCGGTGAGGCCGCTCTTGACGCGGCGGTGGCACATGCCCGGACGCGGTCAGCGTTCGGACAGCCGATTGGGAACTTCCAGGCGATTCAATGGATGATTGCCGACATGGCGGCCGAGCTCGATGCGGCACGGATGCTGACGCTCAAGGCCGCGGATCTCGTCGGCCGCGGCACCGACAACGGCCGCGCCCGGGCCGCCACCCCGCACGCCTCGATGGCCAAGCTCTATGCGTCGGAGGCCGCGCATCGAGCGGCCGACAAGGCGATGCAGATTCTGGCATCGAAAGGCTACCGGCGCGGTTCGGTCGTCGAACGGTTGTTCCGCGATGTCCGGGCGACCGAAATCTACCAGGGCACCTCCGAAGTGCAGCGGATGGTGATCGCTGAACAAATACTTCAGTAACGGCTGACAGTCGGCAGTCGGCAGTCGTTAGTCGGCAGTCACAGTCGTCAATCTCAGTCCGGTTCCAGTCTCAGTCGTCACAGTCGCCAGTCGATCGCAGTCACAGTCGTCAGTCCCAGTCGTCAGTCCAGTCGTCGTCCAGTCGTCCAGTCCTCAGGTCGACAGTCGATCGTCACGACCGGCTCCGACTGTCGACTCGGACGCCGGACTGTCGACTCGCCCTGCCGACTGCCGACTCAGACTGACGACTGTGACTGAAGACTGACGACCGCCGACTGCCGACTGTCACAGTCCTGTCACCGAATCGCCAGTTCCCCAATCTGTAGCGCCAGCACCCGCTCGTCGGTGGAGCCGGGAATCACCTCCGACGGCCGCCAGGCGTGATCGATGGTGATGCGGATGCGATGCATCCGGCTGACTCGCGGCACGTCGGCGGGTCGCAGCGGCAGCGTCGACATCCGCCATTCAGGCGTGGCCAGTGGGAGGTCGTCGACGAGCCGGCCGTCGGCGACGATGAGGGCGCGCGTGGGCTCGCGAAACGACTCGATCGGGTGCCGCAGCGGGATCGTGACGGTGCGCGCGCTCGCGGCCACGTGAATTTCAGCTCGCGACCCTGACATCCACATGTAGCCCACGCCGTGGGGGCTGGTCTCCCGGCCGTGCACCCCGAAGGTGACCTGCGACAGCTCGTCGAGCGGATTGGACGAGACGCGCGTGGCGGCGTTCGGCTCGCGCTTGCGTGCCACATACTCGCGCAGCTCGGGTGGCACCGGGCCCCAGGTGCGGACGATATCGTCGTGCGAGAGGACGATCGGCCCGAAGGGCTCGAAGTCGCGGGTAATGTCCCTCGTCACCGCCACGAACGACGCGAGGCCAGCGCCGAGAACGACGGCGACTGCCACCGTCGCTGCCAGCCTTGCCCGCGTGCGCGCGGCCAGATCCAGTAACGCCACCGACGCGCCTGCGAGCATCAATGCCGCGCCGATGCCGACGAGGTACATCTGCTCGGCTTTGGTCACGAATATGAACGGCACGTTGAAGAGCACCGCGATCGCGATTCCGGCCAGCAGGCAGGCACGTGCCCCGGCAGAAATCCAGCGCCACGCGGCGATCGCCACGATCGGCAGGAGCGCCGCGAACCAGCTGGCAAGCGGTTGCCACGGTCGGTCGGCGGGTACGAGTCCAAAGACACCGGTGAGGCCGCGCGAGTAGTTGACCCACGCGGCGTGCATCGTCGGCCGGCCGTAGCCGCCAAGTTCTCCGAGCGCCGTCGATCGCCAGGCGAGGAGCGCGACGATGAGCCCGCCTGACAGGGCGGCAAAGGCCCATGGCGCCGGCCGAAGGCCGGGTTCGGCGACACGACGCGTGATCGCGTGCACCGTCAGGATTGCCGGCAGCAGCATGACGCCGTCCTCCTTGACCATGAAGGACGCGACGCCGAAGAGGAGTAGCGGCAGCCACCAGACGAGCGACCTCGCCCGAACCGCGTGCCACCAGACGAGCGCCGTCAGCACGATCAGCGTCTGCGCCAGATGCATCTGGTTGGTGATCCAGGCGACGAGCGAGTACGGCATGGCCGGATGACTCACGACGAGCACGGCCGCGATCGCGCCGGCCGCGGCGCGCCCGGTCCAACCGTAGACCAGCCACGCGACGAGTCCCGCGGCAAGAGCGAACGACGCCAGCGACATCGCGTGATGCGCGACGGCGTTGAGGCCGAAGAGCTCGAATCGAATCGCGTGGAGCACGATCGTCAACGGTCGGTAGAACTTGACCATGACGCCGCCGGGGTCCCAGGGGCCGGAGAACGTCGCGAGGACTTGTGCCGGCGTATGGGGCCGCAGGAAGTAGTAGTCGTCGTAGTCGAAGCCGTAGCTCAGCGTTTCGCGATGGACGAGCCAGGTGGCGCCGCCGGCGAGCGCGAAGAGCAGGAGTGCGGTGAGCGAACGACTAGCCCAGGATCTGCTTGGCAATCGTTTGCAGCTGCAGGTTGGACGTGCCCTCGTAGATTTGCCCGATCTTGGCGTCGCGGAACAGCTTCTCGACCGGGTATTCCTTGACGAAGCCGTTGCCGCCGAGCAGGTTCACCGCGAGCGACGAGACGCGTTCGGCGACTTCCGACGAGAAGATCTTGCAGATGGCCGCTTCGGTCAGGAACGGCCGTCGCGCGTCGCGGAGCCGCGCCGCGTTGTAGACGGTCAGCGTCGCAGCCTCAATCTCCATGGCCGCGCGCGCAATCTGGAACTGGACACCCTGGAAGTCGGCGATCGCCTTGCCGAATTGCTTGCGTTCCTTCGTGTAGCGGATGGCATGCTCGAGCGCGCCTCGCGCCAGCCCGATCATCTGGGCGCCGATGCCGATCCGTCCTTCGTTGAGCGTTTCGATGGCCGCCTTGTATCCCTTGCCCACCTCGCCGAGGACCTGCGACTTCGGCACCCGGCACGCGTCGAAGACGAGCTCGCAGGTGCTGCTGGCTCGAATGCCGAGCTTGTCTTCCTTCTTGCCGACCGAAAAGCCCGGCATGCCGCGCTCGACCAGGAACGCGGTGATGCCGCGATAGCCAGCCTCGGGGTTGACCGTGGCAAAAACGATGAAGAGGTTGGCTTCGTTGCCGTTGGTGATCCAGAGCTTGCGGCCGCTCAGCACGTAGGCGTCGCCGTCTTCCGTGGCGCGCGTGGTGAGCGCGAACGCGTCGCTGCCGGACCCCGCCTCTGAAAGCGCGTACGCCCCGACCGTCCCCGACGCCAGCGCCGGCAGCCAGCGCCGCTTGATCTCCTCGTGACCAAATCGCAGGACGGCGTTGATGACGAGGGTGTTCTGCACGTCGACGAGGACGCCGATCGACGGATCGACGCGGGACAGCTCTTCAACGGCCAGCACGGCGTGAAAGAAGCTCCCGCCGGCGCCGCCGTGCGCATCGGGAATCTCGATGCCCATGACGCCGAGCTCGAAGAGCTTGTCGACGAGCGCCCGCGGAATCTTGGCGTGCTCGTCCATTTCCCGGACGAGCGGCCGGATTTCGGTCTCGGCAAACGCGCGCACGCTGTCGCGGAAGATCGTCTCGTCTTCGGCGAGCACGGTCAGGGGTTGGGCGTGCTCGATGGTGTTCTCGGTCACGATGAGACCTCTTACTGTTTCGTGGGCCCCACGACCTGCCAGCGCTCGCTTCGCTCGCGCCGGTGGCCAGTGGCCACAGCCCGCTTGCAGCACGTTTGGTCTCGGTTGTTTTCCAACTGGTTGGCGGAACGCAAATGTTATCATTGGGCCAACGCCAGCCGTCCGCCGCCTCACGACGTCTTATCGAGGACCGCCTTATGCGACGCACCAGTCTTGTCGGCATCGGCCTTGCGCTGACGCTCGTGGCCGGGACTCAGGCACGACAGTCGCAGCCGCCGCCTCAGCAGCAGCCGCCGGCGACTCCACCCACCACGGCACCGCCGCCGACCGCTTCGTCCCAGTCGCCGTCACAACCCCAGCAGCAGGATCCGCAGCCGGCTCCACCGCGCATCAGGTCGGGCATCAACTACGTCAGAGTCGATGCGATCGTCACCGATAAGCAGGGCAACCCGGTCGTCGATCTGACGAAGGACGAGTTCAGGATCAAGGAAGACGGCAAGCCACAGACGATCGATTCTTTCTCGGTCATCAAGATCGATCCGGTGGCCCAGCAATTCGACGCACCGGTCCGCGAGATCCGGTCGCTCTTCGACGAGCAACGCGAAGCCCAGCGTCCGGACGTCCGCCTGTTCATCATCCTGCTCGACGACTACCACGTGCGGCGCGGCAACGATATGGTCGTGCGCAAGCCGCTCATCGAGTTCATCGAGAATCAACTCGCGCCGGCGGACATGGTCGCGATCATGTACCCGCTGACGCCGGTGACCGGCCTCACGTTCACCCGCAACCGGAAGGCTCTGGTGAGCGCGATCGAGAATTTCCAAGGGCGCCGCTTCGACTATCAGCCGCGCAACGAGTACGAGGAAAAGTACGCGTACTATCCGGCGCAGACGGTCGAGATGATTCGTAACCAGGTGGTGATGACGGCGCTCAAGGGCGCCGCGGTTCGCCTCGGCGGTTTGCGCGAGGGGCGCAAGTCGATCATCTTCGTCAGCGAGGGCTTCACCACCATCCTGCCGCCGCAGCTGAACGATCCCGTTGCCGCGAATCCGGGCGTGAGAAATCCGGCGCGGGGAACGCAGGTTCAGAACACCGATCGAATGGAGTGGACCGCGACGGTCGACATGGTGTCGGATCTGAGCCTCATCTTCACGGAGATGAACCGGAACAACACGTCGATCTATGCCGTCGACCCCAAGGGCCTGGCCGCGTTCGAATACGACATCAACCAGGGAGTCGGGTTGCAGACCGACCGGAAGTACCTCGAAATGGGCCTCGACACGTTGCGCGCGCTCGCCGACAACACCGATGGCCGGGCGATCATCAATCGCAACGACATCGGCAAAGGCATGCAGCAGATCATTCGCGATGCCAGCGCCTACTACCTGATTGGTTACAACTCCGCCCAGGCGCCGACCGACGGGCGGTTTCACAAGATCGACGTCGACGTGACGCGGAAAGGTGTCGACGTGCGGGCGCGGAAGGGTTACTGGGCCTATACCGCCGAAGATGCGGCGCGGATTGACGCGCCGCGCGTCGAGGCGCCTCCGGCGGTGACCGCGGCGCTGTCGACGCTCGTCGACCCGCCGCGCGGCCGCCCGGCTCGGTTCTGGATCGGCACCGCACGTGGCGAGAGCGGCAAGTCGAAAGTCACTTTTGCGTGGGAGCCAGTTCCCCCCGTTCCTGGCGAGCGCCGGCCCGGCGACGAGGGCGTCGCCTACGTTACGCTGACCGCGCTCGCGCCCGACGGGCGGCCGCTGTTCCGCGGACGTGTTCCCGAGCAGAGCGCGTCGACGACACCGCCGGCGGCGAGCCCTGCATCCGGGGTCGCCGTCCCGGTCAGCGCGACATTCGAGGTTCCGCCGGGCCGGATGCAGTTGCGCGTGTCGGTCCAGAACGCCGCGGGTCAAGTCATGGATTCCTCGACGAGCGACGTCAATGTTCCGGACTACACCCTCCCGCAGGTCACGCTCGGCACGCCACGGCTGTTTCGTGCCAGGACGCCGCGGGACGTCCAGGCCGTCAAGGCCAACCCATCGGCGACACCGTCGCCAGACCGGACGTTTGCTCGCACTGAGCGGCTGCTCGTTCGAGTGGATGCGTACGGGCCCGGGAGCACGCGGCCGGTAGTGACGGCGAGGCTGTTGAACCGTGCCGGCACATCAATGTTCGATGTGCCCGTTCAAGATTCGGAAGCTGGAGCGGCGGAGCTCGAGCTCATGTTCTCCTCGCTTGCGGCGGGGGAGTACCTGCTGGAGCTCAATGCGAAGGCCGGGGCCAGCAGCGCGCAGGAGATGGTGGCGTTCAGGGTCAAATGACGAACAGCTCTCAGCTCTCAGCTATCAGCTCTCAGCAAAGAGCATTGCTGAGCCTAGCCGGTCTCTTCGATCGGAATGCTGCTGAAGCTGAAAGCTGATAGCTGAGAGCTCCGTCAGGCATACATCCCGCGCATCTTCGTGACGGTCGCGACGCGGTTGATCGCGACAATATAGGCGGCCGTGCGCATGTCGGTCTTGTACTTGATCGAGGTTTGCAGCACGTCGTGGAACGCTTCCATCATCTTCGCTTCCAGCCGCTTGTTCACCTCTTGCTCTTCCCAGAAATACCCGTGACGATCCTGGACCCACTCGAAATATGAGGTCGTGACGCCGCCGGCGTTGGCCAGGATGTCCGGGATGACGAAGATGCCACGCTCGTGCAGCATGCGGTGCGCGTCAGGCGTCGTCGGTCCGTTGGCGCCCTCGGCGACGATCTTGGCTTTGATCGTCGACGCGTTCTCCTCGGTGATTTGATTCTCGAGCGCGGCCGGCACGAGCACGTCGACATCGAGAGAGAACAGCTGATCGTTCTCGATCGGGTCGCCGCCCGGGAAGCCGTCGATGGTCTTGTGCTGCTTCGAGAACTCGATCATCTGGGGGATGTCGAGCCCTTTGGGATTCTGGACGCCGCCTTTCCAGTCGGTGACCGCGACGATCTTCGCGCCAATTCTCGCCAGGAGGTCGGCCGAGACCGACCCGACGTTTCCGAAGCCCTGCACGGCCACCGTCGCCTTCTTGATGTCGAGCCCGAGGTGCTTCGCTGCCTCGCGGGTCACGATCATGACCCCACGCCCGGTCGCCTCGCGTCGTCCGAGTGATCCGCCCATCTCGATCGGCTTGCCGGTCACGACCGCCGTGGACGTGTGGCCGACGTGCATGCTGTAGGTGTCCATGATCCACGCCATCACCTGATCGTTGGTGTTGACGTCTGGCGCTGGCACGTCCTTTTCGGGGCCAATCGCGTCGATGATTTCCGCCACGTAGCGACGGGTGAGCGATTCGAGCTCGCGCCGCGACATGCGCGTGGGATCGCAGATGATGCCGCCCTTGCCGCCGCCGAACGGCACATGCGCGACCGCGCATTTCCAGGTCATCCAGGCGGCGAGCGCCGTGACTTCGTCGAGGCTGACGTCCGGGTGATAGCGGATGCCGCCCTTAGCTGGTCCGAGCGTGATGTTGTATTGCACGCGATACCCGGTGAACACTTCGATCTCGCCGTTGTCCATTTGAATCGGACACGAGACGATGATCTGGCGCTTGGGATTGGTCAGGATTTTCCAGATGCCGGGGTCGAGCCCCAGCAGTCGCGCCGCCCCGTCGAATTCCTGGAGCATGGCGTTGAAGATGCTGCCGCCGCCTTCCATGGACTCTCCCTCGCGCGGTCACCGGGGACCGCCGAAAACGCAAACAGGCCAACGTACTTTGGGGGAAAGAGCGAAGTCAACAGGGCTGACCGGCTCAAGGTTCAGGGCTCAAGGCTCGAGCAAAATCCTCGAGCAGTTGGCCGATAAGTCTTGCCTGAGCCTTGAACCCTTAGCCCTGAGCCTCTCACTAACCCCAACCATTCAGATTTCAGGTTGGGTGTTCCATCCTGAACCACTTTTACAGTTCTTCCGATCGATTTCACAGTCGTAATCATGCCCTAACCACCACACCGAGAGGTGGTTAGGGCCAGGTACTGGCGCTGGTCCATCGATTGCTCCCTGCTGGGACACGAGGGGGGAGTTACTCATGGAGAGACTCAATTTCAAACTCGCCGCATCGGCGGTGATGATCATCTGCGCTGCGAATGGTGCGCAGGCTGCCGGTGGGCAGCAGGAAGTGAACGCCCAGTCGAATCACAACAGCCGGTTCGACGACTTCGATCGCTGGAAGCAGGTCGTGGTGCTTTCCGCGTTCGTCAACGTGGATGAGGAGACCGCCACGCTGCGCGGTCTCTACTTCGGCAAGAAGACGCCGACCGTCTTCTGCGAAACCGAGAAGATGAAGGTGTTGCGCTCGAGCGACACGGAAATCGTCGTCCGTTTCCCGAAGGCGGTGAAGGACGGGACGTACTTGTTCACGGTGGCGCGCGGCAATCTCGATCACGAGCGCGGTGAGTTCCACGTCGCGAAGGTCTCGGCTGGCAGTGGAGGAGGAGAGACCGAACGTGGTGCCGAGGGACCTCCAGGGCCCGCGGGTCCAGTTGGACCGGCGGGCCCGGAGGGTCCTGTTGGACCTCAGGGTCCGGCAGGAGCGGCTGGCGCGACGGGTCCCGCTGGCGCGGCGGGTGCGCAGGGACCGGCTGGTCCGGCAGGCCCGACAGGCCGGCGGGCCGGCGGGAGCGACTGGGACCCAGGGGCCGGCGGGCGCTCAGGGGCCGGCTGGGCCTCAAGGTGAGGCTGGCGCGCTGGCGCGCCTGGAGCGCCTGGACTTCCAGGTGGCCAGGGTCCTGCGGGGCCGGCCGGGCCGGCCGGGGCGTCAGGTGGTCAGCGGCTACGCAGGTCGCTCTGACGAAGACGCGGCGTTCCAGCGTACGCCGACGAGACGTCACTGCGCTTGGTCGCGCGTTGCTGCCCGGCCGGCAAGGTGCCGGTGGGCGGTGGATGGGACCCGATGAACCGACCACGCGCAGCGGTTCCCGGTGACGCGCGATGACCGCGGTCAATGCCGCCGGCGGCTTGCCACTGGCGAGGAATGGCTGGAGCGTGAGCTGCCGAAACAACCGGCGACCGCGCAGACCGACGTGCAGGTCCGCGTCTGCGCGATCTGCGCGGGTCAGCAGTAGCCGACGTTGAAGTCGATTCGACGAACCGCGCGGCCGTCCGCGCGGTTCGTCTTCACACTCCTTCAACCGACCACGGTCCGCCCGACCTCGCGGGCTATAATGTCTTGGTCCATGAAGGTCACGGCCGAGACCGATAAGCAGCGCTGGGAGCGGGAGATACTCGAACCTGCGCTCGAGAAGGCGCCCGAGCGTCCCGGGCCGTTTACGACCATCTCCGGCCGCCCGATCGACCGGCTGTACACCGCCGACGACCTCGCCGATTTCGACTTTTCCCGCGACCTCAACCATCCCGGCGCGTTTCCTTACACACGCGGCATCCATCCGACCGGCTACCGCGGCAAGCTCTGGACGATGCGCCAGTTTGCCGGGTTTGGGACGCCGGAAGAGACCAACACGCGCTACAAGGCGCTGCTCGCTGCGGGCGGCACCGGTCTGAGCGTCGCCTTCGACCTCCCGACCCTCATGGGCCGCGACCCGGATCACGAGCTCTCCCTCGGCGAGGTGGGGAAGTGCGGCGTCAGCATCGTCTCGCTCGCCGACATGGAGCGGTTGTTCGACGGCATCACGCTCGCCGACATCACGACGTCGATGACGATCAACTCGCCGGCGCCGATGATCTTCGCGATGTACCTCGTCGTCGCCGAGCAGCAGGGCGCCGACTGGAAGACGCTGTCGGGAACGATTCAGAACGACATCCTGAAAGAGTTCATCGCGCAGAAGGAGTACATCTACCCGCCGCGCGAGTCGATGCGCCTCGTGACCGACGTCTTTGCGTTCTGCTCGAAGGAAGTGCCGCGCTGGAACACGGTGTCGGTGAGCGGTTATCACATTCGCGAGGCCGGCTCGACGGCGCTGCAGGAGCTGGCGTTCACGCTGCGTGACGGCATCGAGTACGTCCAGTACGGGGTCGATGCGGGCCTCGATGTTGACGATTTCGCGCCCCGGATTTCGTTCTTCTTCAACTCGCACAGCGACTTCTTCGAGGAGATCGCCAAGTTCCGGGCGGCGAGGAAGCTCTGGGCGCACGTGATGCGCGACCGCTTTCACGCCAGGCACGAGCGATCGTGGAAACTGCGTTTCCACACGCAGACCGCCGGCGTGTCGCTCACGGCCCAGCAACCCTACAACAACGTCGTCCGAACGGCGCTGCAGGCCCTCGCCGCGGTCGTGGGCGGAACCAACTCGCTCCACACGAACTCGCTCGACGAGGCGCTCGCGCTTCCGACCGCCGCGGCGGCGACGCTGGCGCTGCGGACCCAGCAGATCATCGCTCACGAGAGTGGCGTCGCGAACGCCGTCGATCCGTTTGGCGGTTCGTACTTCGTCGAGCGATTGACGCTCGACATGGAGCGTGGCGCGCAGGAGTATTTCGACCTCATCGATCGGATGGGCGGGATGGTCGAGGCGATTGAGGAAGGCTTCCCGCAAAAGGAGATCGCCGAAGCCTCGTACCGGTTCCAGGAAGCGGTCGAGCGCCGCGAGAAGGTCATCGTCGGCGTGAACGACTTCGTGGAAAACGACGAGCCGGCGATGCCGATCCTGTATATCGACGAGACGACCGCCGAAACGCAGCTGGCCAGGCTGGAGCACCTGCGGGCGACTCGCGACAACGATCGCGTGCGACGTTCGCTCGACGCGCTGGCCGAAACGGCGCGCGGGCGCGGCAACACGATGTATCCGCTGCTCGAGTGCGTGCGCGCGTACGCGACCGTCGGCGAAATGTGCGACGCGCTTCGGAACGTGTGGGGCGAGTACGAGGAAGTGCCGATTATTTAGGCTCATGGCTCAAGGCTCAGGGCTCAAGAAAACCCTTCGAGTGTCTACTCGAAGCTCTTGCCTGAGCTGAGCCTGAGCCCTGAGCCCTGAGACTATTTGATGCGCAAAATCCGCGTCGTCATCGCGAAGCCCGGCCTCGATGGGCACGATCGAGGCGCTAAAGTGATCGCTCGAGCCTTGCGAGACGCGGGGATGGAGGTCATCTACACGGGGCTTCGCCAGACGCCCGAACAGATCGTGGCCGCGGCCCTCCAGGAGGACGCTGATGTGATTGGCTTGTCCATCCTGTCAGGCGCGCATATGCACATCTGCCCGCGCGTCATGGAGCTGCTGAAGGAACGCAATCTGGACGATGTGTTGGTCGTTGTCGGCGGGATCATTCCCGACGTCGACATTCCGAAGCTGCAGGGCGCTGGCGTCAAGGGCATTTTTCTGCCGGGGACGCCGATGCAGCAGATTATCGATTTCATCCACGCGCACGTCCGTGCGCGTGTGGAAGATGCGCAATTGCATGCGCGCGTGGAGCTGTAGTGCATCCAAAGCTGCTGCTCGCTGACGACAGCGTCACCATTCAACGCGTAATCGAGCTGACGTTTGCCGACGAAGAGGTCACGGTGGTGGCCGTCGGCGACGGTCAACAGGCGATCGACCGCGTCCGGAGCGACCGTCCGGACATCGTCCTTGCCGACGTCGGCATGCCCGAACGCGATGGCTACGAAGTGGCGGCGTTCATCAAAGGCGATCCCGAGTTCGCGCACATTCCGGTCTTGCTGCTCACGGGCGCGTTCGAGCCGATCGACGAGGCGAGAGCGCGAGCGGTCGGCTGCGACGGCGTGCTCGTCAAGCCATTCGAGCCTCAGATGGTGATCAGCCGGGTGCGCGATCTTCTCGCCGGCAATCGCGTCGGCGCCGCGACTGGCGGTTCGGCCCACGCCGTGTCGGCGGCGCCCGCTCCTGCTGCGGTGCCGGCGGGATCGCTCGAAGACTACTTCGATCGACTCGATGCCGCGCTCGCCAGTAAGACTGCGCCGGCGCCAAGCATCGTACCGGCCTCCGGTGCCGTGTCCGCGCCCGCCGGGCCGCGGCCCGCGCCGGACGGCGGCCGTTCCGCAATCGACGCACGCGGATCTGGATCTGACCGGTTGGAACCCCGCCACATTGCCAGTCCTAGCCGATCCTGGGCCAGATCCTGTCGACCGCTCGGTACCAGGCCCGTCTCCTGAACGCGCGCAGCCGGTAGTTCCGCTCACTCAGGAGAAGCCCGCCGGTGTGCCTCGCGCAGGCGGCGCCCGTGCCCCCGATTCCTCCGATCCCTCTGAGCCCGGTCAGTCTCGACCAGGCCTTTGCCGCTCTACTGGCCGCCGAGCAGGGGCAGGCGGTCGCCTCCTCTCCACGGCGAGTGGAGTCGCTGCCCGAGGCGGTGCCGGATACGGTGATCGACGTCGTGGTCGGCAAAGTGATCGAGCGGATGGGGGATGAGGCGATGCGGGCGGCAGTGCTCGACGCCGCCGAGCGCCTGGTGCGCGAGGAGATCGACCGGATCAAGAATGCCCGCTAGTGCCACGGATCACACGGATCACAGGATCGGAGATAGCTTTTAGAGTCAATCCCAGATTTTTCCGATCCGTGTTATCCGTGTTGTCCGTGGCTAGTCTTTTCCGTGGCTGTGTTGTCCGTGGCTGTCCTTCATGTCTGACGGTTCAGATCAGTCCTATCCAATCGCGGTTCCCGAGAAGCCGGCGCTCGAAGGTTTGGAGCAGAAATGGACCGAGCGTTGGGAGACTGACGCGTTATATCGATTCGATCGCACGCGACCGCGAGACGAGGTCTATGCCATCGACACGCCGCCTCCGACCGTGAGCGGCTCGCTCCACGTCGGCCATGTGTTTTCGTACACGCATACCGACGTGATCGCCCGTTTTCATCGGATGCGCGGGAAGGCCGTCTTCTACCCGATGGGATGGGACGACAACGGGTTGCCAACCGAGCGGCGCGTGCAGAACTACTTCGGCGTGCGCTGCGATCCCTCGCTGCCGTTCAATCCCACGTTTATGCCGCCGGACAAACCCGGCAAGCAGCCCATCCCGGTATCGCGGCCGAACTTCATCGAGCTCTGCGCGCGGCTGACGGCCGAGGACGAGAAAGCGTTCGAACGCCTTTGGCGTCATCTGGGTCTGTCGGTCGACTGGGCAATGACCTACGCCACGATCGGCCGGCGGGCGCAACGGCTCTCGCAACTGTCGTTTCTGCGGTTGGTCGGGCGTGGTCTGGCGTACCAACTTGAAGCGCCAACCCTTTGGGATGTCGACTTCCGGACGGCCGTCGCGCAGGCCGAGCTCGAAGATCGGGAACAACCAGGCGCCTACCATCGGATTCGGTTTGCCAAATCCACTGACGGATTTGTCGAGATCGATACGACCAGGCCCGAGCTGATTCCGGCGTGCGTCGCGCTCGTCGCCCATCCCGACGATCCGCGATATCAACCGCTCTTCGGCTCAGAGGTCGTGACA
This sequence comes from uncultured Acidobacteriota bacterium, assembly GCA_963797625.1. Taxonomy (GTDB): domain Bacteria; phylum Acidobacteriota; class Vicinamibacteria; order Vicinamibacterales; family 2-12-FULL-66-21; genus DATBJJ01. Next base: position 51,979 of record CAWCQI010000011.1, read on the forward strand.
CCGCTCTTTGGCGTTCGCGTGCCCCTGCGCGCCCACAGCCTCGCCGATCCTGAAAAGGGCACTGGCGTCGCCATGATTTGCACGTTCGGCGACATCACGGACGTCACCTGGTGGCGCGAGCTCGGGCTGCCGGTCCGAGCCATCATCCAGGCGAACGGCACATTCAAGCCCGTGAAGTGGGGCGAGCCTGGATGGGAGGCCATCGACGCTGCGCGCGCACAGCAGGCCTACGACCAGCTGGCTGGGTTGTCGGCCGCAAAGGCTCGTGCCCGCACCGTGGAGCTTCTCCGCGAGAGCGGCGACATGCTCGGCGAGCCACGGCCGATCACGCATGCCGGTGAAGTTCTACGAGAAGGGCGACCGTCCGCTCGAGATCGTGACCAGCCGCCAGTGGTTCATCAAGACGATGGATGCGCGTGAGACGTTGCTGGCCCGTGGACGCGAGCTCGGGTGGCATCCCGCCTACATGCAGGCGCGGCTCGAAAACTGGGTCAATGGTCTCGCCGGCGACTGGTGCGTCAGCCGCCAGCGGTTTTTTGGTGTGCCGTTCCCGGTCTGGTATCGTGTGCGCGACGACGGATCGGTCGATCACGACGCCAGGTTGCTGCCCTCGGAAGATCGTCTGCCGATCGACCCGTCGACCGACGTGCCCGACGGTTACACCGCGGATCAACGCGACCGTCCGGGCGGATTCTCTGGCGATCCCGACATCATGGACACCTGGGCGACCTCGTCGCTGTCGCCGCAAATTGCCGGCGGCTGGATCGAAGATCCGGATCTCTTCGCCCGCGTGTTTCCGATGGATGTCCGGCCTCAGGCGCACGACATCATCAGAACGTGGCTCTTCTCGACGATGCTGCGAGCCGAGTACGAGCATGGGTCGCTGCCGTGGAAGAATGCGGCGATTTCCGGCTGGGTGCTCGACCCCGATCGCAAGAAGATGTCCAAGTCGAAGGGTAACGTCGTCACGCCGCTGGCGCTCCTCGAGGAGCACGGGTCGGATGGCGTGCGCTACTGGGCCGCGAGCGGCCGGCCTGGCGCAGATACCGCGTTCGACCCGGCCAGATGAAAGTGGGCCGCCGGCTGGCGATCAAGCTGCTCAACGCGTCGAAGTTCGTCTTGTCCAAATCCCGGGACGCGCGGGGCCGTCACGTGCGGCGTCGATCGCGGACTGCTGACTAACCTCGCGCGGCTCGTGCGCGAGTCGACCGACGATCTGGAGAACTATCAGTACACTCGCGTGCTCGAGCGCACCGAGACGTTCTTCTGGTCGTTCTGCGACAACTATCTCGAGCTCGTGAAGTCGCGGCGCTATGGCGATCACGGCGAGGCGCCGGCCGCCTCGGCCAACACCGCGCTGCTCACGTCCCTGTCGGTGTTCCTGCGTCTGTTCGCGCCGTTTCTGCCGTTTGCGACCGAGGAGATCTGGTCCTGGTGGCAACCGGGATCCGTGCACAAGGCGTCGTGGCCGACCGAAGACGAGATCCTCGCGGTGGCCGGAGGCGAGGACGATCGCGGCGTGTTGGCGCTGCAATTGGCGGGCGACAGGTGCTCGGGGAGATTCGCAAGAAGAAATCTGAAGGAACAGCGACCGACTGAAGACGGCTGTCGCGCGAATCGTCATCCGCGCGCCCGAGGACAAGCTCGAATTGCTGCCGGACATCGAGCAGGACCTCCGCGCCGCGGGCCAGATTCAACAAATCGACACGCTGGTGTCCGAAGCGCTGCAAGTCGACGTCGAACTCGCGCCCCCCGAAGGCGTGCCCGGACGGCCTGAATGAAGACCATTCCCTTCGAGCCGCTCGATCCGTCGGTCTACCGGCAGATTGTCCGGCGCGCGCTCGCGGAGGATCTCGGGTGGGGCGACGTCACGACCGAGGCGACGGTCGGCGCCGAGGTCCGCGGCCACGGCACCGTCGTCGTCAAGGCACCGTGCGTGCTGGCCGGCCTCGACGTGGCTGCCGAGGTGTTCAGGCAGCTCGACCCGGCGGTGCACATCACGCTCAGGAATCGCGATGGCGATCGCACGGAGCCGGGCGCGGTCGCCGCGGAAGTCAGGGGCGCGGCAGCCTTGATGCTGACGGCCGAGCGAACGGCGCTCAATTTCCTGCAGCGGCTGTCGGGAATCGCCACGCTGACACGGCGTTACGTCGACGCCGCCGGCGGCAGGATCACGGTACTCGACACCCGCAAGACCACGCCAACGTTGCGCGCGCTCGAGAAGTATGCGGTGCGAGCCGGCGGCGGCTGCAACCATCGTTCGGGTCTCGATGACGGCATCCTGATCAAGGACAACCATGTGCGGCTCGCCGGCGGCGTCGCGGAAGCCGTCAAACGGATGAAGGCGGCGCGGCAGGAAATGCTCGTCGAAGTCGAGGCGCAGAGTCTCGCCGATGTCGAGGCGGCGATCGACGCCGGCGCGGACGTCATCCTGCTCGACAATCTGCCGCTCGAGCAGATTCACCAGGCGGTCGGCCGCATCGCCGGCCGCGCGAAGATCGAGATTTCTGGCGGCGTCTCGCTCGATCGCATGCCGGAGCTGGCGCGGACCGGCGCCGACTACGTGTCGGTCGGCGCGTTGACTCACTCTGCGCCCGCCGTCGATCTCAGCTTCGAGATCGACCTGGATGCCTGATCCGCTCCCGCCCGACCTCGCCGAAGCGTTGCGCGCCGTCGGTCCTCGCCGCGGCCGAATGGGCGAACCCGTACACTATTTTCACGAAACGACGTCGACCAACGATGTCGCCGCCGCATATGCCGAGCAGGGAGCGCCGGAAGGCACCACGGTCGTTGCCGCGACCCAGACGTCTGGCAGGGGGCGCCTCGGAAGGAGCTGGCACTCCCCGCCAGGCGCCGGCCTCTATTTCTCCGTCGTCACCCGCGCGGTCCGAGCGGCGCCGTTCCTGACGCTCGCTGGTGGCGTCGCGGTTGCCGAAGGCGTCCGATCCGCCACCGGTTTGCCGCTCGAGATCAAGTGGCCGAACGATGTGGTCACGCGAGGCGCGAGCCGGGCCGTCGCGGCGGCGCAAGCTGGCCGGTGTGCTCGCCGAAGGCTCGACGGCAGCCGACGGGCTTCAGTACGTCATCCTGGGCATCGGCATCAACGTCAGTGCTTCGTCGTACCCGCACGAGCTTGCCGACCGCGCGTCCTCGATCGAGACTGAGCTCGGGCGCCCGATCGACGTCGGAGTGGTGCTGGCGGAGGTGCTGGTCGCGCTCGCCGCCGAGCTCGAGCCGCTCGCGCGAGGTGAGGTTGCAGGTCTGCTGGCGCGCTGGCGACGGCTGGCGCCCTCGGCTAAAGGCGTGCAGGTCGAGTACGAATCGCCGACCGGCCGCGTCAGCGGGATCACTTCAGGTATTGCCGACGATGGCGCGCTGCTCGTCAGGGTCGGGAACGTAGTCGAGCGGGTTATCGCCGGTGAGATAGTCTGGAAATAGAGCCACGGAACACACGGATCACGCGGATCACACGGAACCGACCGACAAACGCGGACACTCCGATGCTTTTGGCTATTGACGTCGGTAACACGAATATCGTGCTCGGCGTGTTCGACGGTTCACAGCTGACACAGAGCTGGCGGCTGCAGACGCTGCGAGAGCGTACCGCGGACGAGATCGGCATACTCGTGTCTCAGCTGTTCGCACAAGCCGGGCTCAGTAAAGACACCATCGACGGCATCATCCTGTCGTCGGTCGTGCCGCCGCTTACCGGCACCATGCAGGAGATGGCCGAGCGCTACTTCGGTCATACGCCGTTGACCGTCGATCCGGCGACGAACACCGGCATGCCGATTCTCTACGTTCCAGCCTCTGACGTCGGCGCCGATCGCGTGGTCAACGCGGTGGCCGCGTACGAAACGTTCGGGCGGCGGGATCGTGTCCCGATCATCGCGGTCGATTTTGGCACTGCGACTACATTTGACGTCATTTCTGCGGACGGGGAGTACATCGGCGGTGTCATCTGCCCGGGCATCGGCATCTCTGCGGATGCGCTCTTTCAGCGGGCGGCAAGACTTCCGCGCGTCGATGTTCGCAAGCCGCCGTCGATTATCGGGCAGACGACGGTGACGTCGATGCAAGCGGGGCTGTTTTTCGGTTACGTCTCGATGGTCGATGGCATCGTCACGCGGATTCGCGCCGAGCTGCCCTCGGGTGAGCGCGCGCTCTGTATTGCCACTGGTGGCATGGCGGGCGTGCTCGCGCATGAAACGACGACGATCCAGCGCGTCGAGCCGGATCTCACGTTGCAGGGATTGAGGCTCATCTGGGAGCGGCGGCTTGCGGGGTAGTGCGCGACTATCTGGTTATGCCGCCTGCAAAAAGCCTTTCACCGCAGAGAACGCCGAGGACGCAGAGGCCAAGAGATTCTCTGCGTGTCTCAGCGCTCTCTGCGGTGAAGAGCTTTGTGACAGGGGCATTTGTGCAGATGGTTTCTAGTCGATGGCCGACCTTTCTGAGTATTGCCGCGAGCTCGAGTCCTACCTCTGTCGGAAGAACGGCGGCCACCTCGTGCGGATCGTCGGGCCGGCGTTCGAACAGGTGTGCAGCTGGGCCGAGCGCGGCGTGCCGCTGACGGTTGCGTATCGCGGCATCGACCGATACTGCGAGCGTTTGCAGGCACGCGCCGCCAGACGGCGTCCAGTCCGGATCGAGTTCTGCGAGGGAGACATCCTCGACCTCTTCGAGGATTGGCGCCGCGCGGTCGGCGTCGTGCAAAGCGCTGCTGGAACCGAGTCGTCGCCGGCGGCTCGGAAGCCCGCGCTTGCCGCGCATCTGGACCGGGTCGTCGCGCGGCTGGTTGGCACTCGCGTCCGGCGGTCACCGGTCTTCGAGCAGCATGTCGAGGGTCTCCTCGCGGAGATTGACCGCTTGTCGGGCCAGGCGAAGAAATCGCGGGGGGACGCCCGAACGGCGATTCTCGACCGCCTGGCGGAGCTCGATCGTGGGTTGATGCAGGCGGCGACCGCAGAGCTGGATCGCGACGCGGTCGCGACGGCGCGGCGAGAGGCGGAAGCGGAACTGGCCGCGTTTGGCGCGCGGATGGCTCCAGAAGTCCGGGCGCAAGCCGTCGAGGCCGCCTTCGAGCGACTGGTTCGCGACACGCTCGGCCTGCCCCAGGTTCGCTATCAGTGAGTCGCGATCTAGAGCCGACGGAATCGAGCCACGGCACAGCACGGATCGGGCTTCGTGAGTATAGGCTGTCTAGTTACGTGCTCAGTCCAGGGCAGAGAATCGATCTCGCCATCGAAAAGCCGGCCGCCGGCGGTCGGATGATTGCGAGATCCGACGGGCAGGTGATCCTCGTCTCCGGCGCCGTGCCCGGAGAGCGCGTGATCGCGCGGGTCGAGCGAACCGAGCGGCGTCTTGCGTTTGCCTCGGTCGTTGACGTCAGCGAGCCGTCGATCGACCGCCGCGCTGGCTTTGCTGATCCCGCGTGCGGCGGCTGCGTCTACTCCCACATCGCCTATAGCCGCCAGCTCACGCTCAAGTCCGAGATCGTCCTCGACGCATTCCTGCGGCTTGGCCGCATTCCCGTCGATGGGCCGGTTGACGTGGCGCCCTCACCGGAACGTGACTATCGAATGCGCTCGAGGTTTCACGTCGACGGCGCGCGCTTCGGCTTCTATCGCGAGGGCACGCACACGCTGTGCGATGCGGCGGCAACCGGGCAGGTCAGCGCGTCGGCGCTTCGAGCCGTCGCGTCAGTTGTGGAAAGGCTGTCGGATGCTGGTGCGCGGGCTTCGGCGATCGAGTTGACCGAGAGCGTCGATGCTGGCCAGCGGGCGGTGTCGGTCACGCTGGACGGCAACCGGGCTGCTGCGGAGACGGCGCTCGCGCGCATCGCAACGAGCGACGGACTGACGGGCTGCGCGGTCCGGACGGCCGATGGCGCACGAGTCGAATCAGGCGATCCACACGTCGTCGATTCGTTCGACGTCCTGACGGACGGGCGTGTCACACACGGTGAGCTTCGGCGGCACGCGGAGTCGTTCTTTCAGGCCAACCGGTTTCTCGTGCCGGATCTGGTAACGGCGGTTCTGGACTCGGTGACCGCTGGCCCCGTCTTTGACCTGTACGCCGGCGTCGGCCTGTTCTCGATCGCGCTCGCCCGGGCAGGATTACGGGAGATCACGGCAGTCGAAGGCGATCGGATGAGCGGCATTGACCTGCAACACAACGCTCGCAGTGCCGCCAACCCGCCGACGCTGTCGGGGTCGTTCACGACAGCGTCGAGCATTTTCTCCAGGCCTCATTTTCTCGTCCGGGTTCTCGTCCCGGCACCGTCATCGTCGATCCTCCACGGACGGGGATTTCGGCCGAGGCGATGACGTCGCTCGTGAAGATTGGCGCACCCCGGCTCGTCTACGTGTCGTGCGATCCAGCGACGATGGCCCGCGACGCGCGACGCCTGCTGGACGGTGGATACCGGCTCGAGTCGCTGCGCGCGTTCGACCTCTTCCCGAACACGCCGCACGTCGAGTGTGTGGGGGTGTTTCTTCGCGATCGTTCATAGTTCGTTGTTCTAGGTTCGTCGTTCTAGGTTCGTCGGTTCTAGGTTCGCGGTTCTTGGTTCGAGGTTCGGATCGCAACACAAATTGCGCGACTCAGTGTAGCGGCCACCTAGAACGTTGGAACCACCAACCGCGCAACCGCCGAACCGCCGAACCCCGAACCGCCGAACCCTGAACCCACGAACCCAGAACCCCGAACCCAGAACCACGAACCCCGACGAACCACGAACGACGAACCAGCTAGGAATCAGTCCCCACGCTCGTGCGCGCACTGAGGCGCTCGCGCGCGGCGTTGACGAAGGTCTCGAAGAGCGGCGCGAATTCGCCGGTCCGCCAGAAGTTTTCCGGGTGCCACTGGACGCCGACGCAGAACTCCGAGTCCTGCTTTTCGATCGCTTCGATGACGCCGTCGGGTGCCGTGGCTGACGAGACGAGCCCGGGCCCGACGCGGCCGACTGACTGATGATGCCGGCTGTTGACGCGGCAGCGGTGGCTGCCGTCGACTGTCGACCCGAGCGCCTGTTCCAGGCGCGAGCCAGGCGCCACCTGCACGGCGTGGGCCTCGGCGCTCTTCGGTTCAACGATGCTATGGGACAGCGTCGATTCGATCGCCGACGGAATATCCTGGACGAGCGTGCCGCCGGCCGCGACGTTCAGCACTTGCGCGCCTCGACAGATGGCGAGCAGCGGCACGTCGCCAGCCATCGCGCGCCGCGCCAGATCGATCTCGAACTCGTCGCGTCCCGGCTCGGCATCGTCCACGGTCGGGTGCCGCGCCTCGCCGTAGAGCACCGGGTCGATATCTCCACCGCCGGTCAGAAGCAGCCCGTCGATCTCGTCCAGGACTTTCCGCGGGCTGTCGCTGACTTCGAGCACGCGGGCGCGCCCTCCGGCCTGTTCCACCGACGACAGATAGTCGTCCAAACGGCTGCATCGCGTGACGCCGATCGTGGGTTTCATGTTCCGAGCTTCCTTCTTGACAAGGTCTTCCGTGTTGTCCGTGTATTCCGTGGCCTAGAGTCCGTGTTGTCTGTGTATTCCGTGGCCTACATCTTCTCCGGCACCGTGGCGCCCATCAGCTCGAGCGCCTTGGTGAGCTGTGCCCGGTAATACGCGACCGCTGCGGCGCGCCAGACGCGAGCGTCGGCGCGCTCTTCGTTGATGATCGAATAGCGGTGATAGAAGGCGTTGAACGACTGCGCCAGGCCGAAGGCGTACTTCGCCACGACCGACAGCTCGAGTGTGCGGATGGCCTGCTCCACGACGTCATCGAGACGCGCGGCTTCGAGGACGAGGCCCCAGAGGTCGAGCGCCTCCTCGCTGTCGCCAGTCAGCAGGTCGGGGGAAGTGGCGGACAGGGCGCTCAGGACTCCGGCCTGATCGATCCCGTCGCGCTCCTTGAGCTTGTTGAAAATATTGTTCGCGCGGACGACCGCGTACTGCAGGTACGGGCCGCTTTCGCCCTCGAAACTCAGCGCCTCGTCGATGTCGAAGATGATGACTTTGCCGCGCGAGAACTTCACCATGAAGTACCGCACTGCAGCGACGGCAATCGACTCCGCGATCCGATGGGCGTGGTCCGGCGAGAGATCGGGATTCCTCTTGGCGACTTCCAGGGACGCCTTCTGGGTCAGTCGGTCGATCAGATCGTCGGCCTTGACGCCAAGCCCTTTCCGCCCGGAGACTTCGACAAACGGGCGATCGGTCTCCGCAGCGATGCCGTAGCCGAGCTCGCGCGCCGTCGCATGGGAGAGCGCCACCATTTCGTAGGCGTAGTGCACCGAATGGCCGGCCTGCGCCTCGTAGCCGAGAGCCGCAAGCGCCTGCTTCAACAGCTTCTGCAGGTACGACTGCCGCGTGTCGATGACATTGCAGACCCAGGACGCGCGTCCGAATGCCGGCGCCGCGACGCTGGCCGCCGACGGCACGGAGGTCGTCGACCAGAGCGGCGCCTGGCCCGCGCGTTCTTCGAACACGCGATAGTGAAAGTCCTTGCCGAGCAAGCCGAACTTCCAGAGCTGATAAGCCATGTCCTTGCCGACGTAGGTCACGGTGCCGTCGGAGCGAACGATGACTTTCTCGCGCGGCTCGATGGCCTCGCCTGATGCCTCGCCGGCGGCCGGCTCGTCGGCCTCAGCGACTTCGTCGGGCTCGGTCTCTTCGTCGTCTTCAATCCGCATGACCCAGCAGCCCTTCAGCCGGCCTTCAGTCTGCAGGAAGACGGCGCCAGTCTTCTTCAGGAACTCGAAGGCATGCGACCAGAAGTGCAGGCGGAGGATGTCTCCTTCCCAGGTCAGCAGGTCGTAGCCGATATTGAGCCGCCGCATGGTCGCCAGGTGGCAGCGCACGATCCGGTCGGCAATGAACGCCGCGAGGTCGGCAGTGGGATTCCCGCCATGCTCGATATCGTGCAGAGCCGCCGTTCGGATTTTGAGTCGCGATTTGTCTTCCTCGTACCACTCGGTGACCCGGGCGTAGAGGTCCCAGCAGTAGTAGTCGAACCGGGTCGTGCCTGCGAGCTCGCGAACTTCGTCCAGCCCCTTGTGCTCGAGCTCCCGGAAGCCGACGGCGACGTCGGCCACCTGCACGCCGGTGTCATCGATGTAATTCTGGATTTCGACCTCGCGGCCGAGGAAGCGCAGCAGCCGGCCAAAGGCGTCGCCGAGCGCTGCGTTGCGAAGATGTCCGATGTGCGCCGCCTTGTTCGGGTTGATCGCGGTGTGCTCGACGATCGTCTTCCCGGCCCGGCCGTCTGGAACCGGAGCTGCTTCTGGCGACAGCCATCGCGTGAAGTGTGCCGGACGATCCAGGAAGAAGTTGACGTAGCCGTTCGGCGCCGCCTCGATGCGTGTGAACCCGTCGATCTGCCCCAGGGCGCCGACGATCTCCTGCGCAATGGCGCGAGGGGCCTTGCGCAGCCGTCGCGCCAGTTCGAAGGCGAGCGGGACCGACAGATCACCGAGCGCCCGGCGAGGCGGGATCTCCACCGGGATCGCGGCGAGCACCGGATCGTCGGCCGGAATGTTGTAAAGGCGCGTGACGGCGCCCGTCATGTGGTGTCGGACGGCGTGCTGGATTGGTAGGATCATGGACCAAGTTCATCCATGATACGATCACGCGACGTTTTCAATCGCCCCCCAACACTTCCTTGGCGCGTTCGTAATCATGCGGCGTGTTGACGTTGACGAACAGCAGACCGTCGGGATCGTACGCCGCCACGGTCTCGGGTCCGACCTCCGCCACCCTGACGCCGTCCGGCAGCCGCGAGGCTTCGAGCTCGCCGCGCGTCAATCGCTCGCGAATGGATGGAGCGCAAGCGCGGCTGTAAATCGCGCAGAGCGGTTCGTAGCCCCGCGAGGTTCTCGGAATCACCAGGTCCGCGTCGATTCCGACGAGGTGCGCGAGGAACGCCGCGTTCAGAAACGGCATGTCGCAGGCCACCACCAGCGTGCGCTCGTGCGGCGACGCGACAATCGCCGTGTAGATGCCACCGAGCGCGCCATGGTCTGGATACTCGTCGCGCACGACGGTCAGTTCGGCATCCCTCGGCGCCTGTGCCGAGGTCACGAGAAAGACCGGTGCTGCAAGGGTCCGGAGAACAGCCAACTGGCGGTCGATGATGGACGTCCCACCCACCGCCAGCGTTGCCTTGCGAAGGCCGCCCATGCGAGAGGCGCGGCCGCCGGTGAGGATGGCGGCGGCCAGCGGCCGAAGCGGCGCTGCCGGCTCCTCAGTGGAGCGCATGCCTCCACCATATCAGACGAGCCGCGAGCCGCGAGCCGCGAACCGCGAGCGACTATCGATGAGTGACGACGCAAGAATTGGGCGCGTGCTCGTGGCGAGCCTGCATCAGGGGATCGCCGACGTCTTGCCGGATCGGCTCGAGTTCTACGAGAACTGGCTGACGGCTCCGGGCCTGCGGGAGGGGACGATTGGGCTCGCGCCGCTGTCGGCCGTTCTCAGCTTCCTTCGTCTGGAAGGCGAGGCCTACAACAAGACCATGGCGCGCGCTGGGGAATACGCCGCCGACTGGACCGTCAGCAGCATGTCGACGTTCGAGAAGCGCGTGATCTCCGTCTTGCCAACAGTGCTGCGGACGCGTGGCGCATTCCGGACGGCCCGGGCGCTCGTGCGCTCGACGTATCCCGGATCGCGCCTCAAGATCCGGCTGCGGCGCGGCATTGCGTCGGTCGATCTGCGCGGCTCTCTCTTCTGCGAAACCCGGGAAGCGACCGCGATGCCCCTCTGCGGGTTCTACGCGGCCGCGATCGCTCGCGTCCTGCACCATTTTTCGCTGCGAGCCGATGCCGAGGTCCACGAATGCCGGGCGTCAAGTCGCGGCCGGGGCTGCCGGCTGAAGGTGGAGGTTCGAGGCGCGAACGCCGGCGAACCAGCTGCGGCAGCATGACCAGACTCAACCAAGCGCGACTGACGTGTCTGGCATGCCTGATATGTTTGCCATGGCTGGCCGTGTCTGGTGTGCCAACCGCGGCCGCGCAGAGTACCGAGCACCGTTTCATCCAGCGCTGCGGCGCCGCGGGTGTTCGTCGCGCCATTCGAGAACGCTCGTGACGAGCCGCGCTTTCACTGGCTGAGCGAAGCGGCCGCAGTCCTCCTGACCGATGGCCTGCGCGCCGGCGGCTCTGGCGCGATTTCCCGAACGGAGCGCGTGCGCGCCTTCGAGCAGCTCTACCTGCCCGTGTCCAACGGGCTCAGCCGCGCGACGATCATCAAGGTCGGACAGCTGGTTGGCGCCGCCGATGTCGTGGTCGGATTGTACCGGGTTGATGGCACCACGCTGTCGGTGACCGCCCGGAGCATTCGCCTGGACGCCGGACGGCTGCAGCCAGAGGTCACCGAGCGAGGCGAGCTCACGGAGCTCTTCGCCATATTCGATCGGCTGTCAACGCGACTCGGCGGCGGCGTCGCGCGCAGCGGCGCGCCTGCGCCGCATCCTCCTCAGATGCGGCGCTGCGCCGCATCCTACTCTTGCCGCGTTCGAGAACTACATCAAAGGGCTGGTGGCGGAAAGCCCGGTATCGCAGGCATCGTTCCTCGAAGCGGCGCTTCGAGACGCGCCTCAGTTCGATCGCGCCCGACTCGCGCTGTGGGAGGTTCGGAATGAACAGGCCGACCACGTCGCGGCGCTCGAAACGGTCAAGGCCGTTGAGCCGAAGTCGCCCTCCGCGTTCCAGGCCCGCTTTTTTGCGGGCATTTCGCTCATCGAGCTGAAGCGCTACGATGAAGCGATGGGCACGTTGAAGGCGTTGCTCGAACTGCCACCACCGGGACCGTCGGCCACTGCAGCTGTGCTGAATAATCTCGGTGTCCTGGTGCTCCGCCGTGGTGCGACGCCGCTGACCGGCTCGGCGGCCTACTACCTGACTAAGGCTACCGACGCCGACCCTGACCCTGACTACATGTTCGACCTCGGGTACGCGTACGCCTCCGACAAGAACTATCAGGGAGCGCTCTACTGGCTGCGCGAGGCTCTTCGCCGGGATCCGGCCGACGTCGATGCGCACTACGTACTCTCAGTCGCGCTCCAGGCGACGGGCAACACCGTCGAGTCGGGGCGGGAGCGCGATCTCGCGCGGCGCCTGTCGTCGCGCTATGAAGAACTGGACCGCAGGGCCGCTGAGAACCGGACGGTCGTCCCGCCGGGACTCGAGCGCATGCGCCTGGATCCCGAGGGTTCCTGGACGCTGCGTGCCGACCAGACCATCGTCAACTCGGCGCAACGCGAGCAACGAGAGCTCGCGACCTTCCACCTCGAACAAGGGCGGCGACTGTTCGAGCGCGAGCAGGATCGCGAGGCGCTCGCGGAGTTGCGCAAGGCCGTGTATCTGTCACCATACGAGGCGCAGGCGCATTTGCTGATTGGCCGCATCTATTTGCGGGGGAGTCGTCCCACCGATGCGGTCGACGCCTTCAAGATCTCGATCTGGAGCGAGGATCAGGCTCCAGCGCATGTTTATCTGGCCGAGGCATACGTGAAGATCGGCGATCCCGCCAGCGCGCGCGCAGAAGCGCAACGGGCGCTCGTCCTCGATCCATCGTCGGCCGCCGCCAAGCGATTGCTGTCGGAGATCAAATGACGCCGGGGTCAGATCTCAAGGCTCAAGGCTCAGGGCTCAAGGCTCAGGCAAGATCTTCGAGTAATTAGTCGAAGGTTTTGCCTGAGCCTTGAGCCTTGAGCCCTGAGCCGTAAGATCTGACCCGACAATCGGGACAGGAGGACGCACTCCCATGCGCGTTGCCAGAGCGTGTTTCGTCCTCGGCCTCCTGCTCGCGGCGCTCTCCATCGGCGCCGCGTCCGCGCTCCGCGCCATGGGTGAGGGTCCCGCTCAGGGCACGGCACCGCTCGTCTACACCACGGAAGTCGACGGCATCATCCATCCCGTCGCGACCTCTCACATCCGCCGTGCGATAGCGCAGGCCGACGCCGCCAAGGCGGACCTCCTCGTCATCGTGCTCCGGACGCCTGGCGGCCTGGTCGACTCGACGCGTGACATCAACACCGCGATCATCGAGTCGAAGACGCCGGTGGCTGTATTCGTGTCGCCGTCCGGAAGCCGCGCCGCCTCGGCCGGGTTCCTCATCACGATCGCCGCCGACGTCGCGGCGATGTCGCCGGGAACACACATCGGCGCCGCGCATCCGGTTTCGGGCGATGGTCAGAAGGTCGACGAGACGATGGCCAAGAAGATGACGTCCGACGTGGCCGGGTATGCGCGCACGCTGGCCACGCAGCGCAAACGGAACGTCGCGCTCGTCGAGCAGGCCGTGACGGAAAGCCGGACCTATACCGAACAGGAAGCGGCGACAGCTGACCCGCCGCTCGTCGACGTCATCGCCGTGGATCTGCCGGATCTGCTGAAGAAGCTCGATGGTCGGACGATTCGCCGGTTCGACGGCAGCAGCGTGACGCTTCGGACGCTCAGCGCCGAACGGCGCTCGGTGGAGATGACGTGGGCACAAAAGGTCCTGAGCGCCGTCGCCCACCCGCAGATTGCCTACCTCCTGCTGATGCTCGGGACCCTCGGGCTGACGGTTGAGATGTGGAATCCAGGCGCCATCCTGCCTGGGGTCGTCGGCGGCATCTGCCTGCTACTTGCGTTTTTCGCGTTCCAGGTGCTGCCGGTGAGCTACGCCGGTGTGCTGCTGATCCTCTTTGGACTCGTTCTGCTGATCCTCGAGGTCAAAGTCACCAGTTTCGGCCTGCTCGCGGTTGGGGGTGTCCTGAGCCTGTTTTTCGGGTCGATCCTCCTGATGGACTCGCCGTTACCCGAATTCCAGGTCGGGCTGCGGCTCATCATCCCGGTGACGCTGACCCTCTCGGCGATCATCCTCTTCCTGGTGCAGCTGGCGGTCAAATCTCAGCGCAGTCAGCCGATTACGGGGGAAGCCGGGATGCTCGGCAACGTCGGCCAGGCCCTGACCGCGATCGACCCGGGCGGGACCGGTCGGGTCCGGACCCGAGGCGAGATCTGGACTGCAACGTCGGCCGAGCCGATAACTGCTGGGGACATGGTCCGTGTGGTCGCGCTCCAGGGCCTCCTGCTCACGGTCCGGCTGGATCGCACCGCGCCAACCACGTCAGCCGCAGAGAGGGAATAACCCATGCTGTTTGCATCACCGTTGCTCATCGGGTTCTTCTTTCTGGCGTTCTATCTCTTCAGCTCGATCAAGATCCTGAACGAGTACGAGCGGGCGGTCGTGTTCCGGCTCGGCAAGCTGCTGCCGCAACCGAAAGGGCCCGGCGTCGTCCTGGTGTTTCCCCCGATCGATCGCATGATGCGCGTGAGCCTGCGGACGATCGTCATGGACGTGCCGCCGCAAGACGTCATCACCCGCGACAACGTGTCGGTCAAGGTCAACGCGGTCGTCTACTTCCGCGTCATGGATCCGCGCCGGGCGATCGTCGAGGTGGAGAGCTACCACTACGCGACGTCGCAGCTCGCGCAGACGACGCTGCGCAGCGTGCTCGGACAGGTCGAGCTCGACGACCTGCTCTCCCAACGCGACAAACTGAACCGGCAGCTGCAGCAGATCCTCGACGAACACACCGACATCTGGGGCATCAAGGTGTCGGCGGTCGAGGTCAAGCATGTCGATCTGCCGGCCGACATGCAGCGCGCGATGGCCCGCCAGGCCGAAGCCGAGCGCGAGAAGCGTGCTAAGATCATTCACGCGGAAGGCGAGTTGGAAGCGTCGGAAAAACTCGGCCAGGCCGCGGCCGTCATCGCCAGGGAACCGGTCACGGTTACGCTGCGATACCTGCAGACGCTGACCGAGATTGCATCCGAGAAAAACTCCACGATCGTTTTCCCGCTGCCGATCGAGTTGCTGGGCATGCTTGGCTCGATCAAGGACCGCTCCGGTTCCGGGACCGACAATGCCCGCTGAGGACTGAGCCGTGACAGACCTATCACACGACGCCGCCGACGACGGGTTCCACGAGATTCAGCTGAGCGGAAAGCAGCTCGTGTTCCTCTTCATGGCGACGACCGTCGTCTCTGTCGTCATTTTTCTCTGCGGTGTGCTCGTGGGGCGAGGGGTTCGAGGCGATACAGTGAGGGCCGACGCGACCCCGCCGGCAGCGTCAGGCGCCGGCGCCGACGCCGACCGAAGGCCGATGACCCGCCGCCCGCACCGGTCGATTCCGCCGCGCCAGGCCCCTGACGTACCAGAAACGGCTCGACAGCGCGACGCCCGTGCAAGAGCGTCTCAAGACACCCGAGCCCGCCGCCGCGGCAGAGACTTCAAAGCCTGTGGTTGAACCGGCACCTGCGGCGAAGGAGGTCGCGCCGGCGCCCAAGCCGGCTGCTCCAACTCCCGCGACGGCGTCGACGTCGGCATCGCCATCGCCATCAGCGAAGTCGGGCGTCTGGGCAGTGCAGGTAGTAGCCCTGACGGATAAAGCGGCAGCGTCAGCAGTCGTGCAGCGGCTCAGCGCGAAAGGGTATCCGGCATTCCTGGTGTCGCCGCAGAGCGGCGCGCCCGTCCAGAACTACAAAGTGCAGGTCGGCAAGTTCGAGGACCGCGCCGAGGCGGAGCAGATCGCGGGCCGCCTCAAGAAGGAAGAACAGTTCCAGCCCTGGATTCTGCGCTAGCGCTCGTCTCGGGCGTCCTGCTGGCGCTCAGCTTTCCGAAGTTCGGCCATCCCGC
The DNA here is from genome assembly GCA_963797625.1 of uncultured Acidobacteriota bacterium. Classification (GTDB taxonomy): domain Bacteria; phylum Acidobacteriota; class Vicinamibacteria; order Vicinamibacterales; family 2-12-FULL-66-21; genus DATBJJ01. Next base: position 67,662 of record CAWCQI010000011.1, read on the forward strand.
CTGCGCGTGGATGGCCCTGACTCCGCTGATCGTTGCCGTCCTGCGTCCAGCTCCGTCGACTTCACGAACGACTCGCCGCGCCTTCGGTCTCGGCCTCCTGACCGGCATCGGCTACTTCTCGGGCACGCTCTACTGGCTCGTCGAGACGATGACGACGTTTGGCGGGCTGGGCGTGCCGGTCGCGCTCCTCGCGGCAGGGCTGCTCGTTGCCTACCTGTCGCTTTTTCCCGCCGCGTTTGCCGTTGTGCTGGCGCGGCTGCGGAAGTCGCTTGGCGTCCGCGGCGCGGTCCTCTGCGCGGCGCCCGTCTGGGTCACGACGGAGCTTGGACGGCAGTACCTCTGGGACGGTTTTCCCTGGGCCCTGCTTGGCTACAGCCAGGTGACCGTGCTGCCGATCGCGCAGCTGGCGAGTCTTACCGGCGTCTACGGCCTGTCGTTCCTGCTCGCGCTGACGTCGGCGGCTGTGGCGCTCGTGATTCTTGATTCAAGTAAAGGAATGTTGGATTCGAGGGAAGGAAAGCTGGCTGCAGGAGGCCGCACCCGATGGGCATTCGCCGTCGCGGTCGCCACTGCTGGTCGCGGCCTGCGCAGTGTGGGGCAGGTGGCGGATCGCGGACGGATCGCTCGCCAGGTCGGGCGACCCGATTCGCGTGGCCGTCGTTCAGGGCAACGTGGCCCAGGACGACAAGTGGAATCCGGCGCTGCGCGATCAGATCATCGGCCGGTATGTGTCGATGACGCGGCAGGCGGTGGAGCGGGGCGCCAGCGTTCGTCATCTGGCCCGAGTCGTCGTTCCCGGTGTACTTCGAGGAAGATCTCCGCGGCCACGTCGTCCGGCGGCTGGCCCGCGAGGCCGGTATCACGATGCTCGTCGGGAGCGATCAAGTCGAGCGCGTCCGACCCGACGCCACGCCTGAGGCGCTCGATAACCGTTTCTACAACGCCGCGTTCCTCATCAAGCCGGACGGCTCGACCGCCGCCGTCTACCGCAAGATGCATCTGGTGCCGTTTGGTGAGTACGTGCCCCTGCAGCGGCTGCTCTTTTTTGTCGGCCCGATCGTTCAGGCCGTCTCGAATTTCACGCCGGGCGAGCGACCGGTGCTGCTGCCGGTGGGCGACCGGCCCGTCAGCACGGCGATCTGCTACGAGGTCGTGTACGGCAACCTGATTCGCCGCTTCGTGCTCGACGGGAGCGAGTTGCTGACGACGATTACCAACGATGCCTGGTACGGATGGTCGTCGGCCGCGTACCAGCACTGGGATCAGGCGGCGATGCGAGCCATCGAAAACGGCCGGTATCTCGCCCGCGCCGCCAACACTGGCGTCAGCGGCTTTGTCGATCCCTACGGGCGTGTCCTGCAGAAGTCGAAGCTCTTCGAGCCGGCGGTCCTCGTCGGCGATGTGCGGCTGACTCGGGCGCGGACGCTCTACACGCGCACTGGAGACCTGATCGCCTGGCTCTCGGCTTTTGCGACCGCCGCGCTGCTGGCGATCGCGCGCAAATTCTGAATGCCGCGAAGAAATTCTGAATGCTGAATGCTGAATGCTGAAGTAAAATTTGAAGTTGGAACTTCGACATCACTTCAGCATTCAGCACTCAGCATTCAGCATTGCGTTTTATGCCCCACGACGATCAGCTTCGCAGGTACGAGGACTTGGCGCGCCGCGCCGGCGACCTGCGGAGCCATCTTTGACGCCGCCCGCCCTACTGTCGAACTGACCAAGATCGAAGCGCGCGTCTCCGAACCGGACTTCTGGAAGGACCAGGCAAACGCGCAGAAGCTCCTGCAGCGCCGCCGCCGGCTCGAGGAGGACGTGCAGCTGCGCGACTCTCTGCAGAGCAAGCTCGACGACCTTCACGTCCTGGTCGAATGGGCCGAAGCCGGCGAGCCTGTTACCGACGACCTCGGTCGCGCGCTCGACGAGCTCGCCACGCAGGTGGACGCCGGCGAGACCAAGAAGATGCTCGGCGGCGAGCACGACCGCAAGAACGCGATCGTCACGATTCACCCTGGGGCCGGCGGCACCGAGTCGCAGGACTGGGCCGAGATGCTGCTTCGCATGTACCTGCGCTGGACCGAGCGGCGCGGCTTCAAACGCGAGGTGATGGACCTCCAGCCGGGCGACGATGCGGGCATCAAGAGCGCGACGATGATTGTCCAGGGCGAGTACGCCTATGGTCTGCTGCTCGCGGAGGCTGGCGTGCATCGGCTGGTACGCATTTCACCCTTCGACCAGGCCTCGCGCCGCCACACGTCGTTCGCGTCGGTGTTCGTGTGGCCGGAGCTGCCTGAGGACGTCGAGATCGAGATCGAGGACAAGGATCTGCGGATCGACACCTACCGATCGAGCGGCGCCGGCGGCCAGCACGTCAACGTCACCGATTCGGCCGTGCGCCTGACCCATCTCCCAACCGGCATCGTCGTATCGTGCCAGAACGAGCGATCGCAGCACCGCAACCGCGACGCCGCGATGCGCGTGCTCAAGGCCAGACTCTACGACCTCAAGATGAAAGAGCAGCAGGCGAAGCTGGACCAGCTCGGCGGCGAGAAGAAGGACATCGCCTTCGGCAGTCAGATCCGCAGCTACGTGCTGCATCCCTATCAGCTGATCAAGGATCACCGCACCAAAGAAGAAGTCGGTGACGTCAACCGCGTGCTCGACGGCGATCTCGACGGGTTCATCAAGGTGTATCTGATGAAGAAGGCGTCGGGAACGCTAGGGCAGGCTGCTCCGGACGAGGAGTAGTAAGGGCGGTTGCGCGAACGCTCGCGCCGGCGCGAGTCCTCGGGCTTGCGGAGTCGCGTAACAGGGTCTGCCGCTCAACATCGCGCCCATCCGCGGGGACAGCCGTGTCGGGCCGCCGCGACCTCCGACTCGCGCGATCATCGTCAGGCAGTAAAACGGCGAGCGCAGGCGGGCCAGCGCGCAGCTCACGGAGCTGCGCGATGGAGAACATCAGGCCGGAGCCGCCGTTTTTCCGCGCGACCGTCGGCGGGAGCGGTGGTCCGATACGGCTGTTCCCGCACAACAGGGCGCGGCAGAAAGTGGCGCAACGACTCCAATGCGGCCGGTGCTGCTCGCGGTTTGAACTGAATCTACTGCCGAAACCCCGATCCGGGCTGCGTGCCGGAGATGAACGACTCGGTGATCGCGCCGGGGGCGCCTTCGAGGGCCGGATTGCCTGTTCCACGCTCGACCGACATGAAGACGATGTTGCCCGGGGCGTCGAAGGTCGGCGGCTCGGCGCGCTTGCCGATCCATGCCTTCATGATGTCCATCCAGATCGGCAGCGCGGACTCGGTGCCGGTTCCCGCGGGACCCATGGTGCGTTTCTGATCGAATCCCGCCCAGACACCAATCGTGATGTCCGGGTCGAAGCCCACGAACCACGCATCGGTGTAGTCGTCGGTCGTGCCTGTCTTTCCGCCGATCGGCCAGTTGAGCGCGGCGGCTTTCGCGGCCGTGCCTCGCTGCACGACTCCGCGAAGCAGACTGGTCATCACGTAGGCCGTATCGGCGCGGATCGCATCCTTCGGCTCGGGCCGGTTTTCCTCGAGCACGTTGCCTTCACGGTCGGTGACCTTGAGCACGGAGTACGGCCGCATCCTCACGCCCTGATTGGGGTAGACCGAATACGCGCTCGTCATTTCGACGAGTGTCGCCTCAGCGGCGCCAAGCGCCACTGCCAGGTAGGGCGGCAGCGGCGACTCGAGGCCGAGCCGTCGGGCGTATGCGATCACCTGGTTGGGGCCGAGCTGATCCATCACGCGGATGGCGGGCACATTGCGTGATTGCTCGAGGGCGCGTCGCAGCGTGATTGGTCCTTCGAACTCGCGGTCGTAGTTGAGCGGCGTATACGCGGGCTGACCCGCACCGCCAGGGAAGCTCGCCGGCGTGTCCATCAGCAGCGTGACCGGCGTGTAGCCACTGTCGATCGCGGCGGTGTAGACAAACGGCTTGAACGCCGAACCGACCTGCCGGTAGGCCTGGGTCGCGCGGTTGAACTTGCTGCGCTCGAAGCTGTATCCGCCGACCATCGCCAGGATTTGACCGGTGCGGTTGTCGATGGCGAGCACCGCGCCTTCGACTTCCGGCGCCTGCTCGAGCGTGCCAGTGGCCGGAGCGGTGCCGTCGGCGGCCGCCTGTAGACGCGTCTCGACGAGGTCTCCGCGAGTGACGAGCTCTGTCGGCGATGTCTTCCTCGTCCACGCGTAGCCCTTGCGATCGATCGTGACTCGCGTGCCGCCGACGCGGAGTTGAATCGCGGCGCCGTCGACGGCAGTGACGACGGCCGGCACGATCTGTCCGGCGCTCATTGGCCGGTCCCAGCGCGGCTGGCGGAACGACTCAATCGTGTGCCCTTCCGCGATGACGTTCCGGCGCGGTTTGCGAAACCCGCGGCGCTTGTCGATCCGCCGCAGACCTTCGTGAAGCGCCTGTGTCGCGGCTTCCTGGAGCCGAAGGTCGATCGCCGTTTGAATGGACAGGCCGTTCTCGTAGAGCTGCTTCGCGCCGTAGCGGCTTTCGAGCTCGCGGCGAACCTCTTCGAGAAAGTACGGCGCCGCCGAAGACGTTTGTCCCGGTTGATCCGGCCGGACGACGATCGGTTTTTTCTTGAGCTCTTCCGCCTGTGCTGCCGTGATGAAGCCGACCTCTGCCATCCGCCCGAGCGCGTAGTTGCGCCGGCGAAGTGCCGCCTCCCGATTCACGTAGGGGCTCTGGCGAACGTTGCCCTGGAGGATGCCCGCGATGAGCGCCGCTTCCTCGATCGACACATCCTTGGCCGACTTCCCGAAGTAGAGCCTGGAAGCGGCTTCGACCCCATAGACACCGTGGCCGAAATACATCTGGTTGCAATAAAGCGTGAAGATCTCCCGCTTCGTGTAGCGCTTCTCGATCTGGATCGCCAGGATCGCTTCCTTGATTTTCCGTTCTGGAGTCTTGTCGTCCGTCAGGAACAGCTTTCGAGTGAGCTGCTGCGTCAGCGTGCTCGCGCCATACATCCGGCGCTCGATGATGTCCTTGATGAGCGTGACGACGATCCGCGGGATGCTGAGGCCGATGTGCTGGTAGAAGGAATGATCTTCGGCCGCGAGGATCGCCTGTTCAAGATAAGGCGAGATGCGCTCGTAAGGAATCACCTCGCGGCGTTCGATCGCAAACTCGCCGACGATTTCGCCGCGCGCGCCGTAGACCCGCGAGATCGTGCTCGGCGCGTAGTCGTCGAGGGCCGAGATGCGGGGAAGATCTCCAGCGTACGCGAAGATCACGCCGGTCGCGATTCCCATGGCCGCGGCCAGCAGGAAGAGCGCGACGATCCCAACCCGGCGAGCGAAGCTCAAGTCGACCTATCCTCTTCCGCCGCGTGGCACTGCCCGTCCGACCGATCCACCAGAACGCGAGCGAGATTCACCGCCACCCGATGCCCCCGACGGTCGCCCCTGCCCTGAGCCTGACGATTGGCCCGACGGCTGGGATGGTGCCGCTGACGGCGGTGGGCCCGATGGTCCCGGCGCGCTGCGCTCGGGACCTGTCCTCGAGCCAGAACCCTCGGTGGGTTGGGAACGCTCGGGGGCGCGATAACCGTACGGCGATCCGCCGCCGTCGGATCCCGACCGTGGCATCGCGCGGCTGCGATCCGGAGCATCCTGACTGGGTGCGCTGGGCGGGCTCGGCACGCGATAACTGCGATCCGGCACGCCGCCAGGCACGCCCCCTACACCCCCATACGAGGGCGTTGGCGCGTAGATGTCGTTGTCTCTCGCCGCCGGACGTTCGCTGCGCGGCACTGCCCGATAGACCTCAGGCCGGCTGCTGATGCCTGGAGAGTACGTGTCCGGAGTACTGCGGTACTCCGGTGCGCGTCGGGACGGCGCAGCCGAACTCTCAGAGGGTGTCGACGGAGCGACGCCCCCTGAACCACGAGGGACAGCACGTCGGGCTGTGGCGGCGTCCGAACGCGGGTCTGACGCAACGCCAGCGCTGCCATCGGGGGCCGCCGACACCGTTCCCTGGCGCCCCGGCGATGACAGGGAGGACGTGGATCGCGGCGTTCGCGCGGGAGCGGGATAACCGCTGCCGCTTAGAGGAGCAGACGATGATCGCCGGCTGCGGAACGCCGCGGTGGAATCGCCGTCAGCAGTGGCCGCGGTGCCCGGAGCGGTGCGTGTCCGGAACCTCGGTAGGCGGCGGCATTGCCAGCGGTATTGCCATTGACGACGGCGCCGTTTGGAGCACCAACCGAACGAATCGGCGCGCTTGCGCGAGGCACGGCGTAACCGCGGACGTCGGGTGCCGCGTCACGCACGACAAACGTGCTGCGCGTGCGAACGTCAATGTGCGTCGAGTTGATCACGTTTGCATTCACGTAGCCGTGGCCGAACCCGCCGATGCGGCACGACGGTCCAGCCATTCCAATGGTTGTAGCCATAGCCGCCGTACCCACCTGACATTGAACCCGAACACGGCACGGTTGTTCCATCCGAGTGGACACCAGCTGACGTAGCCGGGCGCGTACGCCCACGACACCCAGGCCGGGCCCCAAGTGCGGCCAGGGATCCAGAACCATCCGCCGGCGGAGAAACCCCATCGCCCATAGTGGTGAGTCGGCCACGCCCACGGATCCGATCCAATCCACGTCCACCCCCAGGGCCGCAGCGTCGTCCAACTGCCGTAGTAGTAGGGGCGCCACCCGGCGCGCGCCCGGGGATACCAGACGTAGCCGTAGGTCGGCTCGTTCTGCCAGGACCCATACTGATTGAACGTGGACGCGTAGGCCTGGACTTCGTCGGGAAGGTACTCCGCAGCAACACCGAGTCGAGAATCGCGTCGCGCCTCCGACCAGCGATCGAACGCATCCCATGAAGCAGAATTGAATACGTACTGGACCGAAGGCGCCGCTCCGGCCCGCGCGAAGGCGCGCTCGCCCGCGCCGAGCGATCGACGGCCGTCCTCGTTCACGAGATCCGCCGCGCCGCGAAGTACGGCTAACTCGACTTCCGCCTCGCGGCCGTCGTTAATTGCCGGGCGCCGTAGACGGAAATCCGGTACTCGCCGGTCCGAACCACCTCGATCCAGGCAAACGGCGCATCCACCCGATAGGCGACGCGACGATTGGCGCCACCAACGATGTTGAGGCGGACCCGCCCGTCGAGCAGCCGGATGACTTCGTCGGACTGGAAGTCCACCACGCTGTTCGTATCGAGATGGAGCGTGCTGCCTTCGTTGAACAGAATCTCGACGCGACCGTTTTGGGTGCGCACGCGATCCCCGGCCAGAAGCGGCATCGACGCCGGCGCCGACTCGGAGCGGCCGTCGCGCTCGAGCAGGGCAGCGCCGTCAACGACTGAGATATGCGCCGGTGACTCGTTCGCGACATCCTGAGCGCGCACAGAGACGGCGGCACAGACACACGACAAGAAGAGTGGAGCGACCAGAGCCAGGCGGGGCATAGAGACCTCTATCGAATCCGAAGCCCCGTCAAGTCTCAGCTCTAACTGGACTTTGCGGGGGTGAGGGCTGGCAAGGCCCAGTATAGCACCGACTTACGGGGAATCAACAAGTCTGACTTGACACAGTAACGCTAAGATTATATTCTAACGTCGTTATAAAGATTGGCCGCCGACAGGCCTTAAGCTGACCGCGGCTGGATACGAGAGGAACTGAGCACATGAGCAAGATCATCGGAATCGATCTCGGCACGACCAACTCCGTCGTCGCGGTCATGGAAGGCGGCGAGCCGGTCGTCATTACGAATCCTGAAGGCAGCCGCATTACGCCTTCGGTCGTGGGCTTCACGAAGTCCGGAGAGCGCCTGGTGGGGCAGGTCGCCAAGCGCCAGGCCGTCACCAATCCCGAGAACACCGTGTTCTCCATCAAGCGCTTCATGGGCCGTAAGTTCGACGAGGTCTCTGAAGAAATGAAGATGGTGCCGTACTCCGTGGTGCGCGCCGGCAACGGCGACGTTCGCGTCAAGGCCGGCGGCAAGGAGTACCCGCCACCGGAAATCTCCGCGATGATTCTGCAGAAACTGAAGCAGGCGGCGGAGGAGTATCTCGGCCAGCCGGTCACGAAAGCGGTCATCACGGTGCCTGCGTACTTCAACGACGCGCAGCGCCAGGCGACCAAGGACGCCGGGCAGATTGCCGGCCTCGAGGTCGCGCGCATCGTCAACGAACCGACGGCGGCGGCGCTCGCCTATGGCCTCGACAAGAAGAAGGACGAGACGATCGCTGTCTACGACTTCGGCGGCGGCACGTTCGACATCTCGATTCTCGAAGTGGGCGAGGGCGTGGTCGAAGTCAAGGCCACCAATGGTGACACGCACCTTGGCGGCGACAACCTCGACCAGCGCATCATCGAGTGGATCATCGCCGAGTTCAAGAAGGACGAAGGAATCGACCTCGGCAAGGACCGGATGGCGCTTCAGCGCCTGAAGGAGTCGGCCGAGAAAGCGAAGATGGAACTCTCGACCGTGATGGAGACCGAGATCAACCTGCCGTTCATCACGGCGGACGCGACCGGTCCGAAGCACATGGTCAAGAAGCTCACGCGCGCCAAGTTCGAGCAGTTGGTCGACGACCTGCTGCAGCGCACCGTCGGTCCGACCAAGCAGGCGCTCGCCGACGCGGGCGTGGATTCCTCGAAGATCGACGAAGTCGTGCTCGTCGGCGGCTCGACGCGTATCCCGCGCGTGCAGCAGATCGTCAAGGATCTCTTCGGGAAAGAACCCCACAAGGGCGTGAATCCTGACGAAGTCGTGGCGATTGGCGCGGCGGTGCAGGCCGGCGTGCTGGCCGGCGAGGTCAAGGACCTGTTGCTGCTCGACGTGACCCCGCTCTCGCTCGGCATCGAGACGCTCGGCGGCGTGATGACGACGCTCATCCAGCGGAATACGACGATTCCGACCAAGAAGAGCGAGACGTTCTCGACCGCAGCCGACAACCAGACGAGCGTCGAGGTTCACGTGCTCCAGGGCGAACGGCCGATGGCGCGTGACAATCGCACGCTCGGAAAGTTCCATCTGTCAGGTCTTCCGGCGGCGCCGCGCGGCGTGCCGCAGGTCGAGGTCACCTTCGACATCGACGCCAACGGCATCGTCAACGTCACGGCGACCGACAAGGCGACCGGCAAGGAGCAGAAGATCACGATCACCGCGTCGAGCGGCCTCAACAAGGACGAAGTCGACCGGATGATGCGCGAGGCCGAGTCGCACGCCGACGAGGACAAGAGGCGCAAAGAGGAAATCGAGACCCGTAACCAGGCCGATCAGGCGGCGTATGCCGCCGAGCGGATGGTCAAGGATGCCGGCGACAAGCTGCCGGCCGCCGACCGCCAGCCGATCGAGTCGGCCATCGAGGAGCTGAAGAAGGCGATCGAGAAAAACGATCTCGACGAGATGAAGCGTCGGCTCGAAGCGCTCAACGCCGCTCAGCACAAGGCCGCCGAAGCGATGTATCGAACCGCCAGCGCGAGTGGCGGCGGGGCGCCCGGTGGTGACCCCGGTGGTTCGGCCGGCCCGACCGGCGGGGCAGGCCGGGATGCTGGCGACGTCATCGACGCCGAGGTGGTGGAAGAAGAGAAGAAGTAACACGGGTCGGTTCAGGGCTCAAGGTTCAGGGCTCATGGTTCAGACCTTCGAGCTAGCGCTCGAGGTCTCTGGCTCCAGAGCCCTGAACCCTGAACCCTGAGCCACCGATTTGAACCATGGACTTTTACGTCATCCTCGGCGTTCCGCAGGCGGCGACGACCGCCGACATCAAGCGGGCCTATCGCCGGCTGGCTCGCCGCTACCATCCCGGTGTCAATCCGGGTGACCGCGGCGCCGAGGAGATGTTTGAGCGGATCGTCGAGGCCTACGAGACACTCGTTGATCCGGGGCGGCGGCGGCAGTACGACGCCGCTGGTCGGCCTGGCGGCGCGCGGACGGACTCGACCTCGTTCGTCTTCGCGGAGTTCGATTTCTCCGCCGCGAAGCGCGGCGCGCAGGCGTCGACGTTTACGGAGCTGTTTGCCGACGTGCTGCATCCACTGCCAGGCGACGGTGGGGCGCGGCCTGAAGTCGGGGCCGATCTGCACGCGTCGGTGACGGTGTCTTTTGCCGATGCGGTCCACGGCGTCGAGCGGCAGGTGCTGGTGACACGTCAGGTGACCTGCGGGGCGTGCGCCGGTGGTGGCCAGATTGCCGTTGCCGAAGCACAGTGCCGGCAGTGTCGCGGGGCTGGGCACGTTCGGTGGGCGCGCGGCCACATGGTGTTTGCCAAGCCGTGTGCGGCGTGCGGTGGCGAGGGCCGCCAGACCCGCGAGCGTTGCGCGGTCTGCGACGGCCAGGGCCGTGGCGTGCGCGGTGAAGCGGTTAGTGTCCGGGTCCCGGCCGGAATCACCGACGGGGGCCGGCTGCGGGTCGTGGAAAAGGGACACACCGGCCGGCATGGTGGCCGTTCCGGCGATCTCTATGTCACGGTCCACGTGCAGCCACATCAGTGGTTCCGTCGGGAGGGCGACGACCTGGTGTGTCCGCTACCGGTGGCCGTCCACGAAGCGGCGCTCGGCGCTCGCATCGATGTCCCGTCGCTCGAAGGGCCGGTCAAGCTGCGCATTCCGGCCGGCACTCGCGCGGGTCAGCGGCTGCGCGTCGACGGCGGCGGACTTGTGACTGCCGCAGGTGGGCGCGGCGACCTGCTGTTCGAGGTCACCTTGGTGCTGCCGCGCACGGCTCGACGAGCGATCGCTCGAGCTGATGCGAGAGTTTGCGCGAATCCATTCCGACGATGTCAGAAGCGGCCTGTTCGGTGACGCCGACGGCCGAAGCGACGTGCCAGGATCCTGATGCCAAAGAAGCCCGGCGCCAAAGCCTATTTCATGATCAGCGCGGTGGCGCAGAAGTACAGCATCCACCCGCAGACGCTGCGGCTGTACGAGCGTGAAGGTCTGCTCAAGCCATCGCGCACCGAGGGCAACACGCGGCTCTACTCGGAGGACGATCTCGAGCAACTCGAGACGATCCTCTCGTTGACTCGTGACCTTGGCGTCAACCTCGCGGGAGTCGAGATCATCCTGAACATGCGGGGCAAAATCGAAGCCATGCAGCTCGAAGTCAATGAGTTCATGGACTTCGTCAAACGCGAGCTCTCGCGCGGACTTGGTGATTGGGAGCAGCGCTTGGGTACCGCCCTGGTCAAGTCGTCGCCCACCGACCTCGTGCGGACGAAGAACAATGCTGAAGGCTAGAACAATGCTGAGCGCTGAATGCTGAAGTAAAGTTTGAATCAGAGTTACAATGACGGATTCCGACTTCACTTCAGAATTCAGCACTCAGCATTCAGCATTGCAATGCCCTGCCCCATCTGTGACGACACCGGTTGGAAACCTGTAGAGGCCACTGGTGTCCGTCGTGTCGTGCGCTGTGAGTGCTGGCAAAGCGAGCACACCCGCCGGTTGTTTGAAGAGGCGAGGATCCCCCCGCGCTATCGGCGCTGCGATTTCGAGAATTTCCAGGTCTATCCGAACGAGAAGCTCGTCAACGCGGTCAGCGCGGTGCGCCGGTTTGCCGAGGCCTTTCCGAACAGCTCTAAAGGCCTGTGCCTGATCGGACCTCACGGTATCGGGAAGACACATCTGGCCGTCGCGGCACTCAGGACGGCGCTCGGTCGGGGCTGCGAGGGACTCTTCTACGAAGTCTCGGACCTCCTCAGGCTGATCCGCAGCACCTACAATCCGGTCACCAAGACGGCCGAGATGGAGATTCTGCAGCCGCTCGTCTCGGTTCAGTTGCTCGTTCTCGACGACGTGGGCAAGGAGAAGACGTCGGAGTGGGTCGAGGAAACGATGACCTTCATCGTCAACTCCAGATATAACCACCGGTTGACGACCATCTTCACGTCCAACTACGAGGACAATCCCGATATCGAGGTGCTCGACTCCCTACGCGTGAGGGTCGGGTCGCGGATGTACTCCAGGATGCACGAGATGTGCGACTTCATCGACTACGGTGGGGCGGACTATCGACTGCTGCCTCCCAACGGCGGCGTCGACGATCTGATCGCGCTGTGGAAAGTAACCGGTGAGCAGCGCCGAGGTCTGCCGTCGCGTGCTAAAGGTCAGGTTCGAGCCCAGCTGAAGCACCCTGGTCGCGGCGACCTTGGCTGGTCCGGGGGCAAAGCTGGAAGCTAGAAGTCAGATGCTGGGGCTTTACCTCCACATTCCGTTCTGTTCGTCTATCTGCAATTACTGCAATTTCAACCGCGGCCTGTTCGACGCTGCCCTGAAGGCCCGGTATGTCGATGCCCTCGAGCGGGAAATCCTTCAGGCAGGTCGGGGGGAGTCAGTCGACACCGTCTATTTCGGTGGCGGTACGCCGTCGCTCCTCGAGCCGTCGGAGATTGGCCAATTGATCCAGGCCTGTCGGCAGGCGTTCAGGGTCGAACCGGGCGCCGAAATCACCCTCGAGACCAATCCCGAGACGTCGAGCGTCCAAAGAATGGACGGGTTTCGCGAGGCCGGCGTCAACCGGGTGAGTTTCGGTGTCCAATCGTTTCGGGACGCCGAGCTGAAACGCCTCGGCCGGCTTCACTCGGCCGATCGGGCGGTCGCAGCGGCAGGAGAAGCCCGAACGGCCGGGTTTGGCAACATCAGCCTGGACCTGATGATGTGGCTGCCCGGGCAGTCGGTGAGCGACTGGGCGGAAAGCGTCAACCGGCTCATCGAAACCGGACCGGACCACGTCTCTTTGTACTTGCTCGAGCTGTATCCCAACGCGCCGCTCAAGGAGGACATGGCCCGCGCCGGCTGGTCGCTGGCCCCTGACGAGGACGCAGCCGAGATGTATCTGAGCGGGCTGGCGGCGCTCGACGCCGCCGGGTATCAGCAGTACGAGATTTCGAATGTCTGCCGCGACGGGCGCGAGTCTCGACACAACCTGAAATACTGGACCGACGGCGAGTGGCTCGGGCTTGGCTGCGGCGCGCACTCGACGCGGGGCGGGAAGCGGTGGAAAAATGTCTCGGGAACAGGTGAGTACGTCGATCGTGTCGTGAACGGGCGACCGGCGGCCGAGGACGTCCGGTCGATGAGTGCCCACGAGCGGCTGGAGGATGCGCTCTTTACCGGTCTCCGGCTGACGGACGGATTGGACATCGAAACCGCCGGCCAGCGCTATGGCATTGACGTCTGGGCCCGATATGGCGACGATCTTCAGCCGTTCGTCGAGGCCGGCGTGCTTCGGCGGGACGGGACGCGGATCAGGCTGACGCGCGAGGGTATGCTTGTTGCAAATGAAGTCATGCAGGTCTTTGTATGACTGTTTCTAATGAAGTCATGCAGGTTTTCGTATGAACTGTTCATCCCTCGGCGCTAGCCGGGCCGATAGCGGGTACGATAAAGTGTCGCCTTTCGTTTGACCGAATACGGCATTCGATTACTTTGTTCGATTACGTGTCCGACTAAGGAGGAGTTTGAATGCGTCGCCCCTTCACGACCTGTGTCCCGATGCTACTTGTGGTTGCGCTCGCCCCGGCGGCGCTCTTTGCTCAGACGCCTGCGCCAGCGGCTCCGCCGGCTGGCGAGCCCAAACTTGCGTTTTCGGCGCCGGCCGGCCTCCTGCTGATCCAGATCAAGCCCGATTCGACCGCGGTGTTCGAAGAGCTGCTGGGCAAGCTCCGGGCTGGTATGGAGAAGTCGACGGATGCGGCGCTAAAGGAGCAGTTCGCCAACTTCAAGGTCTACAAGGCGTCCGAGCCCATGGGCGCCGAGAAGAACGCGCTCTATGTGGTTGTCGCCGACCCGGCCGCCGCGAAGGGCGAGTACGAGTTCTTCCAGATCCTTCAGAAGGTCATGACGCCGGACGAGCTGCGCGCGCCCGAGACGCAGGAAATGTTCAAGAAGTTCTCGACCGCGTTCGCCGCGCCGTACAACAAGCTGAATCTGACGCCGGTCAAGTAGAGCACTCAGAAACGAGGGACACGAAGCCACCAAGGTTCGTGTCTCTCGCCTCCGTCAGAACTTCAGATTCAGTCCGGCGTAGAAGCGCTGCGGCTTCGAGTAGCGCGGGCTTCCCTGGAGCGTGAAGATCCGGTAGTCGAATCGCAGGCGTAGCGGACCGGCCAGCGACACCTTCACGCCACCTCCGACGTTAATTCCCACATTCGTTTCCGAGATCTCGTCAAAGCTCTCGCGATAGCCCCCGGCGCCGGCCGTCCCGTAAAACTGCATGCCCGCTATGGGAATCGGCGTCTGCAGCAGCCCGTTGAACATGAACGTTCGGAGGCTCGGCGCGAACTCTTCGATGTCCTCACGCGTGTGGCCGTACTCGAACTCGAACCCCACGATGACGAGGCCGATGCCCACGCCAAACCCCGTCGTGACGCGATTGACCGGCGTCGGGTTCGTGCCGAGGAACGCGGTAAGGTCCGCCGACGCGCGCGCCGGCGGCACGAGCGCGAGCGCGACGAGGCACAGGCAGAGTCGACGAGTCAACATGCCACAGGATATCTGAGAATCAAATTCTGTCGGGGCTCGGGCTCGGGCTCGGGGCTCGGCGTTCGGGGTTCGCGGGTTCGGGATCCGAACAGCGGCCGTTGAGCAGACACGCCGAGCCGCCCGAACCGCCGAGCCCCGAACCCCGCGTGATACATTTTCCTTTCAATGGACTTTCGACCGAGCGAGGAGCAGGAACTGCTGCGCCGGACGGTCCGCGACTTCGCCGAATCGGAGATCGCTCCACACGTCAGCGCGTGGGACGAGGCCCAGCAGTTTTCGGTGGATCTCTTGCCGAAGCTCGCGGCGCTTGGCCTGGCGGGCGTCCAGTTCCCCGAAGAGTACGGCGGCGCGGCGTTGTCGGCGGTCGACTACTGCATCTGTATTGAAGAGCTCGCAAGGGTCTGTCCCGCCGTCGCGCTCTCGGTCGCGGCGCACAACGGTTTGTGTTCCGCTCATATCTCGGCGTTCGGCACTGTCGAACAGAAGAAAAAGTTCCTGCCACGTCTGGTGCGCGGCGAAGTCTGGGGCGCCTGGGGCCTCACCGAAGCCGGCGCTGGCAGCGACGCCGCAGGCATGCGGACGACGGCGACCCGGCAAGGAGAGTGCTGGGTCATCAACGGCGCCAAGACGTTCATCACGCACGGGAGAATCGGCGGCGTGATGGTCGTCATCGCCGTGACCGACCGGACGAAGGGCCATCGCGGCATTTCGGCGTTCATCGTCGAGCAAGGGACTCCCGGGATGTCGGCCGGCAAGAAGGAAAACAAGCTGGGGATGCGCGCCAGCGACACGAGCGAGGTGATCTTCGACAACTGTCGCGTCCCCCTCGATCGACTGCTTGGCGAGGAAGGGCAGGGCTTCGTCAATACGCTGCAAGTGCTCGACGGCGGTCGGATCGGCATTGCGGCGCTGTCGGTCGGCCTCGCGCAAGGCGCGTACGAGGCGGCCCTGAACTACGCGAAAGAACGTCGGCAGTTCGGCCAGCCGATCGCGGGGTTTCAGGCGATCCAGTGGAAGCTGGCCGACAACGCGACGCGAATCGAAGCGGCGCGGCTGCTCACGTATCGGGCCGCCTATCTCCGCGATCACGGAGCGCGCACCACGCGCGAATCGTCGATTGCGAAGCTGTTCGCGAGCGAAGCGGCCGTCAAGGCCGCCGATGATTGTGTCCAGATTCACGGCGGCTACGGGTTCGTCAAGGACTACCCGGCGGAAAAATTCTTCCGCGACGTGAAGCTGCTGACGATCGGCGAAGGCACGAGCGAGATTCAGCGTCTCGTGATCGCTCGACAGCTTCTGGCCTAGTGAACGGGACACCAGCAACGAGAGTGACCGAGCGCTCGCTGTCCGACCGCGTTCTCGCGGGGGATCCCCGCGCCATCGCCCGCGCCATCACGCTCATCGAAGATGAGTCTCCGGCCGGCGCCGAACTGGTT
Source organism: uncultured Acidobacteriota bacterium (assembly GCA_963797625.1). Classification (GTDB taxonomy): domain Bacteria; phylum Acidobacteriota; class Vicinamibacteria; order Vicinamibacterales; family 2-12-FULL-66-21; genus DATBJJ01. The sequence continues at coordinate 83,576 of CAWCQI010000011.1, forward strand.
CGCCGCGTCTTTGAGAGGACCGGACGCGCGTTCCTCATCGGCGTCACCGGGCCGCCAGGCGCTGGAAAAAGCACCCTCGTCGACAAACTGACCGCTGCCATTCGAGCGAGTGGCCGCACCGTCGGCATCGTTGCCGTCGATCCGACGAGCCCGTTCACCGGCGGAGCGATCCTGGGGGATCGCGTGCGCATGCAAGCGCACGCCGGCGACGCCGGCGTGTTCATCCGCAGTATGGCGACCCGCGGACATCTCGGAGGACTCGCGCGCGCGACCACCGAAGTCGCGCTGGTGCTCGACGCCGCGGGGAAAGACGTCGTGCTGATCGAAACCGTCGGCGTCGGACAGGACGAAATCGACATCGTCCGGACGGCTGATATCTCGATCGTGATGACGGTTCCTGGCAGCGGCGACGAAGTGCAGGCGCTGAAGGCCGGCATCATGGAGATCGCGGACATCTTTGTCGTCAACAAAGCCGATCGCGAAGGCGCCGACCGGGCGGTCGCCTCCATCGAGGCGCTGCTGTCGCTGCAGACGTTTGCCGCAGGCGAATGGCGCCCGCCGATCGTGAAGACGGAAGCCACGGGTGGCAAGGGTGTGCCGGAGCTGCTCGAGGCGATCGATCGCTTCCGCGCGCAACTGGGTGACTCGCAAGGAACACGGCGCCGGGCTCGCGCGGAGTGGCGGCTGCGTGAGCTGCTCGCGCACCGCTTCGTTCAGCACGTCGAGCGGCGAGTGCTCGGCGCCGGCGAATTCGACAAGACCCTGAACCGGATTGCCGCGCGGGAAGTGGATCCGTATTCGGCCGCGGAAGAGATTCTCGGCAAGGCCATCGCCGAACCTCTTGAACCTATTGAACCGCCTGAACCCCTTGAACCTTTCCAACTGGATCACGTCGGGATCGCCGTGGCGAGCCTCGATGAGGCCCTCGCGTTCTATCGTGACGGCCTGGGGTTGGAGATCGAAGCGCCCGACGAGGTCGCATCACAGCGCGTGCGAGCGCATTTCATACCGACCGGTGGCGCCGCGCTCGAGCTGCTCGAAGCGACCGCCGACGATTCGCCGATCGGCAAATACATTACGAAACGGGGCCCTGGCCTCCATCACATCACTCTCCGGGTGCCCGACATTGCCGTCGCGCTCGCCCGGCTCAAGGCGCGTGGTGTCCGGCTGATCGACGAGACGCCCAGAGCAGGCGCGCACGGATCGCTCGTGGCGTTCATCCATCCAGTCGAGCGCGCACGGAGTGCTGGTGGAGTTGAAGGAGGCAGACGTGACGGAGGACCCAGGGCTCAGGGCTCAAGGCTCAGGCAAAGGCTCGGCCCTGCAGTAGATCAAGGCTCGTCCTGAGCCCTGAGCCCTGAGCCCTGAGCCTGTCAACGACCATGCAATTCGGTGACTTGACGCTGACGACGCTCTGGGATGGCAGCTTCCGCCTCGATGGCGGAGCCATGTTCGGGGTCGTGCCGAAGCCGCTCTGGGAAAAGCGGACAACGGCCGACGACAAGAATCGAATCCGGCTGGGTTTGCGGCCGCTGCTCGTGCAGGGAGAGACGGCCCAGGGTGAGAAGACGCTCCTCATCGACGCGGGGATTGGCGGAAAGATGGACGAGAAGAGCGTCGGCATCTACGCCATCGACCGATCGCGCAACCTCGATCACTCGCTTGCCGAGGTCGACATCAGCCGCAACGACATCGACCTCGTGCTTGCCTCACATCTGCACTTCGACCATGCAGGTGGATTCACGGCCCGCACGGCCTCAGGAACTGTCGTGCCGGCCTTCCCACGCGCGCGCTACATCGTCCGCACAGGTGAGTGGGATGACGCGGCGCACACCAACGAGCGAAATCGAGCGAGCTATCTCAAGGAGGATTTCGTTCCGCTCGCCGACGCCGGTGTGCTCGATCTCGTCGCCGGCGATGCGGTCATCATGCCGGGGGTTCGCGTCGTCCGTACCGGCGGGCATTCACGGCACCATCAAATCGTGGTCATGGAATCTGGAGGAGAGACGGCGGTATTCGCAGCTGACCTCATTCCGACGACCGCCCATGTCGACGAAGCGTGGATCATGGCCTACGATCTCTACCCGATGCAGACGCTCGAGTTCAAACGCACGTTCCTGCGAGAGGCCATCGACCGCGAGTATCTGATATTCTTCGAGCACGACCCGGAGGTTGCGGCAGGCTATATTCGCGAGGTCAACGGCCGCAAGACCGTCGAGCGCGTGCTGTGATCGGCTTCCAGCTTCCCGCTGCCAGCTTCCAGCTCTTGCTTGCTACCTTGCTTACTTATTCATTCACTTCGCCCTTTCTCCTTCATCCTTCACTTCAGCATTCATCATTCAGCAGTCAGCATTGCGTATGTCAATAACGATCGGCATCATCGGCGGCAGTGGACTGTACGACATGGCGGAACTCACGGATCGGGAGGAGCGGCGGGTGCAGACGCCGTTCGGCGAGCCGTCAGCGCCCTACGTCGTTGGGACGCTGCGCGGGAAACGCGTGGCGTTTCTGGCGAGGCACGGTGTCGGACACCGGTTGTTGCCGTCCGAGTTGAACTTCAGGGCCAACATCTACGGTCTCAAGACCCTTGGCGTCGAATACATCCTGTCAGCGAGCGCGGTCGGCAGCCTGAAACAGGAATACAAGCCGATGGACCTCGTCATTCCCGATCAGTTCCTGGACCGGACGCGAGGACGCATCTCGACGTTCTTCGGACGTGGCCTGGTGGCGCATGTCGGGTTCGCCCATCCTTTCTGCGCGCGGCTGAGCGAGGTCGCCTTCGGCGCTGCCCGGCAGGCCGGCGCGACGGTGCATAACGGCGGGACTTATGTCTGTATGGAGGGGCCGCAGTTCTCGACGCTGGCCGAGTCGAAGCTCTATCGATCGTGGGGCATGGACATCATCGGGATGACCAACCTGCAGGAAGCCAAGCTCGCCCGGGAGGCCGAGATCTGCTACACGACCATCGCGCTCGTGACAGACTACGACTGCTGGCATCCCGAGCACGACCAGGTCACCGTCGAGATGATCGTCGCGAACCTGACGCAGAACGCGCAGACGGCGCAGCAGGTCATCGCTGGCGCGGTCGGCGCGCTGCCCTTCGATCGGACGTGCGAGTGCGCGACGGCGCTGCGCTACGCGATCATCACGAGGCCCGAGACCGTGCCGGCCGAAACCAGGCGCGAACTGGCGCCGATTGTCGGGAAGTATGTGCAGTAGCTGCCAGCCATCAGCTGTCAGCTCTTCGCTGGTCATGGCCCCAGCGAGTGAGCGCAGCGAAACGAGCCACGTGAGCGGAGCGGGGCGTCGGGGTCCCCGCGAGCGAGCGTGTAAGGGGGTCCGGGGACGACGTCCCCCGGGTTAAAGATGTGCATTGTTGTCACCGGATCGATCGCGTTCGACTACTTGATGTCGTTTCCCGGGAAGTTCACCGAGCACTTCCTGCCGGAGCACATGTCCCGGGTGAGCCTCAGTTTTCTCGTTGACTCCATGGACAAACGGCGCGGCGGCTGCGCGCCGAATATCGCCTACACGCTCGCGCTGCTCGGTGAGAAGCCTCGGCTGATGGCGACAGCTGGGCAGGATTTCGACGATTACCGGCGCTGGCTCGAGGCGGCCGGTGTGGATACCTCGCTCGTGGCCGAAGTAGCGGGGAAGTTCACGGCGTCGTTTTTCTGCAGCACCGATACTGAGAGCAATCAGATTGCGTCGTTCTACACTGGCGCGATGGCTCATGCCGGGGAACTCTCGTTTCGCGGCGTGGACGGCTGCCAACTGGCGATCATCTCGCCGAACGACCCTGGCGCGATGGTGCAATATGCCGAGGAATGCCGGACGCTCGGCATCCCGTTCATCTGGGATCCCGGGCAGCAGTGCGCGCGGATGTCGGGCCCCGAGCTTCAGGACGGCTTCGAGGGATCCGCGCTGGTCATCTGCAACGACTACGAATTCGAGCTCATACGCCAGAAGACGTCGATCGACGAAGACTCCGTGCTCGAGCACACACAGGCGCTCGTGATCACGAGGGGCGAGAATGGTTGTTCCATCTACACGCCAGCCGGCCGCAGGGATGTGCCGGCGGTGCCGCCGACGCGCATTGTCGACCCCACCGGCGTCGGCGACGCGTTCAGGGCCGGGTACATGAGGGGCATGACGCTTCGCTCGGGCCGCGTCGATCACGAAGTCTGCGCGCGGATGGGCGCAGTTGCGGCCACCTACGCGCTCGAGCACCTCGGCGGGCAGAGCCACGCCTTCACTGTCGCCGAGTTCAACGCGCGCTACGAAGCCAATTTCTCGGGGTCAGGTCTTGGATTTCAACATTCCTAGGCGAGCGATGCGCGGAGCGCCATCGCCGCACCATGTTGAAATCCAAGACCTGACCCCACGGATTGTGACCGCCGCCCTGACCGGCGCGGCGGTCGTCTGGGTGACGCTGTTGCTCGCGACCCCAGTCGCGCTGTCGCGTGGGCGGCTGCCGGCCTTGACGCTGGCCGTGTACCGGGCCGGATCGCTCATCTGCCATCAGCGTCCCGAGCGCTCGTTCCATCTCGCCGGTGTTCAGCTGCCGGTGTGCGCACGCTGTTTTGGCCTGTACCTCTCGGGCGCGGTCGGCCTCGTCGCGGCGTCGCGAAGTCGCCGGGCGCTGTCGGGGCGCGCCGCGCGGACGCTGCTGGCTCTGGCGGCCCTGCCAATCGCGTCGACCGTCGCGCTCGAGTGGGTTGGCGTCCTCGCGACGACGAACGTTCAACGGCTGGCGACGAGCCTGCCACTGGGGGTCGCGGCCGGTGTCGTGATTGTCCGATCCCTGGCCCGCCCGGGTGATGCGCTATGATCGCCTAGGTTAGATGTCCACGAAATCCACGACCGCCGACAGTGCACGCGCATCGGCGGAACCCGGCACCTTGACCATCGTCTGCCTGCTGGCTTGGGTCATCCCAGGCGCCGCGCATTTCTGGCTCGGTCGGCGTCAGAAGGGCGCCGTCTTTTTGATCGTCCTCAGCCTGATGTTCGTGATCGGCCTGGCGCTGCACGGGCGCATCTTCCGCTTTGATTTCTTCGAGCCGCTGGTCGCGCTCGCGGCCATTGCCGATGTCGGGCTCGGTGGGCCCTGGATGCTCGCGCGCGCAGTGGGCGCCGGCGCGGGCGAGGTCACGGCGACGACGTATGAGTATGGCAACACGTTCCTGATCGTGGCCGGACTGCTCAACTTTCTCGTGATCCTCGATGCCTTCGATATCGCGAAGGGGCGCAAGTGACCAGTCACTTCCTGCTGCTCGTGCTTTTCGCGTTTCTGGTGTCGATCGTGTTTGCCGTCTTGATGCGCGACGACCCTCGCCAGCAGATTCGAACGGCGGGAATGCTCTTCGCGGGGTTTGTCGTGACGGCCGTGCTGCTTGGCTGGCTGATGTACCCGCTCCCGCTGTGATTTGACCCCCCTCTCTTCCAATCGACTGAAGCGCCTGCTGCTCTGGGCGCCGGCGTGCACGTACATGGGCGCGATCTTCTTTGTCTCGTCAGTGCCGGGCGACGAGCTGCCCAGCCACATGTGGGACAAGCTGGCGCATCTGCTCGCCTATGCAGTGCTCGGTATCCTCTTTCTGCTTCCTCTTTGCGGAGGACGGTTGTTGCAGATACGAGGAGCGACTGCGGCGATGGCTGTCCTACTGGCGACCCTCTATGGGGCGTTCGACGAGGTGCACCAGGCCTTCACGCCGCATCGTTCGCCGGACGTGCGCGACCTGGTCGCGGATTGCCTCGGCGCCGCACTTGGGGTAGCGGCTCATCTTGCTTCTGATTGCGATCGCCAGGAGGCTGCGAGGCAGCGTCCCGGTTGACGACCGCGGTTGAAGGCGGAGCGGCGCGTCTCCCACTGGTCTCGGCTCCGTTGCTCCGTGGTGAACGCCGTGAACTCCGTTCTCCTCCGTCCGGACACTCGCAACCACGGGGTATACTTCAGGATTGCTGATTGCTCAGCCATGACCGCTCGAGACCCCGCATTGCCGACGACTCTCCTCGTTGACCGCGACGGCGCGGTGGCGCGCGTGACGATCAATCGTCCCGCGGTGCTGAACGCCATGAGCTCGCAAACGCTCGACGAGTTGGAGGACACGCTCACCGCGCTTGGTCGAGACGAGAGCGTCCGCGTGGTCGTCATCACCGGCGCCGGGGAGAAAGCGTTCGTCGCCGGTGCAGACATCAATGAATTGGCGCAGCAGAGCCCGACGAGCGGCCGCGCGCACGCGATTCGCGGCCAGCAGGTGTTCGATCTCATCGAGCAGCTGGGCAAGCCGACGATCGCCGCCATCAATGGCTACGCGCTCGGCGGCGGCTGCGAGATGGCGATGGCCTGCACGCTGCGGATTGCGGCCGACACGGCCAGGCTCGGCCAGCCGGAGATTAACCTCGGACTGATTCCCGGCTATGGTGGCAGTCAGCGTCTGCCGCGACTGATTGGCGCCGGCCCGGCGCTCGAGATGCTCCTCACCGGACAACCGATTACCGCGCAGGACGCGTATCGTCTCGGGTTGGTGAACCGCGTAGTGCCCGCCGCAGACCTGGAATCCGAGGTTCGGGCGCTGGCGAACCTGCTGGCGAGCAAGCCGCCCGTGGCGATGCGCTACATCATCGAGGCCGTCCACCGCGGACTGCAGATGTCGTCTGCTGAGGGTCTACGCTTCGAGGCCGCCCTCTTCGGGCTGGTCGCGAGCACTGACGACATGCGCGAGGGTACGCGCGCCTTTCTCGAGAAACGCAAGCCTGAGTTCAAGGGAAAATAGTGCGCAGCGACGGCAAAACTCCGACGCCTCCCCTGACCGGCGCCTCGGGCTATCGATTCGCGATTCTCTTCTCCAGGTTCAACGACGCGATTACCGAGTCGCTGCGCGACGGCGCCCTTGCGGCGCTCGTCGAAGCCGGCGCGCGCAACGACGATGTGGAGGTAGTCAGCGTGCCAGGCGCGTTCGAGCTGCCCCAGGCGGCGCGATCCCTGGCGGAGACCGGGCGGTTCGACGCCGTCGTCTGTCTCGGCTGCGTCATTCGCGGCGCCACGCCGCACTTCGAGTACATCGCCGCGTCGGTCGCCCACGGGATTCAGGATGCCTCCGGCGGCACAGGCGTGCCGATGTCGTTTGGCGTGCTGACCACCGATACCTGGGAGCAGGCCGAGGAACGTGCCGGCGCCGGTCGTGACAACAAGGGATTCGAAGCAGCCGCGGCCGCCATCGAGATGGCGCAGTTGTTTCGACGCCTGCACCCCACGCGACCAGCCGGGTTCGCTTCGTCATGACCCGCGTCGACTCGACCGGCCGACGCCGCGCCCGAGAGTCGGCTCTGCAGATGCTCTACCAGTCAGAAGTGGGGCGGATGGGTCCACAGGAAGCAATCGGGGCCTTCTGGCGGATGGATCCGCCCGGTGACGACTCGTCGCCTGATGCGGCGGCACCCGTTGATGAACCATCCCCCGAGCGTGAAACAGACGACGACCTGCGCGCGTTTGCGAACGACCTGGTACGCGAGACGCTCGCGCGCGTCGACGCCATCGACCAGTTGCTGGTCGCGCACGCGCACAACTGGCGACTCGAGCGGATGGCGGTCATCGACCGGTTGGTGCTGCGGTTGGCTGTTGGCGAGCTCCTGGCACACCCGGAGACTCCGCCAAAAGTCGTGATCAACGAAGCCCTCGAGCTGGCGAGAACGTTCAGCGGGGACGAGTCGGTCGCGTTCGTCAACGGGGTGCTGGATGCGGTGAGGAAAGCGCTGCCGGAATCCTAAGAGGGTCGAGCCGAGCTGTCGTCATGGGAGGCTGGTTGTTGTATCGGTGGGGCCCCGCGAGCATTGAGAAATGACAGAGCATAAGGAATCCGATCAGGTAGCCCAGCGGCGCGCGAACTTCGAGGCGCTCGTGCGCCTTGGCGTCGATCCCTATCCGCGCGCTTTTGCGCGGACCCATACCGTGCGTGAGCTCGTGGCGAGCTATAGCGGCAAGAGCGGCGACGAGTTGACCGCGGAGCGCGTCGAGACGCGGACCGCCGGCCGCATCCTGGCCATCCGCAGTTTCGGCAAAGCCAACTTCATTGCGATCTCGGACGGTGAATCCCAGATCCAGGCCTACATCCGGCGCGACTCGGTCAGCGAGCGCGACTTCGAGATCTTCAAGCTCCTCGACCTCGGCGACTTCGTCGGCGTCGAAGGGTACCTCTTCCGGACGCGGACCAACGAACTGACCATCCACGTCTCCGCCGTGCACTTTCTGGTCAAGTGTTTCCTGCCGTTGCCCGAAAAGTGGCATGGGTTGAGCGATATCGAAATCCGCTACCGTCAGCGGTACCTCGACCTGATCGTCAATCCCGAGTCGCGTCGCGTCTTCGAGGTCCGCAGCCGCGTGCTGGCGAACATCCGGGACTTCCTGAACGCGCGCGGCTACCTCGAAGTCGAGACGCCGATGATGCAGCCGATCGCGGGCGGGGCGCTGGCGCGGCCGTTCGTGACCCATCACAACACGCTCGACATGCAGTTGTTTCTGCGGATTGCGCCGGAGCTCTACCTCAAGCGTCTGACCGTCGGCGGAATCGAACGGGTCTACGAGATCAACCGTAACTTCCGCAATGAGGGGATCTCGACGCAGCACAATCCCGAGTTCACGATGCTCGAGTTCTACCAGGCCTACAGCGACTACCAGGACCTGATGGTCATGACCGAGGAGATGATCTCGAACGTGGCGCGGCAGTCGATTGGCACCGACCAGATCACGTTCGGCGAGCACGAGATCTCGCTTGCCGCCCCGTACCGCCGAGTGTCGCTCCGCGAGGGGGCACGCGCCGCCGCGTCGGAGCGGCTCGGCGCGCCCGTGACCGACCGAGACCTCCGCGATCGCGAGACCGCGGCCAGCCTGGCTCGCCGGCTGCGGCTCGAGTTGCATCCCGGGTGGGGCGCGGGGCGGATCGCGACCGAGATCTTCGAGCGGCTGAACGAGCACGATCTCGTCCAGCCGACCTTCGTCTATGACTTTCCGACCGAGGTGTCGCCGCTCTCGAAGCAGAAGCCAGACGACCCCGAGACCGTCGAGCGCTTCGAGCTCTACATCGGCGGCTTCGAAGTCGCCAACGCGTTCAGCGAGCTCAACGATCCCGCCGAACAGCGGCGCCGTTTCGAAGCCCAGATCGCCGGCCGGGTCGCCGGCGACCTCGAAGCCCACGTGATGGACGAGGACTATATCCGCGCGCTCGAATATGGTTTGCCGCCGACGGCGGGCGAGGGTGTCGGCATCGATCGGCTCGTCATGCTGCTGACCAACAGCGCCTCGATCCGCGACGTCATTCTGTTCCCGCTGATGAGGAGAATTTGAATGATGAGGAGACTTTGAACGACCTTCCCTTCGAGCTCTTCGTCGCCATCCGCTACCTGCTGGCCCGCCGGAAACAGGCCTTCATTTCGCTCATCTCGCTGATCTCCGCCGTCGGCGTGGCCGTCGGCGTGATGGCGCTCCTCATCGTGCTGGCACTGATGACCGGCCTCCAGGGCGAGCTACGTGATCGCATCGTCGGATCGGCGGCGCATGTCTACGTGCTCAAGGCGGGAGGGCTGGGTGAGGCGGACGAGGAGGTCAGGAAGGTGCGCGCCGTGCCGCGTGTCGTGGCCGCGGCGCCGGTCGTGCTCGGACTTGGGCTGGCGAAGAGCGCCGGCGGAAGCCAGTTCCTCACGATCAAGGGCGTCGATCCGTCGCTCGAGCCCGGTGTGACCAACGTCGGGCGATCCATGGTGTCGGGGAGCCTCGACGCGCTGACGCCTGTCCAGGGGTCGATGGCGGGCATCATCCTTGGAAAGGACCTCGCGCAGAAGTTGGGTGTCAGCCTGGGTGATGGCGTCGAAGTGCTGACGCCGGAGGGCACGCTGACGCCGTTTGGCGTGTCGGCGCGGCAGCGTGCCTTCAAGGTCGTGGGCGTGTTCGGCCTCGGCCTCTTCGAGTACGACAGTTCCTATGGCTTCGTGCACTTGAGCGTCGCCGAGAAGCTGCTCGACCGGAGCCACGCCGATCTCATCGAGGTGAAAGTCGACGATCTGTTCGCGGCGCAAGCAAGTCGCGGAAGATATTCAGGCCCGACTCGGGCCGGACTACGAGGCGCAGGACTGGGCCGACATGAACAAGTCGCTGTTCTCCGCCCTATGGCTGGAGAAGATGGCCATGTCGATCACGATCGGCTTGATCGTGATGGTGGCGGCGCTCAACATCATCGCGTCGCTGGTGCTGCTGGTCATGGAGAAGACGCGCGACATCGCGATCCTCAAGACGATGGGGAGTTCGGCCGCGAGCATCCGGCGGATCTTCATGTTGCAGGGGCTGGTCATCGGGACGGTCGGCACGATCGTGGGCGCTGCCGGCGGCTGCGCGCTCATCTACATCCTCGACCACTACAAGTTGATTAGCGTGCCGCTCGACGTCTATCAGATTTCGCACGTGCCATTCCGGCTGTTGCCGCTCGACTTCGTCGTGGTGGTCGTGTCGGCGATCCTTGTCTGTTTCGTGGCCACGATCTACCCGTCGCGACAAGCGGCGAAGCTCGATCCGGCGCAGGCGTTGAGGTACCAGTAGAAAGAAGCAGCTCTCAGCTATCAGCTCTCAGCCGTCAGCAAAGGCTTCTGATCCTGGTCGAGCGACGTAGATCAGATCGACGACTGACGACTAGGAAGCTGAAAGCTGAGAGCTGAGAGCTGAGAGCTGAGAGCTATGTCGTTCATCCACGTCACTGGACTCTCGAAGAGCTACGCCGTCGGCGTCAACCGGTTGACCGTCCTCAAGAACCTCGAGCTCTCGCTCGAGCGCGGCGAGATGGTGGCCATCGTCGGCGCCTCGGGGGTCGGCAAGAGCACGCTGCTGCACGTCCTCGGTGGGCTCGACTCGCCTGACGCGGGTTCGGTTCGCATCGATCAGGTCGATTTGGCAAGCCTGCCCGACGAGGCGCTCGTGGCGTTCCGCAACCAGCATGTCGGATTCGTGTTCCAGTTCCATCATCTCCTGCCGGAGTTCAGCGCCCTCGAGAACGCCGCGATGCCGCTGCGGATTGCCCGCAAGAGCGCTGCTGAGTGCCGCGAGCGCGCCACCAACCTGCTCGAGCGGGTGGGCCTCTCCGAACGTCTCGAGCACCGGCCCGGCATGCTGTCTGGCGGCGAGCAGCAGCGCGTCGCCATCGCGCGCGCGCTCGTGATGCGGCCCACCCTTCTCCTCGCCGACGAGCCGACCGGCGACCTCGACGAGCACACCGCCGAGACGCTTCATGACCTCCTGCAGGAAATGCATCGCGAGCATGGTCTGACGTCCGTGATCGCGACCCACAACCCGAAGCTCGCCGCGGCGTGCGACCGCGTGCTGCGCCTCGAAGACGGCAGGCTGAGAGGAGTCTGATATGTCCGAGCGGCAGAACATCTCGACCGGCACGAAATGGGAACCACTCGTCGGCTATTCGCGGGCCGTTCGCGTCGGCCGCGTCGTCCACGTCTCCGGCACGACCGCGACCGCTGACGATGGGAGCCTGGTGGGGAAGGGGGATGCGCGGGCGCAGACGATTCAGACGCTCAAGAACATCGAGCGCGCGCTCGGGCGAGCCGGCGCCTCACTCGAGCACGTCGTCCGGACGCGCATGTACGTGACCAACATCATCCGCGACTGGGAAGCGATCGGCCGTGCCCATGGCGAGGTCTTCGGGAGCATTCTCCCAGCGACGTCCATGGTTGAGGTCAGCCGCCTGATCGATCCCGACATGCTCGTTGAGATCGAGGCGGAAGCGATTGTGTGACGGGCTGTTCCGTGCGGTGAAGACCGGCACGTGCGTCTGGTGGAACGCTTGGCGCGGCGTGTCCGTAGAAAGAGGATGTTGGCGCCGGACTAGCGCCAAGGAGGTTGTCATGAGACGGTGGATTTCGGCTGTCGATGGGGGCCCTTCTTTTGGCGGCGTTCGCGTCGGCACCCGTGGACCTGCAGGCGGCGGCGGACAAGACCGTCAGTGGGACAGTCGCGGCGGTCAGTTCCGGACTCCATCACCATCAACGCGCGGGAGGAGGTGAAATGAAGCTGGTCGTCGACATCGAAGACCAAGGTCGTCGGCACGGGCGTCGGCACGAAGGAGGCGAAGATGAAAGAAGAGAAGAAGTCGCCGCAGATTATCGACTTCCTGAAGGCCGGCGACGAGGTCTCGGCGAAGTACGACGACACGTCGAAACACGCCACCGAGGTGCGGCTGGTAAAAGCCGCCGCGAAGTAGATCGATCGAGTGCGGAGTGCGGATCAGCATCCGCACTCCGTCATTCAGCCTTCACTTCAGCCTTCAGCAGTCAGCATTTCCCGTTACCCCCAACGCGGCTGCTCGTCGGGATTGATCCCAAGCGTCAGCTTGCCGACCAGTTCGTGCGACAGCAGCGAGTTGGCCGGATGGAAGCGTCCGGCGCGCGCGTCGCGGAACAGCCGCTCCATCTCGCTCTTCTTGAACATGCCAAATCCGCCCGAGAGATCGAGGGCGCGGTCGACGACCCGCCACGCGCCTTCGACGGCGCGATACTTGGCCGACACGATCTTGATGGGCCAGTAGCCCCCGTGATTGACGCCCTCCGACCAATCGCGCGTGGCGGAGTCGAGTTGCGGGCCAATCGCTTCGAGCTCCATCACGATGTCGGCGATGCCTTGCTGGACGCCGGGGTGATAGGCCATCGAGCGGGTCAGCGCGATCGCCGACTTGCTCTTGACGTGTTCAACGATCAGATCGCGCACGCGCAGCGCCAGTCCGTAATAGACATTGCCGAAGTTCAGCAGCGCCCACGCGAAGATGCCGAGGACGAAGGCGTCCATCCCTGCTGCACCTGGGGCAATGACTCGGGCGATGTAGCGGTCGGGACAGAATGCGCCCTCGAGCACGGTGTCGTCGCTGCGTGTCGCCCGCATGCCGAGCACGTCCCACGTTTCTTTGATCGTGATGCCGGCGGTGCCGCGCGCCAGGAACCCGTGGACGACTTTCGGCGCCTTGGGATCGCTCGTGTCCATCCCGTGCACGCCAAGCCTCGTCCAGACCGGCGTGAGGCTGCCGAACGACTTGCGGCCGGTGAATTTGTACCCGCCGTCCACGCGCTCGGCTTTGCACGTCGACAAGAGAACCGGAAGGTCGTTGCCGGTTTCCGCGTGACCGGCGGCGAAGACCTCTCCCGCGGCGGCTTCCTTGAGAATCCACTCGCAGGACTTGTCGCCGCCGCGCCACAGATCTGCGGCGAGCCCGACCCAGTAGTGGTGCATGTTCATGGCGAGCGCCGTTGCCGGCGCGTACATCGCCAGGCGTCGAGTCACCTGGGAGACGTCATACAGCGAGAATCCCATGCCGCCGAGCTCCTTCGGCACGGTCATCTTCAGGTAGCCGGCCGCCTTCAGCTCATCGAAATCTTCCTGGAAGAATCTGTTCTCGCGATCGTAGGCGGGTGCGCGGGTCCGAAAACGTTCGAGCATGTCTTCGGTCAAAAGACCGACGGAACGATCAGCCATGAATGCAGCCTCCGTTTTGGAAATCGGGCGGAAAAGGGTAGCAGACGGATCGAAAGGGATCAACGTTGGTCGGGGGCGTTCCGAACGGGCCTGTCTGTCGTTGTATCGATGAGGAAGCTCGATGGACCACGACTAGCAATTGGGGCGAAGCCCCGACGTAGCCCCGCGGTGCCCGAAGGGCAAAAATGGGTGAAGTCGGGTGTCATTTTTACGCGACGAGAGCCGTTCCGTCCCTTTAACTGCTGGAGAACGCCTCACTTAGCCGTAACGGATCGCCATGACGCTGTCGTATAATGAGCATAGAGCAGCGCCCGATAAACCATAGGTAACCCCGGATGTTCGAACGCTATACGGAACGAGCGCGGCGGGTTCTTTTCTTCGCGCGGTACGAGGCGAGTCAGCTCGGCAGCATCTCCATCGAGACCGAGCACCTTCTCCTCGGACTGATTCGTGAGGGTAAAGGACTGACCAGCCGGATCTTCGCTCGCTCGCATCTTTCCCTCGAAAGCATTCGCAAGGAAATTGAAGGCCGGACCGTGTTCCGCGAGAAGGTCTCGACCTCGGTCGAGATCCCTTTCAGCGCCGAAACCAAGCGTGTTCTGCAGTACGCCGCCGAAGAAGCCGACCGCCTGCTGCACAACTACATCGGCACCGAGCACCTGCTCCTCGGCATCCTTCGCGAGGAGCGTTCAGTCGCGGCGACGATCCTCATGGAAAAGGGGATGCGCCTGAACACCGTCCGTGAAGATATCGTCGCGCTCCTCAACGAGAAGACGACGCTGACCCGCGTCAAGGAGACGCCGCTCCTCGCCGAGTTCAGCCGCGACTTGACGGACGCGGCCATGAAGAACCAGCTCGATCCGCTCGTCGGCCGCCACATCGAGGTCGAGCGCGTGCAGCAGGTGCTCTGCCGCCGGACCAAGAACAATGCCGTCCTCATCGGCGAGCCTGGCGTCGGTAAGACCGCGATCGTCGAAGGCCTCGCGCAGAAGATCGTCTACGGCGACGTGCCGCATTTCCTCGCCGACAAGCGGATTCTTGCGCTCGACATCTCCCTCATCGTCGCGGGCACGAAGTACCGCGGTCAGTTCGAAGAACGCCTCAAGGCGATCATGAAGGAGCTGACCGAAAACCCGAACATCATCGTGTTCATCGACGAGCTCCACACGCTCGTTGGCGCCGGGTCGGCCGAAGGATCACTCGACGCTGCGAACATCCTCAAACCGGCGCTGTCGCGCGGCGAGATTCGCTGCATCGGCGCGACGACGCCCGCCGAATACCGGAAGTACATCGAAAAGGATCGCTCGCTCGAGCGGCGGTTCCAGGCGATCAAAGTCGACCCGCCAACCGAGCGGGAGACGATCGAGGTACTGATCGGCGTCAAGGATCGCTACGAGTCGTTTCATCACGTCGAGTACACCTCTGAAGCGATCGAGGCGGCCGTCTATCAGTCGAGCCGTTACATCACCGATCGATTCCTCCCCGACAAGGCGATCGATCTCGTCGACGAGGCCGGCGCGCGCGCCAAGCTGCGCGAAGCCGGCTACAGCGAGGAGTTCGGCGAAATCAACAAGAGCATTCGCGTCGCCGTCGAGCAGATGGAGACCGCCGTCTCTGAAAAGAACTTCGAGAAGGCGCAGTTCTACCGCGAGCAGGAAGTGCAGGCCCGCGAGAACCTCCAGTTCGTCCGCGAAAAGTTCGACGTGAAGTCGAGCACGCGCCGCGTCATCGTCGGCAAGGCCGAGATCGACGAGGTCGTCTCGAAGTGGACCGGTGTGCCGCTCACCTCGATCAATCAGGACGAGGGCGACAAGCTGCTTCACATGGAAGACGCGCTGCACAAGCGCGTCATCTCACAGGAGAAGGCCATCTCGGCGCTGTCGCGGGCGATCCGTCGATCGCGCGCGGGGCTCAAGAATCCGAACCGGCCCGTTGGCAGCTTCGTGTTTCTCGGGCCGACTGGTGTCGGCAAGACCGAGCTGGCGCGCGCCCTGGCGAACTTCCTCTTCGGCAGCGACCATTCGCTCATCCGCTTCGACATGTCCGAGTACATGGAGAAGCACTCGGTCTCCAAGCTGATTGGTTCGCCGCCCGGATACGTTGGCCACGAGGAGGGCGGGCAGCTCACCGAGAAGGTCAAGCGCAATCCCTACTCGGTCGTCCTGCTCGATGAGATCGAAAAGGCGCATCCCGACCTCTTCAACATCCTGTTGCAGGTGTTCGAGGACGGCCACCTCACCGACGGCCTCGGGAATCGCGTGAACTTCAAGAACGCGATCATCATCATGACGTCGAACATTGGCGCCCGCTTCATCCAGAAGAAGGCGTCGATGGGCTTCCAGGCATCGGATTCCGGCGCCATCAGCCGCAGCGTCAACGACATGGTGCTCGGGGAGGTCCAGCAAGACCTTCAACCCCGAGTTCATCAACCGGATCGACGAAATCATCGTCTTCGAGGCGCTCTCCGACGATGACCTCCGGACCATCACGAACCTGCTCGTCAAGCAGCTCAACGACAACCTGGTTGACCGCAAGATCCGGCTCCAGCTCGCGTCGGAAGTCATCGACTGGATCATCGAGCAGACGTGCAAGGACCGGTCATACGGCGCGCGGCCCCTCCGCCGCGCGATTCAGCGGTATATCGAAGATCCGCTCTCAGAGGAGCTCATCCGTGGGCATCTCAAGGGCGGCGAGATCGAGGTCTACCTCGATGGCGGCACCCTGGCCTACCGTCCTGCCGGAGAGGCCCTGGCAGGCCGGCGGCTGTCCTGACCCGCTTCGCAGCCTACGCAGCGCCGCTGCATGGCGGGCAGCCTTCGCAGTGTCGGAACTCCTGCAGAGGCTGCGGCAAGGCCGGCGAGTGGCCTTGCACGTCTAAAATCCAGTAAACTCGACTGGTACGTTTCCCCGGCTGGGAGGAGACCGCGGCCGGGGTCCTACGAAATTGACGGTTCACGTTCGACTTATGCGTGTGCTCCTGCTTTTCTTTGCTGCGCTGACGGCCGCTGCCGCCGTCCAGGCTCAGACCCCGGCCGCGGCCGCTCCGGCGGCGCCGGCCCAGACCGGACAAACCGTTTGCGGTCAGCCCGTCCCGGCTCCCCGAACGCTCCCGCCAGCGGGCTCGGGGCCGGTGGTCTATCAGGTGGTCCCCTGCTTCGAAAAGCAGGGCGGCTTCCCGGTGGTCGAAGCCAATACCTACCTCTATTACATCGAGATGAAGTCGCGGCTCAGCAACTCCCAGACGGGGAAGTGGGTGCCGTACGACGAGGCCATCGAGCAGGTCATTCGCGAAGACTTCAAGCGGTTGTGGGCCACCAACTTCCTCGATGACCTGTCAATCAGGGTCGAGGACTACACCTTCTCCAACGGCGTCATCGGCAAGATGGTCGTCTACGACATGGAGGAGCGGCAGCGGGTCAAGATCGTCGACTACGAAGGTCTGAAGAAGGTCGACCAGTCGAAGATCGAGGAAGCGCTGAAAGAGAAGAGCATCACGATCAGGCTCGACTCGTTCATCGATCCCGGGCTCATTCGACGCGTCACCGGCGTCGTCCGCGAGCTCTATGCAGCGGAGGGGTATCAGTTCGCCGAAATCAGGCCCGAGATCAAGGACGTCGAGGGCGGGACCAAGCTCGTCCACGTCACCTTCCATGTGACGGAAGGGCCGAAGGTCAAGATCGACGAGATCGACTTTGTCGGCAATCAGGCGATCAGCGACGGGAAGCTCGGTCGCAAGATGAAGGAGAACAAGCAGAAGGGCTTCTTCGGCTTCATCACTGGTGGCGGGACCTACAAGGAAGACAAGTTCGCCGAGGACGCACAGCTCATCACCGATTTCTACCGCGACGAGGGGTACATCATGGCCCAGGTGGGCCAGCCGCAGATGAAGACCCTCGAAGACTCGAAGGATGGCAAGACGCGGTGGATTCAGCTGCAGGTGCCGATCACCGAAGGCAAGAAGTACGCGGTCGGCGATTTCAAGTTCGAAGGCAATAAGGTCGTCAACTCCGAGGCGCTGCGCCCGCTCTTCAGGGTCGAGACCGGCGAGACCTACAGCCAGAAGAAGATAAAGAAGGGTCTCGAGAAGGCGCAGGAGGTCTACGGGTCCGGCGGCTATTTCGAGTTCACCGCGTATCCCGATTTGCAGCCGCGGGATCAGCCCCGGAATGGCGACGCCCCGGGCGCGGCTGGTCCGCCGTCACCTGGTCCGCCCTCTCCGGGCGAGGCGCAGGCGGCCGTGCCGACGACGGCCAAGGACGGCACGCCGCTCGTCGACGTGACGATGCGCGTGGACGAGGGCAAGCAGTACTTCATCAACCGCATCACCTTTACGGGCAACACCACGACGCGCGACAACGTCATTCGTCGCGAGATGCGGATCGTCGAAGCCGGGCCCTTCAACACGATGGCGCTGAAGGACAGCGTCAAGCGCCTCAATCAGCTCGGCTACTTCAAGCCGCTCGAAGGCGAGGCCGTCGACGTTCAGAAAACCACGACCGCCGACAACAAGGTCGACATCTCGCTCAAGTTCGAAGAGCAGAACCGCAACCAGCTGACGTTCGGCGCCGGCGTGTCGCAGTTCGACGGCTTCTTCGGGCAGCTGTCGTTTCAGACCTCGAACTTCCTCGGACGGGGCGAGACATTCAGCGCCACCGCCCAGCAGGGCAATCGCGCGAAGAATTACCAGCTCGCGTTCACCGAGCCATTCCTCTTCGACCGGCCGATGACCGCCGGCGTCGACGTCTACGCGCGCGAGATTCGCTACGAGGGCCAGTTCACGCAGGCGTCGGTTGGCGGCAACCTCGTCTTCGGGTTCCAGGTCATGCCCTACGCGAGGATGTTCGTCAACTACAGCCTGGAGCAAGTCGAGGTCAAGGATCTCAACCCGCTGTACCGCGACCCGCTCGTGCTCGCCGGCAATCCGTTCCTCGAGGATTCCCTGCTCATCGGTGAGGGCGGCAGGCGGACCGTCAGCAAGATCGGACCGAGCTTCGTCTACAACACCGTCGACCATCCGATCTTCCCGACGTCCGGTTCGCGATACACGCTGTCGATGGATTGGGCGGGCATCGGCGGAAACGTGAACTTCGTGAATCCGCGGGCCGAAGCGATCAGGTATTTCCCGATTGGCGCCAAGCGCCGGACGTCGCTGGGCTTCCGCGCGCAGGCCGAATACATCAAGCCCTACGGCAGCACCATCGCGCTGCCCATCTTCGAGCGGCTGTTCCTCGGCGGCGAATACAGCATGCGCGGGTTCGATCTGCGTACCGTCGGCCCCCGCGATCCCGTCACGAATCTGGTGATCGGCGGCAACAAGAGCCTGCTCTTCAACGTCGAGTACCTGATTACCATTGCCGGTCCAGTGCGGCTGGTGCTCTTCTACGACGCGGGTCAGGTGCGGGCCAGGGGTGAATCGTTCGGGTGGAAGCAGCCAGTGACGCAGATCACCTACCCCGGTGCGCTCATTCCGAATCCGAACGATTTCTATCAGATACCGTTCAACCCGTTCGTGCCGCCATTCCCGCCGGAGATCAGCGAGATCGGCGAGATGAGCGCGTTCAAGACGTCGACCGGCGCCGAAATCCGGTTCTTCATGCCGGTGCTGAACGTGCCGTTCCGGTTGATTTTTGCCGCCAACCCCTCGCGCGGCGGGGTGCTGGACAACAACCTGCAGCCCGAAAAGAAGTGGAAATTCCGGTTTGCGGTGGGGTCGACATTCTAGGAGTCTCAGCTGTCAGCTCTCAGCTTTCAGTTGTGGTTGTCGGGGGCAGCTGTGGGCTGCCCAAAGGCGGTCCTGAGCTTCGGGTCAAAGCTCGGAAGAATGCCGGTTGCGGCCGATCGGCGTTGGATTCGCTCGTGCGTTAGAATATCTAGCTCGACTGTGAGCTGGACTGCTCGAAGCTGAGGGCTGAGAGCTAATAGCTGATGGCTTTTTTCAAAGGAACTAGTTCATGAAAGCGTTGAGATTGTTGACGGTGATGATTGCGGTGAGCGCGCTGGCGGTGGTACCAGCGCTGGCCCAGACCACGCCCCCGGCGCAGCCGCCGGACGAAACCGCCGGCAACTCCACCAGCGACCGCGCAGCCAGCGACGCCACCGCCGACGGCTCCAGCCGCCCCGCCCCAGGCCCCGCGCCCGTATCCCGAGGGCGCGAAGATCGCCTATATCGACATTCAGGCGGTCGCATCAAATTCGGTCGAGGGCAAGGCCGCAACCGGAAAGTTGCAGGAGCTCGAAAAGAAAAAGGTTGCCGAGATCACAGAGAAGAACAAGCAGCTCGAAGCGGCCAAGACCAAGCAGCAGACGAGCTCGACGATCATGAACGACTCGGCCCGGCTGTCGCTCGAGAAGGAAGTCGACAAGCTGACGCGCGAGGTGCAGTTCCTGCAGCAGGAAGCGCAGTCAGAGCGGCAAGCGCTCCAGGCCGAGCTCCAGGTCGACTTTCAGCGCAAGCTGAATCCTGTGCTCGAGCAGATCGGCAAGGAACGCGCCCTGCACATGCTCGTCGACATCAACAACGCCGGCGCAGTCTGGGTCGACACCGGCCTCGACCTGACTGAGCGAAGTGATCAAGCGGCTCGACGCCGCACGGCCGGCCGCGACCTGCGCCCGTCAAGAAGTAGGTGCAGCGCAAGGTTCAAGGTTCAGGGTTCAAGGTTCAGGTTCAGAGGGTTCAGTCCGGTTCAGCCATGAACGCTTCGGGAACCTCCTGAACCTACCTGAACCTGCTCGAATCCCCTGAACCGTCTTGAACCTGATAAGATTCGGCCTGTGTCGAACATTTCCGAATCCATCGACCGGCTGTGTTACCGGTACCCGTCGGCGCTCGTCGATGCGGTGACCGAGCACGAGCCCGGCAAGCGGCTCGTGGCCGTCAAGAACGTCACCGTCAACGAAGATTTCTTCCAGGGACACTTTCCCGGCACGCCGTTGATGCCTGGCGTGCTCATGATTGAGACGCTGGCGCAGGTCGCGACGCTGCTCCTGGTGCAGGGACCTGATGGCAAGCCGTCGGGCCATGCCTACCTCCGCGGCGTCGACGATGCGAAGTTCCGGCGGCAGGTGGTGCCGGGTGATCGGCTGCGCCTCGAGGTGACGCTCGGCGCCCGGCGCAGCAAACTGGCGCGGGCGCACGCGGTCGCCTCGATCGGGGAAGCGGTTGTCGCCGAAGCCGAGTTGGTGATGGCGCTCGTGCCCGATCGCGTCGTTGATCAGCGGGATCAGCGCGCCGAGTGGCCCGGTGTCACGATTGACTCCAGCGCGATCATCCACGAGGGCGCACAGATCGGCGCCGGCTCCGTCGTCGGACCTCACGCCATCATCGGTGAGCACGTCCGTATCGGCCGCGATTGTCGCATCGGCGCCTCCAGCATCGTCGACGGCTGGACCGAGATTGGCGATGGTAACCAGATTTTTCCGTTTGCCTCGATCGGGCTCATTCCTCAGGACCTGAAGTTCCGCGGCGAAAAGACGACGCTGACGATCGGACACCGCAACGTGTTCCGCGAGTTCGTGACGATTCATCGCGGCACGGCCGGCGGCGGCGGCACGACCGACATCGGCAACAACAACGTCTTCATGGCCTACGCGCACGTCGCGCACGACTGCCACATCGGGAATTCGACGATCTTCGGCAACGCCGCGACGCTCGGCGGGCACGTGACCGTCGAGGACTTTGCGACGATCAGCGCGTTTTCAGGCGTGCATCAGTTCTGCCGGGTCGGTCAGCACGCGTTCATCGGCGGGTACTCGGTGGTGACCAAGGACGCGCTGCCGTACGCGAAAACCGTCGGCAATCGCGCACGGATCTACGGTATCAACACGATTGGACTGGAGCGCAGGAAGTTCTCGAAGGACTCGATCAGTCAGCTGCGCCGCGCGTTCCGCTACCTTCTGCACTCGAACACCAGCCGGGCGCTGGCGCAAATCGATCGCGACTCGACGCTCGGCTGCGAGGAAGTGCAATACCTGGTGCACTTCATCCGCTCGTCGAGCCGTGGCGTCGGCCTTCGCCGCCCAAGCCGGAGGCTCGAAGAGGTGATGGAAGAGTAGATCAGGTCCGGCTGAGCCGGCATACGAGATGTCAGAACTGGACGCGACTGCCGACAGTCGAGTCCGGCTTCAGCCGGACTCACGAGACTCCGATCAGGGATGCTTGACCGTGACCGTGTAGGTGACGGTCTTGTCGACCAGGATGCCGTTCGGGTCGTGCACCCTGGACGCACAGGCTCGCCGGCGACTGGGTGGCGCCGTTCAGCACGCTCGCCAAGGTGCCGGCCTCGTTCGAGAGGACCGCCGTGCACACGACGCCGCTCCACGTTCCCATCTGAAAGCCGATAAATGAGCCGGCCGGATCGATCGCGGTGATTTCCGCGGTCGTTGGACCCGCGGTCGATGACGCTGAAACCGTGGTTGATGGCGCCGTTGAGCGTCACCGTGCCGGTGAAGGTTTCGGTGACGAGAACGGGAGTCGGGATGGTCGGGGTGCCGGGGCCGTTGTCGCAGGCGCTGCCGACGAGGGCCAGGGCGAGGACGGCGGCACGAGACAGGAACACTACAGTCGATCGGTACATCTTCTCTCCAAAAAACAGGGCACGGGCGTAACCCCTATTGTACCAGCAGCCGCGGGATTCGAGGCCGGGCCAGCCGGGACCGTTCTGATAGACTGACGTTCGAGCCGGCTATCCGGCCGGATATGTCCAGGATTGGTCTGATCGCCGGCAATGGCCGGTTTCCGTTCCTCGTTTTGCAGGGTGCCAGGAGCCTCGGCCACGACGTCACCGTCGTTGCCGTCAAGGAGGAGGCCTTTCCGGAGCTCGAGGCGGCGGCTGGCGACGCCGGCGCAGACCTCCACTGGGTCTCCCTGGGGCATCTCGGCAAGTGCATCAAGATTCTGAAAGGTGCTGGGGTGACCCGCGCGGTGATGGCCGGGCAGGTCAAGCACGTCAAGATCTTCTCGGGCATTATTCCCGACCTCACTCTGATGTCCGCCCTGACCCGCCTCAAGGCTCGCAACACTGATGCGCTCATTTCCGCGGTGGCCGACGTCATGCGCGACGAAGGCGTCGAGCTCGTCGACTCCACCGCCTTTCTCGAGCCGCTGCTCGCGAAGGAAGGCGTGTTGACCGATCGCGCGCCGAGCGAACAGGAGACCGAGGATTTTGCGTTCGGCTACCAGATGGCGGACGCCATTGCCGCGCTCGACATCGGCCAGACGATTGCCGTCAAGCACAAGGCCGTCGTCGCCGTCGAAGCGATGGAGGGGACCGACGAAGTGATCGGTCGCGCGGGTTATCTCGCCGGGCCGGGCGTGAGAATCGTGAAGGTCGCCAAACCGAAACAGGATATGCGGTTCGACGTGCCGGTGATCGGCATCGCAACTATTCAAGCCATGCGAACGGCAGGCGCGGCCGCGCTATCGGTCGATGCGGGACGCACGCTCGTTCTCGACGGCGACCACGTGTTCGCATCGGCCAACGAGGCAGGAATCGCCATCGTCGGTCGGCCTCGCCCTGCCCAGCGTGACCAGCATGGTTGATGCCTTGAGAGTCGCCGTCGTTGGCGTCGGTCATCTCGGCCGGCATCACGCGCGCATCCTTTCGACGCTCGACGGCGTGTCGCTCACAGCGGTCGTCGACAAGATTCCGGATCGCGCCGCTGAGATCGCGGCCTCGACAGGCACGAGGGCGCTCGCCGACTACGGTGAGCTGCTCGGCGCAGTCGACGCGGTGACCGTCGCCGTGCCGACGGAGTTGCATCACGCGATTGCGATGCCGTTTCTCGAGCGTGGAACATCGGTTCTCGTGGAGAAGCCGATGGCGCGCTCGCTCGCGGAAGCTGACGAGATGATCGCCGCCGCCAAGGCGTCGGGCGCGACGCTGGCCGTTGGCCATACGGAGCGTTACAACCCCGCCGTCGCCGCGGTCTTTCCGCTCGTCACCTCGCCGCGGTTCATCGAAGTCCACCGACTGGGGGTCTTTCCCGACCGCAGTCTCGACATCGACGTCGTCTTCGATCTGATGATTCACGATCTCGACGTCATCCTGTCACTGGTTCGCTCGGAAGTGACGTCGGTCGAGGCTGTCGGCGTGCCGGTCCTGACGCCGAGGTACGACATTGCCAACGCGCGATTGCGGTTCGCCTCGGGATGCATCGCCAACGTGACCGCGAGCCGGATCAGCAAGGATCGCGTCAGGAAGATCCGGTTCTTTCAGCCCGACGCCTACCTGTCGATCGATTATGCGGCCCAGGAGGTGGAGGGCTGGCGATTGGTCAAGCGCGATGGGGCGAGACCATCGATCGAGGGCGGGCCGGTTCCCGTTGAACGCGACGAGCCGCTTCGCCGCGAGCTCGCCGACTTCGCCAGGGCCGTTCGAGAGCGTGGCACGCCCCTCGTCGATGGACTTGCCGGACGCCGCGCCCTGGAATTGGCGACGCAAATTGCGGAGAAGATGGAGAGCGTGTGAAGCCAACGGGCCTTCGGCGTTCACGATGACCACGATGGTACGATGCGCACGATGATCGACACCAACGAGAAGACTCATCGTGGCCATCGTGTCATCGTGTCCATCGTGGTGAGGCCGTTGGCCCTCGCTCATGTTCAACGAGTTCGATCTTCGAAACAACCGTAATGTTCAAGGACCTCAACGACTTCATCGCGGCCCTCGACAAGGAACGCGAGCTGGCGCGGATTGGCGAGCCGGTCGATCCGGATCTCGAGATCTGCGCGGTCACCGACCGGGCGTCGAAGTCCCCGGGCGGAGGCCCAGGCCTCCTCTTCGAGCGGCCCACCGGCTTCGACACGCCGGTCGCCATCAATCTGTTCGGCTCCATGAAGCGAATCTGCATGGCGCTCGGCGTCCGAACGCTCGACGACCTCGCTCACGAGATCGAGGAGCTCATGACGCCGAAGATGCCCGGCGGCATACTCGATGCGATCAAGATGCTGCCGATGATCAACCGGCTTCGCGACTTGATGCCGAAGACCGTCAACGACGCGCCGTGCCAGGAGGTCGTGGAAAAGGACGGCACGCTCGACTCTCTGCCGATTCTCAAGTGCTGGCCTGATGATGGCGGGCGCTACATCACGCTGCCCCTGGTCTTTACCAAGGATCCCGAAACCGGCATGCGAAACATCGGCACCTACCGGATGCAGGTGTTCGACGGCCGCTCGACGGGGATGCACTGGCAGCAGCACAAGGGTGGCGCACAGCACCACCGCGTCGCCGAGCGGCTCGGCAAGCGGCTGGCGGTAGCGGTTGCGCTCGGCCCCGACCCTGCCCTCGCGTATTCGGCGACGGCGCCAATGCCCGAGGGACTCGACGAGCTCCTGCTTGCCGGCTTCCTTCGACGCGAGCGCGTCGAACTCGTCAAGTGCGTGACAGTCGATCTCGAAGTGCCGGCCAATGCCCAGATCGTGCTCGAAGGCTATGTCGAGCCGGGCGAGCGCCGGCGTGAAGGCCCATTCGGCGACCACACTGGCTTCTACTCACATCCTGACGACTATCCGGTCTTCCACCTGACTTGCATCACTCGTCGCAAGCAGCCGGTCTATCTGACCACTGTCGTCGGCATTCCTCCGATGGAGGACTACTACCTCGGCAAAGCCAGCGAGCGCATCTTCCTGCCGCTGATCAAGAAAACGGTTCCGGAAATCGTCGATATGCATTTTCCGGCCGCGGGCATTTTCCACAACATTGTGATCATCTCGATCGACAAGCGCTATCCGGGCCATGCCAGAAAAATCATGAACGCGTGCTGGGGACTGGGCCAGCTCATGTTCTCGAAGACCGTCATCGTCGTCGACAAGGACGTCGACGTTCAGAACGAGGCCGAAGTCGCCTGGATCGTCGGCACCCACTACGATCCGGAACGCGACATTCAGTTCACGCGTGGCCCCGTCGATGATTTGGACGATGCCAGCGATCTCCACGCGTATGGAAGCAAGATGGGGATCGACGCGACGAGAAAATGGCCGACCGAAGGATTCACACGTCCCTGGCCGAAGAAGATTGCGACGGCGGAGCAGACGGCACGACGCGCCGATCAGCTCTGGGAGAAGATCCGCAAGGGGTGGAAGCCTATCGTAGACGGTTCAAGGTTCAGGGTTCAGCGGCTGCAAGCGATCCGTCGAGTCTGTGAGTCGAAGTCTTGACCCGACTTGAGCCCTGAGCCCTGAACCCTGAACCGAACGAACAATGGAACCACCATCAATCCGGAGGCACTACTCGCTACCAGCAATCTGGTCGACGTCGGCGTGCAGGGCGACGATGTTCGCCGGCGGATGCACGGTGCGCGGACGACATTCGTTCGTGTCTTCGAGGTGCACGTTGACGCGCCCGTGCCCTCTCGTCCAGCCGGGCTGTCGGCCGGTGAGGTCCGCATCGTTGGTCGTCCGGCGAGTGAAGCGGCCGCGACCGGTGCGGTCAGGGCGGCCAGCGCGTTGGCTGACGGGGCACCGCTGACCGGATTCTCACTGGCGGATCTGTACGCCCTCGCGCCGGATCCGGACGCGCTCGCCGAGCTGTGCAGCCGACTGCACGACGCCGGCCTCGAGGCAATCGCGGACACGCCACTCGACTCGAACCTGCTCGAAGATGTTCCAACCGCCGTGCGTGCGGCTCGCGACGCAGGACTCGGCGTGTGGCGGCTGACGCTTCACGCACTGCCTGCAGGCTTGAGCTCCGAGCTGATGCCCGCTCGAGGTCGGAGTTGATACCCGCTCTACGGTCTGAGTTGATTAATGCGGCGCGGATCGCCTCGGTCGAACGCGCGCGGGATCTTCAGGCGGCGGTCGGCGGGTTTCGCGCGTTCGCGCCGCTTCCAAGAACCATGTCCGTCGCCACGCCGACGACCGGTTACGACGACGTGAAGCAAGTGGCGCTTGCGCGAATGGTCGTCAACAACATCGACTCGATCCAGGTCGACTGGCCGCTCTACGGCCCCAAGCTCGCGCAGGTGGCGCTCACCGTTGGAGCCGACGACGTGGATGGCATCGCCGCCGTGGATCCTGGCGTGCTGGGCACGCGCCGGAGCCCGATCGAGGAGATCAAGGGCAACATCCGCGCCGCCGCGCTCGAGGCCGTCGAGCGTGATGGCCGCTTTCGGTTGCTGCCCGGCTGACGGGCCGTCCCGGCCGCTGACCTGATGTCTGCCGTCATTCGTCTGGGAGCGGTCGACTACCTGAACGCGCGGCCGCTGGTCCACGGCCTCGACCGTCGACCGGACCTCTTTGCGCTCCGGTTTGATGCTCCGTCGAAATGCGCGACGTTGCTGCACGAGGGTGCGGTCGATGTCGGGATGATTCCCTCGATCGAGTTCCAGCGCGGCGTTGCGCCGTACCTGATCGTGGATGGTATGGGAATCGTCTCCGACGGCCCGGTCGCGTCGGTGGCCCTGTTCAGCGCGCGCCCGCTTGTCGAGATTCGCTCGATTGCCGTCGACACCAGTTCCAGGACATCGACAGGGCTCCTGCGTGTCCTGTGCCGCGAGTCGTTCGACATCGAGCCGGAATTCGTGCCGATGCCGCCCGCGATCGACGCGATGTTGGAGCGATGCGATGCGGCGCTGGTCATTGGTGATCCAGCTCTCTACCTCGATCCCGGGGCTGTGGGGGTCGAAAAAATCGATCTCGGAGAGGTCTGGAGCGGCCTGACCGGATTGCCCTTCGTCTGGGCGTTCTGGGCCGGCCGGCCCGGAGTGCTGCCGGCAGTCGCGCTGGACGCGCTTCGCGACGCGCGCGATGCCGGCGTGGCCTCGTCAGACGCGATCGCCGACGCCTACTGCGGGTCCGAGAGGGCGGCACTCGGCCGGGCCTATTTGAGAGAGAATATTCGTTACGGATTCGACGAGCGCGCGGCCGCCGGGCTGCGCAGGTACTACGAGCTCGCGGAGAAGCACGGCGTGATCGACGCGTGCGTCGCGGCACGAACCGGCGTTCCTACGAAGCACGATGGCACGAAGTCACGATGCAAGAAGGCAGCAAGACCATCGTGCTCATCGTGGGCATCGTGACCGTGCTTGGCCGTCAGCTCGTGTGTACTAGCTGATAAGGTCCGGAGTCAGGAAATGATCGACGCTCTAGCGGCAAAAGTTCGCGACGGCGGCCGGCTCGATCGAGCCGAGGCGCTCGAGCTCTATCTCGGCGCTCCCACGCCGCTCCTCGGGCGACTTGCTGACGAGGTCCGCGCCCGGAAGCATCCCGAAGGGGTCGTCACCTACATCATCGATCGCAACGTCAACTACACGAACGTGTGCATCGCGCGGTGCAACTTCTGCGCGTTCTACCGTCCGGTCGGGTCTGCCGAAGGTTACGTCCTGGGATTCGAGGAGATCTTCCGCAAGATCGACGAAACGATCGCGCTCGGCGGCGGTCAGTTGCTGCTTCAGGGTGGTCACAACCCCGACTTGCCGCTCGAGTGGTATGAAGACCTGTTCCGCGCCGTCAAGGAGCGCTATCCGGCGTTTCGACTCCATGCGCTGTCGCCTCCTGAAGTCGTCCACATCTCGCGTCTGTCGAGGCTGCCCGTTCCGCAGGTCATCGAGCGGCTGGTGGCGGCCGGACTCGACAGCATCCCGGGCGGTGGCGCCGAGATCCTGGTGGATCGCGTACGCCGACTGCTGAACTGCTACAACAAGGCGACGGCGGACGAATGGCTGGGCGTGATGCGCCACGCCCACGAGATCGGGCTGCGAACGACCGCGACGATGATGTACGGGACGGTTGAAACGCCAGAAGAGAGGCTCGAGCACATGTTCAGGCTGCGTGACGTGCAGGACGCCACGCGTGGATTCACGGCGTTCATCACGTGGAGCTACCAGCCCGATCACACAGAGCTTGGCGGCGAGGAAGCGACCGGCGTCGACTACCTTCGGACGCTCGCAATTGCGCGCCTGGTGCTCGACAATTTCGACAACCTCCAGGCGTCGTGGGTCACGCAGGGCGGCAAAGTCGGTCAGCTCAGCCTCGCCTATGGCGCGAACGACATGGGCAGCGTGATGATCGAAGAGAACGTCGTCCGGGCTGCCGGCGCCAGCTACTGCATGGACGAGATCGAGATCGTCCGCAACATCGAGAACGCCGGGTTCATCGCGAAGCGCCGGAACATGCACTACGAGATTCTCGGCGACCCGATTTTCCGGGAGCGCGCCGTGCCGCGCATGCTGGAGCTCGCGGTCGCTCGCGCCGACGGCGACACGAGCCGCGCCCCCGAGGTCGTCAACTACCCGGCACGGAGCGCGTCCGAAAAGAAAGCCCGGTTGACAGGGCACTGACAGAGCGGATCGGGGCACTCTGACGTCTGACTGATCCTTCCACCGTTCAGATACTCAATCCATGTCCCGCGTCCACCGCGCCTCCTGGGTCCTGCCCATCGACGCGCCGCCAATTCGCGATGGGTGGGTCGAGGTCGACAACGGTCGCATCGTCGCCGTCGGCGCGGCTGACCGCGAGCCGCGAGCCGCGAGCCGCGAGCCGCGAATCGCCATTCTGCCCGCCCTGGTCAATGCGCATACGCACCTCGAGCTTTCGTGGATGCGCGGGCGCGTGCCGCCAGGTGACGCGATGCCGGCCTGGGCGGCCCGGCTGATCTCCGAGCGGCAGCAAGGAGACTCGATTCAGCAGCGCAGCACGGCTGGCGCGGACTTCAGAAGGGATGCGATCGTTGCCGCGATCGCAGAAGCCAGAGCGAGCGGAACAGGCCTCGTTGGTGACGTGACGAACACGCTCGAGGCCTGTGGTCCTCTGGCCGACAGCCGATTGTCGGCGACCGTGTTCTTCGAGCTCCTCGGCTTTCGCGCAGCAGATCCCGCGGGTCTCGTAGAAGCCGCGAGGGATCGTCTCGCCGACCTGCCTTCGTCGAATCGCTTGCAGTGGGCGATCGCACCCCACGCGCCGTACTCCGTCTCACCGAATCTGTTTCGTGCGATTGCCGCAGCCGCAGCCGGGCGACCCCTGAGTGTTCACCTCGGAGAGTCCCCCGAAGAGATCCGGTTCCTACGCGACGGTCGTGGTCCGTGGCGGGACCTGCTCGAACGAATTGGCGCCTGGAGTCCGGAATGGGTCGCGCCCGAATGTGGTTGCGTCGAATACATGCAGCGCCTCGGGCTCCTCACCGATCGCCTGATCGCCGTTCACGGTGTGCAGTTCAATGATGACGAGCTGCGGCAGTTGGCGTCGTGCGGTGCCACAGTTGTGACCTGCCCCAGGAGCAACCAATGGACTGGCGCCGGCGTGCCGCCAATCGGCCGGTTCTATCGAAGTGGCGTCCGCGTGGCGCTTGGTACCGACAGCCTCGCGAGCGTCGAGGATCTCAACCTGTTCAGCGAGATGGTGGCGGTGCGCAGGCTGTGCCCTGACATTCCCGCCGGTCACATCCTGAAAAGCGCGACCCTCGAGGGTGCGGTCGCGTTGGGCTTTGGCAGGGAACTGGGCTCGATATCGCCCGGCAAGCGAGCCGAGCTTCTCGCCGTACGCGTCCCTGAGAAGGCCGCCACGCCGGAGGATGTGGAAGAATACCTGGTTGGGGGAATCGCGCCTGCTGACATCACGTGGTTAGATGCCGGGTAACCGCGAAGCGCGAACCCTGAACCTTGAACCGTGAACACCTGAACCTTGAACCGCCTGGCAACATACGCCTCGTTCGTCCGCGTCAGCCACAGCGTCTTCGCGCTGCCGTTTGCGCTGACGGGCGCCCTCCTGGCGCTGCATCGGACCGGTGACTGGACGGCGGCGACGCTTGGCTGGCGTCTGCTGTGGATCATCGTGGCGATGGTGACCGCGCGCAGCGCGGCGATGGGGTTCAACAGGTTAGTCGATGCGCGATTCGACGCGCTCAATCCGCGCACCGCTTCGCGCGAGCTGCCACGTGGCGCGATGACGATGGGCGAGGCGTCGATCTTCGTGGCCGTGTCGGCCGTGCTGTTCGTGTTCGCTGCCTGGAAGCTCGGCCCGCTGTGCTTCGCGCTGTCGCCGGTGGCGCTCGCCATTGTGTTCTGGTACTCGCTGGCCAAGCGCGTAACGAGCTACACGCAGCTCTTTCTCGGCCTGGCCATGGCCGTGGCGCCGGTTGGTGGCTGGCTGGCGGTTGGCGGCCGTGGCGGCTGGGAGCCGTGGCTGCTCGGCACCGCGATCGGCACATGGGTCGGCGGCTTCGACGTCTTGTATGCGTGCCAGGACCTCGAGTTCGATCGCGCGCACGGGCTGCGTTCGATACCGGTGCGATTCGGGCTTCGCCGCGCGCTGGTCATCTCGCGATTCCTCCACGTCGTGACCGTGTTGTGCCTGGCGGCGCTGGCGGCGGTGACCGATCTTGGCTGGATCTACCTCGCCGGCGTCGGCGGCGTCGCGGTCCTGCTCGCGTGGGAGCAGTCAATGGTCAGCGAACACGATCTGTCGCAGGTCAAGCGCGCGTTCGACCTGAATGGGTATGTTGGGGTGTTCTACCTCGTGACGACGGCGCTGGCAGTGTATGTGGGGTAGGGCAGGGGGAGATGAAGAGTTCGGAGGAGACGGAGATAAGGGAGTTCACCACGGAGGCACGGAGTTCGCGGGACGTGGAGAACAGCGAGTCGAGCGACGAGCCATGGTCGACTCACGCGTTCAACACGACCGCCGGCCGAAGGCCGGCGATGCGACCGGTCTGCTGGTCGACGCAACGCGACAGCCTCCGCGCGTCTCCCTCAGATTTCAGCTCCGTGCCTCCGCGGTGAAAACCGTGTCCTCCGTCACCTCCAGGGCAATCGAAGAACACTGAACACGAACGAATCCAGATGAAAAGAAGCATTGTTGTCGCGATCACTGGCGCCAGCGGCGCGATCTATGCGACCCGGACAGTGGCTGCGCTCCTCGAACGCGGATGCCACATCGAGCTCGTCGTGTCCGACTACGGTCGCCGGTTGCTGCGTGACGAGCTCGGCGACGACGCGGCGATTGACAAGCTGATGGACTATCTCGTGGCGGCCTACGGTGAGGGCGTGCGCGCCGGGACATACACTCTCCACAGCAACAAGGACCTCGGTGCAAAAATCGCCAGCGGTAGCCAGAACTGCGACTCGATGGTGATTGTCCCCTGCTCGATGAAGACGCTGGCCGGCGTCGCGCACGGCCTTTCGCGCAACCTGATCGAGCGGGCGGCGGACGTGATGCTCAAGGAACGCCGGAAGCTGATTCTCCTGCCGCGTGAAACGCCGATGAGTCTCCCGCAGCTGCGCAACATGGTGCTCTGCGCCGAGGCCGGGGCCATGCTGATGCCGGCGATGCCGGCGTTCTACCAGATGCCTCAGACGCTCGATGACCTCGCCAACTTCATGGCGGGCAAGATACTCGCCGCGCTCGGCTTCGAGCACGAGCTGTACCCTGCGTGGAAGGGATGATTGGTCCCGACAAGACACCGTCCCGGATCGCCGGGATGTTCGACGCAATTGCTCCGCGTTACGACCTGCTCAACCGCGTCCTCAGTGCCGGGCTCGATCGCCGATGGCGTGACCGTGCCGTAACTGCGCTGGATCTGCCCCAGGGTGCGCGCGTACTGGATCTGTGCACTGGGACGGCGGATCTGGCAATCGCCACCGTGCGGCTGGTCCCGGGCGCGGCTGTCGTTGGAGTCGATTTCGCCGGCGCGATGCTCGGTCTGGGCCGCGCCAAAGTCGTCTCACTTGGTCTGGACCGAACGATTCGGCTCGTTCGCGGCGACGCGACCCGAGTGCCTGTTGGGACCGGGACCTGCGATGCGGCAACAATCGCTTTCGGGATCAGGAACGTCGCGGAGCCAGAGCGAGCGCTGACTGAAATTGCCCGCGTCCTTCGTCCTCAGGGGCGGCTCGCGATCCTCGAATTTGGTCAGCCCGCAATTCCGGGCCTCCGGTCGCTCTATTCCTGGTACTTTCGCTATGTGCTCCCGACAATCGGCCGTCTTGTCTCGAAGCACGGCAGCGCCTATTCCTACTTGCCAGCCTCGGTGGGCACCTTCCCGCCTCCGGACGAGTTTGCCGCCATCATCGCCAGGCAGGGCTTCACGAAAGTCACCACCGTCTCTTTGACCTTCGGCATCGTCTATCTCTACATTGCCCACAAGAGCTGACAGTTTCGGTTCAGGGTTCATTGTTCAGGGTTCAAAGTTCATCGTTCACGGTTCAATGTTCAGGCTCAACCAGAACGCTGAACCTTGAACCGATGAACCCTGAACCATGAACCTGCTATAATCGGTAAGTCACTGATGTACTTCAACTTCGACGATAATCATCCCGACACGCCGAGGATCCCGTCGCCGATGTCGCGGCGGGAAGTGGTGCTGATTGCCGTCAACATTCACGCGCTGGTACTCATCGCGATCCTGCTCGGACCGCGCCTGCCGTTCGTGCGCGAAATCATCGAGCAGCGACAGAAGGCGATCGACGAGCAGCTGCGCGCGGAGCTCGAACGCCAGAAAGAGCGAGAACGCGACCGGGCGCGATTCGTGTTCGTCCAGCCGAAGCTCGATGTACCGGCGCCCAAGGTGTCGCCGCGGGCTGACTTGTCCGACCTCGATCGCCGGGCGCGGACCGTCGAGCGTGCCGAACGTCCGACCAATCCGATGCCGTTCTCGCGCGGCAATTCTCCGGAGCGACTCGAGGCCACGCCGCCGAGCGCCCCACCGCAGCCGACAGCCGCGGCAGAGCCTCCGCCGGCGTTTTCAACGGCTCCGCTAGCGCCTGAACGTCCGCCCGACACGCCCCGGCCGACCGAGCGCGGTCCTGCGGTCGGCGTGATCGCCGATGCGATCAGAAACGTACGGAAATACGCGCAGCAGGACAACTTCTCCAACCTCCGCGGCGGTGACGACCAGAACTTCGGCGAATCCATCCAATTCGATTCGAAGGGCGTGGAGTTCGGCCCGTGGCTTGCGCGGTTCCTCGCGCAGGTGCGATCGAACTGGATGATTCCTCAGGCGGCCATGTCGATGCATGGCCATGTCGCCATTTCGCTGGTCGTCCACAAGGACGGCCGCATCACCGACGTCACCGTCGCCAAGCCGTCGCTCGTCAACGCCTTCACGCTGTCTGGCAGAAACGCGATCCTGACGTCCAATCCGACCATCCCGTTGCCGGCCGAGTACCCGGACGACCGGATGCCGATCCTGATCACGTTCTTCTTCAACGAGTATCCGCCCGGCCGATGATCTGGCCCACGCGCACCCAGCAGATCGGCCTGGCGCTCGTGCTTGCCATGCTCGTGCTGGTGGCTCTGCTGCGCGCGCTCACGCCGTGAACCCCGCGCCGCGGCTCTCTTTGAAGAATCCGACGTTGGTGGCGATCCTCGGGCCGACCGCCACCGGCAAGAGCGCGCTTGGTATCGCGCTCGCGACGCGGTTTGGTGGGGAAGTCGTCAGCTGCGATTCGACCGCCGTCTATCGCGGGTTCGACATCGGCACCGACAAAGTGCCGCTGGCGGATCGTCGCGGCGTGCCGCACCATCTGATTGACGTGGCCGATCCGCTCGAGGAGTACTCCGCGGCGAGGTACGCGCGCGAGGCGGCGGCCGCAATCCGCGACATCACCGCGCGAGGGCGATTACCGATCCTCGTCGGCGGCACGGGGCTCTACTACCGGGCGTTGACCCGAGGATTCTTTCCCGGCCCAGCCCGGGATAGCGCGCTGCGGGCACGACTCGAACGGATCGCCGACCGGAAGGGGCCCGAGTACCTGCACCGCTGGCTGGGCCGCGTCGATCCACCTTCGGCGGTGCGCATTCAGCGCCGCGACCGCAAGCGCGTGATCCGCGCGCTCGAGGTGTATCGCCTGACTGGCAGGACGTTGACGGATCACTTCGAAGACACCCAATCACCGCTGCCCGACTACGACATCATCGCCTTCGCGCTGCAGATTCCAGCCGACGCCACCGCGGATCGAGTCTCGCGTCGCGTCGACGCGCAGTTTGAACAGGGGCTCATGACCGAAGTGCGGGGGCTGCTCGCGTCGGGTGTCCCGCGGACCGCGCATCCATTCACTGGGCTCGTCTACCGGCAGGCGCTCGAGCTCCTCGACGGCGTGCGCGACGAGCCGGCAACGCGCGAGCTCATCGTCAGAGAGAACCGCCGCTACGCGCGGCGGCAGTTGATTTGGTTCAGGAAAGAGCCTAACCTACAGTGGATTCACGCTGCTGGCGATCGCGAGGAGACTCAAGCGGAGGTGGTCCGCGCTCTCGCCGCGCGAGAGCGAGCGGGGTGAGCCCCGCGAGCGCTGATCCCGCGAGCGCTGAGAAGCGCCTGCGGCCCGAGCGCGGCGCGAAGCCGCCGCGCGCTGATATTGGAGACGCTGCCTGATGGCACAGACACGCGAGTCGAGACCGGCGCCCGCCCAACCGAATATTCAGGACGTCTTCCTGAACCACGCGCGGCGCGAGAAGCTCCCGGTCCTGATCCGACTCATGGACGGCACCGACTTCGAGGGCCGGGTCAAGAATTTCGACCGCTTCGCGGTGATCGTCGAACAGAGCGGCGCCGATCACATGATCTTCAAGCACGCCATTGCCGCGATCCGGTCCTCGCGGCCAATCAGCAACTACTACTCCAGCCACGAGGCCTAGGGAATTCTGAATGCTGAGTGCTGAATGCTGAAGTAAATTTGCTGATTCGAATTTCACTTCAGCATTCAGCAGCTCAGCATTCAGCATTATGTCCTCACCCGTGTTGTCCTGATCGTTCTCGACAGTGTCGGTGTTGGCGAGCTTCCAGACGCCGGTTCATATGGCGACGAGGGCAGCGACACTCTCGGCAACATTTCCAGACATGTTCGAGTGCGTCTCCCAGCGTTGAGCAGCCTCGGACTGAGGCGAGTGGGATTCATCGAAGGCGAGGAGCCGGACAGAACAGGCGTGCGCGGCGCGTTTGGACGGATGGCGGAGGCCTCGCCTGGAAAAGACTCGGTCACTGGTCACTGGGAGCTGATGGGACTGGTGCTCGAGCGTCCGTTTCCGGTGTTTCCCGATGGTTTCCCGGCCGGAGTCATCTCGACGTTCGAGGAGCGAATCGGCCGGCGTACGCTCGGAAACAAGGCCGCGTCGGGCACGGCCATCATCGACGAGCTCGGCCCCGAACATCTCCGTACCGGCCGGCCCATTGTCTACACATCGGCTGACAGCGTCTTTCAAATCGCTGCGCACGAAGACATCGTGCCGGTGCCGGAGCTGTATCGATATTGCGAGATCGCGTTCGAGCTGGTCGGGGTCGGTCACGGCGTCGGCCGCGTGATTGCCAGGCCTTTCGTCGGCGTTCCGGGAGCCTTCGAGCGGACGGCCAACCGCCGCGACTTCGCGCTCACGCCGTTTGCCCCGACATTGCTCGATCGCCTCACGGAAGCAGGAATACCGGTCGTCGCGATTGGCAAGATCGAAGATTTGTTTGCCGGTCGCGGCATGTCGAGCGCGGTCCACACAACCAGCGACGCGCACGGCATGGACGAAGTGGAACGTGCGCTCGACACGACCCCGCGCGGACTCATCTTCGCCAACCTCGTCGATTTCGACACGGTCTACGGACATCGCAACGATCCGGCCGGGTATGCGGCCAACCTGGAACGCTTCGACGCGCGGCTGTCCGCCTTGATGCCACGCATCGGCACCGCCGATCTGCTGGTCGTCACCGCCGATCACGGCAACGATCCCACGACCCCAAGCACCGACCACTCGCGCGAGCACGTGCCGCTCCTGGTGTTCGGTCCATCGGTGCGTGCCGGGGTTGACCTGGGGACGCGACGGACGTTTGCGGACCTTGGACAGACGCTTGCGGAATTGTTCGGCGTCGGACCGCTTGGCACATGGGACAAGCTTTCTTGGATCAGATCTTGGTGTGAAGAGTTCATGACTGCACAAGCCTTTCACCGCTGAGCGACGCAGAGGCCGCAGAGTCACGAAATTGGTTTCTCAGCGCGCTCAGCGATCTCTGCGGTTGAAAGGCTCTTGCACGATCGTGTGATAGTGGTGATGTTGCGATGAGCATCAGGCAGGAGCTGGAGCAACGCGAACGTGACATTCTCGCGCCGGCGGCCGCGAAGAGCGCCGACAGCCGCGGCCGCGTCCGGCGAGAGCCAGAGGATCCGATTCGTCCGGCGTTCCAGCGCGATCGGGATCGTGTGATTCACTGCAAGGCGTTCAGGCGGTTGAAGCACAAGACGCAGGTGTTCTTCGCGCCGACCGGGGATCATTATCGAACCCGTCTGACCCACACGCTCGAAGTCTCCCAGATTGCGCGAAGCATCGCGAAGGTGCTCCGGCTCAACGAAGAGCTGACCGAAGCCATCGCGCTCGGGCACGATCTTGGGCACACTCCGTTTGGTCATGCTGGCGAACGCGTCCTCAACGACCTCATCCCAGGCGGCTTCAATCACTACGAGCAGAGCCTCCGCATCGTCGACGTGCTCGAGAACGGCGGCCAGGGGCTCAACCTGACCTGGGAAGTCCGCGATGGGATCGCGCGGCACTCGAAAGGCAAGAGCGGCATGCCGGTCGGGGCGGATCCCGAACATCGCGCGAGCACGATCGAAGGCCAGATTGCTCGCGTCGCCGACATCATCGCCTACGTCAATCACGACATCGACGATGCGGTGCGGGCCGGTATCCTGGATCCGGAGACGTTGCCCAAGTCGCGCGTCGAGGTGTTGGGGCACTCATCGTCCGAGCGAATCGGCCGGATGGTCACCGACGTCGTGATTCAGACGATCGATGGCGGGATGACCGAAATCCGGATGAGCGACCAGATCCTCCAGGCCACCGTCGGTTTGCGTAGCTTCCTGTTCGAGGCGGTGTACGAGAACGACGTCGCCACCGCCGAGTTCAAGAAGGCGGCCGGCATCCTGGGCGGGTTGTGGGAAAGGGTGCGGGAGGAACCCGGCGCATACCTCGACCTTCGGATTGTCGAGGCCGAAGGGTTGGACGCCGCCGCCCGAGACTTCGTCGCCGGCATGACCGATAGGTACGCGGTCAGCCTCTTCGAGCAGCTGTTCATTCCGAAGCCCTGGGTTTCTCTGCGGGAGCTGTAGGCAGGGCTCAAGGCTCAGGGCTCAAGCAAAACCCTGGACCACACACTCGAAGATCTTCTGAGCCTCGACCCTGAGCCTGAACCCCGAACCCCGAGCCCGACCCTGAACCCTGAACCCCGAACCCTGAACCCTGAACCCTGAACCCTGAACCCTGAACCGACTTGATCTATAATGTTTGGTTGGCGCTATGCTTCTGGACCTCAACAAGTTGCACGGACAGCGCGAGCATGTCGAGCGCACCCTGCAGCCCGCGGCGCTGGGGCCGGACGATCCCGACTACCGTGTCGTGTCTCCGGTCGAGCTGTCGATGGACGTCTCGAAGGTGGGCGCGGATGTCTTCGAAGCGAGCGGCCGGGTGCAAACCCGGCTCGAACTCGCTTGTGGCCGCTGCCTGGAGCCCTACGAAGTCCCGGTGGACGCGACGTTCGAGCTGCGGTACGTGCCGCAGCCTCACGCCGCCGGCGCCTCGGCCTCGGCAAGGACGCCGAGGAACGCGAAATCGGGGAAGACGACCTGACGACGGCGTTCTACAAGGACGGCCTGCTGGACATCGGCGACCTGCTGCGCGAGCAGTTTCAACTCGCGCTGCCGATGAAACCGTTGTGCAGCGACGCCTGCCGCGGGCTCTGTCCGCAGTGTGGCGCGAACCGAAATCGAACGGACTGCGGGTGTTCGGCGGCGTGGGAAGATCCCCGCCTCGCCCCGCTCAAGAGTTTGCTGAACAGACCGAAGGAGAACTAGCGATGCCCAATCCCAAACGCCGGCATTCGAAGACACGAACGGCGAAGCGCCGCACTCATGACGCGCTCAAGCCGGTGGCGTCCGGCGTCTGCCCCCAGTGTCAGGAAGCCAAACCGCCGCATCAGGTGTGTGCCCACTGCGGCTACTACCAGGGCCGTCAGGTCAGGCGGGTCGAAGAGGCGTAGAACCCAGCTATCAGCTCTCAGCTGTCAGCTTTCAGCAAAACCATTTTGATCACGGTCGACCGACGGTGCTCGACTGTCATTGCTGATCGACTGCTGGAAGCTGAAAGCTGAGAGCTGAAAGCTGACAGCTGTGCTCCGTATCGCCATCGATGCCATGGGTGGGGATCATGCGCCAGACGCCATCATTGGCGGGGCGCTGATCGCTGCCAGACGTCAGCAGATCGGCCTGCTGCTTGTTGGTGCGCGTGACGTCATCGAGGACGCGCTGACGCGGCACCCGGGCGCCGACGGCGTTGACGTGCGCATCCTCCATGCTCCCGAGCGCATCGAGATGGCCGAATCGGCCTCGGCGGCCCTCCGGCGCAAGCCGCTCGCCTCGATTCGCGTCGCGGCCGATGCGGTACGGGATGGACAGGCTGCGGCGCTCTTCAGTGCCGGTCATACCGGCGCCGCCGTCATGGCCGCGCACGCGGCGTTCGGCCGGTTACCGGGCGTCGATCGGCCCGCGCTCGTGACGACGATTCCGACGCGCCGAAGTCCGGCGGTCCTCCTCGACTCGGGCGCGACGGTTGAATGCCGGCCGCAACACCTCGTCCAGTTTGCCGTGATGGGATCGGCGTACGCGCGGATGGCCCTCGGCGTCGAGTCGCCGCGCGTCGGCCTGCTGTCGGTTGGTGCGGAAGAGAGCAAGGGCAACGAACTGACGCGCGAGGCGCATCAGTTGCTCAAGTCGGCCCCGGTGCGATTTGTTGGCAACGTCGAGGGCCGCGACGTCTACTCGGGTGAGGCGGACGTCATCGTCTGCGACGGCTTTACCGGTAACGTGACCTTGAAGATCAGCGAAGGCGTCGTCGAAACAGTGGAGCGTCTGCTTCACGAAGAGCTGTCGGCGACGGTGGGAACCCGCGTCGGATATTTGCTGTCGCGCGAGGCGTTCCGGCGATTCCGCAAGCGCGTGGACTACGCCGAATACGGTGGCGCGCCGCTCATCGGTCTCGACGGCTTGTGCGTCATCGGTCACGGGCGCTCGTCGGCCAAGGCCGTGAGAAGCGCCGTCATGATGACGGCGAAACTTGTCAACGAGCGGCTGCTGGACCGCCTGACGCAAGAAGTGGCTGCGGTGGCGAGCGAACCGAGAACCCAGAACCTCGAACCGAGAACCACGAACCAGAGCACTACGAACCCCGAACCACGGCTCTGCATGATTGCCTTCATCTTCCCGGGCCAGGGCGCGCAGAAAGTCGGGATGGGCAAGGCCCTGGCTGAGGCGTTCCCCATCTGTCGGCAGACGTTCGAAGAGGCAGACGATGCGCTCGGCGAGTCGCTCAGCCGCCTGTGCTTCGACGGTCCAGAGTCGCAGTTGCTGCTCACCGAATATACGCAGCCCGCAATTCTCGCCGTGAGCGTCGCCGCGTGCCGCGCGGTGACACCGCGCGGCGTTGCCGCGTCGTATGCCGCAGGCCACAGCCTCGGTGAGTATTCGGCGCATGTGGCCGCCGGTACGCTATCCTTCGCCGACGCGCTCAGGACCGTCCGGCGGCGCGGGCAATTCATGCAGGAAGCCGTTCCGGTTGGCGAAGGCGCGATGTCGGCGATTCTTGGCGCCGATGCCGACACTGTCGCTCGTGCCTGCGCGGAGGCCCGCGCAGAACTTGCAGGGCGAACCGTATCGCCGGCCAACTTGAACGCGCCAGGGCAAGTCGTCATCGCCGGCCATGCGGACGCGGTCGCGCGCGCAGGAGAGTTGGCCAAGGCCGCCGGCGCCAAGCGGGTGATTCCGCTCGCCGTCAGCGCCCCCTTTCATTGCGCGCTCATGAAGCCCGCCGAGGATCGGCTCGCGCCGCTTCTTCGCGCGCTGCCAGCGCAGTCGCCCCAAATCCCGGTGGTCGCCAACGTCGATGCCGAGCCCAAGACGAATGCGCCCGATGCCGTGGAAGCGCTCGTCCGGCAAGTGTCTTCACCGGTTCGATGGGAAGACGTGGTCAAGCGGCTGGTGGCCGAGGGGGCCCGGACATTCATCGAGCTCGGACCCGGCAACGTGCTGGCTGGCCTGGTGAAGAAAATCGATCGCAGCGTGACCGTGGCCAGCGTCGAGGATCCAGACGGCGTCGAGACTCTGCTGTGCAACTCTGTCCTCGAGCCCGAACCCGAGCCCGAACAGCCGAGAACCTAGACTATGATCGCTTTGAACGGCCGCGTGGCGTTCGTGACCGGCGCGTCCCGGGGAATCGGCCGCGCGATCGCGGCGCGCCTCGCAGCGAATGGCGCAGTGGTGGTCGCTGCTGCCCGCGGCGACAACGCGCAGGGAACGGTCGACGCGATTCGTGCGGCGGGCGGACAGGCCGAAGCCGTTTCGCTCGACGTGACCGATGCCGCTCTTTCGGAGGCGGCGATTGCCGACACCGTTCAGCGCCATGGCCGGGTCGACATCCTGGTGAACAACGCCGGCATTACGCGCGACCAGTTGATGCTGCGTCTCAAGCGGGAAGACTGGGACGCCGTGCTGGCGACGAACCTGACCTCGGTCTACACGTTGACCCAGGCGGTGCTCAAGCCGATGATCAGGCAACGGAGCGGCCGGATCGTCTGCATCAGCTCGGTTGTGGGTCAGAGCGGCAACCCGGGTCAGGCAAACTACGCGGCCTCGAAGGCAGGCCTCATCGGGTTCGCGAAAGCGGTGGCGCTCGAGGTCGCCTCACGTAACATCACGGTCAACGTCGTCGCGCCAGGCATGATTGAAACCGACATGACCGGCGCAATTGCCGAGAAGGCGCGCGAGGCGATGCTGGCCCGCATTCCCGTGGGGCGCCTCGGTGCTCCTGACGAGGTAGCGGCGGCGGTCAGTTTTCTGGCCTCGGATGAGGCAGCGTATATTACAGGGCAGGTTCTCGCCGTCAATGGCGGGATGTACTTATAGAACCACAGATCACACGGACAACACGGATTTCGGGCGCGCTCATCGCAAGATTTTCTGGCGCAGAGAGATGGATGGAGGGCTTAATGGCGGTCGCTGATAAGGTGAAGAGCATCATCGTGGAGCAGCTGGGTGTCGACGAAGAGGAAGTGACGCCGGATGCGTCGTTCGTGGACGACCTGGGAGCCGATTCGCTCGACACCGTGGAGCTGGTCATGGCGTTCGAGGAAGAGTTCGGGATCGAGATTCCCGACGAGGACGCCGAGAAGATCACGCGCGTCAAAGAGGCGATCGAATACATCGACTCTCATAGCAAGAAGAAGTAGCGAGCGCGGAGCGGGGACCGCGGCTCACGTTGAGTTGACGTGGATCGCGGGTCCTGTCGAGCGGCGGCCTGCGAGCGCGATCTCTCTGAGTCGACCACACTGAGCGGGTGGCGCGCGCGGCGGGGCCGCCCCGCCCGCCGCGCAGGCGCCGTTCCGCGTCGGCACTGCTTTCGCGCCGAGGACGGGTGGGGCTGCCGGGCGTACAGGACCGCGAGCGCGTCAATTCGGGCAGCGGGATCGCGGACGGTGCCGCGCTTCGCAGCGCAGCCGCTGTGCGTGGCGGTCGATTTCATCGCAAATCGGGGGGACTGAGGTTTGAGCAGGCGAGTCGTCGTCACTGGCGTTGGCCTAGTTTCACCACTCGGCATCGGCACCCAGGCGAACTGGGACGCGCTTTGTGCTGGATGCAGCGGCATCGGTCCGATTACCCATTTCGACGCCTCGCAGTTCTCGGCGCGGATCGCCGGCGAGGTCAAGAACTTCGATCCCCTTCGGTTCATCGACAAGAAAGACGTCAAGAAGATGGACGTCTTCATCCAATTCGCCATCGCCTCCTCTCAGTTCGCGATGGACGATGCCAGCCTGTCGGTGACGGAGGACATGGCGAGTCGCGTCGGGGTATTCATCGCCTCGGGGATTGGCGGGTTCGGCACGATCGAACGGGAGCATCAGGCATTCCTTCAGGGTGGGCCACGCCGGATTTCGCCCTTTTTCATTCCCGCCGCCATCATCAATCTCGCCGCCGGCCAGGTCTCGATCCGCTTTGGGGCCAAGGGGCCGAACTCGGCGACCTGCACGGCCTGTTCGGCGTCGGCACACGCCATCGGGGACGCGTTCGAGATCATCAGGCGCGACGAGGCCGACGTGATGATCGCCGGCGGATCAGAGGCCGCGATCACGCCGATGGGTGTCGGCGGCTTTGCGGCGATGCGCGCGCTGTCGACGCGCAACGATGAGCCGCAGCGCGCCAGCCGCCCGTTCGACAGGGATCGCGACGGCTTCATCATGGGGGAAGGATCCGGCGTCATCGTCCTCGAAGAGCTGGAGTTCGCCAAGCAGCGCGGCGCGCCGATTTATTGCGAGCTCGTCGGTTACGGCATGACCGCCGATGCGTTCCACATCACCGCGCCGTCGGAGGACGGCGACGGCGGCATGCGCGTCATGCAGGCCGCGATTCGGAAAGCCGGGATCAGGCCGGATCAGGTCGACTACATCAACGCCCACGGCACGTCGACGCCGTTCAACGACAAGCTCGAGACGCTGGCGATCAAGCGCACGTTTGGCGATCACGCGAGGAAGCTGGCGATTTCGTCGACCAAGTCGATGACCGGCCACCTGCTCGGCGCCGCCGGCGGCCTCGAAGGCGGCATCACCGCGCTCGCCATCAAGCACCAGGTCATTCCGCCGACGATCAACTACGAGACGCCCGATCCGGAATGCGACCTCGACTACGTGCCCAACCAGAAACGCGCCGCGAAGATCGACTACGCGCTGTCGAACTCGTTCGGGTTCGGCGGGACCAACGGCGCGCTGCTGTTCAAGAGATACGACGAGTAAGCTTCCGAGCTGCCACGCTGTCCAGCTGTCCGAGACCAGTTCGGAGCTTGCAATAGGTTCGTCAAATGTGTCTCGGACGTCTGTTAGCTGGAAGCCTGGAGCAGCTGGAAGCTGGACAGCCCAATATGAAGATAGCCGTCTGTATCAAACAAGTGGTGACCCGCGAGTGGCAGCTCCGCGTCGCCGAGAGCGGCACCTGGATTCGCGACAGCGACGCCAGCTTCGAGCTCAACGAGCCTGACGCCTACGCGCTCGAGGAAGCGCTTCGACTCAAGGAAAAACACAGCGGGGAAGTCGTCGTCTGTTCAGCCGGCCCGGCCCGCGCGGCGCAGGTGATTCGCGAGGCGCTCGCGCGCGGTGCCGATCGCGCCATTCATGTCGAGTCGGATGCGCTCGCAACCGCCGATGCGGTCACCGTCGCGACGGCGCTCGCGGACGCCGTCCGCGACGAGAAATTCGACCTCGTCCTGACCGGGCTGCAGTCCGATGACCAGGGCTTCGGACAAGTCGGCGTTGTCCTTGCCGAGAAGCTCGGCATGCCGCACGCGACCATCATCATGGAAGTGCAAGCCTCCCCTTCGACAAGCTCAGGGCAAGCGGGCGCCCTTCGCGTCAAGCGCGAGCTCGAAGGCGGGTGGTTCCAGTGGGTGTCGCTGCCGCTGCCGGCGCTCCTGACGATCCAGAGCGGCATCAATCAGCTGCGCTACGCGACGCTCAAGGGGATCATGGCCGCGAAGAAGAAGGAGATTCGCAAGGTCGCGCCCTCACTTTCGGGTGAGACTCTTCAGCGC
Source organism: uncultured Acidobacteriota bacterium (assembly GCA_963797625.1). GTDB lineage: Bacteria > Acidobacteriota > Vicinamibacteria > Vicinamibacterales > 2-12-FULL-66-21 > DATBJJ01. The sequence goes on from CAWCQI010000011.1 coordinate 127,618, forward strand.
ATCCTCAAGGTGTCGTTCCCTGAAAAGGCGAAGCAGACACAGATGATTTCGGGCTCTGCGGCCGAGGCGGCCAAGCAGCTCGTCGCGAAGCTGCGCGACGAGGCGAGGGTCCTCTCGTGATCCTTGTCGTCGCCGAGCAGCGCGATGGGACGCTCAATCGCGCGTCGTGGGAAGCGATTGCCGCCGGACAGCAGGCCGGTGCGCCCGTCAAGGTGGCCATCCTGGGATCCGGCGTCGACGCCGTCGCGGCCGAGCTCGCGGCGGCGGCCGTCGACGAGGTGATCCTCGTCGATCACGCGGCGCTGGCCGGCTATACGGCTGACGGGTATGTGCTGGCGCTTGCCGCGCTCCTCGCGCAGGAGACACCCGATCTCGTGTTCTTCCCGCACACCTACCAGACGCGGGATTTCGCGCCGGCACTGGCCGCCAGGCTTGGCCGAGCTCTCATCGCCGACGTCACTTCTTTCAAAGATCAGGACGGCGCCGTCGTGTACTCGCGCCCGGTATTCCAGGGCAAGTTGACCGCCGATGTCGCGGCGTCAGGACCCGCGCCGCACCTCGTCACGTTTCAGATTGGCGCGTTTCGCGCCGACGCCGCGAAGAAAGGCGCCGCGCCGGCGCCGATTCGCCGCGCCTCAATCGAGATCGATGCAGCCAGCATCCGTCAGAAGCCCGAGGCGCCATTCAAGGAAGCCAAGCAGGCCGTCGACTTGTCTCAGGCCGAGCGCATCGTCGCCATCGGTCGCGGGATTAAGGGTCAAGAGCATCTCGCGCTGGCGCAGCAGCTCGCCCAGGCGATGGGCGCCGAAATCGCCGCTTCGCGCCCGATCTGCGACTCCGGCTGGCTGCCAATGGATCGGCAGATCGGCAGCTCGGGCCAGACGGTTGCGCCGAAGCTGTACGTCGCCCTCGGAATTTCTGGCGCCATCCAGCACCTCGTTGGCATGAAGGGCTCCCGCACCATCGTCGCGATCAACAAGGACGCCGAGGCGCCGATCTTCGAGATCGCCGACTACGGGATCGTCGGAGACTTGTTCGAGATCGTGCCGGCGATGATCGGGGAGCTGAACAAGTAGCTCTCAGCTGTCAGCTTTCAGCTGCTCAGCTGTCAGTGAGATCTTTCAGAGTGAAGTCGATCGGCTAGGATCTGAATGGTCTTGCTGAAGCTGAGCAAGCTGAAAGCTGAGAGCTGATGGCTGACCGCGAAACTCTAGACGTTGACATCCTGATCGTTGGCGGCGGCCCTGCCGGGATGTCGGCTGCCCTGCGGCTCGCCCAGCTCCAAAAGGAGCGCGGTGGCGACCCGCTGGCCATTGCCGTCCTCGAGAAGGCGCGCGAGGTAGGTGCGCATTGCTCTGTCGGGCGCGGTCCTCGACCCTTCGGCTCTTCGCCAGCTGGTGCCGGACTACAAGGAACAGGGCGCGCCACTCGCGTCCGAAGTGCACCACGATCACGTGTACTTCCTGACCCGGGGCGGCAAGATTCCCTTTCCCATCACGCCACCGCCGCTCAAGAATCACGGCCACTACATCATCTCGCTCAGCCGGTTCGTCAAGTGGCTCGGCGGGCTCGTCGAAGGGGAGGGCATCGACGTCTTCACGGGTTTTGGGGCTGCCGAGCTGCTGCATGACGGCGATCGCGTGGTCGGCGTGCGGACCGGAGACCGTGGGATCGGTAAGCACGGGGAGCGCAAGCCGAACTTCGAGCCCGGCGTCGACATTCGCGCCAAGGTCACGATTCTGACCGACGGGGTCAGGGGCAATCTCACCAAGGTGCTCGTCAAGCGGTTGAATCTCGACGCCGGCAAGCTGCCCCAGCTCTACGCCATCGGGATCAAGGAGCTGTGGGAGATCCCACAAGGCCGGCTTGCGCCAGGTTCCGTCATCCACACGCTCGGCTATCCGCTGCGGATGCAGGAGTTCGGCGGCGCGTTCATCTACGCGATGCCTGACGGCCTGACCTCGATTGGCCTGGTCGCCGGCCTCGACTACCGCGATCCGATGTTCGATCCGCACGTCACGTTTCAGCACCTCAAGCGCCATCCGTTCGTGGCCGGGCTTTTAGCCGGCGGGAAGATGGTGCGCTACGGCGCCAAGGCGCTGCCCGAGGGTGGCTGGTACACCATCCCCCGCGTCTATGCCGACGGCGTGCTGATCGCCGGCGATGCCGGTGGATTCCTGAACTCACTTCGGCTCAAGGGCATTCACCTCGCGATGCGGACGGGCATGCTTGCCGCAGAAGCGGCGTTCGACGGCGTCCGCGCGAACGATACGTCAGCTGGCGCACTCAAGAAGTACGAGTCGCTGATCGAACAGAGCGACGTCAAGCGCGAACTCTATCCCGTGCGCAACGTCCATCAGAGCTTCGAGCATGGCCTGCTGGCAGGCCTGGCGTACTCAGGGCTGTCGTTGGTGACTGGTGGATGGTGGGTCAAGGATCCCATGCCCGCGCAGGCCGGCTACGAGCGAATGGAGAAACTCGCGGACTATTACCGCGACGCGCGTCCGGATCCCGACGTCTCAGTCAATCCCGCGAAGATCGACCGTCAGCTGACCTTCGATCGGCTGACCAACGTCCACTATTCCGGCACGAGGCACGCCGAAGATCAGCCCGCGCACCTCATCGTCCACGACACCGACATCTGCCGCACGCGGTGCCGCGAGGAGTACGGCAATCCGTGCACGCGCTTCTGTCCTGCGAACGTGTATGAAATGGTTGATGCGGGTGATGGCACGAAGCGACTGCAGATCAACGCGTCGAACTGCGTCCATTGCAAGACGTGCGACATCATGGATCCCTACCAGATCATCGACTGGGTTCCGCCGGAAGGTGGGGGCGGGCCCAACTACGAGGGGATGTAGGGAGCTGGTTCGAGGGTTCGAGTTCTGCGTTCAAGGTTCACGGTTCGAGCGTTCAAGGTTCAAGGTTCGAGGCGAGCCTCGCGATCAATAAGAGAAGATGGCCGAATCGCCACTCACGATCTTTTCAGCGCGTCAAAGGCCGCGGCCATCGCCACCGTCGCGGCCCCTTCGATCGGCGGCCTCTGCCGCACGCTGACATGGAACGTCGAGGGCGCCGAGCACTATGACGCCATCATCACGTCGGGCCGCCAGCCGATCCTCGCCTGCTGGCACGGCCGCATCCTGACCGGTCTCTACTACTTTCGCGACCGTGGCATCGTCGCCCTCGCCAGCCAGAACTTCGACGGGGAGTGGATTTCGCGCATTCTCGAGCGTTTTGGCTACTCGACGGCTCGCGGCTCGACATCCCGCGGCGGTGCTCGAGCCCTCGTGCAGCTTCGCCGGGAGCTGGCGGCGGGCCATGGGGTCGCCTTTACTGTCGACGGCCCGCGCGGGCCGGCCCGAGTGGCGCAGGTTGGCGCCGCCTGGCTGGCCGGGGCGACCGGGCAGCCGATCTTGCCGTTTCACCTCGAAGCGGACCGCTTCTGGACGATGAACAGCTGGGACCGGGCGCAGGTGCCCAAGCCTTTCAGCACGGTGGCTGTGGTGCTTGGCGAGCCGATTGAAGTGTCTGGAGAAGGGGAGTCGGCAACGGAGAGCGCGCGTACAAAGATTGAGCGCGCGCTCGAGAGTCTCGAAGCGCGCGCTCGCCGCAGGGTGCTGGGGTCCGAAAGATCTGATCAGCTCCACTAGCACGATCTGATCCCGAGCTAGAAACCTCGGCATTCTTGGACTGACTAATCTCGTGCCGGCCTGACATTCCTCGTTGAACGAGACAAAAGACATCTATCAAGGCGACTAATCTCCATCGCAAACGCGGCATCTCCTAGTCCTGCCTAAGGATATTGGCGCGAGCGATCTGGTATGGCGTTCGCCTACCGAATCGCGAACGTTTCATCAGGTGTGCCGATGCGACACGCAACCCACGTGACGCGATTGAGCGCGACCTTGCGATTGAGATGAGGGACCGAACGGCCCGTTGGGCCCGAACCTGCCAGGAGGCATCAAGAACCTGTGGCAATCATCCGAATTCCCCGACTTTGGCCAGGTGCCGCGCGCGCGGCGGCAGCGTCGACCGGTCCGACCGTTGCTTTCACGGATCCCCTGACGGACAGGCCTCGAGGCATTCGGCTCTGAGGCTCGCCCGAGACCTCACGGGCTCACGACCGCTGGTTCCGGATCCGGTCCCGCAGGCAGTGTCCGGGGCGCCCGAGCGTGACGTGCCGCGCGACTGGAGCGGTGTCATCGCGGCGCTGAAATGGGTTGGCGTGATCCTGTTTAGCGCCGGCACGGCGGCCGTCGGCCGTTTGGGAATATCAGCGACGAATCGGCCGTCCCGCCAGACCGGCTCGGTCACGATTCAGACGACGCCGCCTGGGCGAGAGGTTTTCGTCGACGGCCAATCGTTGGGGCTTACCCCTGTCACAGTGGCGCTCGCCCCCGCGTCGTATGCCTTCCAGGTAGGGAGTGGAGCCGAGCGACGAGACCTGGCCGTCGACGTCCGTGCTGGCGGTTCCGTGCTGCAACATCTCGAGCTGGCGGTCGCGGCAGCGAAGCCGGTTGCAACGACGGGCGCTCTCCATGTCCAGACCGAGCCTTCGGGACAGACCATCACGGTGGATGGGGTCGAGCGCGGGCAGTCTCCAATCACCGTCAATGATCTGTCGGAGGGAGATCACACCGTTGTCGCGCGTGGAACCGCCGGCACGGTTCGCCGGAGCGTTGCGGTCAAGGCCGGAGCGGCGGTTTCGCTGGTGTTTTCGCCAACGGCCCCAGTGACGCCGGCTCCAGGATGGCTGAGCGTTCAATCCGAGACGCGTCTGGAGCTGCGCGAGAACGGAAAGCTGATCGGCACCACGGAAACCGAGCAACTCATGCTTCCGGCAGGCACGCACGACATCGAGCTCGTGAACGAAGCGGTTGGTTATCGATCGTCGCGGCAGGTCGAAGTCGCGCCAGGAAAGACGACGACGGTGCCAGTTGAGCTGCCGTTTGGAACGATCAACATCAATGCGCAGCCGTGGGCGGAAGTGTGGATTGCCGGCGAGCGCATCGGCGAGACGCCGATCGCCAACCTGTCGCGCCGGGTCGGTTCGTATGAAATCGTATTCCGTCACCCGCAGCTCGGAGAGCGGCGTGAGAACGTGGTCGTCACGCTCCGACAGCCCGTCCGTCTCGGCGTGGACATGCGGGGGAAATAGCAATGAACCGGTTCTGCTCGACGGCAGTGGCGGCCGCGTGCGCCACTCTAGTGGGGATTTCGTCGGCACACGGTCAGGAATCGCTGCAGCAGGTCAAAGCGCTCTACGCGTCGGCCGCCTACGAGGACGCGCTGTCGATGGTCGGTCGCCTTCAGGCGACCGGCCGGAAACCCGAGTTCGAGCAGTATCGCGTCTACTGCCTCGTCGCGCTGGGGCGAACGGCTGAAGCCGAGAAAGCCATCGCATCGGTCGTCGTCGAGAATCCGACGTTTCTCCCCGACGCCGAGGAGACCTCGCCGCGCATCCAGGAAATGTTCCTGCGCATCCGCAGAGGGCTGGTACCAGAGATTGCGCAGCGGATGTATATGGATGCGCGTGCCGCGTGGAACCGAAAGGACACGTCTGCGGCTTCCGAGCAGTTTGCGTCGCTCGTTCAACTGATCGACACGACACTCGCGGCTGGTGCTGATGCCAATTCCGCCTCTGACAGCGCGGAGCCGATGTTGTCGGAGCTCCGACTGCTCGCGACGGGCTTCCTTGACCTGGGTCGCGCGCTGTCGCTCCGCCCGCCCGCGCCGTCGAGCCAGTCCCGTCCCTCCCGCGCGGCCCGTGGCCAGCGCTGCTCCGCAAATCACGTCCGCCGTGCCGGTGAAGCAGGACCTTCCAGTGTGGGTGCCGACCGATCAGGCCAGCCGCCGCGAGTTTCGAGGCGCCATTCGCGTCTTTATCAATGAGACGGGGGCTGTCACGCGGGCGGAAGTCTCGCAGGCTGTCCACCCCGCCTACGACCGCCAGCTGCTTCTGGCGGCAAAGACCTGGGCCTACCAGCCAGCCATGAAGGATGGCGTCCCGATCGCGTCGGAGAAGGTGATCGAAGTCGTCCTCAAGCCGCGGTAATTTGGAGGTGTTGTGGCCGCGGGAAGATGGCAGTCGACTCCAAAGACGTTTGTTTCAGCCCTTCATCTCAAGTCGTGTCAATGGTTTACAAACGGCTGCCCCGCTTTCGCGTTTCTCAGTCTAAAGTCTTCCAATTAACGGATTTTAGTCTCCAATCGAATTCCCGTAGGGCGTCGAGTTGGGTCTGTTAGTCGCCAATCGGGTGCAAAGTTATCGACCTAACTGCAAGCGAACAAAGGTATTCGTGGTACTGACAATTTTCTCACCCAGCGTGGCGACTTGTTTGCACTCCGCCGGATCGGCTCATGGTATCTCCAGCGCTTTCACAATTGCTCGAGCGGGCGCGGGCGCGCTTCGGACTGGATGTCGAGGTTCTCGACGCCGGCCTCAAATGCGTCTATCCCGAGGGCGGTTCGGATCTGGATCGAATGATTCAGGACTCGCCATCGATCCGTCGGGCCCTCCTGGACGCGTTGGCAGGAGCGCGTCCGGAGCGGCTGCACCGCGACGGTGTCAGCTACCAGTTCTACCCGTTAAGGCACTCACCCAAACGTCGACTGGCGGCGGGACTGCTCGCGATACGACAGAGCGGATCCGACGGTTCGCCGGCGGTCGATGCCGAGCCGTGGTCCGAGATCGCGCGAGCCGTCGTCGAAACCGATCTGGCGGCCAGCGAAACGCTTGGCGCAGAACGTCAACGGTCGCGCCGGCTCTCCGGTGCGTTCCGTTTCGTGGAGTTCATCACTGAGATCGCCGATGAGCCGGCGCTGTCCCGAGCGCTCGTTCAGGCGGCTGCGGTCTGGTACGACGTCGATGCGCGGATATATCGTCGCGATTTGTCGGATGCCTTTGTTCTCGATACCTGGCTACCGGGCGTGCGGCCCGATTCGGCATCGGATCGATTGAGCCATGACGTCATCGGCGAGGCGGTTGATTTGCGGCGCCTCGCCTCGGCCGCGGCGCTCGGCGATCTCGGAGCCGGTCAGGACGTCCTGCTTGTTCCGATCAGCGGCGGCGGCCGCGTCGGACTGGGCGCTGGCGCTCATCGGTTCGGTGCCCGCAGATGCAGAAGTCGTGCTTCGGTTGATTTCGCGCGTCGCCGGGATGCAGTACGCCGGGCTCGTCGAGCGGCGGGTGCAGGTCGCGCGGCAACAGTTCGACGGTCAGCTCGCTGACACCACGAGAGTCCCCGAGCTCGTTGCCGTCCGTGTCGTTCACCTGCTTGCCGAGGCGCTCGAAGCGTCGAGCGGTTCGTTGACTCTACGCAGGCAGGGGCTGACGCGGCGAATTGCGGCAGTTGGTTCGATCTCAGACGAGGCAATGGCGACTCTTCCCGCCGCAGGACTGCGCTCACCCGATCGCATCGTGTGCACGCTCACGCTCGGCGGCGAAGACGCGGCAGTGCTGGATCTGCGGGCGGGTTCTGGCCGGCTGTTCTCTTCCGACGATGCCGTGATGGCCGAGGCGTGTGCGCGTGCGTTGCGCACCTGGCTGGCCGGGGCGCTGACGTCGTTCGACGCCACGGCAGCCATCCTCGACGTGAACGCCGCGGGCGTGCCGCCGTTCCTGACGCGGATTCAGGAGGAGCTCGAGCGCGCGCGTCGATTCGATCTGCGTCTCTCTCTCATCCTCATCGATGTGCACGCGCCGTCCCAGGCGATGGCGCAGTTGCAGGACGCCCTGCGACGAGAACTCCGTGGCTCGGATGTCACCGGCGCGATGGGAGGCACGCAGGTCGCGGCGCTCCTGACGCACACCGGCGCGCTCGGTCTCGACAACGTGGTGCGACGTGTCAGGCAGCGTTTGGCTGACACCGCCGAGCGACTGAACGTGTCGGGTTTGAAGCTTGGCCAGGCGGCGTTTTCGCCCGAGGTGAGGACGGCCGATGCGCTGCTGGAGCTGGCGTTGCGGCAGGCCGAGCCCGTCATCGTGCACTGAGAGAACGGAGACTATGACCTTGCGCCGCAAATTGGGAGATCGTCGAGGCCGGCCGCGCTACGACATTGTCGGCGACTTGTGGGGAACGCTCGAGACCGTCCTCAGCATGCCGCTGCGAAATGTCGGACCCGGCGGCGCGCTGATCGAGTCTCACGTCGCGTTACCCGCCGAGTCGATTCACCGGCTGACGTTCAGTTACGACGGACAGGATGCGTCGACGCAGGTGCGAGTCCGGCACGTCAAGCCGTCAATTTCGATGGATGGCGAGCGAACGTTTCTCATCGGTGTGGAGTTCTTATCGGTGCATCCGGCGCTCGGCGGGCAAATCGAGCGCTGGATGACCGACGGCAACGCGGAAGCGGCAGAAGCGTAAGTCAACGAACGAGGCGGACAGCCTATGGCGAGCGAGCAGGTTCCGGTGCAGGCGGAGACGAGTGGGGCAGAGCGGCGGCGGGTTCCTCGGGTGGCCGTGGACGAAGGGCTCGAGTGTCGTCTCGAAGTGCGGACTCGCGTTCGACTCGTCGACATCAGCCTGACCGGCGCATTGCTGTCGAGCGACGCGCAGCTTCCGGTGGGCACGAGGGCTCACATGCAGGCCGGCGTCTTATCGGCGCCGTTCGCGCCAGACGTTCAGGTGCAGCGCATCGTCGATCGCTCTAGCCGTGAATCGAAGCCGGCGCTCGGCGCCGTGTTCGTTGGTATGGACGAGAAGAGTCGGCGGAGTCTCGAAGCGTTCTTGAGAAAGGCCAGCGAGTAGCGGATCGCGAACCGCGAGCCGCCAGAACACAGAGGTAAGCATGAGACGCCAAGGTAACGGACAACTGATTGGGAGCAGCGCCGCGATTGGGGAACTGGCGCAGGAGATCGAGCGCATCGCGCGCTCCGATGCGAAGGTCCTGATCACCGGCGAGAGCGGCGTCGGCAAGGAGCTCGTCGCGCACGCGATCCATCAGCGGAGCGCGCGTGCCGCCCGCGCCATGGTCGCCGTCAACTGCGCCGGCCTGCCCGAAACGCTGCTCGAGTCCGAGCTCTTCGGCCACGTGAAGGGCAGCTTCACCGGCGCCTATCGCGACAAGCAGGGCAAGCTCGAGATGGCCGACGGCGGCACCATCTTCCTCGACGAAATCGGCGAGATGACGCTGCGCATGCAGGGCCTGCTGCTGCGGTTCCTGGAGACCGGCGAGCTGCAGAAGGTCGGCGCCGATCGCGCGATGGGCCGCGTCAACGTGCGCGTCATCGCCGCGACCAACCGCAACCTGCGCGACATGATCACCCAGGGCACGTTCCGCGAGGACCTGTTCTACCGGCTGAACGTCATTCACCTGACCGTGCCGCCGCTGCGCGAGCGCCGCGAAGACATTCCGTCGCTCATCGAGCACTTCCTGGCGCGCGTTCACGCGCAACAACGGCACGCCCGTGCACGCGATCTCGCCGGAGGCCATCAAGCTGCTGGCCGAGTACGCGTGGCCCGGCAACGTGCGCGAGCTCGAGAACGTCATCGAGCGCCTGGTCGTGACCGGCCGCAACGAGACCGTGACGGCCCGACGACCTGCCGATGGAGATCCGGACGCAGCAGGGCATCGGGCTGCGGCCGAAGCGCGAGCGGCGCCGGACGGTGGCCGACGATCTGTACAAGAAGCTCGTCGAGGAGCGCGAGTCGTTCTGGACCGCCGTCTATCCGCTCTACATGCAGCGCGAGATCACGCGCGGCAACGTGCGCGACCTGGTGCGCAAGGGGCTCGAGGAGGCGCGCGGCAACTACAAGATCGTGGCGAAGCTCTTCAACATGGAGCAGCGCGACTACAAGCGGTTCCTGAACTTCCTGCGCAAGCACGACTGCCAGCTGCCGTTCAAGGAATATCGGCAGTAGATCGGCAGCCGCGATGCGGTCCGGCCCAGGTCGGACGCTGCAGCTGCGAAAGGCAAGATCATGAAACGTTGCTTCGTCGCTTCGCGTGTCGTGGCCTTGTCTGCGTGGCGCTGATCGGTCCGGCCGCCGGCCAGCAGGCCGCGCCGCAGCGCAGCCTGGCAACGGCGGCCCGCCGCGTCGGCGGCCGGTGTCGCCTTGCCGGCCGGCTATGTCATCGGCCCCGAGGACGTGCTGTCGATCGTGTTCTGGCGCGACAAGGACATGTCCGCCGACGTCGTCGTGCGGCCGGACGGCAAGATCTCGCTGCCGCTGCTGAACGACGTCCAGGCGGCCGGGTTACACGCCCGATCAGCTGCGGCGCGAACATCGATGAAGGCGGCGGCGAAGTACATCGCAGGAGCCGAACGCGACGGTCGTGGTCAAGGAGATCCACAGCCGGAAGGTCTACATCACCGGGCAGGTCGTCAAGGCCGGACACGTTTCCGCTGATCCGGCGACATGACCGTGCTGCAGCTGATTGCGCTGGCCGGCGGGCTGCAGGAGTACGCCGACGCGAAGAACATCGTGGTCATGCGCAAGGAGGACGGGCAGCGAGCGGCACTTCAAGTTCAACTACAAGGACGTCGCTGAAGCAGAAGAACCTCGAGCAGAACATCCTGCTGAAGCCAGGCGACACGGTCGTCGTGCCGTAGACGCGTTGAGAGCTCATGAAGACCACTGCAGTCGGCGCGATCGTCGCGCGTGCTCGTGTCTGCCGCTGGCGTCTGCTGTCGCCGCGCAGTCCCGAGCCGGTGCGCAGACGGCCCGGATCGAGCGAGCCTATCAGCGGGCTCTTCGGCAGCGCGAGCCGGCGCAGCCGGCCGCGCACACGCTTGGATCGTGACTGCCACGCTTGCCGCGGCCTACGACGACGACGTGCTACGCCGATCTGGGCGGCGTCGCAATCCGACGGTGCCGCCAGTCGAGCGGTTACTACACGATGCTGCTGGCGAGCGCCGACTACACGTGGCAGGGCCGCCGCGTCCAGGTGGCGCGACTGCGTCGTCGGCCTTCCGCTACTACTACGGAGCTCGAGCAAGTTCAGAGCGTCAGCCACACGCGGGCGTCGGGTTCTCGGCGCAGTTCGCCCGGCGCACGACGCTGCTTCGCCAACCAGACGGTTCGCGTACTCGCCGTCGTATCTGTATGGGCTGTTTCCCGGCGTCATGCCGACCGACCCCGGCGAGTGCCGCCGCGCGGCGCCGGACTATTCAGTCGAACGACACGCGAGTCCTACACGTACACGACGACAGCGTCTCGGTACACACGGACTGACGCGCCGCGGTCAGCTGACTGGCGGCGCTCGAATGCAGTTACACCGACTTTGCGCACGAAGTCGACCGTCCAGCGAGACCTGACGTCCTACGGCGTGCGACGGCTGGAGTTCGCGCAGAACGTGAGCCGCAACACGGCCGCTCACGTTCGGCTACCGCTTCCGGACCGGCGATTCTGGCTACGTCGATCAGGATCAGTCGGCGACCGAACACGGCCTCGATGTCGGCGTCGACTACACGCGGCCGCTGTCGGCCGACGCGGCGAGCCACGTTTCGGTTTCGCGCGTGGGCTCGGCGGCGGTCGACACTGCCGCTCGACGATCGACGAGCTGCGGCGACGTTCGAGCGCGCAGTATCGCGTGCTCGGCGACGTGCGCGTTCGGCTATCAGTTCGGCCGGACGTGGCAGGCGCGCGGCGTCGTACCGCCGTGGCCTCGAATACGTGCCCGGGCTCGCGACGCCGGTCTACGCCGACGGGTTTCACGGCCGTCGTCGATGGCCTGCTGAGCGCCGGCTGGGACGTTCTGGCGTCGGCGGCTTATTCGGATGGCGAGTCCGCGCTGTCGCGACGCGTCGTCGACGTTCGACACCTACACCGCGAATGTCCGGACTCCGCTACGCGCTCAGCCGCACGCTGGGCCGCTGTACGCGCGAGTACCTCTATTACTACTACGATTTTCGAGGGACCGCCCAGTTGCCGCCCGGCGTTGCCGCCCGTGCTCGAGCGAAACGGCGTCCGCGTCGGCCTGACGCTCTGGGTTCCCGTGATGAGAAGGTAAGCTCATGCTGCCAGGAAAGAAGTACTCGCGCCGAGGAAATTCTCCGCATCCTGCTGCGCCGCAGGTGGTTGCTCGTTGCTGCCCGCGGTGCTCGGGCTGGTCGGCTGGTGTGGTCGCGTTCGAGCGTTCTGCCGGAGCAGTACCGCTCGGAGACGCTGATCCTGGTGGTGCCGCAGCGGATCCCGGACAGAAGTCGATGCCACGAGCGACAGCGACACGGTCGAAGACCGCCTGAACACCATCAACGATCAGATCCTGAGCCGCTCGCGCCTCGAGCGGATCATTCAGCGACTTCGATCTGTACAGCGACAGCGCGCGCGACGGCATCATGGAGGATGTCGTCCAGCGCATGCGCGCACGACATCAAGGTCGAAGGTCGAAGGGAAGGAGTCGTTTCGCGTCAGCTACGTGAGCGACACGGCCGAAGACGGCTCAGAAGGTCACCGAGCGGCTGGCGTCGCTCTACATCGAAGAGAACCTCCGCGACCAGGAGAACCTGGCCGAGAGCACCAACCAGTTTCTCGAGTCGCAGCTCGAAGACGCCAAGCGGCGGCTGATCGAGCACGAGAAGAAGCTCGAAGAGTACAAGGCCGTCACGCCGGCCAGCTGCCGTCGCAGCTGCAGGCCAATCTCCAGTCGATTCAGAACGCGCAGTTGCAGCTGCAGTCGGTCAGCGAATCCACGAACCGCGCGCGCGAGCGGCGCATTCTCATCGAGCGGCAGCTCGCGGACGCGCAGACGCATGCCGGCGCTCGGCGCGTCCGCTTGATGGACCGCGAGCCGCCGGAGCCTGCCGCGCTAACGACCGCGCAGCAGCTCGAAGCGGCCGAGGCGCGGCTCGACCTGTACAAGCTGCGCTACACGCCCGATCATCCGGACATCCGGGCGCTCGAACGCACGATCGGCGAGCTGCAGGCAGAAGCTCGAGGAGGAAGCCAAGCGTGCCGCCAGCGGCCGGCCGACGAAGCCGCTGACGCCGGCCGAAGCGGCCCGGCAGCGAGCAGATTCAGCGACCTGCAGGCCGAGCTCGAGGCCATCGATCACCAGATTGCGATCGAACCACGCGGAGGAGAACGGCGGCTGAAGAACACTGATGGCCTGACTATCAGGCCAAGGTCGACGCCGTGCCCGCGCGCGAGTCCGAGCTCGTCGAGCTGACGCGCGACTACGCCACGCTGCAGCGAGACCTATTCGAGCCTGCTCAAGAAGCAGCGAGGATTCGAAGCTCGCCGCGAATCTCGTGCGCCGTCAGATTGGCGAGCAGTTCAAGGTGCTCGACCCGGCGTCGCTGCCGCAGCAGCCGTACAACCGGATGCAGCGCCTGGTGGTGCTTGGCGCGGCCCGTTGGCTGGCCTGCTGCTCGGCCTCGCGCTGATCGGCTTCCTCGAGTATCGCGATTCGAGTTTCAAGACGCGAGGAGGACGTGTGCGCGTGCTGGCGCTGCCCGTGCTGGCGCTGGTTCCCATCGCTGGTCTTCCGAGCGCGACCGCGCAGGTCCAGCGCCGGCAGCGGCTCCTGGACATCGGCGGCTCTGCCGCCGTCGTGCGTCGTGCTCGTCGCGGCCGCGGTCGTTCTCTGGAGGCTGCAGTCCGTAAGGCTGCGCTGACACATGTATCAAGCGTTTCTACGGCCTCCGCGAACTCGCCGTTCGAGCTGACGCCGAACCCGAAGTACCTGTTCCTGACGCCGCGCCATCGCGAGGCGCTGAGCAACCTGCAGTACGGGCTGTCGTCGGCAAAGGCCGTGACCGTGCTGATCGGCGAGGCCGGGACCGGCAAGACGACGCTGCTGCGAGCGGCGCTCGAGTCCGACGGTGCCGCCACGTCCGGTGCGTGTACCTGAACAACCCGGCGCTGACGCGCGACGAGTTCGTCGAGATGCTGGCCCGCCGATTCGAGCTGAGCCCGGAGGCGGCGCAGTCGAAGGCCGCGCTGCTGGCAGAGCTCGAGCAGCGTGCTGCGCGAACGCCGTCGCGCGGCGAGATCACGGCGCTCGTCGTCGACGAGGCGCAGAGTCTCAGCGCCGAGCTGCTGGAAGAGATCCGGCTGCTCGCCAAT